>DAOUJZ010000035.1:0-8721 GCA_034421955.1 Dehalococcoidia bacterium | reverse complement strand
AGGTACGGCTCGCGGGAGCCGTAGAAGCGGGGGTCTTCCTGCTGGTGGAAGGCTCCTCCCTCCATAATGTCGGCGCCGGAAGAGATGTTGCCGCCGATGGTGGGCACGGGACTGTTGGGATCGAACAGGTACTCGCTGGGCCGCGCTCCGGCGCGTGGGGCCTGGGTGGACAGCGCACCACCGGCGTGTAGGTAGAACGTGGAATCGTTGGCGCGCGAAAGTGGCCAGTCCTGCTCGTCGCGCCAGCGCCCGCCGTGGTTGAGGCGGCCCTCGGCGTTCCTGCGGCCGTCGCCTCCGCCCATCACGAACAGCCGGACGGGCGCGTCGCGCTCCACACCGTTGTCCATGTCCTTGAGCCACCGATCGAACCAGCGCAGCCGCATGTGGTTGTAGTCGTCGGCCAAGCTGCCCGAGACGACGGATCGCGGCCCGAAGTCCACGTCGCCGGAGTAGCTCACGTCGTGGGCGCCGTGCGTCCAGGGGCCGAGCACCATGCGGATGGGACCGCTCTTGATGGGAGACAGCCCCGTGTAGTTGCGCGTAGTGGTGCGGGTGTAAGGATCGTACCAGCTTCCAAGGTGAAGCTGTGGAATGTCGGCGTACTGGTCGAAGTACAGCTCGTTGCAGATGCCTATCTGCTGCCAGTACTCGCCGAAGTCGGCCTGCGTCCACATGTCGAACACGTAGTCCTCGTAGTCGGGCGCCCAGCGCAGCGGGGACTGGCCCTTCTTCCACGGCATACGCTGGAACCACTCGCGCAGGTCCTCAGCCTCCAGGGCGGCCTTGACCGTGGGGTCGGACATCGCCTCCTTACTGTTGCGCGCGTGGGTGAAGGCCCAGCAGACCTGGCGCAGCTCCAGGGTGCCGCTGTTGCGACAGGAGTTGTCGTAGGCGTTGGTGAAGCCGCCGCAGTCCATGAAGGTGCAGGCGAGGTTGGGCGGGTTGGTGGCGGCCATCGCGGCCTGGGTGTGCGCGCCGTAGGATATGCCGAATGTGCCGACGCGGCCGTTGGACCAGGGCTGGTTGCCGATCCATTCCAGCGTGTCGTAGCCGTCCTGAGGGTCGTTGAGGTACTTGACGAACGAGCCTTCGGACTTGAACCTGCCGCGGTTGTCCTGGAAGATGACGACGTAGCCACGGCTGCCGAAGTACCGGGCCTCGGCGCGATTGCGCTGGGCTTCCTTGTTGTAGGGCGTCCGCTGCATAACGGCCGGCCAGCGCCCCTCGACGGGCTTGCCGTTCCTGGCGGGGAAGTAGAGGTCGGTGGCTAGGCGCACGCCGTCGCGCAGCGTGACCATGACGTCGCTTTGCAGGTGGACTTCGTACTCGGGTTGGGACTGCTGCGTCATCTGCGCGGCCCTCCGGACTGTTGGTGTGTGACGGTCATCGGGCGGCCCGGCGACTGGCGCTGCGATTATATTTGCGGCGGGCGGCAGGCGTCAACAACTCAGTGGTCGGTGGGCGGGGCGTAGGCCAATGGGAAACTATGCCGTTGACCTGTTGGATGGCTCCGCCGTATTCTTCAAGGACGAAGCAGGTGGTTCGCAATGTTCGTGAGGAGCGAGGAGGTTGTCATGGCGGGCCAGCATTACAAGCCTGGAGGGATAGCAGACCGTGGGGAAGCTATCTTCAGAGATCGGATACTGCCGCACGTCGGGCCGCTGGAGAAAGGCATCTTCGTGGTGATCGATGTGGAGACCGGCGACTACGAGATAGCTCGAGCCGACGTCGTGGCGACCAAGCGGCTGTTGGACCGAAAGCCGAATGCCGTGACATACGGAGTGCGAGTCGGCCACCGGGCCGCTTACAGTCACACGGGCGGACTCCGAACTCCGCCAGACCATGATTAAGGGATTCGTCGGTCAAGACCAGCAAGCCAGAATAGCAGTAGAAATAGTCGGCAACGACGGCCATTCTCGCTTCGTGGAGGCCGTCTTGGATACCGGTTTCAATGGGTCACTTTCGTTGCCGACCGAAATAGTCCAATGGCTCGGTCTGCAATCTGTCGGCCAGAGAACTTTCGAGTTGGCCAATGGAGAACTGTTCGAGTTTGACGTTTACGTTGCCGCTGTAGCATGGCATGAACAGACCATCGACGTGCTGGTATTGAGTTCGGAAGGTGACCCGCTACTCGGAATGGCTCTACTCTGGGGCAGCCGACTCACGTTGGACGCGCTAGATGGCGGAGAGGTCACGATCGAGGAAATCGAACCACTCGACGGGAAGTGACAGAATTGGGCGCGAGGCCGGCCGCTCCCTAGTACCAGGTGGGCTGGTACTCGCCCCACTCCTCGCGCAGCACGCCCATCATCTCGCCGAGCGTGGCGTAGGCCCTGACCGCCTCCAGTATGTAGGGCATGAGGTTTGCGTCGCCCGAGGCGGCGTCGCGGAGCCGCCGGAGCGCGACCGCCGCGGCCTCCGCGTCCCGCTCGCGGCGCACGCGGTTCAGCCGCTCCAGGTGGCGGCGCTCACCCTCCTCGTCCACGCGCAGCAACGGAATGTCCAGAGCCTCGTCGCCGGTGAACTCGTTCACGCCGACCACTACGCGCTCGTTGCGCTCAAGCTCGCGCTGGAAGTCTGACGCCGCGTCCGCAATCTCGCGCACGAAGAAGCCGTCGTCCACCGCGGCCCTCACGCCGCCGGCCTCGTCGATACGGCGGAAGTAGTCGTAGGCATCCGTCTCAAGACGGTCGGTGAGCCACTCCAGGTAGTGGCTGCCGCCGAGCGGGTCCACGGTGTCCGTGACGCCGGTCTCGTGCGCGATTATCTGCTGGGTGCGAAGCGCAAGACGAGCCGCGTCCTGGCTGGGGAGCGCCCAGGCCTCGTCCATCGAGTTGGTGTGCAGGGACTGCGTGCCGCTCAGCACCGCCGCCAGAGCCTGGATGGCCACCCTGACGACGTTGTTCTCCGGCTGCTCGGCGGTGAGCGTCGCGCCCGCCGTCTGCGCGTGCGTACGCAGCCACCAGGAGCGTTCCTTCTTCGCGCCGAAACGCTCGCGCATCTCACGCGCCCAGATCCTGCGGGCCGCGCGGAACTTGGCGATCTCCTCGAAGAAGTCCTGGTGCACGTTGAAGAAAAAGCTGAGGCGCGGGGCGAAGTCGTCCACGTCCAGCCCTCGCTCCTGGCACGCCCGGACGTACTCGAAGCCGTCGGCCAGCGTGAACGCCAACTCCTGCACGGCGGTGGAGCCTGCCTCCCGTATGTGGTAGCCGCTTATGCTGATGGGATTCCAGCGAGGCAGATGTTTCGAGGCGTATTCGATGGTGTCCACCACCAGACGCATGGAGGGTTCGACCGGGAAGATGTACTCGTTCTGCGCGGTGTACTCCTTGAGGATGTCGTTCTGGATGGTGCCGCCCAGGGAGCCGGCAGGGATGCCGCGCTTTTCGGCCGCCGCGATGTACATGGCCCAGATGATGGCCGCGGGGGCGTTGATGGTCATCGAGGTGGTGACCCGGTCCATGGGTATGCCGTCGAACAGAATCTCCATGTCGGCGAGGGAGGAGACAGCAACGCCGCACTTGCCAAACTCGCCCGTCGCGGGAGGGTCGTCGGTGTCGTAGCCGTACAGCGTGGGCATGTCGAAGGCGACGCTCAGGCCGGACTGGCCCTGCTCGAGCAGGAACTTGAACCGCTCGTTGGTGTCCTCGGCGGTGCCGAAACCGGCGAACATGCGCATGGTCCACAGCCTGCCGCGGTAGCCGGTGGCGTGGACGCCGCGAAGGAACGGATAGCGGCCCGGCACGTCCGAATCGCCCGCTCCGGTCTCGCGGCTTTCGGCCGTGTAGGCGCGCTCGACGGGAATGCCCGATACGGTTGTGAAGCGCTCCTTGCGCTCGGCGTGCGGCGCGGCGGGAGAGGCGGCACTCTCAGGGTTGTTGGCATCACCGGCCATTGAGGACGCTCCTCGCTTGGTTTGGGAAGGCGATTTGGCGCTATTCTATCACGGGAGCGAGTGTGGGGATGGTCGGGAGGGCGATCATCCCGTGGTGCGCGGCTGCTTCCGGCGCTTGGCCTTTCTGAAGCGCCAGCCGTGCATGATGCCGCCGTAGTAGTTGAACGTGCGCATCGCCTCGGGATCGTCGAACGGGTAGTCGGCGCCGAGCTGCCTCGCGGCGGCCAGGCCGCTCACAAAGCACGTCTCCTGGCTGTTGATCAGCGTATGGGCGCCGCAGTGCCAGGTGCGCCTTCTGCCCTGGATGAAGCGGAACAGGTTGACCAGCAACACCACGTGGCGAACATCGTGTACGACGTGCTGAAACCACCACCTCTTGACTACCTTGCGCTCGTCGATGGGGCTGACCGGGTTGTAGGTCACAAGACATGGCTTGTCGGACCGGCGGGCCCAGGGCTGCTGGTTGTGCATGATATAGGTGATCTCGTAGTTGTGCGGTCTCGCGCCGTACTGCTCGATGTGATTGCTCCGCGTGGTCAGAGGCTTTGCCTCGTTGTCGGGAAGCACCGACGAGTCGGAGTGCACGACCGTATGGTTGTGGAGCTCGCTCTCGTAGCGCACCGATGAGAGGATGTAGCGCTCCAGGAAGGTGGGCTTGTCGAGGATCATAAGCGCCTGGTTAGCGTTGCACGCGAGAACCACCCTGTCGAAGGTCTCTCGTGCTCCGTGTTCGTCCTCGATTACGACGCCGGACTTGTGGCGGTACACCTTTCGGACAGGCCGTTCGAGGTAGATCTTGTCCCGGAACCCTGCGGTGAGGTTCTCGTAAATGCGCCGCGTTCCCTGGTCCCACGTCTGCATGGGCGTGGCGGACTCGATATCGAAGAAATCGAGGTATCGCGAAAAGAGGGCCGCGGGCATGTCGAACACGTTCGTCGCCATCAGGAAGTTGACGAACATGGGCTTCAGCACCTTGTACCTGAAGTCACCCGAGTACCCTCCAAGGTTCAGGAGCGTTCCCATGCTGACGTAGCTGAACGGATTCAGTGCATTGAGAAGCTTCGAGCGTGAGCGGGTCAGCCAGCCAAAGCGGTGGAGGCGCCGAAGGAGGCGTTGAAACCTGGCTATCTCAGCTTGTAGCTGGTCCCTGATGTCGGAATCGAAGTCGTGCGCGTAGACCCGGTCGCCGTATCTGACGCTGTAGCTGAACCTGGTATCGACCAGGTCGACGCCGAACTTTTTCATCAACAACAGAACGTGGGGATACACGGACGGTATGCAGGCGGTTACGGAGATGTCGAAGGGAATCGAGCCGCCGTCGTCCTGAGGCATGTCTACCGTGATGGCATTGCCGCCGATCTGTGCCTGGGCCTCATACAGCCGGAAGTCGAAGCGGTCCGGATGGTGGTGCAGCGCCCATGCGGCTCCCAGGCCGGAAATGCCTCCCCCGACAATGGCTATTCGCTGCAAAGTCTTCGTCCTTTGGCCGGTTGCCTGGTCAGATTCCTCGACAGCGCTCGGAATGGCAGTGAAGGTAGCGAAGCGCTAGCGCGGCGACCACGTAGCCATTATACCGTCGTCCAGGGTTTGCGCGGTGGAGGCCGGCTCGACCGATAGCACCAGCACCTTAGGGATCTCCTGGAGCCACAGGGACGCCGACACGCCCACGTTTCCGACGATTCCGCCCGCGAACACGATGGCGCGAGAGTCGGGCGCCCATACGCGGTGGGAGTAGGCGAACTGGTCGAAGAAGATCAACAGGCTCATCTGGTCCCGCGTGGGAATGAAGTCCACCAGCGGCCAGCGCTGACCGGAGGCGACATCGAGGATGTTCCATCGGAGCCCTTCCACGCCCTCCGCAAAGGTCACGTAGGCTATCATCCGTCCGTTTGGCGACCAGAAGAAGGCCACCACTATCTCGTCGATCTCGACCTCCCGCCGCTCTCCGTCCGGCGAGAGTAGCCTGATTCCCTGGTACACGAACCCCCCGGTCACGCGGGAGGGCTGGCCGGAGTGGGCGACCGCCAGAGTGTCGCCATCGGGCGACCACAGGAACGCAGTGACACCCCGCGTTTCGTCCAGTGGTGTGCGCCGCCCCTGGGTCGGATCGTCGAGATACAGGGTCCCCACCCCGTCCGGAGTCTCGGACACGTAGGCCACGCTCCTGCTGCCGGGCCGCCAGGCCGGTACGCGGTAGCCCGCGGCCAGGATGTCCAGGTTGTCGACGGCCGGGGCATCGCTTGCGGTCACCGAGTGGTGCCCCAGGCCCGCGTGGACCAGCATACTGGCAGAGTTCGCCGACCATGAGGCGTAGAGCGGAGCGCCGGCGAGAAGAAGCGTGGCCTCCTCGTCGTCCTGCGGGTCGTCCAGCAGCAGCGACAGGCCCATAGGCGTGTTGGCCATGATGCCCAGCCACCGGCTGTCGGGGGACCACAACGTGTAGTGGGGCATGCTGGGGAGCACGGGTCCGAATCCGCGCCGGTTCACGTACACGGCGCGCGCCTCTCCAGACCCGTCCTCGCCGACGGGATGCACGAACAGCGTGAGCGGGCCTCGCCTGCCTTCGCCTGTCGAGACGCCGGAGAAGGCCACGCTGCGGCCGTCCGGAGACCAGGTGGGCCAGGTGTAGAAGCCCTGCTCGGGGCTGAGCCGGGTCGGATTCGAGCCGTCCGGTTCGGCCACCACCACCCTGCCCTGTAGGTCGACGAAGGCCACGAGGTCTACGGTGGTGATGGGCGGCGCCGGCGGCGTGGTCGAGAACACACCGCCGCTCACGCCCACCACGGCGACGACCGCCAACAGTGCAAGCAAAGCTATCGCGTAGATGGCAGCTCTCAAGCCGGCTCTCCTCTCATCGTGCGGGCGCTTGTCATAGCGAGGACAGGAGGTCACGCAGCGACGGTTCGAACTCCCCAGCCTGCCACTTTCGCACTTCCTCGCTGTCGAGTTCAGCGGCCAGGCTGTCCGGGCTGCGCGCCAGCCGGGTCAGACTGGCGGTGGGCCAGAGTAGGCTCGGGTCCAGTGCGAGTTCCTCGCCCAGCGACTTTCGCCACTGCTTGAGCCGCTTCATGCGGTCGCCTGCTTCGCGACGCTGCGACGGGGTCAGCCGGTCCCGGACGGGAGTCTTCTTTGGGGGACGTACCGGGTCGGCGTCCATGCCCTCCCGGATGGCGCTCCTCAGCTTGCGCACGGCGGGTCGCCGCCCGTACCTGCCCAGGCCCTTGATCTCGCCAAGCTTCACATCGGGGTCAGCGGACACCGTCACCAGTGCGGAGTCGGACATCACCTTGAAGTGCGGCCGGTCCAGCTCCCGCGCGAGCTCGTCGCGCAGCCGGCACAGCGAGCGCAGGATAGCCAGGCCGCGTCCGTTGAGAACGCGGCTTCCCTTGATGGACAGGAAGGCCGCCTCGCGGTCCGGCTCTGAGTGCCGGAGCTGCTCCAGGCGTTCGCACTCCTCGCGCAGCCACCGCGTGCGGCCCAAACGCCACAGGCGCTCGTCGAGCGCATCTCGCAGGCGCGCCAGGTGGAGCACATCTGCCGCGGCGTAGTTGAGAGCCTCGTCGGTCAGTGGGCGCAGGGTCCAGTCGGAACGCTGGAGCCGGCGCGACTTGGGAATCCTGACTCCGACGTACTCCTCGAGCACCGCTTGAAGGCCGAGGCGCTCCGATCCCGCGAACGCCGCGGCGAGGGACGTGTCGAACAGGTTGCGCACGCAGAAGCCCCAATCCCTGTCCAGGCTGCGAATGTCGTAGCCGGGTGCGTGGAAGATTTTTTCGACTTCGGGGTCTGCGAACAGACCACCAAGCGGCGCGACGTCGCCGACGGCTAGAGGGTCGACGAGGTACACGGCGTCCGGGGAGGCGAGCTGCACCAGGCATATCCGCTCCCTGTACCTGAAGAAGCCGTTGGACTCGAGATCGACGGCGACGCGCGATGACGCGGTTAGCGCGTCTACCGCGCGGGCCAGGTGCTCGGCCGTCTCCACCAGCTCGAAATCGCTCAAAAGGTGCTCCGGGGATGGGACTGTGCGGCGTAAGTCATCGCCGGTTGCTTGTTCCCGATTTCACGATAGCATACAATGGGCGTGATTTTCAGCAATCGGCTGTTGGGGAGCGTTGTACGGCATTGGCGTCATCCGAATTCGGGGAGCAAGACAGGCGTCCGAAGGTAAGGCTGCTGCACACTGCGGACCTGCACGTCGGGAGCGACGTCTACGCCGACGACGCGTTGCGTGGCCTTGAGTCAGTCCTTGCATCCGCGCGCCAACACGAAGTGGACGCTATGCTGATAGCCGGAGACCTCTTCGACAACAAGCGCGTCTCGGACGCCACCGTGGACAAGGTGCTCGCCGACCTGGGCGGGCTGGGCAAGCCGGTAGTGGTGCTGCCGGGCAACCATGACACGCTGCTTACCACCGCGTGGAAGTCGCCCAAGCTGCCCTCGAACCTGAGTGTGATGCGTACGAACGGTGCGGACATGGTGTTCGTGGCGGAGCTGGGGCTGGCGGTGTGGGGGCGCCCGGTGTACGACCACCATCCGGGCAACCGGCCCATGGCGGACGTGCCGCCGCGTCCACAAGGGTGCTGGTACGTTCCAATGGCGCACGGGCTGTTCATGGACGGGCCGGTGGACGAGTTCCGCTCGTCACCCATCACCACCGACGAGATTGCCGGCGCGGACTGCGACTACGTGGCGCTGGGGCACGTTCACGCGCTGCGGGAAGTGTCGCAAAACGGCGTCAGGGCATACTACTCGGGCGCGCCCTCCGGCTCCCAAAAGAACACGGCGATAGTGGTTGACCTCGACCCACAGGCCGGGGTGAGCGT
>DAOUJZ010000034.1:0-85689 GCA_034421955.1 Dehalococcoidia bacterium | reverse complement strand
CTCGTCGATCTGGATCAGCAGGTGTTTAGGATCGATGAAGTCTCTGAGGCGCTTGGTGGTGAACTGGAAGAGTGTCGAGTCTCTGCTATGGCGGTCCAATGGATCGAGCATTGCCCTACTCCCAGACCTGATGCTCATCCCATCTTACGTTCCACCCTTCCCAGCGACAACCAAGGCATTTTCAACAGTCTGTCTAAGTCGGCGTTGACACTGGCGACTAGCAAAGGGAAGATTTGAAGGCAGAGAGTTTTGTATCCCTCGGGTGGAGCAAGACCGACTTCAGTATTCACAGTGCGCCCTTGAGCGAATTCAGGATAGGAGGTCCTGGGAAAGACGACATCCCTCCGATAGATAGCCCTAAACTCGAGTCAGTCCAGGAGGCCAAAAAGTGGCTGGATAACCGAGGGCCAGTGCAGACGGTCGGGTGCGGCGCGAGCCTATCCTCAACAATTCCTCATTCGGCACGAGGTAGTCGACGATGTGGTAGGTGAAGAACCGATAGTGGTCAAAAGGTGACCACTCTGCAACACTGCCTCCGTGTACAGGCGTATGGTGGATGGACAGATGCTAGACGTCGGCACTACGGGTCTTCTGTGTTTTAACAATCTGGTCATGCATGACTGCCAGACCGAGTCGCGGTGGCAGGAATGCGGAGGAGAGGCTACGTTAGGCGAGATGATCGGCAAGAAGCTGGAGTTACTGCCAATAAGTCTAGGTATTGTTGACATCTATATTATACTGAACATATGTTAACGATTAAACTATCACCAGAACAATGGTCAAGGGTATTGGAGTACCTTAGAGTAGCCAGCCAGACCTCTACGTCGGTAAGGAGGACGACTGCAGGAAGTTCATCGAGGCTATCATATGGATGAGCAGATCTGGCGCGAAATGGAGATTGCTCCCTTCTGACTATGGGAAACGGAACAGCATCTACAAACGTTTTGCCCGATAGTGTGACAGGAGAGTATGGGATCGTATGCACGAGCATTTGGCCAATGCCCCCGACATGGAGGAGTTCATCATCGACAGCACCATAGTGCGGGCGCATCATTCGTCTGCGGGCGCGCCCAAAAGTGGTGGCAGGAATCTCAAGCCCTTGGCCGCAGCCGAGGCGGGTCCACCACAAAGGTTCACGTGGTTGTCGAAGACCTCGGCAATCCCTTGAGGTTTAAGCTGAACGGAGGACAAGAACACGATATCACTCAGGCCGAGGCGCTCATGGCCGGTATCGAGAGTGAGTATGTGATTGCAGAGCGCGCATATGACTCCTGCCAGTTTGGTGAGGTCGGTCATCGGCAACGGGGCTACCCGGCGATCCCGCCACGCTCGAACCGCAAGGAGCTACCTTCATACGATGAGTACCCGTACCGAGAGCGCCACCTCGTCGAGCGCTCATAGGCAAGATCAAGCACTACCGCCACATCTTTTCCCGATTCGACAAGCTGGCAGATAGGTATCTTGGATTCATCCACTTTGTCGACGCTCTCATATGGCTAAGATGAAACGTCAACACTGCCTAGTTGTCATGTGGATGTCCGCGCCGGATAGCGTGCTGCAACTACAACGCCGGTTACATCCGTTGGAACTTCGAAACCCTTTGGCCTCTCGCCTCGCAGACGTAGATGCTGCCCTCGGCGTCAACAAAAAGGTCATGAGGCCCGACGACGGTGTCCTTGCCAACACCTTCCGTGCCCTTCCATCCCGTGATCTGTTGTCCGTCCAACGTCCATATGCTTACGGCGCCTGAACCAATGCCCGGTCCGCGCTGTCCCTCGGGGCTTAGATGACCTACATATACAAAGTCCCCTTCTATGCACAGCCCACTGGGATTGGCCATGTTCTTGTTCCACTGCTCCAAAAAGTTGCCTTCGGCATCGAATATCTGTAAGCGGTCGTTCTCGCAGTCCGCGACGAAGATACGCCCGCTCTTATCGACCCAGATGTTGTGCACGAGAGCAAACTGCCCGGGGCCGGTGCCCTGCATACCCCAGGACGTGAGCAGCTCGCCCTCCGCGCTGAACCTGTGCACTTTATGCGCGCCGTAACCGTCGGCTACGAACAGGTCACCGCTGGGCGCGACGGCGATATTCGCCGGCATATTGAAAGGCCTGCTGTGGACGAACTTCCCTTCCCACGTGGGCGAAGGTGAAAGCTTGATTCCAAGCGTCTTGAGCGGGCGCCCGTCCGGAGCGTACTCGTTGGCGACGTGGAAATCCCTGTCAACTATCCAGACATTGTCATTGGGAGCTATGTAGATGCCATGGGGCACCGCCGAGAAGGAGCCTTCCCCCCATGAAGACACGAAGCCTCCATCAGAGTCCCAGATAGTCAATGGATGGGCGCTGTCCCGGCTGAGAATGTGGACCTCCCCAATTGAATTGACTGCGCCGTCAGAGGGTGTGCCGATGTCCCAATACCTGGGTAGTTTTGGCCACACCGGCACGCGCTCGTACCTGAAGCCTCCAGATCCCACGATTGCCATTGTCTTTGTTCTCCTTCGTAAGGACTCAACTGATTCCAAGGCTCGCATGACGCATTGTAACACTACGGCTTCGGCTGGCCGCATCTTTCGAGGGAAAATGGCAAAAGGCGATGCCAGTCTGCAAAAGGAAGCCACGTTGACAGGATTTTCGACCTTGTTTACACTCACACTCACCAAGACGGTTACAGTTAGACCCAAGCATTTGCCGGGAGGGGTTGAATTGGCCTCATCTTTGATTCGTGGAAAGTATGTGATATGCAAGGTGACTGGCCTCAGCTCCTCGGTCACTATCAGAGACGGCGCTGTCTTCCAACGGGACGGAGAAATAATCGACGTGGGCGCCTACGAGGACCTCAAAAGTCGTCATCAAGCTGATGAAGTCATAGGCTCAACCCGGTATGTAGTAATGCCGGGGCTTGTCAACGACCACTTCCACGTGGGGCTATCGCCTTTCCAGCTTGGCGCTCCAGACCTCCCCTTGGAGCTGTGGAGCCTGGACAGGATGAGGGGCAAGGACGTCGACCCTTACCTCGATCAGCTGTATGGAGCGGTTCTGATGATCAAGTCGGGGACCACGACAGTGCAGGCAATTCACTCCCGACCCCGGGGAACAGGGCCATTCGATCTCGACGTCTCCCGAAGCGTGTTGAAAGGTTACAGAGAGTCGGGCATGCGTGTCTCTTACGCGCCCTCCCTGGTGAACAGGGACTCCCTGGTGGTTGGCCCCAGGGGCGGAGAAGAGGACTTCATATCCCGGCTTCCCGAGAACCTGTGTGAGCGCTTCGGCTCGCTCATGCGCAGGTCCTACTTCCCCGCTGAGGATTTACTGCGAGGTGTCGAAGAGCTCCATGCCGAGTACGCAGATAGCCCGCACGGTCGTGTCCGGATCACTGTCGCGCCAAGCAACGTTCACCGATGCTCGGACGATTTGCTAATGGGCCTGAGGGAGCTCGCTACCAAGTACAGCACCGGCATCCATATCCACCTTCAGGAGACGGTTTACCAGAAGCTGTACGGACTCAGGGTTTGGGAGAAGACCCCGCTTCGGTACCTGGCTGATTTGGGGTTCCTCGGCCCCGATGTGGTCTGTGGGCACGGTGTGTGGATAACCGATGAGGACATCGACCTTCTGGAGTCCACAGGCGCGAGTGTTTGCCACAACGTGAGCTCGAATCTGCGCCTCCAGTCCGGCGTCGCTCCCGTCAACAAGCTGCTGCGAAAGAAAGTAAGAGTCGCGTTGGGCAGCGATGAAGCGGGGCTCAACGACGATAAGGACATGTTCCAGGAGATGAGGCTGGCCCTCAAGATACATCGGGTGCCAGGCGTGGACAACACGCCACCCACGGCGCACCAGGTGTTTCAGATGGGCACGGTGAACGGCGCTTACGCAAGCTGGTTCGGCGACCGCGTTGGCACGCTGGAAGTGGGGAATCGTGCGGACATGGTTTTGTTGGATCTTGACAACATCGAGCAGCCCTACCTGGAGCCGGACGTATCTATTCTAGACGCGGTGGTGCATCGGGGTCGGAGTGTTGACGTGGACACCGTAATCGTCGATGGCGAAGTCATCATGCGAGGGCGCAAGCTGACACGGGTTGACGAACAGGGTCTGTATGACGAGATTAGAAAGTCGATGGATCGTCCACGCTTGCCCCATGAGTTGGAACGCAGGGAGATCGCAGAGCTGGTCGAACCTCACCTGCGGCGCTTTCTTGGGGGGTCCTTCGAGTCGCAGCCACTTCCTCACTATTACTACAACGCGGAAACGAACGCATAGCGCTCGACCGTGTCATGGTCGAGTGGCTGAGCGACCCTCTATTTTCCCCCATATGAGATTCGGGGCAAACAGCAGGAAGAGGTGCGAAGTCATGCCAGAAGGACCGAACAATTGGGGGCGGTGGGGACCGGATGACCAGGTGGGGGCTCTCAATCTTCTTGGGCCAGAGGCGGTGCTCAAGGCGATAGGCCTCGTAAAAAGGGGAAAGGTCTATAATCTTGCGGTGCCTCTGGAGAGAGACGGCCCTCAGGCCCCTGGGTTTCAAAAGACTTGGAGGGTCACATACTATCTCGAAGAGCAGTCGCCCGCCCGGAGCCTGGTTTCAGATGACGTCGTGACAATGATGACACATTCGGGGACGCATATCGATGCTCTTGGCCACTATGCGCAAGGCGGCAAGATGTGGAATGGGCACAACCAGGCCCCATTTGCGGATGACGGCCTAGGATGGGCCGCAATTGACCAGGTATCGTCAATCGTCGGGCGAGGAGTAATGCTGGACGTCGCCGCCCTGAGAGGCGTTGAACACTTAGAGCGGGGCGAGGTCGTCACTCCTGAAGACTTGGACGCTTGCGCCCATGCCCAGGGCGTCCGTGTTCAGTGGGGCGATGTCCTCCTCCTCCACACCGGCTGGTACAGACTGTTCGAGAGAGAACGAACGCTTTGGGAGCAGGGAGAGCCGGGCCCTGACGCCTCCCTGGCGGAGTGGCTCAAGGCAAACGATGTAGTAGCGCTGGGGGCTGACAACGTTGGCGTCGAAGCCAAGCCGGGCGCTCTCAGGCAGCAGACGGGGGCGTCCCTGCATCTGGCCGCGCTGCGCAATCTTGGGGTCTATCTGTTAGAGAATGTGAACCTCGACGAACTCGTGAGAGACAAGGTGTACGAGTTCATGTTCGTAGGCGCTCCACTGCGGCTAACCGGGGCCACGGGTTCCCCCTTTACGCCTCTGGCCATCGTGTGAAATCAGACCAACTTGGAGGGCCGACTGTTGAATGTCTTGGTAACCGGCGCCCTGGGGTGGGTCGGCTCTGCGGTGACGGAGAAGGTAGGCCGCGTACACAGGGTGCGCGCTTTCGATCTCGGCGTCTCAAAACCGGACGAAACTGCCGGTGCAAGGGGAGAGTTCGTCTCTGGCAGCATCGCGGACTTTGCTGCGGTGCGCTCGGCTACTGAGGGCCAGGATGCCATCGTTCATTCCGCATTGGCATATCCGGGCCCCGATATCGAACGATCCGATCCCGGTGATCCGATCCCGTTCGAGGTGAACATTGTGGGCACTTACAATGTCTTGGAGTCGGCAAGGCAGGAAGGTGTGAAACGCGTGATACTGATCGCGGCGGCTGAGGACCGTGTAGAACATCCCCCGGGAGTCTTCGTGGACAGGAACACGGCCTACAATGGCATTGGCCGGACCTACGATCTGATCAAAAGACTTCAGGAAGAAACGTGCCGTTGGTTTGTGCACTGTCATGGCCTGAACGTCATCGCTCTTAGGCTCTGCAACGTCGTTGATCTCAACCTGGGGCGTCTGCGTTCGGGAGACAGGCGTTGGAATTCCGTGATGGCAGGCGACGGATGGGTCCACCGCTATGATGTCGGGGAAGCTTGTGTTCGCGCCCTGGAGATCGATCACAAAGGATGGGATGTATTTCACCTGATAGGCGCACCGCAAGGCAAACGAAGGTTCGACTCTGCGAGGGCGGAAAGTGTCTTGGGCATGCGCTTCACAACAGAGTTCGACCCGAGACCGGAAAGCGAGAGAAAGGGATAACCGTACAGCAACTGCTTCGGACCGGCGGCAATCGAAAAACCTACTGGATTGACCGTCAGCGTGCCAAAGGCCAAGCTACCGTGCCGATTCTGTAGCTATCGACAATGTGCCTAAAAGGTGTATCATCGTTTGTGTACCTGCGTTTGCAAGTGGCGGCCAGAAAATGTCCGCGTCCAATGCTCTTCACTGGCCGGCTGTTGCCCTGCCTGTATGTAAAGCCCCGTAGAAGGTTATCAGATCAGCGGAGGTTTACGCCTATGTTTAGTCTATTTCGCATTCACCTCAAGACGACCGACGTAGTTTCCACGGCACAGTGGTACGTCGACAATCTCAATGCGGAGTTGCTCCAGGACTACGAAAGCAGAGGAAACCACAATATGTTGCTGGACGTCGATGGTATCGAGATTATAGTCACCGAACCCCCTGACGCATCGAACCTCCCCGTTGCGCCTGCCGACCCGCACATCGGCTTGGAACATTTCGGCCTTTACACTGATGACCTCAAGGGCTTGTTGACCGACATGGAAGCCCGAGGCGTGGAGATAATCGAGCTTTCTCCACCCGAGCGCGAGGGCGAATATGCCTTCGTACGCGCTCCAGACGGTGTGAGATTGGAGCTTGTACAGAGTTAATTGCTGCCCGGGTGTCAGACCAGCAGCGCGTTGACAGTTCTACCGAGTTCGCAAGAAGTGCTGTTTGGAGGGTCTCTTATGGCTCCACTGCCGCCAGGTCGGGTGACCTATAGCCCTATCATCGACCGGCCAGTCATAAGGTGGCCCAATAACGCCCGCGTAGCTCTCTGGATTATGCCCAACGTCGAATTCTACGAACTCCTCCCCGACTTCAACGGCGTATGGGACCCCTATCCTCGAACTCCCTATCCCGACGTTCAGCAGTATTCCTATCGGGATTACGGCAACCGCGTGGGCTTCTGGCGTATGCTCGAGGTGCTCGATAAGCACCGCGTAAGGTGCAGCGTGGCATTGAACATGGCGGTGCTGGAACATTTGCCTGAGATTGCAGAGGCGATGGTGCTGCGCGATTGGGACTTTATGAGCCATGGCATATACAACACACGCTACATTCACACCTACTCAAAGGAACAGGAAAGGGCATACTACCAGGACTGTATCCAGACACTGTTACGCCACACGGGCAAAAGGCTGAAGGGAGTACTCGGCCTTCAGTTTGTGACCGAGCGAACTCCCGATCTTTTGGCGGAGGCAGGCCTGACATATCAGGTTGACTGGATGCACGATGATCAGCCCGCGCCAATCAATGTAAAGTCCGGCAGGCTGGTGTCCGTACCATACTCGGTCGAGTTGGATGATGCGCCTAACATGAGGGCGTACAACTACGAAGGAGACTACTTCGCGCGCATCTGCAGAGCGCAGTTTGACCAGCTTTACGAGGAAGGTGAGAAAAGCGGCCGAGTGATGTGCGTATCCCTACACCCATTTGTCAGCGGTCAGCCGCACCGAGTCAAGTACCTGGACGAGATACTGACTTATACTTTGTCCCATGAAGGCGTGTGGCAGGCAACAGCGGACGAGATAGCTGAGTACTACATGGTGAATTACTACGACCAGTCGGTTGAGCACGCCACACGATTGAACGCGATGTATGGCGGCTGGTCCCTTTTGAAGTGACGAGACCGTAGCAATGCCAGGACAACGCCGATATGGTATGGACCACGAGTACTATGACTGGTCGCCCATCGTCAGTCGTCCCCCCATCCGTTGGCCCAATGCCGCTCGCGTAGCGCTCTGCGTTATCGTCAATCTGGAGCACTTTGAGTGGCAGCCTCCTCGAGGCAGCTATCAGTCTCCCACCCTGGCTGGAGGTTCGGGCCAACGACCCTACCGCGAGTTTGCGCGCTTCTCCGAGCGAGAGTATGGTCACAGGGTTGGCATATTTCGAGTCCTGGACACACTTGACGAGCGTGGCATCAAGGCGACCGTAGCCATGGACGCCCTGACGGCGAAGAATTACCCGTTCCTGGTGCGCCACTGCATCGAGCGAGGCTGCGAGATCGCCACTCATGGGCACTCGGTGAGCCGGATGATAACGAGCGACATGACAGAGCAGCAGGAGCGGGAGTACATCCACACGTCAATCGACACATTGACCCACTCCACCGGGTCAACGCCACAGGGTTGGCTGGGGGCAGAGTACGGAGAGTCCGTCCGAACCCTGCGCCTGCTGGAAGAAGCGGGCGTGCGCTACGTGTGCGACTGGGCCAACGATGACCAGCCATACATTATGAAGACGCCTGGAGGAAGCCTCGTAGCTCTTCCCACAATGCTG
This sequence comes from Dehalococcoidia bacterium, assembly GCA_034421955.1. Taxonomy (GTDB): domain Bacteria; phylum Chloroflexota; class Dehalococcoidia; order Lucifugimonadales; family CATOSD01; genus CATOSD01. The sequence continues at coordinate 77,349 of DAOUJZ010000034.1, read as the reverse complement.
TCGCTGGATGACTCGAACGCCCTGTGGGAGCGCCGCGTTCCCATCGACAGGTACTCCCAGATGCTCAGGGAGGCGTTCGATACTCTCTACGATGAAGGCTCGCGCATCAGGCGGCTTCTGGTGTTGAACCTGCACCCCTGGCTCATTGGCCAACCATTTCGTATTCGCTTCCTGCATGACGCCCTAGCTCACATGACAAGAAGAGGAGGCGTTTGGGCCGCGACAGGCCGGGAAATCACAGATTGGTTTGTTCATAACGCCCACGACGCGGCAAATGAAGGCGATTGCCTCCGTTAACCCGGATCGAAGGGGGATCGACTGTGTCCAATGATGCGACATTCAAGCTAATCAGCGCAGGCAGGCTCATTAGCGGCCTGGACGAAAAGCCACTGGTGAACGGCGCAGTACTCGTAGAGGGCTCGCGCATTCGACAGGTTGGAGAATCCCGGCAAGTCGCCACACCGGAAGGGGCCGCCGTGGAGAGGTTCGAATTCCCAACTGCGAGTGTCTTGCCGGGACTTGTGGACGTTCACTGTCACTTCAACTACGTCGGCGACGGGATGCATACAGACGATGTGTTGGAGCTGCCGGACGACATCTTACTGATGCGGTCTATGAAAACGGCGCGCACTCACTTGGAGTCCGGCGTTACCACGGCGCGCGAGACTGGCGCCAAGCGCCAGACCTCCTTCTCCCTCCGTGCGGCGATTCAATCTGGGTTGACGGCGGGGCCCAGGTTGGTGGTTTCCGGAAACCCGATAACGATTACCGGCGGACACATGTGGCAAATGGGAGCGGAGGCCGACGGCGAAGACGGCGTGAGACTCGCAGTCAGAAGCCTGATCAAAAGGGGCGCCGACTGGATTAAGGTGCCGGCCACGGGAGGCACCACGCGCACGAGCATCCGATTCCGGCCGTCCTTCACCGTGGACGAGCTCCGAGCTATCACCGATGAGGCACATAGCTTCGGCATGCTCGTGGGTACTCACTGTAGCGTCACCGCCGGCATTGTAAACTCTCTGGATGCCGATGTTGACATGATAATTCACTGCCGTTTCCAGGAGCCCGACGGCTCCATGAACTTCAGGCCGGAAATTGCCGAGAGGATTGCGAGGGACGGCCGTGTTGTGAACACAACTCTCCACACAGGCAGGTCCAAGATCTGGATGCTGGAGGAGCTTGCAGCGCAGAGCGGGGAAAGCCAGCCCGTGGCCTACGGCGACGAAACGGTCGACCTGGAGTCCATGAAGATTGGCTACGAGGGCGTGCTGGAGCAGGCGCGGTTACTCAATGAATTCGGCGTTTCACTGATCCCGGGCACAGATTCCGGTTTTGGCTGGTACCCTTTTGGGGGATTTGGACACGAGTTGGAGTGCCTGACCCACGTGGGCTACACACCTTTGAAGGCCATACAGGCTGCCACAAGGGAAGCCGCGAAGGCCATCGGCGTCTCTAGCGAAGTGGGGACCCTGGAAGCGGGCAAGCAGGCCGATCTACTCGTCGTGCAGGGCGACCCAACGGCAGACATAAGGGCAATTCAAGACGTCAAAGCCGTGTTTCAGGCAGGAGAGATGGTCCGGTAGACCGGGACGAGTGTCTGACTCTCAAAGGCTGGTGCAATGCAATGAAGAGCCTAGACGATCCTAGCTTGCGAACGTTGGCATGTGGCTGTAGTGTTCGAGCCACCAGCGGGCAATATCAATCCTGCGTGCGAACCACACTCCTGAGAATCCCTTCGCGTAACGGATGAATTCCTCAACAGGATTGGCCCTTGCCGGGCGGCCTGCGTGGCGCATGTGCAGGCCGACTGACATCATTTGAGGATGCGTTGCCCCTTCCTCATACAGCAGGTCGAACGCCGACTTCAATTGAAGGAAGAAGTCGTTGGGCTCTGAGTAGCCCGGGGGCCTCCAGAACTTCATGTCATTGGTCTCCATGCTGTAGGGGATGATGAGCAACCTCGTACCATTTACCTCCACAAAGTAGGGGAGGTCGTCCGCGTAGGAGTCACACTCGTAAACGAACCCACCCTCATCCACCAGTAACTCCCTGATCTGTTCGGATATGCCGCGGGTGCACCAACCCAGGGGGCGTTCGCCCGTGGTCTCTCTGATGATTTCGACGGCCTTATGGACATGTTCCCGCTGTTCTTCCACGCTGAGGTTGGAGAGCGGCAGCCATCTGTAGCCGTGGCTACAGGGTTCGTGGCCTCGGGCCGTAATCTCTCTCGCCGCCTCCGGGTTCAGTTGCAGCGCCACTGCGCAAGCGTAGAACGTGACCTTCACATCGTACTTTTCGAAGATCTCCATAAGCCGCCAGAACCCACGGCGACTTCCATAGTCAAATATCGATTCGTTCCGCAGGTCTCGGCGCCTCTCCTCCACCAGAAAACCTTCGCCGGTTCCCTCGGGCACCTCGTCGCCGTATAGCAAAGAGCGTTCGGAGCCTTCTTCGAAGTTGACCACCAGCGAAATCGCAATCCTCGCATTGCCTGGCCAGGTTATCTTTGGATAGTCTTTGCCGTAACCTACAAATTCGCGCCTTGTCCTCGACACCGTCTAACCTCTCTGTTGTCGTTTACAGATCGCTGTATCGCCCCAGCCACCATTCAGCGATGTCGATCCGACGCGCGAACCATACACCGGGAAATCCACTGGCATACCGAACAAACTTCTCCACAGCGCCAGCCCTGGTGATCTTGCCTGCGATCCGCGCCCGCAAAGCGACGGACATCATTTTAGGGTGCGTCTCTCCCTCTTCGTAGAGACGGTCGAAAGTGCCTTTCATCAGGTTGAAGAAGTTGTCCGGCCTGGTATATCCGGAAAGCTGGTGAACTGCCCAGAACTTGTCGTCGCTCACGTCAAGAGTATAGGGAATGGTCAGGAATCTGCTGTTCTTCACATTGACGAAGAATGGCAGGTCGTCTCCATATGAGTCAGAGTCGTACAGGAAGCCACCCTCTGCCAGCAGCAGCTCGCGCGTGTTTACGCTGGGTCCCCGTGAGTTCCATCCCAGAGGGCGTTTTCCGGTGGTGTTCCGGATGGCCTCTACACACTTTCTTATCTGCTCCTTCTCCTCTTCACGGCTCAAGTCGTATCCATTGATCCAGCGGTATCCGTGACCGCAAGGCTCGTGCCCTCGCTTGGCAATCTCACTGGCTACGGCAGGGTTCCTCTCAAGCGCCTGCCCACAGCAGTAGAAAGTTGCCTGAACACGGTGTCTCTCGAGTATGTCCAGTAGCCGCCATACGCCGCGCCGTGAGCCGTATTCGAAGAAAGATTCGGCAACTAGGTTTCGTTGCGAACCTCCCTCGCCGGTCGTACCCTCAGTCCCCGATTCGGCCTCGGCGTCGCCCTCCAGAGGTGTGCGTTCAGCGCCCTCCTCGAAGTGAACGACGAGGGAGACGGCAATGCGTGCTTTTCCTGGCCAAACTATCTCTGGATAGTTTTTTCCATATCCGACGAGGTCTCTCTCTTTGGTTGAGAATCTCATGCGATTGCCAGCTACCGCCTCAAGGGGGGCATCCGGGAGATCATGCAAACGGGCCTGCCGGCGCAATTCAGTTACGCAAGGCCACGCTCACTTTGCGGTAAACCTGGATGCGGTGGCGGCAGCTGTCAACAACGTACACATTGCCTTCACCATCGCATTTTACGGCGGTAGGCCCCCAGAAATACTTCTCGACGCTTGCCGATTGGTACCTCAATACGTCCCCCGGGGACAACTTCGGGTCAACCTCAGGATTCATGTCGGCGTTCTCCCTGGCCTGAAGCTCTTCGGGATTGGCATCCAGGTACTCCCGGCCCCAGAGCGACACTCCGGCCTCGCCCCGGTATCTGGCGATAAACCGACCATTGGGGTCGAGAAGTTGTACTCGTTCGTTGCCCCAGTCCGCGATCAGCATGTCCCCGTCCGGATCGACGGCGACCGATGTTGGCCTGTTGAACTGTCCGTCGCCGCGTCCTGAAGTCCCGATCGTGACCTCGTGTCTGCCATCTCTGTCGAATTTCTGAATACGATCATTGCGCCAATCGGCTACGTATATGTACCCGTTTGAGTCAACAGTTATCCCCCAGGGCAGATTGAATTCGCCGTCATCTATGCCTTGCCGTCCCCAGCATTCTAGGAATGCGCCGTCCTTTGCGAACCTCTGGATGCGGTGATTCTTGCTATCGACGACCAGCAAGCTCTCGTCTTTATCGAAGGCCAAGCCTGAAGGTCCGTTCAACTCCCCGTTCGCTTCCCCTTTAACGCCCCAGGCTCCAAGTAACACTCCCTTGTGATCGAATATCTGAATGCGATGCAACGCCTCATCGGAGACATATACGTTTCCGTCGCTGTCGGCCGCAATAGAAGCCGGCCACATGAACTCACCCTCCCCTGCACCGCCGGTTCCAAACTCGTCGAGATACTCCTCAGAAAGAGAGCACACGGTGACACGCTTTAATGGCAAGCGCCCCGCGGTGTCTGAAGTCCCACGGTTCAACACATACAGGCTTCCGCCGTGGCCGATTGCCATATCCACGGGATGGCTGAATCCCCTTCCCCTTCCGACCACCAAGAGGCCGATTGTCTTGCTATAAGTGTAGGGACCCTGAATCATAGCGCCAGTTCTCCTGCTCAGCTACACGTTCAACGCTGCGCCGGTTCTGTCATCACATGGCAGGCGTACATAGAACTTCAGGGGCTTTGATCATGGCCCCCTGAATGTGTAACTCCGGAAGCATCTCAGACCACCGCGGGAGTACTCTTATGCCAGCTGGTACTCACGGGAAGATACGACCAGACGGAGAATGTCCATCACTCGCTCTGAAGATACGCTGTCCGCTTCCTCTGAGCCGAACTCGATATCCCCGCCCTCGGCGGCCTGTTCCACTATCTCTCGCCTGGAGCTATCGGAGAGAGTAATCATACCCATTGAGTCCAGACAGGCATCGACCGCCTGCTCAGGGGGGACTCTAACACTTTGGCCCTTTACTCTATCGACAATCGCCCTGACCCCCGGCCTTTGTGGGTCAGAGAATTGCTCCGTCGCGAAGTTTATTCGGTTAGTCAGGTTGGCGGTCGTAATCCACTCCAGGCCCGTGTGCCAGCCCTCGACGCTGGGAGGGTCGAGAAGGTCCTGTCCCATGACTCCCGTTTTCGCCGCCAGCTCTTCGTCTCCCGGTTCAGGAAAGCGGTAGCTGCCTGCCAGGCGTGCCGTACCTACAACCAGCTCGGCCGGACTTTTGACCCTGGCGAAGACCGCCCGTTTGAAGAAATCGGAATTGAACAGTGCCCTCAACGTCGACCGGATGTCAAAGTCGCTGGTGGCGAGGGCATCCACCAATGTTTGAATGGCGCTGGGATCTCTGGGAGGAGCGGTTGCCCACGTAGGTACGGGAGGCTCGTCGGCAACGAAAAAGTTGTACAGATGGCGCGCTATGAACCTGGCTGTGGCGGGGTGCTTACAGATGATGTCGATGACATCTTCACCGTTGAAGCGTCCCTTCTCTGCCAGAAAGGTCTTCTCTTCGTGGTCGTGGTCCTCATCTATGTACTCGTACTGCCAATCCAAGCGTCCATAAGGCCAGACCGAGTTCAATTCGACCCTCGTGGAGTGCAGTTCGGCGTTGCGCATTGTCCAGCCGGTAAAGGCTCTCGAGCACTGCCTGACGTCGTCCTCTGTGTAGTTCCCAACACCCATTGAGAACAGCTCCAGGATCTCCCGTCCGTAATTCTCGTTTACTGCATTCCCATGGTTGTCCTTGTTGTCGAGCCAATAGATCATAGCGGGGTCTCTGGACACCTTCACCAGGAGGTCGTGAAAGCTGCCTAGGCCGAACCGCCGGAACGTATCTATCTGCATGAGTATGGCCCTTGGCTGATCGATCTTGCCGTAACCGGTGGCAAAAACACCATGCCAAAAAAGGGCAATCTTCTCCTCAAGAGGGCGCTTCGTGTTGACCATTCGGTATAGCCAGTGGAATTGGCAGCTCTCTATTGCATGCTGGCTGTTTTCGCCAACGTGGTAACGCCGCCACAGGTCCTCGTTTTCAATCCTTCCCGGAGGACTTCCGGGATTCAGGAGCTCCTCCAGCGTCTCCTCATATCCTTTTGCCACATAGGCGTCCAACTCGTCTCGGGTCGCGCCGAATCCGGCGCGGCGCATGAGATGCGCCATCAGTAGAATGTCACTCTGAGGCATTGGCCGACTCCCCTCGTCAACGACGTAAGCTGGCTTTTAAAACACGAAAGCACCCATCGCCATTGTAAAAGCACAATTATCGCAAGCGCTCAAGTTAGTGTCAAGGCACGATGAATGCAGTAACCGTCCCATCAGCGGTTGGGGAGATTGGCGGGGTTCGCAAAGCGCGATATGGTCCCAATCCCCTAACGTGCGGCTAGGCCGCGAGCAACTCGTCGAAGTCCAGTCCTTCCCGACCGCTCCACAGCCACTGCGTCAACCCCAGCCCATTCATCATCCCCTTGATGCTCTTGTACCCTCTGACCGTCTTGTATCTTATCTTGCCCCTGCCTATCGACCGCTCTGTACAGTTGTTGGTCTGTGGCATCCCTCTCACTCGCCGATGACATAACAGACTCCCCCACTTCTCGCACAACTCCACCACCAGCCTCCTCAGCTTTGGATCACCCCTCACCCGACGCTCCATCGCAAGCAACTCCCGACCGCCACTTTCGGGCAACTCGCTCAGCAGCGCCCATATCCTCGCCTTGTCCCACTCCCATCCCTCTATTTCTCCCAGCCGATTGCGCACCCACTTCCTGACGTGCGCGATGCACAGTTGGTGCTCCACTCCCAACTGTTCTACCGCAGGCTTGTAGGTATTGAGATCGTCGGTCACCACAGCCTCCACTCCCAACTCGCTCACTTACCTCTCAAGCCACCTGACGAAGCCATCACTGTCTCGCTCCACCAGCAGGTCCATCCCCACAAGCTCTCCACTCTCAGCATCGGTGACGAACCCCACCACAGCCTGCTTGCCTCCCACCTTGAGCACAGTCTCGTCGGCCCCATCAATCTCACCCGACCGCGTGCCCTGTTCAACCATCCACTCAGAGCGTTCGACCCCGACTGCTGAACGTCACGCCATACACTCATCCTCGACAACTCACACCCCAATGCGCCCAACAAATGACTCACCGAGCGCAAAGACAGCCCCAGCGCCCAACACAGCGCCGCAAACCCTCTGAGCCTGCGGCTCTGGTCGTGTTGATCAACACCGTGTGGATAGTGTCTGAATGTGCGTGTGCAGTCGCAGCAGCGGTATCTGTCCACCGTGACCTCGCTGACGTAGAGGTCCTTGACCGGCTTCGTCACTGAACCGTGTCGGTTCAGGTACACGCTGCCTCAGGGCGGACAGCCAACGGGACGAGTGTCGGGGGAGAGCTTGACTTGGGACAGTGTGAATCGTACTTTAGTCATCGGCGAGAGTCCTGCTTGGAATGTTCTTCTCACCCAAGACTATCAGGACTCCTCGCCCTTTTCATCTCTCCACACCACCTACGGGACGGTTACTGGATGCATGTCAGCAGATGGGTTTTCGGGTTACCCTTGGATCCAGTTTACGGGCCACAAACCGCCCTTGGCTTGAGCGTCCCAATAGCTTTCTATCCTCCACCATCACTTTACCACGGAAGCATAGTGGTAACGGGTCAGCCGCGAATGTCCCAGCCCTCCCAGATGCTGTAGTCCTCGAGGTGAAGGTCATCCAGGGACAGCGGTCCCTCGAGCGCGGGGTCAATGACGGTAATGTCGGCGTCGCTGCCAGGCAAAGTGGCGCCCTTTCTGGGATACAGCCCGGAGATTCTGGCGGCGTTGGCAGACGTTATGTCCACGAACCGCTGCAAAGACATCCCGCGCTCGACCACTCCCTCTGATAGATTGGTGTGAATGAGATATACATTCCACCAGTCCCAAAGCCATCGCTCTCTGGTCAGCGAATAGTTGTAGTGCACCATGTCGTCATCTTCGGAGTGCACCGTCAGCGTGGCATCGCTGGCTGCTATCTGCTTCATGATAGCGCCAAGCTGCCGAAATCGGTCTTGTTGTCGAACTGCTGGTACTCCGGCGGCCTTACACTGGTGGTGAAGACCTTGAAGCTGGGGAATCCTGCCTCCACCAGTTCTGGAATCTGGTTGATAACGTCCACCTCGGCACCATTGGTGAAGATAGGATGGTATGAGAAGTCCGTATAGGCCCTGCCCTTCCAGCGCTCGGCCGCCTCCCCGAGCGCGTGGTGCAAGTCGTGGCCGGATATCTGGTTGGCGAAATCAAACTCGGTTGTCGTGCCACCGTAGATAGCGGCGCGCGACACCGCCTCTGCTACTGAACGTTCGGGCTGCCTGGGGCCTCCAATGTGCGCGTGAGGCTCGATACCGCCCGGCACCACTGTTTTCCCGGACGCATCGATGCCTCTTGCTCCCCCAGAGTTGAACGTGCCATGCTCCGCGACGGCTACGATCTTCTCACCTTGTGCCGCTACATCCCAACTGTCGACACCTGACGGCGCGACCACTTGCCCTTCCTTGATTAGCAGGTCCACCATATCTGCCCTCCATCCGGTTCCTCGAGCTGCCTGCCTCGTTTGGAGCGAGTCGAATCGCAATAGGTCATAAGAGGTTTGGAGATTCTCTCAGGCGGACATTGGCGGACCATGCTTCAATGCAGAATCGATGTTCATATTCTCAACCTGGGATCCAGAACATCCCTCAGGGCATCGCCCAGGAGGTTGAAACCGAATACCACCAGCGCGATGGAAAGTCCGGGGAACAGCGCCAGCCAGGGACTGAGTTCGATATACTGTTCGACCGCCGCACTGGACATTCCTCCCCAAGTGGGAACATCGGGAGGAACACCCACGCCCAGGAAGCTCAGACTGGCCTCGGTGATTATCGCAAGTCCCAGGCTTATCGTTCCCACGATGATGTAGGTAGCAAGCACATTGGGGAAAACGTGGCGGTACATGATCCTCCACGCGCTGCAGCCGATAGTCTTGGACGCTTCCACGAATTCCGCCTCCTTTATGGAGAGCACCTGTGAGCGGACGATTCTGGAAGAGCGGGGTATGAAAATAATCACAAGGGCAATAATGACATTGTTAACCGACGTCCCCATAACTGAGATTATCGCCATGCCAAGAATGATAGGCGGAAACGGTATTATGGCGTCCACAATGCGCTGCACCACTAGGTCGACCTTCCCTCCAAGGTAACCGCTGATGATTCCCAGGAACGTGCCCAGCGTGATGCCAATTCCGACGCTGAGAATTCCCACATAGAGGGAGATGCGAGAGCCAACTATTATCCGGCTCAATATGTCACGCCCAAGCTCGTCTCCCCCCAGTATCAGGGTGCCCGTCCGGCCTCCCTCCAAAGCCACCCTTACTCCCGGGGGACCTAACCACGCATCGCTGTGGATCTCGAACGGGTCAAAGGGCCGAATAAACGGCGCCAGTATGGCCACCAGCAGCAGAAAGGCTATGATTGCCCCTCCTACTGTTCCCAGCGGCTTCCGCCTGGCGAAGTTTGCCAGGGTCTTCCAGATAGGGGGCTTGGGCCTCAGGCCCTGCACTTGCTCCGGCTGGCTTAGCGACGACAAGATGGCGCCTCTCCGACTGACTTATGCATACCGCACTCTGGGGTCGAGCCATGAGTAAAGGAGGTCAACGAACATGTTGACCGACAGGACCATGACCGCCATAAGAATGAAGACCGCCTGTATGACCGGCAAATCTCGACGCTGAATGCTGTCGAGAAGCAGGCTACCCAGTCCTGGAACAAGAAACACAAGCTCGGTGATTACGGTTGCCCCGAACAGATTCGCGAAATTCAGCCCGGAAATGGTGACTACCGGCAACAGCGCGTTCCTCAGGGCGTGGCGGTACGAAATAATACCCTCCGTCAAGCCCTTGGAGCGGGCTGTCCTGATGTAGTCCTGGCGCAGCACCTCGAGCATCGATGAGCGGGTTATGCGAGCTACAAAGGCCATGTCATAGACACCGAGAGCGATCGCCGGCAGAATGAGTTGTTGCAAGTTCGTAAAGGGGTCAGTCCACAGCGCGGCGTGTCCAAGCGGGGGCGACCAGTGGAAGAATCGCGCAAGCCCGTAGATCATGAGAATTGCCATAAGAAAGTAAGGGATAGATATCCCGGATATGGTGAGTATTCTGGCGCCGTAGTCTATGAGGGATTCCTGCTTCAACGCTGATACCACGCCAAGCGGCACAGCCAGCACGATGGAGATGGCGAATCCCATAACCGCCAGTTGGAGCGAAATTGGAAGGCGTGTCTTCAGGTCATCTACGACCGGGTTGCCATAGTATGTGGAGGTGCCCAGGTCACCACGAACAAGGTCCCACAGCCAGTTGACATACTGAACGGGTATCGGCCGGTCAGTCCCCAGCTCCTTCCGCAGTTCCGCGAGTTCGACGGGATCTACCCTTATCCCCTCGTCCCCTTGGAGAATCAGCAGTGCAGGGTCTCCGGGAACTATGCGCATGATCAAGAAGATGAAGACGGAAACGAGAAAGAGTGTGGGAAGGAAGAAAAAGACGCGCTTAACAATGTAAGTTCGCACCAGTTCACCTATCCCTGTTCCGGTCTCTGGAGGCTCCTATCGAAAACGGCAACGAAAGATAGCAGCCTGCCTGACCAGGGCTGGAGTTTCGGACAGCAGTCCAAGCCGGCAGGTTGCATAGGGAACGGCCGCGCGACCGAAAGGGTAACCGGCCAGCAAACAGGGCATGGGAACAAGCGAACCTGCGCTCCCATGCCCGCTGGCCTGAAACGTTGGAGTCGAGTAACTTTTCTCCAGTCTGCCAAGCCGCCTAGCGGCGTATCCAGACTGTGTCGTACTTCATGAAGTCGTGGCCAGCCCCACAGCAGCCGTGGAACCCCCCGACACTGTTACTCACCAGCCAGAGGTCCGGCTCCCACCAGAGATTGATCCAGTAGTTGTCCTCCCAGCTCGTCAGAAAGTCTTCGAGCTCCCGGAGAACCCGGGCGCGCTCCGCCTGGTCCTGAATGCCGCGCTGCCTGACCGCGAGTTCTTCGGCCTTTGCGTTGGTCCACTCTGGGTAGTTGCGGAATGCGCCCAGTCGATAACTGTCCCCGATGATGGCATCGGGGTCATTTATGGTAATCCCTGACCCCCACACACCGAGCTTGAAGTCCTTTTCGGAAAAGGCCGCGCGAAAGTCGGGACTTGGACGCGAGTCCAACTCCACTTCCACCCCAATCTTCTTCATCTGTTCCTTGAGGACAGATGCCATGTCGGCCCACTTGCCGGGGCCGGACATGATGCTGGTCGTAAACCCGTCGCCGTAACCTGCCTCAGACAGCAGCCTCTTGGCTTCGGCGATGTCCTCATCTTTTGGCTGCCGGAACCCGGGTACCTGGTTCGCCTCGTCAATTGACCTTCCGTACCAGGTATCCGGTGGGAAGGGGAGTCCGAGCTTTGTAATCTCCGGATCAGAGAATAGCTCGATGTACTGGCTCCGATCCGTGGCTAGGTGCAGCGCCCTCCTCAGGCTGGTGTTTCCGAAGGGGCTCTCGTTGATGTTTATCTGGATCTCGTAGTGCGTGCCTGGAAAGTGTGGATAGAACTTGTGAGACTCCACAAGCTCCTCTGCAAGAGACTTGGCCTCGATTGCGGTCACCTTGGGGTAAGGTTGGTGCTGCATCAACACGCGATCGGTCTTGAACGCCGTGATGTAAGCGGCTTTTTCCTTTATCACAAAACCCTTGATACTATCTACGTATGGAAGGCCATCCTTGAAGTAGTTAGGGTTTTTCTCCAGTTCATAGGAGTCGCCCTTTCGGTAGGAAATGAACTTGAATGGGCCGGTTCCGACAGTGTTCAGGGGGTCGTCGAATCCGATGTCGGCGCGATACTTGGGCAGCATCTTTACGTAGTCAATGGCAAAGAATCCGAGAAACGCGGCCGCGGGCTCCTTCAGCACAATCTGAACGGTGACGTCATCGACTTTTTCCCAGCCTTCCGCATAGGGGACCCAGAGGCCGGCCCTGCTCAGCCCGCTGGCGGCCATTTCATCGAGGCTGAACATGACGTCATCAGCGGTAAAGGACTGGCCCGGCTCCCATTCTATGTCCTCGCGAATCTTGAAGGTGTATACCTTGCCTCCGTCAGTTACCTCCCAGCTTTCGGCCAGGTCCAGGCCAATCTCGGACATGTTGTCGGGGTTCATCTGCACGAGCTGGTTGTACAGCGGGCTGACTACACCCAGTGCGGTTGTACTTCGAAGCTTGTAAGGATGCCAGTTTGAGGGGTCCCCGGCCTGCATGTTGAGCACGCCGCCCGTTACCGGCCCATCCGCCTGTGCCCCCGTTGGTGCAGGGGCTGCGACGGTGGCGACGGTGGCCACGGGAGCCGCGGCCGGGGCAGTTGGAGCCACTGTCTGCTCGGCAGGCTCAGCCTCATCTGTCCCCCTACAAGCAAGGGAGACAAGAATGGCCATCACAAGTAGGATGCCGATAATGTACGTGGTGTGCCTCATATCGTACCTCCTTACCGAGCGAAAACAAACTCACTGCCCTGAAAGGATGCATGTAACCCTAACCATGCGATAATGTCAGCTTTACACGGCCTTGTCAAGTTGAGGATTAGGCCCGGTAACTGTTTGGAGTTGATGAGGTGAACCTAAAGACGCTAGCGGTCAGCGGTCACGGGGAGCAGCTGTGTCATGAGGATGATGTACAGAGACCGTTAGCCGTCATTTGTATGATTGCAAATGCCTTCCAGACCGGCCAGTCTGGGAGGCAGGCGTGAGGGGCGCGTCGTCCGTCAGAACCATCTGGAAGCGGTACTAGACTAGACCTGAATAGCGCGAGCCGAGAGACTCTGCCGGCAGTTGTTGCTGAACAGCAGATGGTCATCACCGAGCTGCGGCGGCGGGTAGAGGAGCTGGAGTACCGACGGATCACTCGCGGCCGCACCGCAGGGATGCCGGGCAATGAGCCATCCGTCAAGCGGGATCAGCCAGAGAGGAAGCGACCCTGGAAGGGTCGTCTTCACGGCTTTGCCCGACGGCGTATGGAACCCACGCACCAGGCGATACACGCTCCTGAGTCGTGTCCAGAGTGCGGCACTGGCCTGTCGGGTGGCTGGATACAGCGGACACGAAACTGTTCCAGCAGAGATGTTACTGTTGGGCAGGTCACAGAATGCCAATTGGGTCTACGAAACCTTCCCCTTAACCTAGTTGAGCCTACGTACATTCTGCCACTTCTTGAATCCCTTAGACTTGCCGATTTTGATACCTGCTTGCTAGGCTAGGGTCACTATCTGCCACAGTAGCGCATAGGGGATCCGAACCCCTGATCTCCCCCGAGCCAAATGCCGAGGCACTTGGCTCAACCGGAACAGACCGGCGGCTGCCTGCCGAATCGTGAAGCCACTCGTCGAACCACACTCCGGTCATCCGAGTGTGGTAGTAGTAGTCGTGCACACCTTTCAGGTTGGCGTTCATCACATTGTAGTTGACTACGTTGCCGGGAATGCGGTGCGTCACGTTCTCGAAGTACGACTTCTGCACAGCGTCCACCAGGCGCTTCTGCTCGGCGGGGTCGATGGTGCGCGCGTACTGCGTCCTCAATTCCTCGATCTCGAGGTTGTCGTGCCAGCCATACGTCTACTCGTTCAGAGCCCAGTTGAACAGGGGATTGTTCCTGGGCACGCCGCAGCAGCCGGTCGGGAATAGGTCCCAGTACCCGGGATCCTGACGGAAGGTCACCGTCGTGTCCCAGTCGTACAGTTCGAGTCTTGAACTAAAACCTATCTCCCTGGCTGCGGCGTGGTTGACGATGCTTCTGTTTCGATTGGCGTTGGTGGTGGTGTCACCCAGGATAACTATCTCGGTGTCAGTGTCCCAGCCGGTCTCAGCCACGAACTGCTGGAAAAGCCACTTGGCCCTCTTCATGTTGTTCTGGTTGTACAGCTCCAGCCCCGCGTCGCTCTCGTTGGGCGTGCCGCAGATGAAGATGGCGCCGCAGAGGCTTCACAGAGACCGCGGATTGTAAGCGGCCATCAGTGATTCGGCGTCCATCGCGGCCTGCATGGCCTGGCGCGCCTTCAGGCTGCTGAACGGCAGATGGGTGTGGTCAGTCAGCAGCACGGTGTGTAGCCCGCAGGGTAGACGAAGGTCGACAGCTTGGGTTCGTCCTTCACTTCCGACCAGAAGTGTGTCGGGGGGGTAGTGGATCCTGACCGTCTTGAGCCCGGCCAGAATCATAGTACTGTCGGGAATCTCCACGATTCTCAGCGCGTCGAGCAGAACTCTCTCGCCATCGGGATAGATGCCGTCGCGGTCGGGCTGGGCGTTGGAGTCGCGGGCGCAGTGGGAACCGGCGTGCGCGTGGGCGTGCTGACGTCCGCCGTCGTTGGCGCATCGGCCGAGGTCGAGTCTCCGCCGCACGCCGCGAGGACGCAGACTGCCAGCAGGCAGGACAGTCCGATCCACAAGGTCCACACGGAGTTAACTCGCTTGATATCCAATCGCCTCACAGTCTGACGCGGGGAAAGGAGAGTCCATGTACCGGACAAGCGTCGGAAGAAACGTGGTAGGCCAAAGTTGACTGTAGGCAGAACCACGTTTGAACTGAGGATGGTGCTGTGAGATTCAGGGAGAGTTCGAGCCTCGTCGAGTGTACCAGACTGGACAACATCTAGAACCTTCGCCCTGCGGTTCAGCTTGATTCTCTAGAACATCCACCTGCGAACGGCATCTCTTCCGCCCTAAAGGCCCGAGTATCTGTCCCGATCTGCCGGCGGTTCCATCCAATGTGGTCTCGCCACGCTGAATAGTAGCTCCAGAATTAGATGTACAGATCTACGGGTACATCTACTCGTACCGAACTCCGAGTTCTTCGAAGAGAGTTTGCAGTAGAGACCTACACGTCACCAACCGGTAGGCGCGCATGACAGGTTCGATTCCGCGCTGGGTGAGCTACAGGACTTTCTTCGTTGCACTTCCTGTCAGCTCGTATTGAGGCGCTGGCTCACGGAAGAAGCCTGAGTTGGCCCCATCCTCCAATAGGGCTGTCCCACTTTCGACAGATAAAGTACACTGTAGCCGTCATGAGCTTTAGTCAGCATATACGTGGAGTAGGGCGTCACAAATGATCCAAAGAATGACAGGTCTCAAGGAGAACCAGTCGCCTCGCCCGATCTACATCTTACCAGAGGATCCATTCGTCGAGGACGTGCTCATACCAAGTTTTGCAGCCTCAGCGAACGTGGACTGTATGGTTGGCTTCTTCACGAGTGAGGTCCTATCCTCGTTGGCTCCCGGCTTGGCCACCTTTGTAAACGAGTCAAGCGGGACTTTTCGCCTAATTGTCAGCCCCGTCCTTCGTTCTGACGACTGGGCAGCCATTGAAGATGGAATCTCTGATGTCTCAGACGTCGTCAGGTCCATTTTCGACGAAGTCCTCGTCACCGAGAATGCGATTCAGAGACATACGCTCGAATGCCTAACGTGGCTGCTAAGGCAGGGTCGGATGGAGATCCAGATAGCCCTGATGAAAGAGGGATTGTTTCACCCGAAAGTTTGGCTGTTCCACGACAATCATGAGCAGACGCTTTGTGCTCACGGCTCCACCAATCTTACGGCTGCGGGGATGCATCGCAATATCGAGCAAGTGGCGGTCTGCACTTCTTGGGGGACGAACAATGACGTCTATACCATCGGGAGGCTGAGGGAGGAGTTCGAAGGACTCTGGAGACACAGGACCAAGAACTGCGTAGTAGTGCCAATCCCAGATGTTGTTCGAAAGCAACTTGTGCAAACCTACACTACCGCGGCTCCTCCGCAGGAATTCGACGTAAGCATGCTTTATGGGAAAGCGATTGAGGCCACAGAAGAAGAAACAGACCCTGACTACCCACGTAGTGAGTTCCATATCCCCTCGTGGCTCCGCTATTCGGACGGTCCGTTTTCGCATCAAGGTGAAGCGGTTGACGCCTGGAACAATGCTGGCAGACGTGGGATTCTGGAGATGGCCACGGGATCAGGCAAGACCATTACAGCGATGATTGCAGCTCACGGACTGTACCAAGATGTTGACTCGCTGCTAATTGTCGTCGCCGCGCCCTACGTTCCACTCGTGCAGCAATGGTGTGATGAGATCAGGCCATTCGGCATTACACCAATCGACCTCACCGCCCAGTCTGGATCGAAGGCACGGTCCATAGTTCTAAACAGAATCGGTCGGCGTCTCCGGCGACGTGTGAGCAACGTTGAAGCCGTCGTCGTGACGCACAGGACACTAAGTGCCTCGGACTTCCAAGACGCGGTAAGTAAAATGGATACCTCAACACTGTTAATCGGGGATGAAGTGCATGGATTGGGAAGTGAGGGATTTATCTCGGACCCTCCTGAGTTCTTCGATCACCGCTTGGGGCTGTCCGCGACTCCAGTCCGGCAGTACGATAACGAGGGTACCGAGGCGCTCTTCGAGTTCTTTGGAGAGCCTGCGTACCAGTTTACACTCGACCAAGCAATCGGAGTTTGTCTGGTCCCATACGATTACTTTGTGCATCCCGTCGAACTGACAGATGACGAGATGGACCGCTGGCTCGCGTTGACCGAGAAGATTAGGTTGAACTCATGGAGGGAGGACGAGGAGCCAAATGCCTATGTCCAAAAGCTACTCATAGACCGCCGTGCGGTACTTGAGAATGCCTCCAAGAAGGTGGATGCCCTGCTAGGCGTACTTGAAGCCGAGGGGCCTCGGGATATTGCGCATACCCTGATCTATGCCTCCGATAAAGCACCTGACCAGTTGGAGAGGGTCAACCGCACACTGAGAGATTTGGACGTGCGGTTTCAGCAACTCACGTACGAAGAGTCAGGGGACCGAGCACGGACGAAGCAGATCATCAGCTCATTTCAGAGAGGTAATCTGCAGGTGTTGACCGCAAAGAGAGTACTAGATGAAGGGATTAACATCCCCCAGATCCAGAAAGCTTTCATACTGGCAAGCACAACCGTGGAACGCCAATGGGTGCAGCGTCGAGGTCGCCTGCTCCGCAAATGCGATGAGGTGGGAAAGACACACAGTGAGATACACGATTTCATTGCCCTGCCACCCTATTCCCAAGATCTCGACAAAGACTCACGACGTCTTGTAGAGTCTGAGCTGAAGCGGGTGCAGGAGTTCGCTCGGCTCGCACGCAATGCTGGGTTGCCAGGCGGTCCGCTCGTCATCATCAAGACCCTAATAGAGGCGGCGTACCTGTAGTAGAAGTCGCCAACCACCGAGGAGTTATCGACTTGCCAGCCAACGAGAGGAAGGTCGCAGAGATCATATTCGCCGAGATTGACGCCGTTGAAGAACGGTGCCCGGGATACCGGGAGGAACTTAAGGATGCGGCCAGCGACGTCATCACTGCCGAAAGGCAAAACAGGGTGAATCGCACCAACATTAGACAGAAAGTCGAGGACAGGATTAACCTCGCAGGGCAGTTTCTTGCTACAGAAAGAGCAAAAGTGGATTCTGACTAAGGTGCAACCCAATGAGATTAGTTCGTGCTAGATTTACTAACTTCCGGTTGCTTCGTGATCTGACCCTAGATTTCGAGGTCGGGGAAGACAGGAGGCTGGTAGTGATACGAGCTTCCAACGAGTCAGGGAAGACAACCATCCTGAATGCTCTTCAATGGGGATTTTATGGGGATCCTGCTCTTCCCCGTCGCCGCAGTGACTTCCGACTGCATCCCATTGATTGGGACGTTAGCAGAGATGGTGCACGGGTTCCAATATCCGTTGAAATCGTGTTTGAAACACTGAGCATTCACACTAGCAGGCAGTCCGGCCAGATTCGTACAAGTTCAACTCAGTATCGTTTGACTCGCAGTACCCAAGATACTGTAAGGGGCGAGACGTGGACTCCTGGCCAAACCACCGTCAGCCTGTCCAAGCTCACGCCCACGGGGGAGAGTGAGAATAGCTCACCTGAAGCCATAATCGAAGATGAGATCCCGTCCATCCTGAGAGAGGTGTTCTTCACCGACGGGGACCGCGCTCTCAGCTTCATCGAGTCGGATGTGACTGCCTCTACGAAACAGGAGAAGGTACGGGACGCAATCCGGAACCTTCTTGGACTAGATGTCATAGAAGGTGCTATTGGGCGAGTCCGAGCTGCTGGTAAGTCTATCAATTCCAAAATCAGAAGCCAGACTCCCGATGCCCAACTGAAGAGGACCGCAGGTGAAATAGAGGAGCTCGAAAGAACCGTTGAGCGTTTGAATGAGGAAGTCGACGTTGCTGACAAGAATTTTAGCGCATTCGATACCGCCCATGCCGAAATGGAAAAGCAGATCGAGGACGCCCTGGCGAAAGGTGACCGAGAATCTGTTATGTCCCGTATCAACCAGACTCGAACATTCATAAAGAGTCTCGAAGAACGGATTGAGAAGGTAAATGCAGAGCATTCGGCACTGTTTGAGTCGCAAGTGCTGGCGCAGGACCTCCTGGGACCGGCGCTAAAGGGTGGCTTTGCCATTCTGGATGAGTTGCGGAATCAAGGAGATATCCCTAATTCCACGATTCCAGTTCTGGAGGATCGCCTAAAGACGGATGTGTGCATCTGTGGAGAGAAGCTCCAGGGAGAGGCTTTGGAGCCTCGGCATAGGCGAGAACACATTCAGAAGCTCATAGACCATGCAAAGGATAGTGACACCCTCAAATCAGTTGCGACTAATCTGTACTTCAGAGCTGAATCCCTACGGCTCAGTTCTAGTTCCGGACCTCGGTGGACATCTCGACTAGCCGATGTAGAGACGGACTGGGAGGACTTGCAGGATAAGCGTGATGAGTATGGAAGGATCCTAGCTGCGCAGGAGGCAGAACTAGCGGCTATACCGGACACGGATATCGGCAAACTAAGAACGCAGCGCAACAGTCACAGGGCACAGATGGAGCGGTTCAGCTCTGATCGCAGCAGATATCGAGTCGAATTGAGAAGTGCAGTAGAAGAACTTGGCATTCTCAAGAATCGACAAAGAGCACTCCTTCGTCGTCAGGGGATAAGCGACCGTCTCGAATCTGAACTCGATGTTGCCGAGGACCTCCAAACGGCACTTCGCAATGCGTATGACCGCCTGACTCACGAGGAACTCAGGAAGGTTAGCACAAAGATGAACGAGATATTCCTCGAGATGATAGTTGCGGATGAAGAACAGAATGCGATTATCAGACAGGCAGAGATCACAGACGAGTTCGAGATTATGGTTTATGGGGCAGAGCGCAGAGCACTTAACCCGGATGTCGATCTCAATGGCGCATCTCGTCGTGCTTTGACACTTGCATTCATCTTGGCCCTTACTCAGGTGAGTGAGGTAAAGGCTCCAAATGTAATTGACACCCCGCTAGGCATGATGGCAGGAGAGGTAAAAGCCTCCGTGCTCAGAACCGCGATCAGGGAGAGCTCTCAGCTCGTCCTCTTTCTTACACCTGCGGAGATCGCGGGCTGTGAGAATATCCTGGACCGCGAGACAGCTCGAACAATGACCTTGAGCAATCCAGCACACTACCCAGCTATGCTTGTCAATGCACCAGCTGACCCTATGGGCGGGATCGCTCGGTGTGAGTGCAGCCATCGAGAGAACTGCCAAGTCTGCGTGCGAAAGACTATCTTGCAGTCTGTATCACCTACCGCAGATTAGGAGAACCTATGACCTCGGCAAACCGCAATCCATTCACAAACAGCAATCTGTTGTATCCCGTAGATCAACGGCCCGATTACGTTCGCTTCTGCCGAACTGACAACTCGTCATCTCCGGGGAATAGTCCATTTCGCAGACGCGTGGATATGTGGATGGCCGCAATGTGCCTCGCCGCACGGAGAGGACTCTCACCCGTTGATCTAACCAATCAGGAGACAGTGCCGTTCATCGAGGGACGCATCTTTGACGGAGATCCTTGGCGCATAGAGGCGATCATGATGACGGCTCTAGCAATCGAAAAGTCCATAGAGGTTGTGAGCGACGCCTCTCAGATGATGAGAATTGCCAATGGACTCGCCGCAGCCGGCGCCCCTGTGATCGTCGAAATGCTCACGGAAGACCCAGATGCCCCAATCTGGAATTTGTCCCGAGCCTTCGACGACGAACTCCTCAAAACGTCGGCGGAATCACGCGATGGTAAAACCGCAGGTGACCAGCAAGCCTAAGAGTCACGGGAGATAGATCCTATGACGGGTCCCTATTGGGACTTCCCACCGAATCACGGCGGAGTGTCATACGGCCTGACTGACGCCGCTCGAACCTACTTCCAAGCCGAACGCCTACGTCACGTGACACGCGAGGTCATACAGAACTCGCTGGATTCACATGACACGGGATTTCCGTTGGTCGAAGTGGAGATCTCGGATCGTGCAATCTCGAAGGCGGCATTTAACGGCAACCAGCTTGAGTCGCATTTCAGAGCATGTATAGAAGAGGTGAGGCGCATCGGAGCCGCTAATGCACAACGAGACATAGAGGTCTTACAAAGGGGGGTGGAGACTCTTAGTCACCCGACCGTGCGGTGTCTGAAGGTTGTCGACTCTGGCACGCGCGGCCTTCGGGATCCGAATTGGCACGCCTTGGTTGAGTCTGAAGGGATCGTTCAGAAGGAAGGGACTGTTTCGGGGGGATCATACGGTATCGGCAAGAATGCAGTCTTCACGATCAGTGACATCTTTGCAGTGATCTACTCAACGCGCTATTCTGCAGGTAGGCGCGGGCGCGTCGAAAAGTGCCAGGGGAAAGCCCGCCTGATGACACATCCCCACCCGGATCTCAATGGTATAGATGCCGCACCATCGCCAGTTAGCTATCTTCAAAACACCGGCTTTTATCGATCGGAGGATATGAAACCGCTTATGGGGAGAGAGGAGATACCCGACGAGTTCCGGTTACACGACTCCGCCGGTGCAGGCCTCTTCATACTTGGATTCAATCCGCACAGCGACGACTGGGCGTCGGACGTGAAGCACGCTGTCTGTGAAAACTTCTTTATGGCCGTTCATGATCGCCAACTACGGGTGACGATAAGACCAGATTCTGGAAGGCCGACAGTCGTCGATCACGAAACGATCGACGACATTCTCTCTGCACCGGAAGCATCGACCGACGCTTACCACTTTTACAAGGTGATCAGGACTAGCGATGCCAACCATGCCACCAGGTCGGTTAACCCGATTGGGAGACTTGATGTGTATCTGGACCCGAACGACGGTCCCTCACGAACCGCCTACGTTAACAACAAGGGCATGCTGATAACTGCGAGTTCTGATCAGAAGGTCAACCCTGTCTCTCCGAGGCGAAGAATCACTTGGACAGACTACACCGCGGTGGTAACGCCTCAGACTGACGAGGGCGACCTTTGGGTTCGGAGCATGGAAAGCCCTGCACATGACGCGATTCAGCCTGACCAATTACCCGAACCGGAACAGCAGCAGCAGGCAAAGACCACCTTCAGAAATGTCCGCAGGCAGCTTCGAGCCATCATCGACTCAGAGATGGGATCTCGTCACGCGGAGGTGAGTGAGAACCTGAGCGAACTGGCGCAGTACCTACCAGAGGATGAAGGGGAGGAACCAGCAGAGCGGCAGTTGTCGGTAACAAGGGTCCAGACTCGGCCAGCGGAAAGGCCGATCATGGATCAGGCTGACGAAGAGGGGTTGGGTGCGAGCGCCCCCCCCAACAGGGACTCCCAGGGCGCGACAGCGGGCGAACACGGACGTGTCGAGGGTGAAACCGAGGAACTCCTGGGAAGGCGTCGCCGGTCAATGCCACGAGTTCACATTCGAGATCCGAGGGTCATCCCGATTGGCCCTCGACAGGTACGCGTCAGTTTCACGCCTCGCTTGGAGTCCAAGCGTTCGGTGGACATCACGATACACCCCAGAGGGTATGAAGCTACTGCTGAAGCAGCCATCCCAGTCGTAGATGCAGAGACCCTTCTATCTGACGGAACGGAATGCAGCCTCCTCGAAGACGGTAAGGTACGAGTAACTCCCGAACCGAATGAAAGAACTAGCTTGCTTCTAACCACGACGGACCAGATTGAGCAGATATCAGCCTTTGATCTCTGGGTGCGTGAGACAAAGTGAGCCAGCTGTTCGCTCATCCGGTTCTTGCTCCTTGGTCGTCCGATTACATTCCGACGACATCCTTCTCCATAGAGACAGGCGAGTCGGTACCCGCAGACCTATTGGCTGACCGGCTCTCGATACCAATTTCGTATGATCTGCAGTGCGGCACACTAGATTCCATGGTCAAGTCCGGGTCGGCTTCTTTCGCCGTCCTCGCTGCCTCCCCACGAACCATGGTCAGGCAGCTGTACCAACACCGGGACACCAGCACGTCAGACGAGGTTGTTGCGTTAAGAATGTCCGATTTCGCGCACGACATCACATTGACGCCTTTCATCACTGCCACACATTCTGTAGTCCTTCCGGTTACTGATGAACACGACCGCGAGTTTCACGAAGCCGGCCGTACGGAATTTGAGCTGCCGGCTGGAGCTGTGCTCGCTGTGGGCGACGGGATCAAGCTATCCAGTGACCAGGGCAACGTGACTTCGATCATCGACATTGTTGCTTCCAGTCGCATCGAGCCCGGCCAATTCATGCTCGATTACGAGGACACGCGAATCAAGGTGCTGGTGAATTCAGATGACCAGCCTGCGCTGAAGACCATGCGGGCAGGCTCCCCAATTGCCAGGGCAACTCTACACCCAAGTCTTTATCTCCACGCCGTAGTAGGAGCGATATCCAATCTATCCGAACGCAGGGACAGTGCCTGGGCATCTGTTGTTGCTTCCGCGCTAGAAAGTCACGGCATAGACGTCGAGGACGAGCGGACCGCGCAGGATGCCCATATTCACGCACAGAAGTTGCTGGAAGGGCCCCTTGGACACCTACTCACGACTTTTGCAGAGACAGGTAATGACGACTGACCAGACAGTTTTCCGCCTTACCCAGGAATCCTACGACTTCTTGCGCGAGTTGGCCGATACTGATCCGGACCTCTGGTTTGACCCCTCCACTGACTTTGAGGCGGTACTGACGTCAAACGGGATTGAGCCTTACCGGGAACCAACCACGATCGAGTTGCAGGCTCCCGTGGAGTTGCGTGTTGATCTGGAGGGCGGTAGACGTCCCAACCAATCCGATGATCAAGCACTGGGCTTCTACCAAGCCCTATCTGGCTTGTCTCCGGCTCAAGCTACAGACCATCTGCTCTGGAGTTGGTTCGCGCACTTTAAGCTGCATGCCTACTGCATCGAACGTTGGCCACTCCGCAGTTCTGACCCTACCAGGCACATCCGCCAGCACTACTTCCTAAGCGATCACTCTTTGGGCCTGTTTCAGATGAATGTTGCCTCGCGGACGTGGTGGTTGGCGCACACTGCCCAGAAGGCTGCTGACGGCTCTGGAGGGGCCTTCAACGCTGATCAGGCCGTTCGTTACTTTGCAGATCACGCCCAGCACTACCATACGATTGTCATGCGAGAGTCGCTTAGAAACTCGATAGTGCTTGCCGAGTTTGTCAGGGCCCTGTTGAATGGGGCGCAGGGCATCAACAATGAGGGCGTGAAGGCTCTTTGGCGCAGGCTCAATCTGTACAGCGGGGGACTGCTACTGGAAGCCATTCCACGGCCTGTGCTCAGGGAACGAATCAATGAGTTCGTGGACGAAGTAATGTCCGAACCTGACTTTGTCGCCGACCGTCAGAAACTGAGAAATCCTAGTGGATTTATCAAGGTACTCAGCCTGGGGGCGGGAGTGCAATCGACAGTCCTGGCGCTGATGGCTGAACGTGGCGAGTACGGGTTGGAGAAGCCGGATCTTGCGATATTCGCTGACACTGGTTGGGAGCCCCCATCTGTATACGAACATCTTGAATGGCTGACGGAACAGCTGTCATTTGAGGTGGTCCGTGTGTCTGCCGGTAACATCCGAGACAACATCATAGAAGGGGTGGCGCCAGATGGGCATAGATTCCTTGGGATTCCGGTTTTCACGATTAACTCTGATGGATCCAAAGGTAGATTGATTAGACAGTGCACCAGCAACTACAAGCTCGAGCCGATTCACGAAGACCTTCGGAAACGTCTGGGCATTGAGCAGGGACGTCGGGCGCCGAAACACAAGGGTGTCGAGATGTGGCTGGGTATTAGCATTGACGAGATAGTCCGCCAGAAGGACAGCAGATACGAATGGGTGACTCACAAATTCCCGCTCGTAGATAGAGAATTCAGCAGGGCTCAACTCCTGAGTTGGTTCCAGGAACGTTATCCCGGTCGTAACCTACCCAGGAGTGCATGCATCGGTTGTCCCTTCCACTCGGATGCGTCCTGGAAAGATATGCAGCAAAGTGATCCGGCTTCTTTCAAGGAGGCGGTCCACATTGATTGGGTTCTCCGTAACTCGCCTAGAACGAGAGGGGCAGTGGAGGGCGAGGCTTACCTCCACGCTTCGAGAGTGCCTCTTGACCAGGTCGACTTCTCAGCGGCAACTGGATATGCAGAATTGATGGCTGAAGAGTGCGAGGGGTTGTGTGGAATTTGAAGCGGCCTAGATGAGAGGAATTCTCTGGCTAGGGCGTCGGCGACACAGAAGATGGCGTGGCGCACTCCGCCCGGTTGAAGTACGGTCCGGGAGGTAATGGGGAGCGTCCCGCCGCCCATACCGACATAGCAACAAGAAAAGACCAGCACACTGAGCGAGGGTTGGCGTATGCCCTATCCAGAAGCTTAGGAGAGGCCGCACACATCACCACCTGGAGGAGTGCGCTGCACCATCGAACGGTGCCCTCCCCTCTTGCGTATCGGCCTAACGCCCTGCAGCGACCGGCCCGCCTCACGCCCTTGTTCCACCGCCCACTCGAAGAGGGACAGTGACGGCGCCTATACCTTGGGACCCTTCGGTTTCCCCGGCTTGGCCATGAACTACGCCCGGGAAACAGCGTCTGCTGCGGCTGGTGGGCTCTTCGTGGTGCCCGTTGGCCCCGTTCCCTTCCTGCCCCTGAGCATCACTGACAGACCTCGTTCGAGCGATTCCGTTTGTAGTTCGGATCAGGACTTCGCATGAATCAGACCGAGCACCTTATCCGGTCTATCAAGTCATCGACGTAATCGGTTGGGTCGCTCCCACTGTCCCGCATATCGATCATTCTTTTCAGGTCTTCATTGCCGATTGGGACGATCATCTTATTGGCATGTATCCACTGGTCGAGGATCGCCGGGTTAGCTGTTCCTCGGCTAACGCCATTTCGTGCGATGAGCATGCCGAAGAACCCCACTCCCTTCTCCTTCATGTAGCCCGCCAACTGCCAAATGGACGTATTTCCGACTGGACTCTTGACATTCTTGAATTCGGCGATCAAGTAGTCCGCCTGGTATCTCTCCCGCATACGTGCCCAGAATCCCGATTCAGCCCCATTCTTCATAATCAGATCGCGCCTATACGAGCGAGTGGAATTGAACACCTGTGCCTTCGGCGATCCCAGATCCGGGCTGAACAGGAACTCGAGGATTGACTCACACGCAGCTTCGTAAGCCACCGAATACCTCGCCCCTAACGGCACGTCATCCAGGGCTTGAGTCAACTGCTGAGCCCTGCCGACCGGACCAGGTTCTTTGTATTCAGGGCGCAGTGTTTTCCAGAAATCAGTACTCAGGTCTTCAAGGCTACGCAGAGATCTGGCAATCACGTTGCTGCCATTGAGGACCTGCCGAGCCCCGGCGGTGATGGATCCGGTATAGATCAACAGGTAATTCGCTTCAGGTTGCTTTTCGCTCTCTTGAAGCCTTGAGAGCTTCTCCAGAACGACATTGGCGATTCTGTGGTCGATAACCGGCAGTGACTTGATCTCAAGGAAAACGCGGCTAGTCACTCCGGGTTCACTACCTCCGACAATGATCCCATCATGTTCGACCCCGGACACGAACCCCGAGTTAACGATCTCGGTTACTCCGGGTTGTTCGCGGAGGGAAGCAAACAGGCTCTGTTCAAGCGCACTCCATGAGGACGATGTCATTACTAGTACCTCCTTTTGGAACGAAGCTCTATCGACAGTTAGCGGCTCATGTTAGCACGGTGAGATTCCGCACCCTATATCTCTCCCCACCAGCATTCGGTAGCCGGCGCGGGGCTCGGTGAAGATGTAGGTGGGATTGTCCGCATTGTCACCCAGCTTGCGGCGGAGCCTGCCGACGACTATGCGTATGGGCCGCACGTCCGCGTAGGGTTCTCCTTTCCCCCAAACCCGATCCAGGAGGCGCTCGTAGGTCAGCAGTCGACCGGAGTTGGCCGAAAGCTCCGCCAGAACCTGGTACTCAGTCGGAGTAAGGTACACGGGACGGACGGCCAGAACCGCGCTGCGCCCAGCGTAGTCGATTGTCAAGCCGCCCCGCACATACGGCTCTGCGGCAGACCTCTGGCGAAGCGCAGCACTGATCCTCGCCGAAAGCTCTGTCGGTGAGAAGGGCTTGACGTCGATGCCACGCGCTGGGCACACCACCACCGGTTGGCGTCCGCGCAGCGGCAGTCGCAGGCACTACTTCTCCATCGGTTTCTTAAAGCCGCCGATCACCGGAATTCCTACGTCTCGCATGGCCCTAGCGAGGTCATAGGTCTTGAGGAGCGGGTCGCCGGGGTAGTGTTGACAACAAAACAAGGCGGTTAGCCTCTCCTTAAGCATGCGGACGTCGCCCTTCGACTTCAATTCAGGCGGCAGACTCAGGCTCATAAACTTCTTTACATCGCACATGTCCGCTACAGGAATGGCAACAGGCCCCTTACCCACTCGAACACTTTGATTGCAGCCGCGACTACACTTAGCCCCTTTGCGGCCCGCCACGCGGCGGCCAGCCGTCCCTTGCCCTTCCCGGGCTGTTTGGGTGGCGGACCAGCCTCCAGCTCCCTTGTGAGCAACTCGACTGACGCTCGCGCAACAGCCTCGGCGTCATTGATGGCCCGGTCCAAGGAAAGCGTCCCGACTCTGCTGACTACGTCGCGATGTGCGTGTGGGAAGAACCGATCGGGGTCGGACAACATCTCTCTGTGCAGTGCGACGGCGCCGTCTCCATCATCGGCGGAGGAGCCAAGGCGGAGGTCCAGCGGCAACACCGGCTTGCCGAGCTTGGTCATCGCATTGGCGGCGGCGTAGGTGCCCTTGCCGCCGCCAATGGCGAGCATGGCATCACACCGCTCGATCATCGCCTGGCGATACTCCCCGCCGGTGAACAGCTCGCGCGGGATGTAATGAGTCTCAAGAACACCCCTCTGTTCGAGGTCCCTCAGCAGCCGCAGATTGGCGTCATCTATCTTCGCCTCGCGCGCCTTGTCGGACATGACGACGCGAGAGCGAATGCGGGGACTCTCCGTTGTGCTGCCGGCGAATCGTTCGACTTCGCGCAGGGCCACCCAGTCGAAGATGTGGGTTCTGCCGTACTCGTCCCTGGTGCTCGCCTCGTCGCCGGCCAGGACGACGACCCCGCCGCCGCTCCGCAGCACCTCGCCGGTGAAGGCCGCTACGAACCGGATGGCCATGTCCAGCCTGTGCTGCGGACACCCGCTTCCTGCGCTGCCGGAGATTAGCACGAACCGCCCGTTCATCTGATCGGCCCGCCTCAGTTCCCGATGCAGAATAGGTCGTTGAACTGCCGCCTGGTGGTGCACCTTCTGACTTTGCCGCGCATCTGCCCGAAGTGAGTTGAGGCTCCTTTGCGGAGTCTGGAACCCGCTTGCCCGAGGTAGTCGTCCACGTGCCTAGACTGGCCGGTGCGATCAGCAATTGGCCGCATTACTGCATTCTCCGCGTACTCGAGAAAGTGCAGAAGCATGGACTTCGAGTCTAGTTTACCCTGATTGCCTCTGAAGGCACCGATCGCCAGAGTCTCCATGTGATATCCCGTGATCCTGCTATCCTTGTTGGGAATGGAGCAGTCAGCCATAGCCTTGGCAAGCTTTATTATGGGTACGACTCTTCCGCCCCTTGCGTTGTTCACGCTGATCAGCCTGTGTACAAAGCGTTCGGGATGAATCACGTTGCTCCATCTGGTAGTTCCGGGGTCGGCGATTCGGAATCCGTCAGTCGTGCGCAATGCGGGCAACACTTGTAGCTCGGTCTTGTCCGCGAAGTTGATTGTTACCGCCAGTTTACCTTTGCTTACGCGATTCTTGGGAAGGCGCCTCTTGATGGTATCCCGCACATAGCCGATCACCGTCGAGGGAGGCTTGTTCTTGAGCGGAGACTGGTCCACCATCAGGAGTATGTCGACGTCACTGAGGCCAGTGACGTAAGTGTTCTTCTGAACTGAACCGCCGAATTTGGTCTGTACCACGAGGTCATCCTCATGTCTGAGAATGTCGCAGACCCCCCTGATATGTCTCGCAACGGCCTTAGTATTCCTGCGTTTGTACTGAGCGAGCAGGTTCTCGCAGTACTCGTTGAACCTATCGTCTGGCACGGGTCATGCCTCCGATTCCTGTTCGACTAGATCGTCCAGGACGACGACGGGCAAGTCCTCGACGCGGCGAAAGTCGGTGTCGTTGGTGATGAAGAGAGCTCAGCCGGCGCGCAGAGCTGTCGCGGCGTGAAGCGCGTCGGGTGTTTTCAACCCGGTATCCGCGCGGATGCGGGCAGCATATTCGAACATCGGATATGAGGCATCCAGCAGTCTCATCGCGTTGGCCCCGAACAGCTCGCGGTGCTGCATCTCGATCTCCACACTGCGTCTCGAAGAGGCTTCACCAGTACCTCCACTACGAGGACCGGGCTGCTCACGACGGTGAGATTGCCTTCCTGCGCTTCCTGCCACATGGGTTCGAGCAGAGTGCGGTATGGCTCCACACGCTCCACGCTGTAGATGAGGCTGCTGGCATCTACGTAGATAAGGCCGGTGGAGGGCAGGGCTAGCGGTCCCACGACGCCTTTTCCCCCGCTAAGTACGCCTTTACCTCTGCGGCGGTCTGGAACAGGCGGCGCTCGGGGCCACTATCCAGGATTCCCATGATGGAGCGGCCCTTCGCGTTGGACTCGTGCGTCACCACCACGTCGACCGTCTGTCCGGCCTCGAGTTCCGGGCTGGCGAACTCCATCTTGCCGCCCGGCAGCACCGTCGCCCGTATATGCAAGACCTTCTGCATGGCTGGAGTCTCCTTTCGCTGAAGAGCGCGGCCGCGCGTATCATATTCGATTCTGCGACATTCTGTTGTCTTCGTAGCTGGGGGCGCCGGCGGTCCTGCGCGATTCTGTCACTCCGGCGGGGGGATTTTGGAGCATAAGTGTCGCGCCGCGTGACAGAGTAGGACAGGGGGCGGGCCGGTGGTCAGTGTCCGCACTCGCGTCGTCACTCCCATCCCAGCCTTCCCCCATCGAGGGGGAAGGGACTCCGAAAAGGTCCAGTACGGGTCGGTCCCGCGGGTGGGTTTGAAACCCACCCCTAGCGTGGGCTACGGTAGCACACATGTACGCGCCATTCAAGATCGTTGGCGAAATTGCGCAATTGGGGCCGACCGCTGGGAAGAAATGGCGCACGAATGGGAACTGGTGGGGCGTGGGTGAGAATGGGTGAGACACGACTGGGAACGGATGGCGCGCGAAAGTGACCTCTCCCCTATAGCGTATACGACCGTTAGGCTGCTCCTCCCGCTGGATCGCGCCGGAAGGACTTCAGGACGCCATGAGAGCTCGATGTATGGCCGCTTACGGAGCACCTGCTCATCGAAGTAGCGCGTTGTCATCATGTTGCCCGTTTGTTTGCGAGAAACCTCATTTCCTAGCCTACAGTCTGCCCCGCCTCCGGCTCCGGGCTGGCGAACCCGACCTGCCGCCAGGCTGTGCCGTTGTTCTGACGTGTTGGGCCTTCTGCATGACTGATGCCTCCTTCATGGAGTGGTTGGACCAGACCAGTCCCTCTCAAATGGATTGCAGAGTTCCGTCAGAGTTTCGGGATCAACGGCTGGGAACAGCGTCTCAAGAATGCTCTGGCTTGCGTCGTCGAGGGAGCCGCAAGCCTCCCTGATACGTCGGCCTGCCACCAGCGGGTGGGGAGGAAGTTCCGAAGCAAGCTCCAGTGCGCGCTTGTATGATGGCATGCTGATACTTTGAGGTTCCAGCTTGAACTGCCGCTGGGCGTAGTTGGAGAATGCGACTGCGATTCCTTCCGATAGCCATGTTCCATCTCCTGGCTTAGGGTTTAGCAGATGCACTGTCTCATGCGCCAGTTCGTTGACAACCGTTGGCCAGTATCCTTCGGCGTTCCGACTCAATTCCGCGAACGCTCCATCTAGGTTCGGCGTGTTGCGAATGTTTGGGTCATGGTCGGTAAACGCTGGTTGGCAAATGGTCTTGGAGGTGTCCCGTGGCCCTAGGGTGTCCTCGGCCCGCCTAAGCAACTGTAATTGCACAGACCATACGGCGCTAGGGTCTTCTCTCGGCGGTAAGGCCGAGGGCAGGATTAGTTCCATTGCCTATTCCTCTCGCCTCCCTATGCTGTACTTGATGCCGTAGTTGATGATGGCGGCTAGCTCTGGGTTGGCGAATTCCACTTTGCCGTCTGGCTGGACTGTGGTTCTGATGTGTAGCGCCTTTTGCATTTTGATCCTCTACTGTAAGCGTTCGTCACGAAGACTATTTCAACTGTGCTGCCACCGAAGTAACGTCATCAATGGGGACTTCCCGGAGCTGCATCAAGTTAAACAATTCCGCTCCGAGGCCTTGTACTACCGTTTCCCCTGGCTTGACATCTGAGGGTCCGAACGCAACATCTCCTCCAAAATTGACGAATCCCCTGTTGTACAGGTCATGGTATTCGTAGAGGATTTGCAACAGTTCCCTCGAAAAATCTCCGTGTTCACGATAATCTTCTGACCTAAGGACAAACTGCTCCTTCACCACAGAGAGCTTAAGGATACAAAGCTGTCGATACGTCAATGCCTCCGCTGCTTTGGTGAGTTGATGTGCCATGTTAGGACTAACATTGGCGTCAAAGGCCACACTTGAGAGAAGATGCGCCATGTAAGGCAGCTTCTTCTCTTCCGGTTCTCTTTGGCTCTTCATCAGGATTCCTTCCCAGACTTCCTTTGCATCTGACCTGCCGGCGCTCCTTTCGTCAAAGAATCCATCTTGGCGTACAGCCTCCCCATTCTCTATGCGAATGGCGATTTCCGAAGCTGCGAGAGTGTACACGTACCCTATGCGCTGGTGTTCTCGCGGACCCAATAGTCTTGACGAAATCTCCGTCCCCAGCCATCGGAAGCCCATGGCAGCGCCAGAGCCTACCACACCACCGAGAAGCGCGCCTTCAGTCCCTCCAAGCACAAATCCTGTCGCGGTGGTGGCGATGCTGGAGAAGCCCCCACCTGCAATTTCGGTTCCTCTCTCTATCAAGCGTCGGATTCCCACCCGGCCCTCGCCAGGCTCATGGGATGCCTCTTTCCGTGACTGTTCCCTGCTATCCTGCATTGTTCCGCCCCATGCGGTACTTGATGTCGTAGTTGACTATGAAGTCTAGCTCCTCGTCCGTAAACCCGTAATGCTCCGCGAGCACCCGGTCGATCTTGTCGATGATTGGCTTGTGTCAATCGCCAGGAACATTAGGCCAGTCATCGCCACGGACATTAGTCCACCCTGAGCGTGACTGATCAAGACTATTATCAGGTCTCGGTCTTGTGGTCAAACACCTCCTTCGTGCCGAGCAGCTTGCGGTGGGGAGAGAGCCTTTCTCTGTAGCTGGTCCCCTCGATGACTATCTGGTAGCTGGCGTTGGCGAGTCTGTCCAGCGCGCTGTTTCCCAGGATGGGGTCGTCGAACAGGCTGAGCCACTCCTCCACAGCCCTGTTGGACGTGATGACGAAGCTGGAGACGCGGTGTCGGCTGATGATCAGCTGGTAGGGATCGGCCGACTGCTGGCCTGTGAGGCGGTGCAGTCCCAGGTCGTCGAGTATGAGCAGGTCAGGTGAGAGGTGAGAGCGGAAGGTCCGGTCGACGGAGTTGTCGACCCTGGCCTGGGACATGCTCTTGAAGTAGTCGTCTGCGTGGACGAAGCGGGCGGTGTAGCCGGCCCTGATGGCGGCGTGTCCCAGGGCCTGTGCCAGGAACCTCTTGCCCACTTCTGCATGTTCCACCAGCAACACGTGCTCGCGCTCGAGGACGAGTTCCAGTGAGGACACGGCGTCCAGCAGTCTTCGGTCCAGGGTGATCGACCGCGGCCGGTCGAAGTCCTCCAGTCGACAGTTCTCCTCGAAGCCCGAGGCGCGGATATCCTGCGGTTCTCCCTGTGCAGCTGATATCCCCATGCGACGGGTTGGACAATTCGAGAACGTGCGCTGTTGCTGTCCCGACCTTGACCTGACCAGATACGACCACGAGCCTGGAATACAGAAGACGTTATAGATATTCGGCCAGAGATCATCAGAGATCACACCAATTCCGTCTGTATATCACATGTATGTCACATGAGTGTAGTACGATAGCCTGTGATTCCGCAGAGTGACCTGTCCCGGGTAGTCTTCCGACCACGCGGTCGGAAAGCGTGGGGCTAGCCATGTTTCAGAGGGTGGTTCCGCCACCGCCACGGTCGTGGTGAGCGTCACGGAGGCGCAGTAACTTTCGCCTCGGAGTTCAGTTTAATTCTGTAGGCGATGGCAGTTCTGCTGGGTGATGCGCAGGAGCCACCAGTAGAACCCGCGTCCTGTCGCCGTTGGACCGTTCCACGCTGTGGTGAGCGCATTTGTGTCAGGAGGTAGCTGTATTGGACGTTTGGTTTCTGGCAATTCGACACCGTGCTCCAGGGTGCCCTAGGACGCGACGGGTTCAATCCGCCGTACTCATTCGGCCGGACCTTCCGCCCCACCACAAACCGCTCTCGGCGCAGTGACATCCCGACCGAATACGTTGTGGTTCAGCTCGACTCTCCAAGGGGTTCACTTGCGGACGGCGTCGCGTCCATTTTAGTGATGGCTTGTTGTTGTTCATTACCATCATAGCCAGCTCCAACGAGGCCTTCTTTTGCAACTTGACGGGGGATCTGGGAATGACAGTTGACGAGGGCAGACCAGTCTATACTCAGCGGTTCTGGGCGAAGGCGCAACCCTACGGACGGCCCTGTCCAGAGGGCATCCATCTGCTTGAGCACCACCTGGCCGACGTGGGTGCCTGTTTCGAGGCGCTGCTGGCGCAACCCACCATCCGACGCAGGGTGGCCCGCAGCGGCGGCCTCGACACGCTGGACGACGCGACGGCGTCGCGGCTCGCGCTGTTTGCCGCGACGCACGATATCGGCAAGGTGAACGTCGGATTCCAGACGCGGGTGTGGCGCGATTCCGACTTCTCCCCCGGCGAACGTCGGACGGCGGCAATGCGCGGAGTCGGCCACTACCGCGAGCTCGTGCCGGTGCTCAGCGGTGACGACGCCGGCTGGTTCTTCGGCGCGCTCGACTGGTGGGACGAGGCCATCAACACCTGGGACGACCGCGAGGGCGAGACGGTGTGCGGGCTGCTCGTGGCTACGCTGTCGCACCACGGCAGGCCGCTGCAACTGGATAGCGACCAGCAGCCCAACAGACAGATCTGGCGCAAGCTGGGAGGCCTCGACCCACGCGAACAAGTGGCGCGCATAGGCGGCCTGCTGCGCTGGTGGTTCCCCGCTGCATTTGACCCGAACGCGCCCAAGCTCCCCGGCGGAGCGCAGTTCCAGCACATGTTTCTGGGACTGTGCACGCTCGCCGACTGGATCGGCTCCAACGAGGACTGGTTTCCGTACTGCGACGAGCCGGACGACGACTATTTTTCCGATGTCGCCCAACCGGGCGCCGCCCGCGCGCTGAGCGAGGTCGGGCTGGACGTCGCCGCGCAGCGGGCAACGTTTGTCGGCACGGGCGAGTTCGACGCGCTGTTCGGCTTCCACTCCAACGCCATCCAGACGGCGGTGCGGGACACGCCGACGGACGCGTCTATTGTCATCATCGAGTCCGAGACTGGCTCCGGCAAGACCGAGGCCGCGCTGTGGCGGTTCGCCCGAATGTACGATGCGGGACTGGTGGACGGCATCTACTTCGCGCTGCCCACTCGCGCCGCCGCCGTCCAACTGCACGGGCGGGTCGAGCGGTTCGTCGCCAAGCTGCTCCCGGCGGAGCATAGGCCGCCAGTCGTGCTGGCCGTGCCCGGCTACGACGCCGACGCGGACGCTGGCCGCGCCGAGCTCGGCTACGACGAACGCGCCGCCGGCCACCACGACCGCCAAGCCGATGACAGGCCCTGGGCGTCCAACGGCCCCAAGCGCTACCTGGCCGCGCAGGTCGCCGTGGGCACGGTGGACCAGGCGATGATGGCCGCGCTGAAGGTGCGCCACTCGCACATGAGGGCGGTGTGCCTGGTGCGCAACCTGCTGGTGGTGGACGAGGTGCACGCCTCCGACACCTACATGAGCCGCATCATCAAGGCGCTGCTGGACGCCCACCTGGGCGCGGGCGGCCACGCGCTGCTCATGTCCGCCACGCTCGGCTCGGTTGCGCGCGACTTCTGGCTGTCCGCCGGAAGGCCCGGCCAGACCGACGCCCCGCCGCTCGATGGGGCAATCGGCGCCCCCTACCCCGCCGTCAGCGTGCGCCGTTTCGGCGAACCTCAGTTGTCCGCGGTCGGCGCGAACCAGCGCGAGAAGGTGGTGCGGATGGACGCCCGACCGCTCATGGCCGATTTCGACGGCGTAGCGGAACTGGCGCTGGACGCCGCGCGCGACGGCGCGAAGGTGCTGGTGGTGCGCAACACCGTCGACCACGCCATAGATACGCAGCGAGCGTTGGAATCGCTGGCCGGGCCGGGCGACGCCGCTCTGCTCTTCTCGGTGAGCGACACGCGGACGCTGCATCACGGACGATTCGCCGCGCCGGACCGCCGCCTGCTGGACGCCGAGGTGGAACGGCGGCTCGGCAAGCAGCGCGAGCGCGGCGGCGCAATCGTGATAGGCACCCAGACGCTGGAGCAGTCCCTGGACATCGACGCCGACCTGCTGATAACCGACCTGTGCCCCGCCGACGTGCTGCTCCAGCGCATCGGGCGGCTGCACCGCCACGAGCGCGGCGACCGGCCCGATGGCTACGCCGCGCCGCGCTGCGTGGCGCTGACACCGGCCATAGACGATCTGTCGCCGCTGCTGTCGAGTGGCGAGCACGCCAACGGGCTGGGGCCGCGCGGCCACGTGTACGAGGACCTGCGCGTTCTGGAGGCCACGCTGCGGCTGGTGCGCGGGCATGACGAGTGGCGCATCCCGAAGATGAACCGCAAGCTGGTGGAGCGGGCCACGCACCCGGCCGCGCTGGACGCCATCACCAAAGAATTGACCGGTGACTGGCGAGTACACGAAATCGAACTAACTGGCAAGCTACACTCAGACATACAATTCGCCGAAGGAGCCATAGTACGGCGAGATAAGTCGTTTTACGGTGAGGACGGCGAGGACAACCATGAGGTGTTGTTTGACTCTGATGAAGTCAAAATTCGCACGCGGCTGGGCGACGACCGGATCGACGTGGCCTTCGATCCACCGCCGCGGAGCCCGTTCGACCCCGCGGGCCGGATTGACAAGCTGGCGCTGTCCGAGCGATGGCTGCGGGACTTGGAGGTGCCGGAGTCGGTGGCGCCCACGCCGTCGGACGGCGGCTTCACGTTCGCCGTCGGCGAGCGGCGGTTCGTGTACGACCGGCTGGGGCTGCGGCCGCAGGGAGCGTGAATTTCGGCAAAAGTGCTCCAAACCGCATCATTCCGCACAATTCGTAGCTGAGAGCGTTGGGCATCCGAGCCGGTTTTGGCGCAGATGTAGCGCAAATCCGGGACTGAAATGGACTGAATGTTAACGTTCTGATACAGGTCGGCGAGGCGGTACTTGCCTCTCTTCACCCCCATCCCCGTATCGAGTACGGGGCGGGCTCTAACCTTCCCCCTGCGAGGGGGAAGGGACTCTTTGAGCCGCTCCCTTTCAATGAAAAGGGACTGTGCCAGAGAGATTAGCACGGGTGTGCGTGCATTTCAAGAGCGTTGGCGAAATTGCGGTTTCCGGCTGACTGCCTACTCTACAGTCGTTGGCGCTGACACGAAACGGGTACGCCATTTCGCGTCTGTGAGCCAACTCTGGGGGACTTACATGGCTCAAGCGGTACTCGGTTAAGCTGTTTTAGGGCGGAATTTCAGGCTTCGGACGTGAGGGCACGCCTGTTTTTGGCGCCGGTAAGTGTCCTGATCGACCCGATTGACATAGCTGCCTGCTCCCCGTAGTGTGTTTGCGGGTGGCAAGAGAGAATGGCCGGGCTGCGAGCGTGCAAAGGGGTGCTTGAGATGGCGCGGATCGAGGCCAGTATTCCCGACGAACTGATGGAGGCGCTGGATGCGGCGGCTGCGAGGTTGGAACGGAGCCGGTCCGAACTGGTGCGTTTCGCTATAGAGACTTACCTGGACGAGCTAAATGACTTTGAGATAGCCGCGGAGAGGATGAGCGACCCGTCTGACCCGATTCTCGACTGGGACGAGGTAAAGGGTGGCTTGTATCGGGACAGGTAGAGCGCGGCGCATTGTTGACCGGAGCCGGCCCGCGCTGGGCCGGCTCCGGCACTTGTCCCCGCTCGTGCGGGGGAACATGTCTCCCTCGCTTGAGCATCGCAAGATGAACAGGTCTATCCCCACATAACTGGGGAAACGAGGAAACAGGGTTGTCGACACTACGATCTAGGGCTTGACAATGTAATCCTGTGAGCGTATCGTAATGTTCAACTTGCCATGCTGCTACTTCGTTGGGAGGACAATCTATGGATCAGACAACGCTAACCAACCTCAAGGTTACACTCAGGAGTAAGGAGCATCAACTAGCTAAGGCGAGGGAAGAGGTCGAAAGGCTAAGCCATGAGTACAGGTCTATCAGGGACACACTTGCCATTTGTGTCCGAGAAACCGAAACAAACGTTTGACTCAGCAATAGCTAGGTCATATAATAGCACAGGTGTGCCGAGATGGTGCGGGAAGGGCTGAGCTATGTACAACATCCTGACTGAACGGCTGATTCGGATGGACAAGTCCGACGGTGCGCGCGTGAAGGCGTCGCTGCCGGATGTGTATGAGGCGCTCATGGCGGACGAGGTGGAGGCGTTTCCGGCGCTGCGGCCTCACCAGCGCCACGCCTGGCACGCCTTCCTGTCGCAACTTGGGGCGATGGCGATGCACAACGCCGTGCTGTCGGAGCCACCTACGAACGCCGACGAGTGGCGGCGCATCATCCGCGCGCTGACCTCGGAATGGCCGAACGACGAACCGTGGCAGTTGGTGGTGGACGACATCACGAGGCCGGCGTTCATGCAGCCGCCGGCGGCTTCTAAGGACCGGCTTTCCGACTACAGGAAAAACGTCATCACTGCGCCCGACGAATTGGACATGCTGGTGACGTCCAAAAACCATGACTTAAAGGGATCGGTCGGAACGCAAGCAGGTGTGGACGACTGGCTGTTCGCGCTGATTACACTTCAAACCATGGACGGCAACCCTGGCCGAAACCCCGGCATCGCTCGAATGAACGGCGCACATGGAAATCGTCCATCATTCAGCCTCGCACCGCTTAGCGGTATGGGTGCACATGTAAGGCGTGACATCGTGCTGCTGCTGGATTATCGCCCCACGCTGATACAGAAGTACCCGATGGTGGGGGACGGAATTGGCCTTCTCTGGACTCAGGAATGGGATGGAGAAGCCAAAGAAGCGTTGAACCTAGACAAACTCGATCCGCTATTCATTGAAATCTGCCGACTCGTTCGCCTGTGTGACGACAATAGCCTCTACGCAATCAAAGCGACGGCGAAGTCCAATCGCATTCAAGCGAAAGCCATGAACGGCATAGTGGGAGATCCATGGACTCCGGTGAACCGTAAAGAGAACAAGTCCCTGACCCTGGCTGTAGGTGGCTTCACATACAAGCGGATCGCGGAGTACTTGAGAGGATGGGAACACCCTGCTCTATTGAAGCAGACTAGGGCAGAAAGACGCTCGTCAGAAGACATGACGCTGGTTGCTCGCGCCATGGTGCGGGGTCAAGGCAAGACTGAAGGCTATTATGAGCGGCCAATTGTCCTACGTCCAAGGACTGTGCGCCGGCTTGATACGCAGGAACTGGGGACAATTGCGAAAGGGATGATTGATGATGTGGCCAAGGTGCAGAGCATCTTGCGCCATTCGGTGTCGGTGTTCGCTGCGGGCGGGAACGACGACATATCAGACGAACACAGAAGCCGTGCCAATACATGGGCGAACAAGCTTGATGAAATCGTCGACGCAACTTTCTTTGACGATTTGCAGAATGAGCTTGCTAAGGACGCTTCTGAACGGCGAGCCGTCCGTGACAAGTGGCTACTGAATGGCACGGTTGGCAACGGCGTGATAGATGAGAGGGGGGACGGCGTAATCAATCGCGCAAAGAGAATACTCTATGACGCCGAGGACACGCTGCCATGTAGGGAGATACGACGTTACAAGGCGCGAACTCGGGCAGAAAGCGCTTTCGAGGGGATGATACGAAGCGGCAACAGAGGATTCCCGGATCTGTTTTGACAAGTAGATGGGAAGGCGAGTAATGATGATCACACAACACGAGGAAACGCAGGATTCCCAAGAACATGGTGAATCGCAAGACTGGGGCGGAATCGCTGTCAGCTTCGCATGCCGGATGACTCTTCCTAACTTTTCGCGCGGTGACTTGGCAGGACTGCGCCGAATGAAACCCGACTCTCCCGGCACGACAGCGGCGTACTGGCGGCTGATGGCAGACAAGAACCTGCTCGGCAACCTGGCTTTCGAACGGAAGTGGGCGCTCATCCTACACGGCATAGCCTTGATGACTCCCACGGCGAGAGAAGAAGAAGATAACCGCACCGCACACAACGGTTACATGCCTGTAGGGCGCGCGTTGTTCCTAGGCGGCGACACAAGTAGGCGTGAGCGCGGATATTACAGTGAGTCAAGGCTTAATCGGCTGCTGACGGCGCGAGGCCCAATGCTCAGGGCCCTGCTGGCGCGGATGTTTCGGATGCTGGCCGCCGCCGACCAGCCGTTCAACTGGCGTGAGATGGCGCGGTTTATCCTGAACGAAGGCCACGAAGACCGATTTGAGTTGGCGCGGCGCCGTATCGCCAGTGAGTACTATCGAGCGGAACGGCGCAGTTCCCAATCTGAAAGTGAAAGCGAATAAGGAGACGTGAAACGTGACCACACCCCGATTCTTGCAAATCCACACTCTGCACTCATACCCCGCCGCGCTGCTGAACCGCGACGACAGCGGCCTGGCCAAGCGCCTCACCTTCGGCGACAAAGTCCGCACCCGCATCTCGTCGCAGTGCCTCAAGCGACACTGGCGCATGGCGGACGACGAGTTCGCACTCGGCGCCATCGACGGCGCAGCGGGCGCTATCCGCTCGCGCAACGTCGTGGACCGCAAAGTGATCCAGCCCCTGCGCGAGGACGGGGCGTTCTCGGACGAGTTGCTCAACGCGGTTCAAGAGGCGTTCAACGTGGAGGTCTACGGCACTGGCGGCGGGAGCGAGTCCGGCCGCCAGCCGCTGCTGCTGGGGCTACCCGAGGTCGAATACCTACAGACCAAGGCACGCGCCATCTGCAAAGAGCACGCCGAGGACGTCAAGGCCGCCGGCGACGCCGCCAAGCTGCTGTTCCAGCCGACGCGGCGCAACGAGGAGCGGGATAACTTCGCCGCGTTCCGCCAGCAGACATCCCTGCCCGGCGGACTGGTGGGCGCGCTGTTCGGACGCATGGTGACGTCCGACCCCGGCGCCAACATCGACGCGGCGGTGCATGTGGCCCACGCCTTCACCGTACACGCGGAGGAGAGCGAGAGCGACTACTTCTCGGTCGTCGACGACCTACAGGATCCGGACGAGGACGCGGGCGCCGCACACATCGGCGACATGGAGCTCACGGCGGGGCTGTTCTACGGCTACGTGGTGGTGGACGTACCAGGGCTGGTGTCGAACCTGTCGGGTTCAGAAGTCTTGGCAGGCCAAGTGGTGCATAACCTGATTCACCTCATCGCCACCGTGTCGCCCGGTGCCAAGCTCGGCTCCACCGCCCCCTACTGCGCGGCGGACCTGATGCTGATAGAGGCGGGTAGCCGACAGCCGCGCAGCCTGGCCAACGCGTTCCGCACACCGACGGCGGCGCGGACAGACGCCGCCAGGGACGCGCTCGAAAAGCATCTGACCGACCTGGACGAGTGCTACGGCGCGAAAGAGGCGCGGCGCGTGATGTCCGTGGGCAAGCGCGAACTGCCCGGCGCGTCCTGGCTGAGTTGCGACGACCTGGCGAACTGGGCCGCGGACGCTGTCCGCAACGGCGAGGCGGCGTAGCCATGCGACACCTAATCGTCCACTTGGAGGCGCCGCTCATGGCGTTCGGCGGCGAGATAATCGACAACCTGGGCGTCATACGCTCCTTTCCGGCGACGTCCATGCTCACCGGCATGTTCGCCAACGCCCTGGGCTGGCGGCGCGTGCAGCGCGAGGCGCACGAGCGCCTGCAGCGCAGGCTTGTGTTCGCCGCGCGGATCGACCGGGAGCCAGCGGGCGGAGGCCGAATGACCGATTACCAGACGGTGCAGATTGGCAACACAGTCGATCTCTTCCCAATGGGCAGTTCTTGGGCGATAGGCTGGACGACGCGCGGCGCGCCGGAAACGCGCGCGGGGGCGCTGGGAACACGCAACAGTCCGCCCTTCACCCATCAGCGTTGGCGAGACTACTACGCGGACATGCGCGTGACCGTCGCCCTGCGCCTCGACCCGCCGGACGGCGCGCCGACGCTGGGCGATCTGGCCGACGCGCTGGACGAGCCCGCCCGCCCGCTGTTCATCGGTCGCAAGCCGTGCCTGCCGTCCGTGCGGCTGTGCGGCGGTTTCTTGGACGCCCCCAACACGCTCGCCGCGCTGCTGGACGTTCCCCTGCCCGACTCGCCGGATGACAGGGACGCCACGCGCCCGGTGAGACTGCTGTGGCCGGCGCGCGACGTCGCTGCCGGGCCGCCGGAGGGCGTGACCGTCAACCGCCGCGCCATGCTGACCGACGAGCGCAACTGGGTGTCCGGGCTGCACGGCGGCGGCAGGCGCGTGGTGGAGGGCACGGCGGAGCGCCGCGCCTTCGGCCCGAAGCAGCCTGCACAGGAGGCCACGCAATGACCACGACGACCACGGCCACGCTCCAGATGGTGCGCGCGGACATCGACCTGCGCGAGTTCAATCGCTGGATGGGGTTGAGACAGCTCCAGGACCCGGACCACGCCATGCACTGCCTGCTGAAAGAGTGCTTCGGCGAGCTCGCGCCCAAGCCCTTTCGCTTGGTGGCGACGCGCGGCGCGACGATGGGCTGCCTGTACGGATACGGCGAGTCCGCCGCCGACGCCCTGCGCGAGTCCTCCGCCGTCTGCGCCTGTCCGCTGCAAGAGAAGGTACTGCCGCCATCCAGCCTCGACAGCAAGCCGATGCCAACCGAATGGCGCGCGGGCCAGCGGCTGGGGTTCGAGGTGCGGGTGCGTCCTATCGTGAGGCTGAAGCGGGACATTTCGCGTGTGCCGCCCGACAAGCTGCGCCGCTTCCGCGCCGGCGACGCCGACGCGCCGCGCCCCGGCAAGGAGTGCGACGCGTTTCTGTACGAGGCGCTAGATTCCTCGGCTACGCTCGGAATGACACGGACGCGCGAGGAGGTGTACGTGGATTGGCTGGGGCGGCAATTGGACAAGATCGGCGGCGCGCGACTGAAAAAGGATAAGACCGGCTTGGTCTCGTTCCGGCGCCACCGCGCGATTCGCAAGTTGCACAGGCGCTACAGCGAAGGCCCGGACGCGCTGATGCGCGGCGAATTGACCATCGGCGACCCCGCCGAGTTCGCCAAGCTGCTCGCGCGCGGCGTCGGCCGCCACCGCGCCTACGGCTACGGGATGCTGCTGCTGCGTCCCGCCCGCGCATAAGCGCAATTTCGCACCTTAACAACCAAATCACTACCCAGGTGCGAACCGACTTCCCCCGTGATAGCGGGGACAAACCGACAACTGCCCCCTGGTAACTGCCATGCTAAGAGGAAGACTGGGACTCGAAACCGCAAGAATTCCCCATGCCGACCGGCACGGGCTGTTGTGGCTGTCGCGTGGGGCGCTCACCGTGCGGGACGGGACACTTCGTTTCGCGCGGGAGAGCGCGCCCACGCCCGACAGCGGATTGGACGCGGGCGAGTACGGGATACCGTTCCAGTCCCTCAGCATGATACTTCTGGGTCCCGGCTCCACCGTCAGCCACGACGCCCTCAGGCTCATGGCGAGACACGGCACCGCGCTGGTGGCAGTGGGCCAGGATGGCGTCAGGTGCTACACGGCGCCGCCGCTTTTGCCGGACACGTCGGACGTGGCGCGGCGGCAGATGCGCGCCTGGGGCGACGCCGAAGGCTCCCGGATAACGATAGCGCGCAAGATGTACGCGATGCGGCTGGGCGAGGTGCTGCCACATCGCGACATCGCGGTGCTGCG
Source organism: Dehalococcoidia bacterium (assembly GCA_034421955.1). Taxonomy (GTDB): domain Bacteria; phylum Chloroflexota; class Dehalococcoidia; order Lucifugimonadales; family CATOSD01; genus CATOSD01. Next base: position 34,775 of record DAOUJZ010000034.1, on the reverse strand, counting down.
GGGGATCGAGGGCTCGCGCATGAGGCGGACCTACCAGGCGCTGGCGCAGAGGTACGGCATCACCTGGCGGGGCCGGCGGTACGACAGGGGCAATCCGCTGGCGGCGGACATACCGAACCAGGCGATCAACCACGCCTCGGTGGCGGTGACATCGGCGGCGGTCATCGCGGTCATGGCCACGGGCGCGATACCGCAGCTCGGGTTCATCCACGAGCACAGCGGGGAGGCGTTCCCGCTGGACATCGCGGACCTGTTCAGGGACACGGTGCTGCTGCCTGCGGCGTTCACGGCGGCGCGGCAGGCGGCGGACAATCCGCGCCTGAACATCGAGCGCCACACGAGGCGGCTGACGGGGGACATGATGAGGAAGGAGCGGGTGATTCCGGCGATGATAGACAGGATAAAGGAGCTGTTCGAGGACGTGGCGGCGCTGGAGGCGCCGGAGCCGGACGCGGGCGAAGAGGCGGGGGACGACGTGGCATGACGGTGGTGGTGACGATAAACGTAGAGGGCAGGTACAGGGGATTTCTGGCGTCGGCGATGCTGGAGATAGCGGCTGGGGTGTACACGAGTCCGGGCATGACGGCGGGCATCCGGGAGCGCATCTGGGACGTGCTGAGCAGGTGGTACGCGGAGACGGGGGAGGGTTCGATAGTGATGACGTGGCGAGACGAGTCGGCGGTAGGGGAGCAGCACATCCGCACGCTTGGAGAGTCGCCGAAGGAGATAGTGGACGCGGACGGCGTGTACTTGGTGAAATACAGCTAACGGGTCTGCGGCGAGGAAGGCCGACGATATTCCCCTGGCAGATAAAGGTGGAGAGTCTTTATCTGCTTAGTTAGGGGTTGCCCCGCACGCGCGGGGATAGACCCCGGAGCGACTGTCACAACAACGGCCGCCACAAGGTTGCCCCGCACGCGCGGGGATAGACCGGTTTCTCGTTGATCAACACAGCCTCGTACATAGGTTGCCCCGCACGCGCGGGGATAGACCCTGCTGAACGTGCCCGAGGCCGGAATCCTGGGCGGTTGCCCCGCACGCGCGGGGATAGACCTCTTACAGCGTCGCAAGCTCGGGTCCTCGACGTGGTTGCCCCGCACGCGCGGGGATAGACCGAGCACCAGGATCGCGATGGTGCAGCCCATTCCGGTTGCCCCGCACGCGCGGGGATAGACCGTACAGGTGAAGGTCGCGGTAGACCCTGACTTCGGTTGCCCCGCACGCGCGGGGATAGACCCGTTGAGTCTGCCGACACCCCTGATATACCAGAGGTTGCCCCGCACGCGCGGGGATAGACCCGGCAAAAATATATCGGTGCTTCGACCGAACAAGGTTGCCCCGCACGCGCGGGGATAGACCTCTCCGCGATGAACAGCCACGTCGGCAGCCTGTGGTTGCCCCGCACGCGCGGGGATAGACCTCAACCACATCTGTTATGGCGCGGTTTATGCCGGGTTGCCCCGCACGCGCGGGGATAGACCCGCTTCCGGTGGGTCGGAAGTGAAAGAGCAATGGGTTGCCCCGCACGCGCGGGGATAGACCCCGAAAACATGCGGGACTGGCTTGCCGACGAGGGGTTGCCCCGCACGCGCGGGGATAGACCGCCGGCTTATGTTTCATATGACGGTTGGACCAGGGTTGCCCCGCACGCGCGGGGATAGACCCGACGCCGTGAGCACGACGTCGACATCGCTAGCGGTTGCCCCGCACGCGCGGGGATAGACCGATTGGAGAGCGTTCAGCGGCTCGTTTATCTCTGGTTGCCCCGCACGCGCGGGGATAGACCGAGTGGGCGGCGAACCGCGCGCCCGGAGCCGGTGGTTGCCCCGCACGCGCGGGGATAGACCCCCTGACGGCCGGGGTCGGCTGCCGTGCAGGTAGGTTGCCCCGCACGCGCGGGGATAGACCGCTGCTCATCCATGCTGTTCTCCCACGTATCCGGGTTGCCCCGCACGCGCGGGGATAGACCTTGGGATGGGTTCAAGTCCTCTCTCCCTTCTAGGGTTGCCCCGCACGCGCGGGGATAGACCGTTGAGGAGCGTGCGGCGGAGGCGTGGCGTAGGGGTTGCCCCGCACGCGCGGGGATAGACCGTCGACGTCGGCATCGGCTCAGGAGCGGGATTCGGTTGCCCCGCACGCGCGGGGATAGACCCATGTAGTGGGTGGCGTCTACCAGGTAGACGCCGGTTGCCCCGCACGCGCGGGGATAGACCCTGCCACTGCTCATTGACGTCATCGAGCTGCTCGGTTGCCCCGCACGCGCGGGGATAGACCGTATGCTTATGCCGATGAAAACGCCCGGGACCAGGTTGCCCCGCACGCGCGGGGATAGACCGCTTCGAGCGCGAGGTCACGGTGACTGTTGCTCGGTTGCCCCGCACGCGCGGGGATAGACCGCCTCTTTCAGCCACCGCGCCGCCCAGTCGCACGGTTGCCCCGCACGCGCGGGGATAGACCGCGGTCCATGTCCGCCTCGACGGGCGCGGGTGCGGTTGCCCCGCACGCGCGGGGATAGACCCAGCGCTGTTACACCAAAAGCACCACCGAACGTGGTTGCCCCGCACGCGCGGGGATAGACCCGGCACAGAGGAACTCAGCATCGGCTACGCTTTGGTTGCCCCGCACGCGCGGGGATAGACCGTCTCGAATCGTCCGGCTGTCAAGACGCGATAGGGTTGCCCCGCACGCGCGGGGATAGACCGCCGCCATCGCATACGTGGTGACGGCTTGCGCGGGTTGCCCCGCACGCGCGGGGATAGACCGGCGGCAGTTGCCGACGCGCTGCCCAAGCCCGAGGTTGCCCCGCACGCGCGGGGATAGACCCTGAACTTTTAGAACGTTGCCGCCGGTGTAAATGGTTGCCCCGCACGCGCGGGGATAGACCGATAGCGTGTTGCGACCTCGCGCGACAGCCTGTGGTTGCCCCGCACGCGCGGGGATAGACCGCGCGTCGTCGACGTACCAAACATCGGGAGACAGGTTGCCCCGCACGCGCGGGGATAGACCCCGCCATAAGTGCCACTCGAGTAGGCACCCGTAGGTTGCCCCGCACGCGCGGGGATAGACCCTCATCGCGACTGCCGACGCCCGCGCGAATCAGGGTTGCCCCGCACGCGCGGGGATAGACCCCAGGGGTTATCGCGATACGTGACAGACAGAATGGTTGCCCCGCACGCGCGGGGATAGACCCGCCCCGTTGAGGAAGGGAGGGAGGGAGAGAAAGGTTGCCCCGCACGCGCGGGGATAGACCGCCCCAGATCAACGGCACGAATGGCGTCAGGACGGTTGCCCCGCACGCGCGGGGATAGACCCTTCTATCGAGTAGGGTTCTCCGAGTCGGACGAGGTTGCCCCGCACGCGCGGGGATAGACCCAACGCGCCCACGTTTCCGGAGCCGGCGTATACGGTTGCCCCGCACGCGCGGGGATAGACCCGTCATGTACTTGGTGGTCTTGAGGACGTCGCCGGTTGCCCCGCACGCGCGGGGATAGACCGGAGGAGCACGCCGAGAGCCAGCACAAGGAGCTGGTTGCCCCGCACGCGCGGGGATAGACCGCCGACCCCGCCGCTTGCGTTGACTCTCAACAAGGTTGCCCCGCACGCGCGGGGATAGACCCACACCACGTCTTATCCCTCGGCGCCGGCTGGCGGTTGCCCCGCACGCGCGGGGATAGACCGTCCGCAGAGTTCTCTACACGAATGGCCATGTGGGTTGCCCCGCACGCGCGGGGATAGACCCCTTCACATACGACCAGTTCAGCCGGTATATCAGGTTGCCCCGCACGCGCGGGGATAGACCGCTCGCCGACGAGGACGTACCACGGAGCACCGCGGTTGCCCCGCACGCGCGGGGATAGACCGCTGGCGCTCAGGTCTTCTACCATGTGCGGCCTGGTTGCCCCGCACGCGCGGGGATAGACCCGGTCAATGTGCGGCAGGGCGCTAGGTTCCCCCGGGTTGCCCCGCACGCGCGGGGATAGACCCGGCCTTGACGGGTTGCGTCTTGCCGAGGGTAAGGTTGCCCCGCACGCGCGGGGATAGACCGTCCGGCCACCGGAAGCGCGCCATTCATTGATTGGTTGCCCCGCACGCGCGGGGATAGACCGTCTCGCTTGTGGTCTTTGTGTGGGTCTCGGTGGGTTGCCCCGCACGCGCGGGGATAGACCCGTCCAGCCATTAGGAGATGGGGATGGCTACCAGGTTGCCCCGCACGCGCGGGGATAGACCGCCGAGTGACCACCAACATCAACAAGGCCCTACGGTTGCCCCGCACGCGCGGGGATAGACCATAGACGCCGGAGTTGCCAACGGCGCAGGATTCGGTTGCCCCGCACGCGCGGGGATAGACCGCGGTGGGGCTGGCGGCCGAAGGACGTCGGAGAGGTTGCCCCGCACGCGCGGGGATAGACCTGTGGTGGGGACCAGGGTATCGACGTACGATGGGGTTGCCCCGCACGCGCGGGGATAGACCCGAATGCAAAGGGCCTGGCGTTACGTGTGGCCCGGTTGCCCCGCACGCGCGGGGATAGACCCATTCGACGGTCGCGATACGCCTGGGTCTTGTCGGTTGCCCCGCACGCGCGGGGATAGACCCACATGGCCGACGTAGGATTCGCAGAACGCGAGGGTTGCCCCGCACGCGCGGGGATAGACCGACGAGGACGTGACGCAGATAGCGATAATGATGGGTTGCCCCGCACGCGCGGGGATAGACCCAGGATGATTGTCGAGTCGAAGGCAGACGCAGCGGTTGCCCCGCACGCGCGGGGATAGACCGATTGAGGTCTCGCTGAACGCCCAGGACAGTGCGGTTGCCCCGCACGCGCGGGGATAGACCGATTCTCGCCGCCAGCCGGACTTGGCCGCTCACGGTTGCCCCGCACGCGCGGGGATAGACCCAACCTACCAAACCTAGATTGCCGCCACGCCACGGTTGCCCCGCACGCGCGGGGATAGACCGTCACCCAAGCCTATCTTGCTTCCGGCGGCGTCGGTTGCCCCGCACGCGCGGGGATAGACCCCTTCCCTGTCTTGTGGGCCGCCTACGGGAAGCGGTTGCCCCGCACGCGCGGGGATAGACCCCACTTCATAGAGATTGTGGAAGACGAAGGCGAGGTTGCCCCGCACGCGCGGGGATAGACCGGACGCCAGAAAGCGGCTGCGGTGGTAGGCGCGGGTTGCCCCGCACGCGCGGGGATAGACCCCCAGTGGGCAAGGTGGTTCCCGTCACCAGTACGGTTGCCCCGCACGCGCGGGGATAGACCCTGGCGTCAATACCCTATTGCCGGACGTGGAAGGGTTGCCCCGCACGCGCGGGGATAGACCCCCGTCCGGCCCAAGTCAAGCCCCAGCGTTCCGGGTTGCCCCGCACGCGCGGGGATAGACCCGTGTGCAAGCGCTCGCTCGTGCTCACTGGGACGGTTGCCCCGCACGCGCGGGGATAGACCTTGTTGGCGCTCATGCCCAGCCCGTTTCACTCCGGTTGCCCCGCACGCGCGGGGATAGACCGTAGCGTTTGCTCCTTGCCCGCCCCGTTTTACCGGTTGCCCCGCACGCGCGGGGATAGACCCGTGTCGCGTGTGCACCGGCCACAGGAAGACGCGGTTGCCCCGCACGCGCGGGGATAGACCCATGGAATGGTTCGCGGGAATGCGGCCCAGGAAGGTTGCCCCGCACGCGCGGGGATAGACCTTCCCCGATTCGGTAGAAGAGGGCGAATGGCGCGGTTGCCCCGCACGCGCGGGGATAGACCCCTTACGATTCGGGTCTATGTCGCCAGGAATGAGGTTGCCCCGCACGCGCGGGGATAGACCGGGCACAGCTTCGGCAACGGTCACCCTCTGGACGGTTGCCCCGCACGCGCGGGGATAGACCGGACCCGATCGAGGACCACGCGGGCCTGGCGGCGGTTGCCCCGCACGCGCGGGGATAGACCCCCTGTCGTCAGAAGGGAAGTTGTCATCGAGGCGGTTGCCCCGCACGCGCGGGGATAGACCCACAGACCCGACCGCGTATCCCTTGATGTCGTCGGTTGCCCCGCACGCGCGGGGATAGACCCCGGGCCGGAATCCCTGGTGCTCCACGGTGACGGGTTGCCCCGCACGCGCGGGGATAGACCCGTGACCGCGTAGACCAAGGCGTCCATCCACCAGGTTGCCCCGCACGCGCGGGGATAGACCCTGTGAGACCCAGCGGTCGAAACAGTGTAAAGCGGTTGCCCCGCACGCGCGGGGATAGACCTCGGCGCCGAGTAGCCATACTTGAGCGCCATCGGGTTGCCCCGCACGCGCGGGGATAGACCCACATGCCAGGACTCATAGCCAAGTCAAGCGACGGTTGCCCCGCACGCGCGGGGATAGACCGTCGATTGAAGGCGGAGACCAGCGGTAGGGTTTGGTTGCCCCGCACGCGCGGGGATAGACCCCCGCCGAGCCCGAGCCCGTGCGCCCCATGGAGGGTTGCCCCGCACGCGCGGGGATAGACCGCGCTCGGTGGAGTTCTACGCGCCAGACATTGGGGTTGCCCCGCACGCGCGGGGATAGACCCCCCAACGTCGGGACTTTTGCCAGCACGACGGCGGTTGCCCCGCACGCGCGGGGATAGACCCCCAATGGGCGGAGCGAGGCCGGCCGCCTGGAGGGTTGCCCCGCACGCGCGGGGATAGACCTCCGAGCCGTTTAGCCCTATGGCGGCTCCAATGGGTTGCCCCGCACGCGCGGGGATAGACCCTAGATTTCGGCGATGGCTTCGGGAACGAATGTGGTTGCCCCGCACGCGCGGGGATAGACCCCATTCGGCGGACGGCCTGCAGTTACGGACTGAGGTTGCCCCGCACGCGCGGGGATAGACCCGTGACCGCGTACCCCAGGCTGTCCATCCACCAGGTTGCCCCGCACGCGCGGGGATAGACCCCAGCCGATGCCCTCGCCGCCGGCCCAGCTCACGGTTGCCCCGCACGCGCGGGGATAGACCATGGCAACGGCGGTCGCAGAGGCAGTCAAGGCGGGTTGCCCCGCACGCGCGGGGATAGACCCGCGAGGCCGAGCAAGCGCAGGTTATCAATCAGGGTTGCCCCGCACGCGCGGGGATAGACCCCTGGCAGGCCGCAACCTTCCCCCTCGGAGGGGGGTTGCCCCGCACGCGCGGGGATAGACCTGACCTTCCCGCGAAGCTCGACCTGGCGCACGTGGTTGCCCCGCACGCGCGGGGATAGACCCTTGACGTGAGACATGGAGGGCTGCCTTTCTGCGGTTGCCCCGCACGCGCGGGGATAGACCGGATACGGACAAGCCCCTGGCTCGCCTCCGGGCGGTTGCCCCGCACGCGCGGGGATAGACCGCAGTTGAACGAGCGCGCGATGCTGGTGACGTTGGTTGCCCCGCACGCGCGGGGATAGACCGTCGTTGACCTGCGATGTGCGCTTCTCCTGGCCGGTTCCCCCGCCCGCGCGGGGATAGACCGTCTACGCTGTACGTTGGCACCGGAGGGGTGCAGGTTCCCCCGCCCGCGCGGGGATAGACCCTATCCAGCTTGGGACCGTGACGACCCATGCGTGGTTCCCCCGCCCGCGCGGGGATAGACCCGGTCGAGCCTACTGCGAATCCTCCAGGACAGGGTTCCCCCGCCCGCGCGGGGATAGACCCGTCCCAGATAGCGAGTTACACGCTCGATTGGAGGTTCCCCCGCCCGCGCGGGGATAGACCCGCCCATGTATCGGGGGGCAACTTTTTGCTATGGGTTCCCCCGCCCGCGCGGGGATAGACCTGAAACCGCGCCGCCCGTGCCCCCGTTGTAAGAGGTTCCCCCGCCCGCGCGGGGATAGACCGTCGGCGTAGAGGTTCGAGGCCCGGAGCGGTCCGGTTCCCCCGCCCGCGCGGGGATAGACCACGGCCAGATGGTTCTAGCCAACGGAAGTCTGGGGTTCCCCCGCCCGCGCGGGGATAGACCCCCGCCCTATCAGGACTTCATGGGCTGTTCGCTGGTTCCCCCGCCCGCGCGGGGATAGACCATCCGCGCTTGTTCACCCCAATGCGCGCGGCTGGGTTCCCCCGCCCGCGCGGGGATAGACCTAAACTCGCCGGCACACTCCCTCTGTGGGATCAGGTTCCCCCGCCCGCGCGGGGATAGACCTCTTTACGCCAGCAGGATGCTCTTCTGTCGCATGGTTCCCCCGCCCGCGCGGGGATAGACCCTCATCACTCCTCAGAGTAGCGTTGATAAGCCTGGTTCCCCCGCCCGCGCGGGGATAGAGTCCGCAATCGAACCCTCCGGCTCCTCGATCTCCTGGTTCCCCCGCCCGCGCGGGGATAGACCCTAGAAATGTGCCTTGACGCCCCACATGACAGCGGTTCCCCCGCCCGCGCGGGGATAGACCCACTCCTGGGAAGCTCAAGACCGCGGCGGCGGTGGTTCCCCCGCCCGCGCGGGGATAGACCCCGCAACGCTGATGGTGCCAGATACTTCGTGGGGGTTCCCCCGCCCGCGCGGGGATAGACCGGCAGCGAACCAACGTCAATCCGTTGACATGCCGGTTCCCCCGCCCGCGCGGGGATAGACCCGGCAAGCCGCCGTCAGCTCGACGCCTGGTGGAGGTTCCCCCGCCCGCGCGGGGATAGACCTCCGGCTGGACCACGCCCGGCCAGCTCATACGCGGTTCCCCCGCCCGCGCGGGGATAGACCGATGCCGTTGGCCATGGGCGCGGTGGCCGTGCTGGTTCCCCCGCCCGCGCGGGGATAGACCGTAGGCGTTCAGCGTTCGGTGCAAGCCGGATTCGGTTCCCCCGCCCGCGCGGGGATAGACCCCCACATGAACCGCGGGAAGAAACGCTGGCGCTGGTTCCCCCGCCCGCGCGGGGATAGACCCGTTCCGGCCAGGCGTCAGTGGTGGGGTGGCGCGGTTCCCCCGCCCGCGCGGGGATAGACCTGTAGGGCCGAATGGGTTAACGAGGTGGCGCAAGGTTCCCCCGCCCGCGCGGGGATAGACCTTTGCCCAATCAGCCCGCTATCCCGATATACGAGGTTCCCCCGCCCGCGCGGGGATAGACCGTTCACGACTTCCATCTCGCTGTAGCCCCACGCGGTTCCCCCGCCCGCGCGGGGATAGACCCTGTCGCGCGAAACGCAGGTTTGGGTTGCCGTTGGTTCCCCCACCCGCGCGGGGATAGACCGGCCATGGACAACGAGCTGGCCATCGTTCGGCTGGTTCCCCCGCACGCGCGGGGATAGAGATGACGAGGCCGACTACGCCGCCGCGGTCCAGCTGGTTCCCCCGCCCTTGCGGGGATAGACCCGCCTATATGCGGTTCGTCGGAGCCGCGCCCGCGGTTCCCCCGCCCGCGCGGGGATAGACCGCAGGGAGAGTCAGCAGCACGGTTTGAACCGACACTGTAGACGTGGGCTGGCAAAGGTCGCGCTTCACGCCAGCATGTCGGTTCCGACCTATAGCGCGACGCTACTTGTATAGACACTCGCGGGTGTAGAAAGACCGCGCTGGATGGTGGAGAAAGTGGCGTAGTTGGGCGGCTAGTTCCCCACAGAGGAGGCAGGATGTCCTAATGCGCCTACGCCACTCGCTGACTCTCTGGCTATTGACGCTTAGGATGTCTGACCGTAAGCTCTAAGGCGTTTGATCTCAGGAGGTTGGGATGCGTCGAAAGTCCGCCGTCGTGTTCAGCGGGTTGTTGGCCCTGAGCGGGCTAGGTATTATGTTGTTTGCCTGTCAGTCCGAACTCGACCCTGCACCTGTATCGACTTCAACGCCTACGCCGGACCCGCTCGCGCTCGCCCGTCAGTGGGTCAATGAAAACACGCCTGTGCTGGTAGGCGAATTGGTGGAGTTGGTGTTGGGCAGCGACCTGGGCTTCGGTGCGCTCGACGTTCACATCAGAGATTTGGTCCGCGAGGACGTCACCGAACAACTAACAGTCGGGCTAGATGCGAGTTTCGCGCTGGACGCCTCGGACTGGCGGAAAGTGCTCGTGACTCTGACCGGCGTGGTTGAGGTCGTCACCGACTCGGCTGAGGTTCTCGGTGGTCTTGCCGAGGTTCCGGCCGTCAAAGGTTCGATTGAGGTCACGCAGCCCTTTATAGCGACCCTGAGGAATGATACCGAGTTTGATTGGGAACGTGTTGAAGATGAGCTTGAAATCAGCGTTGACCTGACGGCCTCCGAGTAGCTGCCTCAGTGCCAAGTCACTGGGGAAAAGGAGTAGCACGATGGCAGAAGCACAAGACAATTTTGGTGAACGATTGGACGATGCGGATCGCGCCATAGATTCGTTAGCGCGTCTTGCAGACAGTCAGCATATTGCAGACAACCCCCAGAGAACTGGGCCAGAACTAGGTGGACTAACTGCTGAGATACTGCGCAAACAGCATGACTTGATAGTGAGTCTTGAGCACCGTGTTTACGAACTTGAGCAAAGGCTGGAACGAACAATTTGACCCCTATCCTGAACTGCAAGGGGGTTCCGGCTTGGCCGCGCAAAGCACTGCAAGGCACAGACACAGGAGGCCCCGGCGTTCCCACGGCGGAGCCAGTTTGCTTTGAGATCTGAACAACACTTGACATTGGCGTAGAGAGTGAAAGGAGCTCGCCGAGCAGCTAGGACAAGTCTTGGCTGCGTAGTCCAGATACATTTCTCGCTGACGCACTCATAAAGCGGCCCCGCAGGTTCGCCCTCCGGGGCCGCTCGAATTATTGGAGATTCCACTGTTGCCCGAACCTCAAGGGTTTCGCACTTCTCTCTTCCACCCACTCAGCGCCCAGACATCCATAATGCCGACCATCGTCTCCGCGGCGCGTCTGAGAGGGCCGACTCCCATAATGATAGACTGGTCAGACGGTTCAATGGTCTGTTTGCGGCCGTGTGTTTTACGAAGAGGGGGTCTGCCCCTTCTGAGTTGGGTCTCGCGCCCCGAGGAGCTGGACCATTCTCAAAATGGCGTAGAAGAGAAGTTCATCTGCAGTTTGATAGTCCATCTTCCCGATCAGATCAGGCCGCTCATACTCGTTGACAGAGGATTCGGGCGCGCAAGCCTCATAAGGTTTCTCCAAGACCTGCCCTCCGTCACAGGACGTCCCGTCGATTTCGTGATCAGAGCCAAAGGAGACGTCTTGATCAAGACGTCTGGGTTCGAAGGCGCGCTCGAGACCCATCCAGTGGCGACACGGCGGTATGCTCTTGTCCCCGGAGCGCGGTATCGCAGGGACGGCGCGGTTATGGTCAACCCCGTGTTGCACTGGGGAGCCGAGCACTAAGAGCCGTGGTATCTAGCGACTACACTGTCGGTGTCAACGCCGGCATACACATCCTGTTTCAAAAGTCGGGATCCAATCACTTGTCATCGCGACCAGTTCGTACTAGGGGCAACCTGTCGATGTTCAGGGAAAATGTCCGTGCTATGGAGAGTGTGACATTGCCCAGAAGGAACAGTCCAGGCTACAGGTTTTCAACAGCTTGTTGGCAGAATAGATGACGACAGTGCAGGCAGCGCCCTAATGGGAGTGAGCACACCCCACACTAGGCGCAGCCTGGCGGCATATCGAGAGGAAGGAGCAGCCGCACTCGCTCACGGCGACCGAGGTCGCAAACCCGCTAACGCAAAACCTGACAGCGTGACCGTATAGGTCGTCCCCCTGGCCGCACCCGGCACCAAGGCGCCAACCACACGCATTTGAGTGAGCTGCTCAGTGAGCGAGAGGGTACAGAGATCAAGCGTATCATGCCAACACGGTACACCCCATCGGTAACGCGACTTTTGTGGCAACGATACCCCGTTCGATAACCCGAATTGTGTCACGATTAGGGAGGTGGTCAGATCCTTTGATGAGGTGTAAGATTGCGTCATCCTGTTTCCGTCAATTGCGGTAGAGTAAGTCAGAGAGGTCTCCGGCAGTGCCCACTGCTTCGCGGCGACTCCTGTTGCCCGAACTGCCCTTCGAGGCTCCCAAGCCACAAAAGATTTAACCTATCACATCGGGAATACACGAGGGGAATGGTAGAATCGGTTAGGGTTTGTCCTTGCCGAAAGTCGCAAGTAAGGCTATCCTTACCCACCGCGATTTGCTGATTTTGTCGCAACGGGTGGAGTGCCACGTGAAGACTCAGGATAGCGAGCTGGTGTGGTGCAGTGTGCGTATACCCAGGCAAAGTACAATTCGGAGGAGAACAGATGATGAGTTGGAGGAATTAGCGCAAATCGCAGAGTACATTGGCAGCGAGGAGCACAAAGACAGGAGGTGGTGGGGCGGGCGACCAATGAGTCGCCAGTTGCGTGGCGGCCGAGTGGGACGTGTGGGCAGGCAGAAGACTTCGATTTGCCCGCTGAACAAGCCGGAGGACCGTGATGTGGCCACGGAATGGGTCAGGAGCGCGATAAGGGAAAGGAAGTTCCGTTTCTACGAATCGGACAAGAAATTCCCGAAGAAAGTGTGGTATGAGGCCGAAGGACAAGTTTGGATGGGCCTTCGTGTAACCGATATACTCGGCCAGTATAAGGGTTGGCCAAGTAACGAGGCGGAGAGGGATGAGGTTTTCGGTTAACTGGATTGATGGCGCGCCCAATGCGTCTTCCGAGGAACGGGCGACGGTGGGCGAGCTTCGCATAATAGTTGGTGAGGAAAACGCGTGTGCGCATTGGGACGATCTCGATGGCGCTCCCTACGACTTTGTCACTTTGCCCGTGATTTACCTTGCGGAGGGAATTGCTACAGATTGGTGGTCCATATTTGGTGGTCGTGACCGTCCCCATTCGATCAGGCCGTACAGAACCGGTTTTATCCTGCCATGTCTAAGCCTTAGCTGCGATGGTTCTACGTTTGAATTATCTGGGCAGCAAATGCAGTGTGACAATCCTGGTCTGAGATTCTGGTCACCTGGGATCGAGTCCTTGCCTCGGAACGAAGCGGAAAGCGAGTTGTCTCAGTTCGTCGAGACTGTGATTGAGAGGCTGGAGGAGTTTGGAATTGGTGAGACCGAAGTCGCATTGCAGTGGGCTCGTGTTTCACATTCGAGACGGGACCCCGAGGAGAGTGCTTTCTGTGAAGCGGCCGGGGCACTAGGGGTTAACCCATACTCTGTCGGCAATGCCGACGCCAGCTTTATCCTGGCCGCAGGCAAAGTCTTGTCCGGCCCTCCATTGAACGACTTTCTGGCTGGACTCGGAAGATTTCACGAAAGGCAGCGAGACTCAACTCTGGAAGCGGTAACGAGTGTCGCGAGTGAGGAAGGGACCAGTTCTCGTCTGCCGGATCTTGCAGACGCGCGTATGGCAGTGGGTGCCGAACTTAGAGAGCGCCACGCAGGTGAAGGCGCCTGGGGACCCGGTTACCGGGTAGCTCGGGCTCTTCGTGGCGTTTTGGGTATCGGGGACCATGAGACTCTGAGAGGTGTACCTGCCTTAGCAGGAAAGTTGGGCAACGACTTGTTTGATTTGTCGCCCCGATTGACTGGTTTGTCCGGTGTAGATGCGGTTGTGTCGAGACGTGACGATATCTACGTCCATCTGCGGCAGACGCACAACCGTGTTAACGTGGCGGAGAACTTTAGCTTCGCACGCGCGATTGGCGATGCAGTATGTTTTCCCGACGGCGGTCACTCAGTGGTAAACCGATTGCATGGTGCGGAGAGGCAGGCGATAAGTCGGGCATTTGCCGCAGAATTTCTGGCTCCTGCTGAGGCAGTGAAGGAAATGTCTGAGGACGGCTTCGACTCTGACGAGATAGCCCCTGCATTCGCAGTGTCTTCGCAAGTAATAGTCCATCAGATTCAGAACATTCAGCGTATCCGGCGGGCGTGCGCCCAACATCCGTCGGCTGATGAGAGCAATTCCGGGAGCCCGCCTCTGCGTAGCGCCGACCTGGAGTGATTCACAACGAACCGTGACCTGCTCCCACGCCGCAGCGTCGGCGGCGCCCAACTTCATGTCACGCGCCTCCGCCGTCAGCGTGTGCTAAGAGACGGTCTCGTGGTTCAGCGCTCCCCGGGCCTACACGCCCATCCGGGCCTTCCCCCGTCGAGGGGGAAGGGACCAACGGGCAGGTTGCAAACCTGCCCCTACAGTGGTTAGTGGCTAGAAGACGGCCAGCGGGGGGCAATTCTCCGCCGCCGGGCGGCCACCGCCCGGCCCTAGTCGTTGTCCCGCTCGGTCGCGGTGATGTAGGCGGTGATGCCCGTGTCCTCCGGGTCGTCCACGCAGCCGCGGGGGTTGCCCAGGTCGGCGCAAGGCACGTAGTAGACGGTGTTGCGAATCTCCAGCGTCCCGTTCTCCGAATCAGCGTCCTCGCCGGCGGTGACGGTGTTGGGCGCGCCCACGTTCCACGGGAAGGTGTAGTCCAGGTCCAGGTAGAGGTCTGGATTCTCGCTCGCGTAGTTGCTGGGCAGCAGCCACTTGAACTGCTGATTGCTCACGGTGGCGCCCAGGTCATCGTCTCCTTCCCAATGCAGCGCCACCATCAGCGGTAGTCGCCAGTGTCCAGTTCTCCGATGGTCCAGACGCCGCCGGCGGGGTCGTATTCCTCCTCGCCGGCGAAGAACTCCGTTGCGCCGGTGGGCAGGCCGGTCACCCAGACGGACGGCGCGGCGTCCGTCCCGTTGTTCACGGCCGTCACGGTGTAGGCGCTCTGGCCGGCGGCCACGGGGGGCTGGCCCTGCCGTCCCGCACCCCCAACTCGGATACGTGACCGACGTGGAAGGTGTAAGTGCCGCTGCCGCGATAGGTGTTGGTGGAAAGGCGTCCCGATATTTCGTGCAGCGCCTTGTATGTGCCCAGTGCCCAGAATTCCACTTTGACGTTGGACAAATACGTTTCCCGACCCGCATGTATGCCTGACAGGTCAAAAAGGTCATACATGACCGTCGAGCTATCCCTTGCGTCCAGAATTGCAAAATCACTATCGGGACTGTCAACGGCCCGCGCCCAGGCCGGGAGTGAAGATACGGCGCGTTCAGACCGGCCGTGCCGGGAGTTTGATGCGCTGCGCGAGCGCATGTCGCGGCTGAGCGAGGCCGCCCGCGCATCCCCTCAATGCGTCTGGGGAGGACCTTCCTCCCGGTCCGCCGGAATCTGCGTCTGCCGGGCAATTATGCTCCTCCCGGCCGGATATCATACGAGATCACGACAAATCGCCTTTTAGATCACGTCCAAATCATATCGGCGTGGTAGAATCCCCCACGGGAGTCCCCATTGAGCGGGACGACTGGCGTTGCGCTGGACGCGCAATCCGACCAACGGAAATGGCCGGCGTCATAGTCGCGGCAGTGGCGGCGACAGCCGTGGTGAACTACGAAATACGCCGTCGCGCAAATGGATAGATCCCGGCCCGTAGCGGCGGTGCGCAACGGTCATCCGATGCATGCGTGCACCTCTAACGCCGCTGCTACGGGCCTTCCTTCAAAGGCGTTAGCGAGACCTTTTCGCAGATAGCCGATGTTGACTCCCGGGATGGCCGAAGAGATGAGTAAGAAGCTTAGCTTCGAAATCGAAGAAGGCTAGCCCGTGAGCACCTCCCCATGAAGATCGCCATGTTCACAGGCTCCATGCGCGGCGGCGGAGCGGAGCACGTGATGCTGCAACTCGCCACCAGCTTCGCCGACCGCAGCCACGACGTCGACATCGTGCTGGCGCGTGCTACCGGCGAGTACCTGCGCATGGTGCCCGACAGCGTACGCGTCGTGGACCTCAAGGACACGGGCATCGTCACGTTCATTCGTGACTTTCTGCGCTACGCGCGCCGCGAGCGCCCGGCGGTGGTGGTCGCTACCGG
The DNA here is from genome assembly GCA_034421955.1 of Dehalococcoidia bacterium. GTDB lineage: Bacteria > Chloroflexota > Dehalococcoidia > Lucifugimonadales > CATOSD01 > CATOSD01. The sequence goes on along the minus strand of DAOUJZ010000034.1, from coordinate 19,009 downwards.
CGAACGGTGCGAACTCGCCGCACTTATTGCCAAGCTCATACTCGGCAGACGACTGCGCGTCATCATACAGCGCGGCTCAATGTGGTCGCCTAACCTTTCCGCTAAGCCTTCTCGATACCGCGTCGAGTTGCGACTGACCGCCCTGATGTTGCCACTCGCCGATGGCGTAGTGGCCGCGTCCGACGGCGTGGCAGACGTGGTTCGCGCCCTCTCGCCACGCGCCGCTCACAAGGTCACCACCATCTACAGCCCCATCGACACGGCCAACATCGCGTTGTGGGCCACCGACCCGGTAGATCACCCTTGGTTCGGTTACGGCAACGCTCCGGTGATCCTGACGGCGGGCCGGCTGGTGGCGCCCAAGGACTACGCCACGCTGCTGCGGGCGTTCGCGGCAGTTGAGCGGTGGAGACCGGCAAGGCTGATGATTCTGGGCGAGGGACCGGAGAGGGAGAATCTGCTGGCGTTGAGGGCGAGCCTAAGGATAGAGGACCACGTCGAACTGCCGGGGTTCGAAGTTAATCCCTTCAAGTACATGGCCAGGTCGTCGGTCTTCGTGCTGTCGTCGCGCTACGAGGGCCTTCCGACGATGCTGATCGAGGCCATGGCGTGCGGCACGCCGGTGGTTAGCACGGACTGTCCGGGCGGGCCGGACGAGATCCTGGAGGGCGGCAGGTGGGGCCGCCTCGTGCCGGTGGGCGACTGGCAAGCCATGGCCCGCGCAATCGAGGCCACCCTAGACGATCCGATGCCGGCCGGCGTGCTTAAGGCCAGGGCGGCCGCGTTCTCGGTGGACGCCTCGGTCGACCGGTACCTGGCGTTGCTGCGGAAGGGCGCATTGTGAAGCCGTTCTTTTTGGGTCTGGCCGTCCTGTCACTCGTAGCCTGTGACGGCCAAACGCTGGAGACCGGCGGAAAGCTGTCCCACAGCACGTCCACTGGAGAGATCATGTATAAGCCTTCGGCTATTCAGTCCCAAGAGTCGCCGCAAGCTCGACCTCTACTAGGGCTCCGGGAAGAGTACGAGCACAACATGCGAGTATTCTGCGCCAAGCTCTGGGGCGACAAACCCGAGTTTGAGCCGCATATCGTAGACATGGTGCGCCTTTCGAATGCTCTCTTCCGTTACCAGCTGGCTCTTCTCCCGCATGCCACTAGCCCCAGCTATGGCTGTATCTACGATGTGCTCGTGGAGCCTCATCCAGAGCGAGACAAAGACTACGTCATTCACTTGACTGCCGCGATTCATCCAAACGACTCGGAGGAAGCTCACGCGGAATTCTCAGAATGGCTCAAAGAAATGCCCCGAAACCCGTGAGGAAACGCAAGGAGGGAGACTATGGCTAAGGTGCAGCTCGTTGTATCACTAGACCTCGACGAATCGTTGAAGGAGTACTGGCGATGGCTCGAATCGCAACCCGTTGCTAGCTCAACCAAGGGAAGGAGGTATCGAAACGCGGAGCGGTTTGTCGAGTGGCTGAAGACACGGGTAGGCCCGTGATACGGCAGGCGTTCCTGGAATTGATGGCGGTCTACGTGTGGACTTGGTCAAACAGGTACTACGACTTCTCGCCTACCCTCGGAGCATGCAGAGATGTGCTTCAGGATGCAATGCGTGAGGATCTTCGGCGGCTGGTTCAGTGATATGACCGGATCCCTACGCCAGCGCTCCCCTAGCAACTGGGAACTCGCCGTGGAGGTGATGTCCGCCCGCTCGCTGCCCGCCTAGCAGATACCGGCGTCCGAGGCGCTTGCAAGAACAATGGAGGAGTAGGGCAAAGAAGGAAGAAAGACTGTGACATTCTTGGAAGGCGCTCACCTAGTCCTCCAGCAAGACGGAGGCTGGATGCACATAAAGGACATTGTTAGAGAAGTGGAGGTGGCGGGATTGTACCGGTCTCGAGCTAGGCCGGAAAACAAGGTCGGCGCTCTCGCCAGAAATCTCATTCAAGCAGTTCAAGCCGGCGACCGTAGATTCGAACGCTGGGGTACTAGTTCTTACTTCCGGGCTAGATATGATAGCGAGGGTGAGCAACTGAAAGTACATATTCGTTGCCCCCATTGCCTAGAGCCTATTTCACTCACTGTCGATGCCGTTCCTTGTGGTCTTACAGGCACCTCGCGCTGTATTACCAAACGGCCATCAGGCGGGAGTTCGAGCGCGTCGAGGCGAAACTTCTGATGTTGAACTTCCCGACGCTGAGGCACAGATTTGTCCCTGACTGGGCACTCACACCCACCACCACACCCACGAGGGAGCCGCGATGAAGCAGCGCGACGTGCACCACCTGATCACCCTGATTCACTCGCACGGCAACACGCTCGACGGGAAATCCCAGAGCCTGCGCCGGATGGCCGTCGCCGTGGTCGTCTGGCACTACCAGACCCACTGACGCAGAGAGAAGACCCTAGCCAAGGTGCATCGCCAGGGTCTCTCAAAGCAACGTGCTTTTGTCTGGTAACGGAGGCAGCAGATCAAAAGCGTCGGTTCCGTTTACTTTTGGGGTTTTCTCGTCCAATGCTGTTCCTGCTGAACCTCGCAAGCACCTCCCCTCGCTGGGCCAAGTCATTGGATAGCGTACCATGCTGGTATAACATGGCAGTGACATGATACTTGGATTTTCGTGACCTATTGTGTTTTTCGCTTGCGCTCCATAATTGCCCCGGTAGACGCCGGATCCCGCGTAGTCGCATCAAGGTGACGAGTTGGACCTACTCCCGCGAGCCGAATCGGAGAACGAGTCCACCCTGCGGGACCGGCTCACCCGCCTGAGCGAGGCCAGCCGGCGCATCAACGAGAGCCTGGACTTTGACTCCGTGCTCCAGGACGTCCTCGACTCCGCCCGCTCCCTGACCTCAGCCCGCTACGGCGTGATGACGCTGCTGGACGACGGGGGCCGCGTGCAGGACTTCCTCTCCTCCGGGCTGAGCGGCGAGGAGTCGCGGCAGCTCTGGCTGATGCCGGAGGGGCTGCGTATCTTCCGGGCGTTGACCAACATATCTGAGCCGCTGCGCCTCCCCGACCTGGCGGCGCACGTCCGCGGCCTAGGGTTCACGGACTTCACTATCCCCCTGCCTGTGGGCGTCTTCCGCTTCATGGCGGCGCCCATGTTCCATAGGGGCGTCCGCGTGGGCCACGTATTTGTCGGTGACCGTGAGGACGAGGAGGAGTTCAGCCGCTCCGACGAGGAGACGCTGGTGATGTTCGCCTCGCAGGCGGCGCTGGTCATCGCCAACGCCCGAACGCACCGGGAGGAACGTCAGGCCAGGGCCGATCTGGAGACCCTGGTAGACACGTCGCCGGTGGGGGTGGTGGTCCTGGACGCCCAGACTGGGATGCCCGTGTCCTTCAATCGGGAGGCCATGCGTATCGTGGATGTCCTGCGGGACGAGGAGCAGCGGGCGGAGGACCTCCTGGACGTGGTGACCTGCGTGCGCGGCGATGGGCGCGAGGTCTCCCTGCGGGAGTTCCCCCTGGCGGAGTTGCTCGGTTCGGGAGAGACGGTGCGGGCCGAGGAGATCGCGCTGCGGGTCCCCGACGGGCGCAGCGTCAGCGTCCTGCTCAACGCCACGCCCATCCACTCAGAGGACGGGCGGGTGGCGTCCTTCGTCGTCACTCTACAGGACATGACGCCCCTGGAGGAGCAGGAGAGGTTGCGGGCCGAGTTCCTGGCCATGGTGAGCCACGAACTGAGGATGCCCCTGGCGGCGGTCAAGGGGTCGATCACCACATTGCTGGAGTCGGCGGGCGAGTTGGATCCCGCCGTGGGCCGCCAGTTCTTCCGCATCATTCAGGACCAGGTCGACCACATGCACGACCTCGTGTCCGACCTCCTCGATGTGGCCCGCATCGAGACGGGAACGCTGGCAGTCAGTCCTGAACCGCTGCAGGCGGCCGCGCTGGTGGAACGGGCGAGGAGCGCCTTCACCAGCGCCGGGGGCAGGAACAATCTGGCCATCGATGTCGAACTTGACCTACCGCTGGTGATGGCGGATCGGCTGCGCATCGTCCAGGTGCTGTGCAACCTGCTCTCCAACGCCGCCCGCTACTCCTCCGAGTCGTCCGTCATCAGAGTGACCGCATTGCGAGAGGAGCTTCATGTCGCGTTCTCGGTGGCAGACGAGGGACGGGGCATCCCGGCGGAGAGTCTGCCTCACCTGTTCCGCAAGTTCTCACGGGTGCAGTCAGAGGGCCAGGGAGGAGAAACGGGCCTGGGACTTGCCATCTGCAAGGGGATAGTGGAGGCCCACGGGGGGCGCATATGGGTTGATAGCGACGGGCCGGGCCTAGGCGCCCGCTTCACGTTCACCCTGCCCACGGTCGGAGAGACCGGGGGCGGAACACCGGATTCCAGCCCGCCGTTCTCGACGCTCTCCTCGCGGCGCGGACGGGACGGCACGGGAGAACGGGTGCGGGTGCTGGCGGTGGACGACGACCCAAGGGACCTTCGCTACGTCCAGGATGTTCTCATCGCGGCGGGCTACGCGCCGGTAGTGACCGGAGATCCGGAGGATGCGCTCCGTCTCCTGGCAGAGGAGCGGCCGGCTCTCGTTCTGCTGGATCTGATGCTTCCGGGAGCGGACGGCATCGAGTTGATGAAGGAGATTTTGGATGTGGCGGACGTGCCGGTCATCTTCCTCTCCGCCTACGGACGGGACGTGCTCATCGCCACGGCCTTCGGCATGGGTGCCGTCGATTACGTGGTCAAGCCCTTCTCCCCGACCGAGCTGACGGCGAGGATCGCGGCTGCCCTGCGCCGACGGGAGGTCCACGAGGCCAGGAAGCCATACGTGCTTGGTGACCTGACCATCGACTACGCTGAGCACAGGGTGACCCTTGCCGGCCGGCCGGTGCACCTGCTCCCGATGGAGTACCGGATGCTCGCCGAGCTTTCAGCAGGCGCCGGACGGGTGCTGACCTACGAGCACCTCCTGGAGCGGGTGTGGGGGCAGAGGAGCGGCGACGACCTGCGGCCCATGCGCACCATCGTGCGCGGGCTCCGCCGCAAGCTGGGCGACGACGCGAGAAACCCAACCTACATATTCACCGAGATCCGTGTCGGCTACCGCATGGTGAAGGGGGAGGTACCGGCGCAGGAGTGAGGACGAAGCCTGCACCTGCCCCCCTGTCGGCGAGGTCTCGCCCAACGGGATGGGACGTACGCTCAGTCTACAGGTTGAGGACGAGCGGAGGAACACAATGGGGGCAGGTCATGGTTGCCGGTAACTGCTTCAAGGCAATACAATATTGGTTGCAGTAATGCGCAATCGAAAGGAGGCTTGATGACGAACGCTAAGACCCCAGAGCGGCATCGCAGGCCTCGAGAAGAGGCGGTCCGGCTTGGCAAGGAGATCTACGAGCGGGATATACGGCAAAAGGTCGAGGACGCCCATCACGGGGAGATTATCTCCATCGACGTTGAGAGTGGGGACTGGGCCATTGGAGACAGTGTGATCGCCGCCACGGACAGCCTGTGGGCGCAGCACCCGGATGCCGTCGACATATATTCCTTGCGGATAGGGTACGGCGTGCTCCGTCACTTCGGCGGCAGGCCCTTGCGGAGAGTCATGTGATTGAAGGCGCAGTCAATGCCTTCTACGAACCCGTAGTGCGACTCTCTTTGCGGGGCGCCACCGGTCAGACGCTGGACGTCGAAGCTGTGGTAGACACGGGCTACAACGGACTTCTGACTCTACCCCCGCCCGTGGTGACGGAGTTGGGACTCCCCCACCGAGGCTATGGCGAGGCGAGCCTAGCCGACGGAAGCGTAGTGGAATTCGACGTTTACGCCGTAACAGTGCTCTGGGACGGCCTGCCGAGACATATCGAGGCCGACGAAGCAAATAGCACCCCTCTCATAGGCATGCGGATGCTGGACCGTCACAACCTGAGCATCGACGTTGAGAGCGGGGGGCGCGTCTACATCCAGACGATGGGTTAGCCGCACCCAGAGTGCCGACACTCTTCCTCTCTTCGCTAAGCGCCAAGCTCGCGTTCTCCCCCATGAGGCCCAAATGAGGAGCCTTCTCGCGTTCAGATAGGCAGCGGATTGCTGCTGCCCTGTCGCCTGGAATTGGGACAGGCGAGATAGTTGCAACGCAATGACCAATAACACCCAGATGGTGGAGCTCGCTGACGGCGAGTCGTACGTCGGGTCCGTTCACTTACGGGGTTTAGCAGAAACAGCGTTGGGTGAGAAAACCCCCAAGTAAACGGAACGCAAGGAAGTCAGCTAAATGACTACACTCAACAGGGGCGGTGCGCTGCCGCCCCCTGTGGTCGCGCTAATGCTCGCCGCAACCAGCATCGCGGTGCTGGCGCAAGTGTCCTGCCAAAGCGAACCGCAACCGCTCACTCCGCTTGCGTTGCCTACATTTGAACGGGGGGAAGTGGGCGGTCCCGACGCCTACCATGCGCCGCCTACGGCTACGCCTACGCTTGGATTGGGCATGCACTCCGGGCTTCGGGCAGTCACGCCAACGCCGTTTAACACAAACCCTTTTGGGTGGTACGATGGCCCCTGGACAACCTGTAGGGATGCGTTTCCGCTTTATGACCTGGAAACACGTCGAGCCATCTACTATGAGCTTGTCCTCGCTCAGGACAAAGCAATAGTTGAGGCCGAAGCCGCACGACGTAAACAGGGAATATCATGGCAGCAAGAGGCACGCTTGGGACGGGATCTTTACGAACGATACGAACGAGACGTGCGCTTGAAGTATCTCATCAGCCCCGACGAGCAATTATGCATTGAGATGGAAGGAGTTCTACACGACTGGTGAAGGTAAAGCGCCGCGGTTCCGTTTACTTTGGGCGTTGTTTCTCGCCTAATGCTGTTCCTGCTGAACCCCGCAATCAATCGGAACCCGTACGTCGTACCGCTGGAAGAAATTAACGGCCGGATTTTGACCGTGTATGCGGCACATTCGATCCTCCCGAACTTGATTGCACATCTGCCGGGTCTTGGTGATGAGAATCACTTCAAGGCCTCAGTGGCACCCAACGCCTTGGTATTGCAACACTTGATCGCATCACATCCTCCTGGAGTTTGAGATTGTACGAAGAGCACCCAGTTTTCAAGTCTCCCAACGATGACGCGGTGCTGTGGCGATACATGGACTTCACGAAGTTTGTGTCACTCCTGGAAACACAAAGTCTCTACTTCGCCAGAGCGGACAGGTTAGGCGACCCCTTCGAGGGATCCTTTTCCAAGGCCAACACAGCCTTGCGTCCCATATTGTACGAAGGAGAAATACTTGAGGGCGCAGCCGCCTGGGAAAATCTCGCATCTATCCTTAAAGGGATGCGTCAATTCACGTTAATCAACTGTTGGCACGAATCCGACCATGAATCCGCGGCCATGTGGAGGCTCTATTCTAGAGAGCATGACGGCATAGCGGTCAAAACCAATTTCAAATCGCTGACTCGAAGCTTCACGTGCAGTGACGATATCCATATAGGCAAAGTTGACTACGTTGATTACGATACGACCTTTATCCCCGAACGTAACGGCTTCTCTCCTTACCTGCACAAACGACAGAGCTTTGAGCACGAAAGGGAAGTTAGGGCGATAACCCGCAACCTTCCTGGAAGTGGCGTATCGCTCGATATGCCTCAAGAAACCGGGGCAACGGGGTCCTACTGTGCCGTGGACCTTTCCCTTCTAATTGATGAGGTCATAGTAGCGCCCTACGCTGACAGTTGGTTCTTGGAACTTGTCCAAGCGGTTGCTGCTCGCTACGGATTGACGGCATCCGTTAGCAGGTCAGGTCTGTCCGAGCCGCCCATATGGGGCTGACGTAGCTGCTACAACTCGATAGCCTGCGGATTGAAAGTGCCCGTCATCCACGTCTACGGGCGGTTCCCGTTCCGATGTTCTCCCGTACCTGCATGATTGTTTGGACCCTACTCAGGGAGTCCCGGGCGGTTGTTCAGCCCCGTCTCCCCCCGTCGCCATCCGGAAGCCGATCCATGGCTCGATGATGATGTACGTGGGGTTGTCCGCATCGTCGCTCGGCATAATGCCCAGGGAGGGCCGTTGCCCAACTGGAACATGGAGTGCCGAGACCCGTTACGCACCCTCTCACTCCCCGCCAAGGAACGGCCCGCCGTGGAGCCGCCGGTACAGCTCCTGAAACGCTGCCTCGCGGTCCGGAGGGGTGTGCTCTAGGAAGATACGATAGACATCTTCCTCGGTGGGGTAGTACCGGTAGTCCAGGTAACGCTCATACAGCTCCCGCATCGCCGATGAGAAGGCGGCCAGCCCCATGACGTCGTACAGGTGGGTCAGGAAGTACTGGCCCAGCGCGTAGCCGCAGGGGTCCCGGAACTCGCCGGGCTCCGCGAGCGCGGCGATGGTGGCCACGCCGTTGTTTACGCACCACACCTTGCCCGCGAACTCGTTGCCCTCGAACAGCGGCACCTCGCCGTCCCAGTCCTCCGTGCCGTCCCACGCCTTCCGGTACGCTCGAACGAAGTCGGCGCCGCCCTCCACCAGCCAGTGCGGCCCCACCTCGAAGGCCAGGTGGTAGTGGGCGACCTCGTGGTACAGCAGGTCCGCGTGGGCATAGTCCTCCCAGTCGCTACCTATGGACAGGACCATGGAGTCCCGGAAGTTCGCCCCGCCGAATCCGTACCCGTACGTCACCGCGTTGACCTGCAGCAGGATGATGTCGGTCACCGGAAGCGGGCTGCCCATCACCCGCTCGGCCGCCCGCGCGCCGTCCCCGGCGGCGGTGAGCACGTCGCCCTCGATCGCGTCGTGGCCGAACGCCCACAGGCCGACCGCGCCGCTCAGCGGCAGATCGACGGACGCCGACTCGGTGAACCGTTCTTCCAGCAGGTCGACGTAGAGCGCGTCATCGCCGACGATCTTCGCCAGCACGATGACGAACGCCCGCTCCTCCGGCGAGAAGCCGTCCGCGAACCAGTCCCGGGCCTCCAGCCGCTCGAAGGCGGCCGGGTGCTGCCACGCCATGAAGCCCAGCGCGCCCATGGCGTGGACGTTGAGCGTCCGCGACGGCTCCTCCGCGCTGTGGGCGAGCATCCGCCGCGCCAGGGCGGGGTCCCGGTTGAACAGGTAGGAGAGGCCGTAGACGGCGTCGGATTCCAGTGGGCCCAGGCCGTCCCGGAGCCACGGTGCGCGGGCAAGCTCCATGCCAAGCTCGGCGTCCTTCAGCCACACCTCGATGATGGGCACGACGGCGAGGGGATATGGTGGATCGTCGTACCAGGGGAGCAGCCGCGCCAGGGCGGCGCGGGCCTCCTCCTCCGGGGTGAGCGTCGGTGTTCGAGTCGGAGTGGGTGTAGGCATCGGAAAAGGGGCGGACGTCGGAGAAGCGGTGGGAGTCGTAGATGGTGTCGGAGCGGGGACGAGAGTAGCCGTTGCCGTCGGCAAGGGAGTGGGTATCGCCGTTGGAGTGCGAGTTGGAGAAAGTGTCGGCGAGGGTGTGAGCGTCGCCGTCAGTAGGGGAGAAGACGTCACCGGCGGGGTGGGAGCCGGCGACGGAGTTGGCCTTGCCGTTGGGACGAGGGGTGGGGCTGTTGTCAACGAGACAGTGGGCGTGGCCGTTGGGGTTAGGGTTGGCGGCGTCGGTGGATCGGTGCAGGCCGCTGTCACCAGGGACAGAAACGGCAGGGCTAGCGTCGACATCAGGTGGGCACGGACCTTACCCGGAGTCGTCATTCCTCGCCTTCCGTCTCGCCCGTCGCCATCCTGTAGCCGACGCGGGGTTCGGTGATGATGTGCCTGGGATTGTCCGCATCGTCGCCCAGCTTGCGGCGGAGCAGCTTCGCCACGTTCCGCAGCAGCCAGGGCCCGCCGACCAGCGCCCAGACTTGCCGCCTGCGCCACCGATGGCGACGCAGGCGGCGCGGGCGCACTCCCCTAATCGTCGTCCCGCTCGGTTGCGGTGATGTAGGCGGTAACGCCCGTGTTCTCCGGGTCGTCCACGCAGCCGCGTGGGTTGCCCAGGTCCGTGTCTCCTTCCCAGTGCAACGCCACCCACACGGGCTGGCCCGGGTCGGAAGTGAGCCGCACCCGGTAGGTGGCCTCGCCTCCCTCGTCCACCGTCGGGCTGGACGGGAGGCTGGCAAAGGCCCCGCCTACTCCCCGGCTGGCACCCTCACCCGCCCCGTGGGTTCCCCAACGCACCACGTGCCATCCGCCGCGCCGCCGCGGAGCTTGGTTTCAAGCTCATTCTCATTGAGCTTACAGACCCGAATGTCGTAGGCCGTGTCCAGCCGGACCGCGTAACTGCGTCCATCACCCTGGGTGAAGTAGTGGGCATCCGGGTCCCACGGAACGATGCCATACTCTCCGAAATCCTCGCTGCCGAACCGCCATGCGTTGCTGCCCACTTCCCGGAACTCAATCACCGTCCGGCATCCGACGTAGCCTTCGGCATCGCGGTCGGTGGGCTGGTTGGGGTCGCACGTGTACCGCTCAGTGAACCAGACTTGTATCCCATGATTGCCTTGGCCGGTGGTGTAACGCTGCGCGCGCAAGCCGGTTGGGGCAGGTGCATCGTCAGGCGGCGTCGCCAACGCAACTGACGCTTCCGCCCATTCGCTCGGCTGCGAGCGGTTGTGGGCGCGTATGCGATAGAACTTCGTCGCCCCACTGGCGGGTAAGCCCGTGTGCACCCAGCGGGTGGCGTCACCGGGCAGACGGGCCAGCGTCGACCAGGGGCCGCCGGCATGGTCCGCCACCTGGATCGTGTAGCCGTTCACCGCCTCATCGGCATGGGCCGCGCGCCACGTGAGCTGCACGTCCGAATCGGTGATGAGCGCCGCCCCGAAGCTGCGTGGCACGGTGGGCGGCAGCAGCACATTGGCCTGCGTGGACATGGCCCAGGGGCCGGGTACGCCAAAGATGTTCACCGCCCGCACCCGGTAGAGCTGGCCGGCGGATCGCCGCCCCTGGTCGAAGGCGACGGTGCCCACGATGTCGTCCCGCAGGGCGCGCCAGGACCGGTCGGAATACTGGACCTCGTAGTGGGTCACCCCGAAGCCGTTGACGGTTGCCACCGGCTCCCACATCACGATGTTTCCCACCGGCGTGGACTGCACCGTCAGTTCGCGGCTGGCGTCCGGGTGCGGGCCGAGGCCGGCATGAGCCGCGATGGTCGCAGTGTTGTTCCTCTCGATGCGGTCGTAGTAGGGGGTCGTGTGCCAGGTGTTGCCAGTGGTGGCCGTGCAAGCTGCTTCGGAGGCGGCGGCCACGGTGTCATCATCGCCGTCGATGCAGATAGTGTAGTCCTGGGTGTTAGCGATGGTCGCGGTGATCGGAGCGGCGCTGGCGTCGTCGGTGATCAGGGTCAGGGTCGGCCCGTCCCCGGCGTAGCCCCCGCGGTGGAAGTCGCTGGTGCGCAGGGCGCCGATGGTCCACACGCCGGTGTCGGGGTCGTAACTCCCCTGGCTGGCGATGGCCTCTGCGCCCTCGTGGGCACCGGTCACCCGCACCTGCACGGCGGGCGCCGTGTCCGGGCCGTTGTTGACGGCCATGAGGGTGTAGGCCCGCTGGTCGGCGTCCACGCCGTGGATGGCGCCGGCGTCCCGCACCGCCAGCTCGGCCATCGGCCCCACGTGGAAGGTGTAGACGCCGCTGTCCGTGTAGGCCGTGCCCGCCTTGGTCGCCCCGACGGTGACCTGGATCTTGTACGTCCCGAGCGCGCCGAACGTCAGAAAGAGGGGAATGGACTTGCTCGTCTCAGTCGAGCCAGGATCGTAGGGGCCATCAACGAGTTTGTCAGCGGTGTTGACAAGGTTGTAATTCACTGTCTTGCCGAATTCAATCGAAAAGGACCCCGGCCGCTGCCTGGGGCTCACGTCGCTGATGGCAAAGGTGTATTTGCTGAAGCCACTGAAAACGTAGTCGTAGTACACCTTGGGGCCGGGTGTGTCCGGTCCTCTCGTATGGGTCGGTGTCCTCCCGGTCCACCATTTGCCTTCATGCCGTGCCTCGGGGTGGACGTGGACAGTCACCTGTTCCGGTTTGAGGGAGGAAGATTCCCCGAACGCCAGACCCGGTGAGACCTGCCACGGCCAAAACTCGCTGGTTGGGCGAAGGGCATTGTCTTCGACAACCAGCTCCAGCGTGTCCGCGCTGGTGCAGGGAGGGGACGTGCTTCCCACGCAGTCACGATGCTGAAACAAGACCGTGCCTCCCAGTTCGTTCCCGTTCAGCTCCACCTCCGTCCCCTCTCCCAGGCACAGCGTGGCAATGTCGTTCACCCGCTTCTCAACGTCGGCGGCGAACCAGGGCACGGCGCGGATCACTGTGGCCGTCAGGCAGCGCTCTTCCAAGGGGATGCTGTCGGCGGTGAGCCGGACCGCCACCGGAAGCGAGAGGGGGGTATCGCTATCCAGCGCGCCGATGTCCCAGATGCCGGTGGTCGGGTGGAAGGTCGTGCCGGTGGGCGCAGTCGGGACGCCGGCGAACGTCAGCCCGTCCGACAGATCGATGCGCAGCTGGACAGCAAGCAGATCGAAAATGTAACGATCATCCGGTATGCGGTTGGCACGCCTCGTGTAAGGGGCATGATGCGTCCTGCTGTCGAACGAAGCCGCCGTGACCGTGAAGGTCGTTGCGCCGCCCGCCTGCGGGAACCGGTTGGAGATGCCGGTGATGTCCGCCGTCGCGTCCCCGTTGGCGAAAAGCCCGCAGGCACTCACACAGGTAGTTGCAGCCAGGTACCATCCATCGACGGCATTGTTGCTCTGGAATCCCGGCGGCTCCGCCGGGGTCGACCCGATGATCGTGGCCGTCACGCGCACGGCCATCGTGCCGGAAATGCCGAGCGTATTCGTGGCTGCCCCGGCGCTGAGTTTCCCCTCTACCGGGATGCCGTTGTAAGCCGGCACTCTGGGGATGGTCCAGATCCTGGTTTTCGGGTCGAAGTGACCGCTCGTTCCGCTTTTCGTCTCTTCGGTCTCGAACTGGAGCTTCGCATCGTAGCCGGTAACCCCAGGCGGATGGGCCACGTCAGAGGAAAATTGGACCTGCACGTTGCGGAACACCGCCGGTGGGTGCTGCCCCACCCCGTTGGTATGCACGGAAATGTTCCAATGCCGATTCGTGGTAGTAGGGGCGGCGGAGATCGCCAGGTCGGCCAAGGGAGGCAGCGATCGGTCGATAATCGGCGTCTGCGCCTGCACGGCGGGACCGGCGGGGAGCAGCGTCAGCAGGCCAACGGCGAGGGCTGCCAGGGCCAGGCCCCGCCACGCGGATGGGCTGGATGCGCGGGTTGCGTTGCGAATGGCGTCAATCATGGGTCCCGAGTTCCTCTCTTGGGCGATGGCCTTCCAGGTGTGTGGCGGTCTGCTCCCCTAATGGATATGCAGTATCACTAGAGGCCATGGCGAACCCACAAACGCAGTCCGGATGCCCTCAAATACCCTTCAGCCATGTTATGTATCGATATGTAGTATCACTAAAGTAGAGTACGCACCGCTTCGAAGAAGACCGGCGGGTCGGACAACGTCAACAGATGTCCAACATGGGATGTTACTCGAATCTCTCTATTGTGTGTGTATCGTTTAAGGCAATATTTGTATTGTTTTATGTATTGTTAGATTAGGCTCGTGATGCCTCGGGGCCGGTGTACCGCCACCGCGCGCTCCATCCGGGGAGGCGATAGCTGTGCGATCAGACAAAAGCCAAGGCCCCCGCTGTTTAGGCAGGGGCCTTTGTGGGAGGTTCGTCTTTCGTAATGGGGTCTTCTATCATCGTTCCCCCGTCTCCCCCTCCGCCATCCGGTAGCCGACGCGGGGCTCGGTGAGGATGTACCTGGGGTCTGCGGCGTCGTCCCCCAGCTTGCCGCGCAGCAGCTTCACCACGTTCCGCACCAGCCACGCCTCGCCGACCCGCTCCGGTCCCCAGACCCGCTGGAGCAGCACGGCGTGGGTCAGCGTGCGGGGGGCGTGGACCGCAAGCTCGTAGAGCACCGCGTACTCCGTGGCCGTAAGCTCCACCGGCTTGCCGTCCAGCGTCACCCGGCGCAGGGCGTAGTTGATGCCCAGCCCCCCTACGGCGTAGGGTTCCGACGGCTCGCCCTGGAAGGGCTCCAGCCGCTTCCTGAGCGCCGCCCTGATCCTTGCCGCAAGCTCCGTCGGCGAGAACGGCTTGACCAGGTAGTCGGCCGCCCCCATGTCCAGGGCGCGGGCGACGGTCTCGTCCTGGCCGTACACCGACAGGAAGACGACCGGCACGTCCGCCTGCTTTCGGATGTCGTTCATCAGCTCGATGCCGTCGCTCCCCGGCAGCACCAGGTCCAGCAGGACGAGGTGGGGCTTTTTCTCCTCCATGAGGCGGGGCACGTCGGCGGGGTCGACGGTGGCTATGGGCGCGTAGCCCGCCCTGGTGAGGACGTCGCGGACGTAGCGCAGGTCCTGGGGGTTGTCGTCCACGGCCAGTACGCGGACCCTGGGCGTGCGCCGCGAACCGGTAGGAGAAGCGTCGGTAGCCGGCGTCGCGGACCGCTCGACCGCCGGCAGGGTGAAGGTGAACCGCGCCCCAAGGCCCGGCCCGTCGCTCTCGGCCCGGATGCGGCCGCCGTGAGCCTCCACGATGCCCCGGCAGATGGCGAGCCCCAGCCCCGACCCGTCAGCGCCCGATGCCGTCGCCTCCCCGGACGCCCGCGAGAACTTGCGGAACAGCTCCGGCAGAAGCTCAGCCGGTATGCCCCGTCCCCGGTCCGCTACGGAGACGGCGACGTACACCCCGTCCCTCCGTGCGCTCACCGTGATGGGCGACCCTTCGTGCGAGTAGGCGGCGGCGTTGGAGAGGAGGTTGCCCAGCACCTGGACGATGCGTAGCCTATCGGCAAGCACCATCGGCAGGTCCGCCGCCAGTTCCACGTCCAGGGGGTTCCTCGCGTCCGCGCTGCGGAACAGGTCCCCGGCCTCCTCCACCAGCGCCCGCAGGTCGGCGGGTTCCGGGTCCACCGGGAGGGCGCCCGTCCGGATGCGTGCCACGTCCAGCAGGTCGCCGATCAGCCCGCGCATGTGCTCGGCCTGGTCCTGGATGATGCGGAAGAACTGGGCCATCTCCGCCGGGTCCAGCCGGGCCGATTCCGCGGCCAGGGTATCGGCAGACCCCTTGACGGACATCAGGGGCGTCCGCAGCTCGTGGCTCACCATGGCCAGGAAATCGGCCCGCAACCTCTCCTGCTCCTCCAGCGGCGTCATGTCCTGCAGGGTGACGACGAAGGACGCCACCCGCCCGTCCTCGGCGTGGATGGGCGTGGCGTTGAGCAGGACGCTGACGCTGCGCCCGTCGGGTACCCGGAGCGCGATCTCCTCGGCCCGTACTGTCTCCCCCGAGCTGAGCAGCTCCGCCAGGGGGAACTCCCGCAGCGAGACCTCCCTCCCGTCGCCGCGCACGCAGGTCACCACGTCCAGGAGGTCCTCCGCCCGCTGCTCCTCGTCCCGCAGGGCGTCCACGATACGCATGGCCTCACGGTTGAAGGAGGTCATCTCCCCCGTCTGTGTGTCGAAGACGACCACGCCCACGGGCGAGGTGTTCACCAGCGTCTCCAGGTCGGCCCGGGCCTGCCGCTCCTCCCTGTGGGTGCGGGCGTTGGCGATGACCAGCGCCGCCTGCGAGGCGAACATCACCAGGGTCTCCTCGTCTTCCCTGGTGAACTCCTCCCCGTCTTCCCTGTCGCCCACGAAGACGTGTCCCACCCGGTCGCCCCGGTGGAACATGGGCGCCGCCATGAATCGGAAGACGCCCACCGGCAGGGGGATGGTGAACTCGGTGAAGCCCATGGCATGAACATACTGCGCGAGATCGGGCACCCTCATGGGTTCGGAGATGCCGGTCAAAGCCTGGAAGATGCGCAGCCCCTCAGGCATCAGCCAGAGCCGCTCCGACTCCTCACCGCTCAGCCCGGAGGAGAGGAAGTCCTGCACGCAGCCCCCGTCATCCAGCAGGGTCATCACGCCGTAGCGGGCGGAGGTCAGGGAGCGCGCGGAGTCGAGGACGCCCTGGAGCACGGAGTCGAAGTCCAGGCTCTCGTTGATGCGCCGGCTGGCCGCGCTCAGGCGCGACAGGCGTTCCCGCAGCGCCTCGATCTCCCGGTGCGGCTGGTCTGAAGGGGCCATGTCTTTCCTCCCGTCCCAAGGCGCGTGCCGCACCTGCGCACAGCCTCGAAACGCCAGGAACTCAGACAAAAATATACACCATACTATACAAATAATACATCAAACAATACGTACACGATACGGCTTGTCGGGTATAGTCTTGGTGGGTCTGTGTGCCTACGGTCTGACCGGGCGACACGGGCCGCCGCCGCACCCAGGCACGGGAGATGGAACCAACCGCTCCGCCGCCGGGGTCGGCGCGTACATCCCCGACCCAGGGAACCGAGAGCGCCGACCTTTGGCGACAGGAGACGTGACAGCCGTGTTCGACGAAAGCAGCAGGGTTCTCCGCCTCTCACGACCCTCACCGCTCCTCCTCCTGGCCGCCGCACTCGCCGTGCTGGCGGTGTTCCTCGTCAACCACGCGCCGCCCGCCTCTGCGCAGGGGGAGCAATCGGACGCCGCCTCGGCCGTGCTGGTGAGCAACTTCGGCCAGGACCGCAGACTCAGCGACTGGTCCACAAACAACTTCGTGCTCTCTCAGGAGTTCACGACGGGGAACGCGGCGACCACTCTGTCGAGCATCGAGGCGTCCATCCGCGAGACGCTGAACGTGTCGCACATCGCGACGGTCCGCGCGGAGCTGTGGTCGGCCGCGGAAGGCGGCGAACCCGGAGCGAAGCTCGCGGACCTGATTGTACCCGGCACTATGGACAAGGGGGACGTGGCCCTCACGGCGCCGCAGAACACCGTGCTCTCGGCGAACACGGCCTATCACTTCGTGCTGTACACGACGGGCCGCGTCGACCTGCGCGTGGTCGCCACCTTCTCGGAGGACGAGGACGACGGTGGCCAGGACGGATGGGGCATTTCCAACGGCACCTACCACATCGCGGCGCAGACGCCGGAGGGCGGAGACTGGGTCGAGGTGACGGTCAGCGGTGTAATGCTGATGCGCGTCAACGGCCAGGGCCCCGGCGGCCTGTAGGGAAGGGAGTGGAGTGAGCATCACCTGTAGAACGCGACGCATTGCACTGGCTGCGGCACTATTGCTCCTCATATCCGTGCTGCTCGCCGCCTGCGGGGGCGAGGACACGGGGCTGACTCGCGCCGAGGTCGAGGAGATCGTCCGGGCGGAGATGGCCGGCCTGCCGGACGAAGCCCAGAGCGCGGGGTCCATCAGCAACGACGAGACGGCGGCCATGCCCGCGCAGCAGGGGCTGACCCGCGGCGAAGTGGAGGCCATCGTGCGGGCCGCCATCGCCGGTATACCTTCCAAGTCCACCCCCGCCGAGTACACCCAGTACTTCGTCGAGAGCGCCATCGCCCGCTACCAGACCCAGGGCCTCGACGTAACCCTCGCCCACTACAACCGCGCCGAGAGCGTGGACGGGCAGTGGTACGTGTTCATCATCGACGAGAACGACCTGGTCATCGCCCACCCCGATCCGGGCCGCCTGGGTCTCGACCTTAAGGGCTGGGTGGGCACCGACGCCAACGGCTACGAGTTCGGCCCCGCGATGCTGTCCGCTGGCGAGGAAGGCATGTGGGTGTCCTACGTCTACCGCAACCCCGAGAGCGGCGGCATCGGCTCCGGCGACTTCGAGCTCAAAAACGTGTGGGTCGAGCGTCACGACGGGCTGCTCTTCGCCTCGGGCTGGTACATCGACGCCGACGCCTTCACCGAGCGGCTGGTGTCCGTCGCGGTGGACAAGTACCGCGAGATGGGGCTGACGGGCACCATGGCCTACTTCGCCAGTCCGGGGAGCGCACTGGCGGGGCTGGATGCGGCCATCGACTACTACAACACCGCCGACACCATCGACGGCCACTGGTTCGCCTTCATCGAAGACCCGGATGGCAAGATCGTGGGCCACTCCGACCCGTCGATGATCGGACGGAGCGCCTCTGAAATCTTCATCACCTTCACTCCCCAGGAGTTCACCGAGCTCACGGCTGCCGGTGAATGGGTGGATGTGGGGTGGCTGCGGGTCTTCCTGGCGAGCTACGACGGCTACCTGTTCGGCTCCGGCTGGAGCCGCGAGGAGTAGCGGCGGGCCAAAACGCAAAAAAGGCCGCACAGATGGACGGTCGACAGGAGGCTTGACAGCAATGTTTGAGAACGAAAGCAGCAGCGAACGACGGTGGTGACCCATCGACACACAAGACGACAGAGGAGGAACAGACGACCATGACCGACCACACCACTCGACGCAGCGGGCGACGCTTCGCCCGACGACTCTGGGCCCTGCCGCTGCTCATGGCCGCCACGGCGGCCGCGGCCGGGCTGTTCCTGATGCACGCTCCCCAGGCCGACGCCACCGGCAAGTGCAACCACTCGGCTCTCACGCCGCCCACTGCGCCCGCCCTCACCGGCACCCCCGTCCCCTCCGGCGACAGCGTCACGCTCACCTGGAACGCCGGCGCACCTTCCGACACCAGCGGCCCCATCACCGACCACATCGTCTACATCTACAAGGAGGGCGTGGTCCAGGTCCAGGCGAACTTTATCTCCGAGAACAGGCGCGCATACACCGAGGCCGTCACCGGCCTCTCCCCGACCACCGCCTACACCGCCAAGGTGGGCGCCCGCACCCGCCTGGGCTGCTACAGCGCCCTCAGCGCCGAACAGTCATTCACCACCACCGCAGGCGGCCTGTGATGAGCTTGCGACTCCCCGTTCGTACCGCGCCTCTCCCCGTTCGTGGTGGCGGGATTGGCGACCGTGGGCGGGGCGAGTAGGGAAGCCGGGCTCGGGGCGTTCCGCCGGGGACGGCGAGTACACCCCTGCCGATGAAGCGGAACGCTGGCAATTAAGGAGGAAAGACAGCCATGTTCGACGCCGGAAACGACAGCGGTAGGGCGCGCCGCCTGTTGACCGCCGCCATGCCCGCTACCCCCCCCCCCCCCCCCCCCCCCCACT
>DAOUJZ010000033.1:0-1726 GCA_034421955.1 Dehalococcoidia bacterium | reverse complement strand
CGTCGTCCGGCGCCCCCACTCCTGCAGGATCTCGTCGATCCGCTCGCGTACTTCCTCCAGCACCGGCTGCGGGCGCTTGCCGGCCTCCCGCCGCCGCGGCTCGCCGTCGGCGTCCACGTACTTGCGCACCGTGTTCCGGCTCACCCCCAGATCACGGGCGATCTGTCGGATCGACAGTCCTTCGTGGTGCCACTTGTGTCTGATAACGTATATGCGATCCATCCCCAGCATCCTTCACCAAGCTACCAACCGGAGGCTGTCTGCCGGGGGTGGGTCAATTTCTAACCGGCAAATGGCTCACTTTCCGAGCGGCGCGCGCAGCCGGCGGTGAGCATTTCCGCGTTGACGGCCTGTTGCAGTACCGCCGGATTGATTTCCATGCCCACACCCTACCACCACGGGGCAGCCGCCGGCGCCGACCTCCGTTAGCCGCTCGTACCCCCACACTCTTGCACCCCGTTTGATAATCACGCCGATCGGGACCGCTGCGACCGATAATCGAGCACATCGTTGCGTTGGTATATGTGCTCCGGCAACCCACGCGGGGAGCCGAGCCGTCGCCCGATAACGCCACCCGCAGGGGGCACAAGCGAAAGCATGTAGGCCCTACGTTACGCCCGATCTGGCGCACCGGCTCGCGTGCTGGCTTGCGGTCAGGGGTATGGCTCGGATACGCGGGCCGGTTGACCGAATGTGGATTATTATCGGTAGTCGCGACCCTCTCCCCTCGAATGGGTTGGTTGATCACTAAGCCATGTCCGGACGATCGGCGACGGCGTGGCCATCCAGCGCGTGTCGTGGCACCGCCCATGGGCAATGGACTTCCGCGCCCGTGGGCGCAGTGGCCGCCGACGGCGTTGGCAACCTGCTCTGGCCTCGCCGGCATGGTGCCCAACGTAGTACCATGACCCTATGGCGTTGCCAGTGCAGGATTCGGTGCGAGCTGACGCGGCGCCGATGGCGAAGTTCCTCTGTGCGCTCCACGTGGTTAATCAGTTGTGGAGGGGTCGGACTGTGAAGGGATCGATTCCCGGTACACGGCTGACTCCCGACGGAGCCGAGCGGCTGACCGTCACGAGGGTAGTGGTTCCGGTGCGACCGCTACGATGAGTTGCTCAACGCGCGTCCCCGGTGCCACCGCCGCGGCCAGCCACTGCTGCACCTTACCGGAAGTGGCAGGTCAACTCGATCGCCGGTGCCATCAGTTTGAAACGCAGTTCAGTTGCGCTCCTTCGCCCGCGAGCAGTGCCTCCAGCGCATCCCGCTCGTCCGGGTCGACCGTCAAGCCGTATTGCAGCTTTACCCTGATCACCCGCTCGGCGAACCATGCGCCGTGGTGGGTCGGCATCCAGTCGGCGGCGTCCTGCGCGCCTTTCTGCAAGTTCACGGTCGGATCCGCTATCGTGAGATTGTCGAGGTCGCTGGCGATGTCACGCCGCCGATCGGCGGCGATCCCGCTGTCGTGCGCCTCCGCCAAGGCGACGATGTGCTCGATGTGGGTCGCGGCGGTCCCGCTCGAGGTGATGTCGAACGCGATGCAGGAATAGGGCGTGTAGACCTTGCCATCAGCCTTCATGGTCGCCGGCAACGCTGCGATGATGTCGTCCTCCAGGCTCCTGTAGCCGGTCCCGTAGTCGTCGCGGTCGTACCCTTCCCGCAGACGTTCGCTGCAGACCCACAATCCGCGCCAAGTCCCCGCGTCTGACGAGCAGCCCGCGGGGCGTGG
>DAOUJZ010000032.1:0-28331 GCA_034421955.1 Dehalococcoidia bacterium | reverse complement strand
CGTACCGCGCACGCCACCAGGCCGGCGCGGAGTTCCGGTCCCGGTTCCGCATCACCTTGCCGACGGCGTCCCCGGCCCAATCACGCGGCAGCAGGTCGAGAGGTGCTGCGCGGCCTGTCTTCGTGGCCGCCGCGCAAGCCAGTCCCGGCCCTTCCGCGTTGCCATCGCGTGACCGCTATCCGCGAGCCTTTAACAACTCAATCCAATTGACGCTTACCACCTGTGGTGCTACCTTGTGGCTGGCGACGCCGGACGCCGAAACACCGTGTCTTGAACGGATTGTACGGCTGCCGGCCCGAAGCTGGCTCAAGGGGGACTCTCATGGCAGGATTCACGACTCGACCCGTTATCATGGGCGCGCGCGGCGTCGTTACGGCGGGCCACTATCTGGCCGCATCCGCCGGGCTGCGCATACTCATGCAGGGGGGCAACGCGATTGACGCGGCGGCGGCTATGGGCATCTGCGAGACGCTGTTGGAGCCGCAGAGCTGCGGCATCGGCGGCGAGGTCCCAACGCTGGTCTACTCCGCGAAGGAGCGCAAGACCTACGCCATTTCCGGCATGGGCTGGTCGCCCAAGGCGTTCACCATCGACTGGTGTCGTGACAACGGCATAGACCTGATTCCGGGCGACGGCTACCTGCCCGCCTGCGTCCCGGCGCCCGTCGATACCTGGGCCACCGCCGTCGCGCGTTTCGGCACCATGAGCTTCGCCCAGGTGCTCCAGCCCGCCATCGACATCGCGCAGGACGGCTTTCCCGTCTACCGGCGGCTCCACGACACCCTCGTCGACAGCGTAGACAAGTTCACCGACCTCTACCCCACGACCGGCGAGGTCTACTACGCCGGCGGAGGGCCGCCCCAACTCGGCCAGATACTGCGCAACCCGGACTTCGCCGACATGCTGAAGTCCATGTGCGCCGCCGAGAAGGAGGGCGCGCGCAAGAGCCGCATCGCGGGCATCGAGGCCGCCCGGGACGACTTCTACAAGGGCCGCGTCGCCGAGACCATCGCCAGGTTCATCGCGGACAACCCGGTGGAGGACGCCAGCGGAGAGGCGCACGTTGGCCTCTTGTCCTACGACGACATCGCCGAGTGGCACGCCGAAGTCGACGAACCCGTGTCCATCGACTATCACGGCTACGACGTGAGCAAGTGCCCGTCCTGGACGCAGGGTCCGGTCTTCCTCCAGCACCTCGCAATCCTGCGGCACGCCGACGTGCGGGCGCTCGGCCATAACAGCGCCGACTACCTGCACACGTGGATCGAGTCGGCCAAGCTGGCGTTCGCGGACCGGGAAGCCTACTACGGCGACCCCGGCTTCGACGACGTGCCGTTCGACACGCTGCTCTCCGGCGAGTACGCCATC
The DNA here is from genome assembly GCA_034421955.1 of Dehalococcoidia bacterium. Lineage (GTDB taxonomy): Bacteria > Chloroflexota > Dehalococcoidia > Lucifugimonadales > CATOSD01 > CATOSD01. Next base: position 26,963 of record DAOUJZ010000032.1, on the reverse strand, counting down.
GGACGCCTGGAGCAGATCGAGCGCGCCGCTTCGCTGGAGCTGCGCCCCGGCGAGATCGCCGGCAGGGACGCGGCATTCGTCGCGACCACGGTTGCCGACGACAACCGCCGTGCGCTCGGAGTCGCCGCGCGAGAGACTCGCGACCTGGGGCTCGGCCACGCCCACATCGGCGACACCACGCACCTGGACGCCATGGACGCAGAGGGCAACATGGTGGCGGCGACGCCCAGCGGCGGCTGGATCGGCTCGTCGCCGGTGATTCGCGGACTGGGCTTCCCTCTGGGCACGCGGGGGCAGATGTTCTACTTGAACTCCGCCCGCCCGAACGCGCTGGAGCCGCGAAAGCGCCCGCGCGCGACGCTGACCCCCACCATCGTCACGCGCGGCGGCGACCCGTTCATGGCATTCGGCACGCCGGGCGGCGACAGCCAGGAGCAGTGGACGCTCCAGTTCTTCCTCAACCACATGGAATTCGGCATGGACTTGCAGGAGGCGCTGGACGCCCCGACCGTGCACACCACGCACTTCCCGTCCTCGTTCTACCCGCGCGCGGCGTTCAGCGGGCGCGTGGTAGCCGAGTCCCGCATCCCGGCGGACGTGTTGGACGAGCTGCGGCGGCGCGGCCACGACGTGCAGCTCACCGGGCCGTGGGCAAACGGCAAGGTGATGGGGGTGCGCTACGACAAGGCCGCTGGCGTCATAAGCGGCGCCGCGTCCGCCAAGAACAACATTGCCTACGCCATGGGGTGGTAGCGACGCATGAGAGTGATGGGCCTGCCGGTGCAGTTTCTGGCCGTGGTGGTGGTGAGCCTGCTCATCACGATCTACCTCATCGCGGCGAGCGCCGACGCGCGGATCGAGGCCAGGGCCGAGGCGTCGCCCGGCATAGGCACGGAAGCCGAGGGATGGGAGCAGGCGGCGCTGATCGTCTGTCCGCTGCACTAGCCCCGTGCCGAACGCTCTCCACCGCATCCGCCGTCTACTCGACGAGCACCTGACGCGCTTCGCGCGGCCCTGCGCGCCCGTCCACCACTATGGCTAACGTCGCAAGGCGACCGGCTCCCCGCCGCGGCTACCGCGCCTTCTCCTTCCACTACGCATGGGTCATCGTCGCCATCATCGCGGTGCTGGAGATGGTGGGCACCACGATGCGCATGGCGTTCGGCGTCATCGTCGACCCGCTTACCCAGACGTTCGGCTGGAGCCAGGGCGAGGTCACGCTCGCCTACGGCATCACCAGCGTGACGACCGCGCTCGCTGCCCCCTTGGCCGGCTCGCTCGGCGACCGCTACGGAGCGCGGCTCTGCATGATCGCCGGCACGGTCTTGTTCGTCGTCGGCATGGCGGCCACCGCGCTGGTCAGGGAGCCCTGGCATTTCTACGTCTCGTTTGGAGTAATCCTGGGAGTGTCGCAGGCGATCTTCCTGGTGCCGCTGATACCCGCGGCGATGAACTGGTTCCACAGGCGGCTCGGGCTGGCTATGGGAATCATCATGGCGTCATGGGGATTCGGCCCGGCGCTTGCCGCACCGGTTGTGGGGCTGCTCATCAGCCGGTACGGCTGGTCCACGTCGGTGTGGATCATCACCGTAGCCTCGACCATCTTCATGGCCGTGCTCATCGCGCTCTTCCGCAACTGGCCGTCCGACAAGGGCCTGCTCCCGTACGGCGCGACCTCGGAGGTGTCGACCGGGCGGACCGAAAGGAAGATCGACAGGCAGCGGGTGGCCCAGTTCACCGGTTACATGCGCCGCACCAAGGCTTACTGGAATCTGAGTTCCATCCACTTCCTGGGCTGCGTCGGGCACGCCATCATCCTGGTGTATCTCGTGCCCCTGGCCATGGGGGAAGGACTGTCGCTGGTGACCGCCGCCGGTCTGCTGACGGTGATGAACGCCGTGAGCGTGGTTACCCGCATGACCACGCCCATGCTGTGCGAGCGCTACGGCCCGAAGCCGGTGATGGCGCTGATGTACGTGGCGCAGGCGCTGCCGGTGCTGATGCTCTTCTGGACGCACGACGTCTGGTCGTTCTACCTGTTCGCGGTGATATTCGGAATTGGCTACGGGGGAGAGGCCGGAGGATTCCCCATCCTCAACCGCACGTACTACGGCCACGCGCCCGTTGGCTCCGCTTTCGGCGTGCAGATGCTGGGCGCGAGCCTCGGCATGGCCCTGGGCGGCTGGCTCGGCGGCCCGATCTTCGACCTGACAGGGAGCTACGACATCGCCTTGTGGCTATCTGTTGCCGCCAGCATGGCCGGCGCGGTGAGCATCCTCGCCCTGGAATCCACTCGCAAGCTGCTCATCCCCGACTGGAACAAGGAGGCCGCCGCATCATAGGGCCCGTGCGGCCCTGGCGAACTCCGTGATCTTCGCCGGGTCCTTCACGCCGTCCGTCTCAACACCGCTGGACACGTCCACACCCCAAGGGGCTACGGCGGCTATGGCCTCGCCCACGTTCTGGGGCGTAAGACCGCCGGCCAGCAGTACGTCGAATCGGTCGGCCACCTCTCTGGCGATGTTCCAATCGAAGGTGCGCCCTGTGCCGCCCAGCTGTCCGGCCTCCTGCTTGTCGAGTAGCGGAATGCAGCCGTTGCCAACAGCCTCATCCACACGGCGCAGTGCGGTCACGACGGCGAGCGCGTAGGGCGCGGAATCGTCGATACGCACCTGGCGCACAACCTGGGCGTCCACCTGCCGCCAGTAGTCCGGCGGCTCGTCGCCGCAAAGCTGCGCCGCGTCCAGCCCGCAGCGCGCGATGATGCGATTGACCTCGCGCAGTGGCTGGTTGGCGAACAAGCCCACCAAGCGCGGCGTCGCATCAGGCGTCGTGTTGCTGCGGAAGTCGTCGATTATGTCGCGCGCCTGCTCCGGCGTAAGATGGCGGCGCACGCCTGGCACAAAGACGAAGCCCAGCAGGGCCGCGCCCGCGTCTCTTGCGACGACGGCATGGCCCACGTCGCGCAGCCCACATATCTTGAACACCGTCATACGAACTCCTTGAGCTTGGCAGCTACGTCCGTGGCCGTGACCAGAGATTCGCCTATCAACACAGCGTGCGCGCCCGCAGCCCCTACACGCTGAACGTCCGCGCGGTTAGATATGCCGCTCTCGCTGACGACTATCTTGCCCGGCGGCACCAGCGGCGCGACGCGCTCGGTCGTCGCCAGGTCCGTCACGAACGTGCGCAGGTCGCGGTTGTTGATGCCAATGATCTCCGCGCCGGCGTCCAGCGCGGCGGCCAGTTCCCGCTCGTCGTGCACCTCCACCAAGCACTGCATCCAGAAGCGCTGGCTCAGGGCGAATAGCTCGGCCAGGGTGTCGGGCGTCAGCATGGCCACGATGAGCAGTACGGCGTCCGCGCCGTAGGCCCGCGCCTCGTAGACCTGGTAGGGGTCGAAGATGAACTCCTTACGCAGCACCGGGACGCCGCTTCCCCGCACGGCTTGATGTGCGACTTCGAGGTCTTCGATGCTTCCCTGGAAATGCTCCGCGTTCGTGAGCACCGAGACCGCCGCCGCTCCGCCGTCCGCGTATGTTCTGGCCAGCCAGGCGGGATCGAAGTCGGCGCGGAGCACGCCGCGCGTGGGCGACGCCCGCTTGACTTCGGCTATGACGCGCACGGAGGACCCCATCAGGGCGCCAGCGAAGTTCAGCGGCCTGTCCTGGCGCTCGATGCGCTCCTCCAGCGTGGCGATTGGCGCCTCGACCTTCAGGCGCTCGACCTCCACGCGCTTGGCGTCCACGATGGCCTTGAGGATGTCCGGCGTGTTGGGGTCGATCACCCGGCGCTCCTCCACGCATCCACCAGCCCTGGCAGTTCGGCCACGCTGTTCGCCGGGCTGAGCGCGTCGAATCCGTCGAACGCCTCCCGCGGCGTCACGCCCGTCAGCACCGGCAGAAACGGAACGCAGGCGCGGCGGGCCGTCTCGGCGTCGGTGCCGGTGTCGCCGACGTACAGGGCATGAGCCGGGGTGCTTCCAAGCTGCGACACGGCGCTCAGAAGGCCGCCGGGGTGTGGCTTCAGCTCCGTGGCGGTGTCCGCGCCCACTATCACGTCGAAGACGCCCTCCAGCCCGTCGCGGGCGAGGATGGTGTCGATTCGGGTCTTGTACTTCTGGGTGACGATGCCCATCGCGACGCGCCGCTCCTTTAACTCGGCCAGCACTCGGGGCACGAACTCGTACAGCACCGTCGAGTCTGCCATCACCTCGTCGGCCTTCTCGACAAACAGCCGGATGTACTCTTCGGCCCGCTCCCTGTGCTGCTCGCCGGCCAGCGCAACCAGCGACTCCTCCAGCGACAGGCCGATAGTGGCGCAGACAGCGTCATCGGTCGCCGGGGACAGGCCCATTCCGGTCAACGCGTAGTTGGCGCTCTCAATCACGCCGGTCGACGAGTCGCCGAGCGTGTAGTCGAAATCGAACACTATAGCCAGCGGCCAGCCTTCTGGTGTCCGCCCGTCCGGCCTAGTCAAGAGAGTTGCTCAACTCGACCAGTCCGTCCAGGGCGCCCCGCGCCGCGCCGCCGTCGATTGCCTCGATCGCCAGCGCCGCGCCGGCCTGCAGCGTGTCTGCCAGCCCGGCCGCGAGCAGCGCCGCGCCCGCGTTCGCCACCGCCACGTTCCGGGCCGGGCCGTGGGCGCCGTCCAGCACGCCTGTCAGCGCCGCCGCGCTGTCGTCGACGCTGGCAACCGCGATGTCTTCCCGGCCGGAGCGGGGCAGCCCGAAGTCCTCCGGCGACACCCGGTACGACGACACCGAGCCGTCCTTCAACTCCCAGACCTGCGTCTCGTCCGTGAGCGTGATCTCGTCCATGCCGTCCAGGCCGTGCACAACCAGCGCCCGCTCGCTACCCAGCCGACCCAGCACACGGGCCATGTTCTCGCCCACAGACGGGTCCGCGACGCCCAGCAGGTGCCTCGTCGCACCGGCCGGATTGGTGAGCGGACCGAGTATGTTGAACACCGTCCTGATGCCGATTTCGCGGCGGGGCCCGGCGGCGAACCGCATCGACGGGTGGTAGCGCTGGGCGAACATGAAGCCGAATCCGACCTCGTCGAGGCAGCGGGCCACTCCCTCGGGGCTGAGATCGATCCTGACGCCGACGGCCTCGAGCACGTCCGCGCTGCCGCACGCACCCGACATGGCGCGGTTGCCGTGCTTGGCGACCCTGGCGCCCGCTCCCGCGGCGACGAACGCGGCGGTGGTGGAGACGTTGAAGGCGCCGGAGCCGTCGCCGCCAGTGCCGCATGTGTCGACGAGTGATCCGCCGACGCTGACGCGGAGCGCCTTCTCGCGCATCACGCGCGCCATTCCCGCGATCTCGTCGGGGGTCTCGCCCTTCAGCCGCAGCGCGGTCACGAACGCGCCGAACTGCGACGGCGTCGCCTCGCCGCCCATGATCTCGTCCATCACCCGCGCCGCCTCTTCCAGGCTAAGCGACTCGCCCTCGACTACTTTTGCGATGCCCTCTTGAATCATGGCGTCACCCTTCGGTGTTCAGAAAGTTGCGCAGCAGGTCGTGGCCCACCTTGGTCATGATCGACTCCGGGTGGAACTGGATGCCCTCCACCTTGTCGCTCTTGTGGCGGAGACCCATCACTATGCCGTTGTCGGTCCACGCGGTGACCTCCAGCTCGTCCGGCAAGTCCTCGGGGTAGACTGCCAGGGAGTGGTAGCGTATCGCCTCGAACGGGTTGGGCAGACCCTCGAACACGCCCTTGCCATCGTGGTGCACGAGCGACATTTTGCCGTGCATGATCTCCCCGGCGCCTCCAACGGTGCCCCCGTAGGCGTAGCCGATGCACTGGTGGCCGAGGCACACTCCCAGTGTGGGGATGGACGGGCCGAAGTGCCGCACCACGTCGTTGGATATGCCGGCCTTCTCCGGCGTGCACGGCCCGGGCGAGATGACAATCTTCTCCGGCGCGAGATCCGCTATCTCCTCCAGCGTAATCTCGTCGTTCCGGGCGACACTCACGTCGGCGCCAAGCTCGCAGAGGTACTGGTAGATGTTGTAGGTGAAGCTGTCGTAGTTGTCTATGAGAAGTATCACTTCTCACCCCCATCCTAACCTTCCCCCTGCGAGGGGGAAGGGACTTGTGGGCACCCCCATCCTGGCCTTCCCCCGTCAAGGGGGAAGGGATTTTAAGTCCCGCTAGGCCCCGCTTTCGGCCTCGTCGATGGCGCGCATGACCGCGGACGCCTTGTGAATCGTCTCCTCGTACTCGGAGGCGGGGATGCTATCGAACACTATGCCGCCGCCCGCCTGGGCATACGCCACGCCGTCCTTTACCACCAGCGTCCGTATGGTGATTGCCGTATCCATGTTGCCCGAAAAGTCGAAGTAGCCGACCGCGCCCGCGTAAGGCCCTCGCTTAACGGGTTCCAGCTCGGCGATAATCTCCATGGCTCGAATCTTGGGCGCGCCGGAGACCGTTCCCGCCGGGAAGCACGCCCTGAGCGCGTCGAAGCTCGTGGCGTCGTCCCGCAGCCTGCCCTCGACGTGCGAGACGAGGTGCATCACGTGCGAATAGCGCTCGACCTCCATCAACTCGGTCACGCGGACGCTGCCCGGCTCGCTCACGCGGCCCACGTCGTTCCGCGACAGGTCCAGCAGCATGATGTGTTCGGCGCGCTCCTTCTCGTCGGTGCGCAGCCTGTGCTCCAGCGCGACGTCCTCCTCGTCCGTCGCGCCGCGCGGCAGCGTGCCCGCTATGGGGTGCATGGCGATGTTCCCGTCCTCGACCTGCACCAGCATCTCGGGGGAGGCGCCCACAATCTGGAAGCCGTCCAGGTCCAGGTAGTACATGTACGGCGAAGGGTTGATGGCGCGGAGCGCACGGTAGATCTCGAACGGGGCGGCATCGGTGGGTCGCGCGAACCGCTGGGAAGGCACGACCTGGATGATGTCGCCGTCGACCACGTACTGCTTGGAACGCACTACGTTGGCCTCGAACTGCTCGCGCTCCATGTTCGGCGTCACTTGCCGCGAGTCGCTGGGCTCGCGTGTAGGCGGATACAGCGGCCCGCGCAGCCGGCCCACCAGTTCGTCGATCCGGCCCACCGCGTCACGGTAGGCGGCCTCCGCGTCGCCGTCTACGTGGGCGTGGCTCACCACCCTCAGCTTGTGGCGCACGTGGTCGAACACCACGAACGTGGTCGTCAGCATGAAGATGGACTCCGGCACTCCCAGCGTGTCCGTCTCCGGTGAGGGGAGCCGCTCGAAGTAGTTGACCGCCTCGTAGGAGAGGTAGCCGACCATGCCTCCGTTGAAGCGCACCCCAGTCCCGGCGTCGGCGAACGTGTACTCGGCCAGCGCCTGCTCCACCGGAATCAGAGGATCGACGGCCCCCTCGGCCTGGCCCGGCCCGGTCTTGACGATGCGGGTCGGCTCGGTGCCGATGAAGCTGTACCGCGCGAGCTGCTCCCCGCCCTCCACGCTCTCGAGCAAGAAGGAGTACGGCGGCCGCGCGACCTTAAGGTAGGCCGACACGGGCGTCTCCAGGTCGGCGTTTATCTCGACGTAGACCGGCACCAGGTTGGCCGACTCTCCCAGCCTCTTCACCTCCTCGAGGGAGGGATAGTAAGTCTGTTTCGTTGCTCTCGTCCCTGCGGTGGTCATCCCTTCCTCCCCGGCAGTATCAGTCCCATGCGATGTTTCACTTCCTCCAGCTTGGGATCGGCGACGGCGCGCGCCTGGTCGGCGCCCCTTTCCAACAGCCGGTCCAACTCAGCGACGTCCTCCATCAACCGGTTGTGGCGCTCACGTATGGGCGTCAACGCCTCGATCACGACCTCAGCCACCCTGTTCTTTAGGTCGCCGTAGCCGCGCGCGTCGACGAAGTCGGACTCCACCTCAGCCTCGGTCTTATCCGTTATCACCTTGTAGATTCCCAGCAGGTTGTTCACACCTGCCCGCTCCGGCTCGTCCGAGAAGCGGATCTCGTTTTCGTTGTCGGTCACGGCGCGCCGGATAGAGCGCTGGATTTCGGCGGGCTCGTCGAGCAGCCGCACCGCGTGGCCGCGGATGTGGGAGAAGCTCTTGGACATCTTGACGTTGGGGTCGTTCAGCCCCATCACTCGGCCGCCGATTTCGGGGATGACCGCTTCGGGGACCACGAACGTGTCGCCGTAGACGCGGTTGAACCGCTGCGCGATGTCCCGCGCAAGCTCCACGTGCTGGCGCTGGTCCTCGCCGACCGGCACCTCGTGCGCGTCGTACAGTATGATGTCGCCCGCCATAAGCACCGGGTAGTCCAGCAGCCCGGTCGACACCCGCTCCTGGTTGTCGGCCTTCTCCTTGAACTGCGTCATGCGCTCCAGCCAGCCCACCGGCGTGACGCAGTTCAGCAGCCAGCACCCCTCCGCGTGCGCGGTCACGTGGCTCTGGATGAAGATGGTGCTCTTGTCCGGGTCCAGGCCGGCGGCGAACAGCATCGCCGCGAGCGAGCGCGTCTGGTGGCGCAGCTCGTCGGGGTCCTGCGGCGTGGTGAGCGCGTGCAAGTCCACTATGCAGAAGAAGTTCTCCTTCTCCGCCTGCCTGTCCGCCCAGCCCTTGATGGCGCCCAGGTAGTTGCCGAGCTGCACGTCGCCGCTCGGCTGGATGCCGCTGAACACACGCCTTCGAGTCTGGCTGGACTCGCCGACCCGCTCGTTCTCGGTCTTGACCTGCGTGCTCATACCTGTTCCTCCAAGTGTACCTTCGCCCAACAAAAAAACCCGTCCTCACAAGGGACGGGTTCTCAATCCGTGGTGCCACCCATTTTCAGCCGCCAGCACGGGCGGCATCTCTGGCAGACGGGGAGGAGCCGCGCTCGGCGCGTCCTCCGCATCTTGGGCTGTGATAACGGCGCCCATCCCGTCCCGCCCTACAATCGGCCAATGGTCGATACTCGGGTGGCGGCTCCCAGGTCCATTCGGCTTCCGCGCCAGCGCCGGCTCACACCTTACCCGGCTCTCTGAGCTCCGCTTGGAAGCGTACTACTCCTGTTCTCAGCCTTTCCTTCTCGATTTGTCCGACAGAGTATAGAGACCTCTTTCCAGGAATGTCAAGCGCCGGACTCGCCTCGAGCACGTGTAGGCTTGCCAGGTGTGCTCTCGCATAGGCGCAAGAGTGCGCGGCGTCGGGGGCACGCCTGATAGACTGACATCCGTCTTGGGCAACCGATGTTGCAAGTCAGACACTAACTAACTACAATACTACAAGACGGAAACATCCGGGAATTTTCGAGGAGGATACACGGGATGACGATAGACCGAGCCAGGATGTACCGAGATATGGCGCTTCGGGGCAAGTATCGCAACTTGTACACGCACCTGCGCGCCCTTCCGGCCCAGGAGTGGCGGACGACCTTCAGCGAGATCGAGTCTATCCTGGGCTTCGAACTGCCCGCGTCAGCGCGTCTTCACCGGCCCTGGTGGGCCAATCAGAGCGCCAGTAACGGGCACAGCCATGCGCTTGCCTGGGGCGTCGCCGGTTGGGAGACAGCGGAGGTCGACATGGATGCCGAGACGCTTTTGCTTAGACCGACGAAGCGCAAGGAGGCCAAGCGCAGGCCCAAGCTCGATGAGTTTTGGCCCGTCCACCCGACGGCGGTGTTCCCGGAAGGCTTGAGCCTCAGGAGAGAGGATATGTACGAGGACAGGATTTAGCGCAGCATGTTCATAGACACCAACGTTCTGGTAAGCTCCCGTTTCCCTCATGCCCCCGACCACGAGACTGCCAGGGCGAGACTGGAACGCGCCGTCCAGAGCGACGAGCCACTCAGGATAAGCCGCCAGGTGGTGCGCGAGTACCTTGCCGTCGTCACGCGACCACAGGCATGGCCGACAGCCATCACGCGGGAGGAGGCACTAGACGACGCAAGCAGGCTGCTTCGCAGCTTTGAGATTCTGGAGGATGGCCCCGCGATCACGGAGTCGCTAATGTCGCTGTGCCGTGACGTAGTCGTAGGGGGCCGTCAGATCCACGACGCGAACATCGTGGCGACCATGTTGGCGCATGGCGAGCGCAGGCTACTCACATTCAATACGCGGGACTTCCGGCGGTTCGGAGGTCGCATAGAGTTGGTGGATCGTTAAAGGCTGTGATGCCCCAACAGTTTTGCCACCCTGTCCAGCAGCCGGCAGCCCACGTCGTACTTGCTCATCAGCGGTAGCTCCTCCACCCCGCCCTCGCGGTCCAGTAGCACCACCTTGTTGGTGTCCACCGCGAATCCGCTGCCCGGCGAGGTGATGTCGTTCGCCGCGATGAGGTGAAGCCCCTTGCCAACGAGCTTGGCCTGCGCGTTTTTCAGCAGGTCTTCGCTTTCGGCGGCGAAACCCACCTTGACCAGGTTCTCGCCCGTCGCCTCCGCGAGGATGTCCGGGTTCTTGGTAAGCTCTATCGTCCAGGTGTCCGACTCGCCCTTCTTCACCTTCTGGTCGGCGGCGGAAACCGGCCGCCAGTCCGCCACGGCCGCGGCCATCACCAGCGCGTCCGCGTCGCGGCACTCCGCCAGCACCGCGTCGCGCATCTGGAGCGCCGTGCCCACCTTGACGACGCGCACTCCCACTGGATCGGCCAGCGCAGTTGGAGCGGACACAATGACCGCCGTAGCTCCCCGGTCCCGCGCCGCCTCCGCGATGGCAAAGCCCATCTTCCCGGACGAGCGGTTCGCTATCACGCGCACCGGATCGAGCGGCTCCTCGGTGCCGCCCGCGCTCACCACGATCTTGCGGTTGACCAGGCTGCCGTTCCTGGCGAGGGCGATCTTCGCGAGCTCGATGATATCCGCCGGCTCCACCATACGACCGCGCCCCACCAGTCCGGAAGCCATGCGTCCGCTCGCCGGCCCTGCGATCACGACGCCCCTCTTGCGCAGCCTCTCGACGTTCTCCTGCGTAGCGGCGTTCTCGTACATGTTGGCGTCCATCGCGGGCGCCACTATCACCGGGGCCTGTGTCGCCAGCACCGTGGTCGTCAGCGCGTCGTCGGCGAATCCCCACGCCAGCTTGGCCATCGTGTTGGCGGTGGCCGGCGCGATGACGATTACCTCGGCCCGCTCCGCCATCGCGATATGGTCCATGCTCAACTCGGATTGAGGATCGTACACGTCCGTGACGACCGGGCCATGCGTAATGCTGCCGAACGTCAGCGGCGTCAGGAAGTTGGTGGCGCCTCTGGTCAACACCACGTCCACCACGGCGCCCGCCTGGGTCAGCTTGCTCGCCAGGTCGACCGCCTTGAAGCAGGCGATGCTGCCGGTCACCCCGAGCACCACGCGGCGGCCCTCCAGCGGACTAGTCATCGCCGCCCCCTCCATCGTTCGCGCCGGATTTGACGTTCATCTCGTAGATGATTCTCAGCCCCACGAGCGTAAGGTCCGGGTCCACCGCGTCGAACAGCCCGACCTCGTCCGCTACCACTCCCGCGAGTCCTCCGGTGGCAATTACCTTAGAGCTGCCGCCGAGTTCCGCGTCGAACCTTGCCACCATGCCCTTTATCAGCTCCGCGTAGCCCAGAATCAACCCCGACTGTATGGCGTGTATGGTGTTGCCGCCTATGGCGGCCGGGGGCGCGGACAGCTCGACGCGGCGCAGCATCGAGGTCCGCCTGAAGAGAGTGTCCGCGGCCAGGGAGATGCCCGGAGCGATGGCCCCGCCAAGATAGTCACCGTCCGCGGTCACCGCGTCAAGCACGGTCGCCGTGCCCACGTCGACCACGATAGCCGGCCCGCCGTACAGGTGCAGCGCGGCGGCGGCGTCCACGATTCGGTCTGCGCCCACGTCGCGCGGACTGTCGTACAGGATGCGAATGCCGGTCTGCACGTCGGCGCCCACCACGAGCGGCTCGACGCCAAAGTACTCCTCGCACACCTCAACCAGGGATGCCGTAAGCGGCGGGACCACGCTGCACATGGACACGGAGTCGATCGCGGACGGATCGATGCCTCGGATGGGGAGCAGTTGCCGTATCAGCAGGCCGTACTCGTCCGCCAGGCGCTCCACGTCCGTCGCGAGCCGTCCCCTGGCCCTGACAGAGCTACCTTCGAACACGCCGAGCGTGATGTTGGTGTTGCCCACGTCGATAGCGAGTAGCATCTTATGCGCTCACTTCGTCAAGCCGACCGGCGCGCCTCAGTCGAGTCGAAAGGCCGTCCGGCCCGGGTACTCCCGGTTCAGGCCCTACTTGCGGATTATGGCGTTGCCCTCTCTCTGCCAGCGTGCGCTCAGGTAGTCGCTCGCGGCGAGTAGCTTGTCCAGAGACGGATACTCCGATTCGCTGAGCTTGGGCGCTCCGAGCACCTTGGCCGCGTCCGAAGCCGCGGCCTGTCCAGATATGCGCTCTCGCTCGCGGTTGGTCCACGCCTCGGCAATGTGAATGTCCCACTTGGAATCGCCCTGGCCGGAGGGACTCGCGGCTACCTGGGGCTCTATCGCGCCCTGGGGCTCTATCCGAAGAATCTCGACGGCCTCTGGGGTCTGCGAGTCAGACGGCGGGCTCTCCACGCTCTTAGCGCGCTTCGGCTTGTCTGTGTCTCCGGACCGTGCGCGGGGCGGGGTACCGTCGCCGGACTGTGGTCTCCGCTGTCTGCCGCCGCCCACGATCTGAGGGCGGGGAGGCGCGCCGCCGTTCGCGCCCTGCGTGCGCGCATGGGTGAAGCTGACGATGGTGTCGCCGCCGTCCGCCGGCCTCTCCACGATTACGTCCTTCGAGGCCTCCAGGAATCGGGTGAACGTGCTGTGGCCGAGCGCTTTGTAGCTGAAGCTGGGGTCGATCCGCTGCATCGTCTGGTACAGCCTGGAGCCGCCGACCACGCCCTCGGAGTCCATGGACGCGTTGATCGCGCGGCGCAACAACGCCTCGCCCTGCGGTTCGCTCGACCTGCGCCGGCGCCGCTGGGCCTGCGCGGCGGGCTTGGGGTCGTCTTCGAGGTAGATGTATCGGTCGCAGGACTTCACCAGCGTTGGCGAAGAGTGGCCGCGCCGCCCGGCGCCAATCGCCGTCTTGCCCGCGGAGCGCAGCTTGTTTACGAGCGGTACAAAGTCACTGTCAGAAGACACTATAACGAACACGTCCACCGGGGCGCTGTATAGCAGGTCTATCGCGTCGATGGTGAGCGAAATGTCGCTGGAATTCTTGCTCTGCTTCGTCGAACGGAAGTGGTGAGACGCTTCGATTCCGTACTCCAGAAGCTGGTCGCGCTTGCTGCGATGTACCGACCAGTCGGCATAGGCACGCTTGATAATCACCCGGCCCACGTCGGACAACTGGTCCAGCAGGGCCTCCATGGATTCCAGACCCACGTTCTCGTAGTCCACCAGCACGGCTACATTTTCTTCGGCCAAGGCCTCTCAACCCTTTCTATCTGCGGCTCCGCGTTCCATTGACGCCGCGGACATTGTACCACTATCGGCAGGCGGCGTAGCGTCGCTACTCAGTGGGCTTGCCGAACAGCAGCACCAGCCGCAGCGGCCCGCTTCCCGTGTTGCGGAACCCGTGATCGACTCCGGGGGGCACCAGGACCGCGTCCCCCGCGGCAACGGGCACGTCTTCGCCCTCTATCCACATCACCCCCTCGCCCTCCAGGAAGTAGTACGTCTCCTCCAGGCTGCGGTCGCCGTCGTGTACGTGGTTCCCTTCGCTAACTCCCGGGTCCAACTCCCACACGTCGAACGTGACTCCGACCTTACTCACTTCCTTGAAGAACCGGCGCAGGCGAATCGCGCCGTCGCCGTCGTGCATCGCCTCGTAGTCCACCACATTCTCGGTGTCCTTCTCCAGCCAGTAAGTATCGGTCATGTCGTATCTCCTAGAAGTAGGCATCCCTATTGCGGGGGTCGCGGGCGTTGCGCTCGTCCTTGCGCGAGCCGCCGTCAACCGCCCTGTCGTAGTGCACGCGCCCACCGATGATGGTCGCGTCGATCTCGATGTCGTCTATCCTGCGCGGGTCCACGCCCAGCGGGTCGCCCGACAGCACGACCACATCGCCCAGCTTGCCTGGTTCTATAGAACCCTTGTCGTCCTCCTCGAACGCAAGGTAGGCGGCGTCGATGGTCATGGAGCGCAGGGATTCCTCCGGCGACAGGCAGAACTCGGGCCCCAGCTCGTTGCCGTCTCGCGTGAGCCGGTTGGCAGCGGTGTGCACGTTCAGCATCGGGTCCACCGGCGTCACGAACCAGTCCGAGTGCCCTCCGAACTTGATGCCCCGGTCCAGGGCGCTCTTGAGCGGGCTGATACGCGGCCCGCGCTCCGGGCCCAGGAACAGGTCGCGGTGCCGGTCTCCCCAGTGGTAGACGTGAAGGTTGAAGAACGACGCCAGCACGCCCATTTCCGCCATGCGGTCGAGCTGGTCCTCGCGGACCGCCTGGCAGTGCTCGATGCGGAAGCGGTGATCGCGCTTGGGGTAGCGCTCCAGCGTGTACTCGAAGGCGTCCAGGATGGCGTCGATTGCAGCGTCGCCGTTTCCGTGAATGCCCACCTGAAAGTCCGCCCGGTTGCCCTGGTCCACCAGCACGTTGAGCTGCTCCTGCGGCATGATCAGAATGCCGCATTCGTCGGGCCGGTCGTAGTAGGGCTGCGTGAGCGCGCCAGAGTGGCCCTGGATCGACCCGTCGGCGCCTATCTTCAGGATGCCCACCTTGATGTCGTCGCCTCCGAAGCCGCTCCGTATCTCCGCCTCCGCGTACTTGGGAATCACGTCCAGCGGCGACTCGCGCTCCAGCATCGACATGAAGCTGCGCGCCACGTAGGCGCGAATGGGGAACTTGCCCTGCCTCGCCGCGATCTGGTAGGCGCTGAAGCCGCCAATCGGGTTACCCGTGTCGTGCAGCGACGTCACGCCCGTCTTGAGCATCTGCTTGGCCGCCCATTCCAGGCCGTTCACCATCTGCGGAATGCCCGGCTGCGGCACCAGGAAGCGCACCAGGTTGCCCGCCCGCTCGTACAGCAGGCCCGTGGCGTCGCCATTGGCGTCCCGGTCGATGCGTCCTCCCACCGGGTCCGGCGTGGACCTGGTGACTCCAGCCATCTCCAGCGCGCGGCTGTTGGCGTAGCTCAGGTGCCCGGCTACGTAGGAGATGAACACCGGGTTATCGGGCGTGGCGGCGTCCATGTCCTGCCGGGTGATGTGCCGCATGTCCTGGACCAGCGAGTCGTCGAACCCCCGGCCGGATATCCACTCTCCCCGGCCCGCCTGCTTGGCCGCCTCGCCGAGCTTCTCCACGATGTCCGCGATGGTGCGGTTCGGTGGAGTGCCGCAGTTCACCATCTCCAGATTGAAGTGCGCGGCCATCACCGGGTGGACGTGGGACTCTACGAACCCCGGCACGACCGTCTTGCCGTCCAGGTCGAGCACGGTGACTGGATCGACGGCCATGCTCATCGCCTCTTCGTTCGTGCCCACGCGCACGATCCGCCCGCCCAGTATCGCCACCGCCTCGGCGCGGGAGCTGCGGCCGTCGAGCGTTATCACGTTGGCGTTTGTGATTATCAGGTTCATCGCCTATCCTCCCGGTGAGCGGAACTATTATGCCCGCGCGGTGCCGGCCGTCGGCTGTCGCCCTAGTCCGCCACGCGATGGAATGCCGCCCGAAGCCGCGGTCCCACCTCGGCGAGCTGCTCCGGCTGCGCCGTGCTGAAGGCCATCCTGACGTGGTTGTCGTCCGAGTTCTCGCGGGCGTTGAAGAAGTTCGAGCCCAGCGGAAACACCAGCCCCTCTTCCGACGCGGCCTGCACCAGGTCACGCGCAGACGCCCCAATGCAATCTACCCACAGGAAGAAGCCGCCCTGCGGTCTGCGGAAATTCACGTAGGGTTCGCAGTACGCGAGCAGCGACTCGGCCAGAATCTCGCACTTTTCGGCGTAGATCGGCCTCATCTGTCGCACGTGCTCATCCAGGTCGCCCGAGGTCAGGTAGCCTGTCAGGGCCCACTGAATGAGCGGCGAGCCTCCCATGTCGAAACGCACCCGCGCCATGGCGTCTATGAACTCCGGCCGCGCCTCCACCCAGCCCACGCGCAGCCCCGTCGCGATGGTCTTGCTCAGGCTGCCCAGCCGCAGCACGCCCTCACCCTGGGAGAGGCTGTAGAGTGACGAGGGAGGTCCGTCATCGAATCCGAGCTCGGTGTAGGCAGCGTCCTCCAGCACCAGGACCCCGTGGCGCGCGCACACCTCCAACAACTCCTCTCGCCGCCGCTGGGAAAGCGTGACTCCGGTGGGGTTGTGGTAGTCGGCGACGGTGTAGAACAGCTTGGGCCGCTTGCCGGCGGCCTTCACGCGCTCAATGGTCTCGGCCAGTGCCTCGACCGACACGCCCTCGTCCTCCATGGGAACTTCCGCAATCTCAGTCATGTACCCGCGCATCGATCTTACGCTGCCCGAGAAGCTGGGAGCCTCCGCGATCACCACGTCGCCGGGTTGGAGAAAGGTCTTTGAAACGTTGTCTATCGCGCCCGAGCTGCCATTGTGGACGATGATGTTGTCCAGGCCAATGTCGGCCCCTTCGATGCGGCTCTGCCGTTCGGCGATCGCCTCGCGCAGGCCCTCGTAGCCGTACCACCCGCCGTAGGTGAGCGTGGCCGAAGGGTTGGCGTCGAGCGCGCCGCTGAGCGCCTCTCTGATGTATTCGACAGGCAGCGTTGGAGGGTCGGGGATGCCGGCAGCCAGGACGATGGGATCGGGGTGATCGGTTGGCAACCGCCACATCCTGCCCGAGTCTGACGCGCTGCCTGCCCCTATCGTCCTGGCGGACTCGGATAGCAGATCGTCCAATTGGAACGGGTCCGTCCGTCCTCCCGGCGCCGGATTGTCTCGATCAGACTCTGCCATTAGCGTAGACCTCCGTGTAGCCTGCGCCCGGACTCAGCCTCGTCCGGCGCTCTCCGCCCAATTGTAGCACGCGGCCCCTGGCCACCGGCTATCCCGAGATTTCCGCCAACGCCTGCAGCACCTGCTGCGGAGAAGGCCTATCGTAGGTGCTTCCCAGGTACTTCCACCGGATCACGCCGGAACTGTCGATTACGAATGTGGAAGGCCTGGCCAGATTGTTGTCTTGTGGGTTGAGCACGCCGTAGACCTGCACTACGTCCCTCTCAGGGTTGTACAGAATCGGGAACGGCACGCCCGAACTGCTGGCCATCGCCTGCGCGTTGGCAAGGTTGTCGACGCTTATCGCTACCACAATTGCGTTTTGGTCCTCGATTGCGCTGTACTGTTTAGTCAACTCGACGAGTTGCTGCTTGCAGATCGGTCACCAGTATGCGCGGTAGAAGACGATTACCAGGTTCCCCTGGCCCAGCCGTTCATCGGTGGAGAACTCCCCGCCGTCGAACCTCGGCAGCGTAAACGACGGAGCCACCTGCCCAACCTCGGTGCCCGTCGCCGGGTCTGGCGCGGGCGTCGCAGTTGGCGGTACAGGCGTGGCGGTGGGTGGCACCGCGGTCGCGGTGGGCGGCACTGCCGTGGCAGTCGGCGGAACGGCTGTCGCGGTGGGCGGCACTGCCGTGGCAGTCGGCGGAACGGCTGTCGCGGTCGGCTGAGCCGCGGCGGTGGCGGTCGGCGGCACTGCCGTAGCAGTTGGTGGCACTGCGGTGACCGTCGGTTCCGGTGTCGCGGTCGGCTGCACCGCGGGGATGGCCGTTGGTTTCGGCGCCGGAGTCTGTGCCGCCTGGGCCGCGGCGGTTTCCACCGGCCACCGTGTGGGCGTCGGCTCCAGTGCGGAGCGCGGCTCAGCGGTCCCTCCCGGTTGAGCGGGTACCGCCGGCTGTGGCGTGGCCGTTGCCGGCGGCAGAGCCGTCGCCGTTGGCGCCACCGCGGAAGTGGGAGGCGTCGGCACGGGCGTCGCCTGCCCTGTAGTGCCGGTCACTGGCGTCGGATCCGGCTCACTCTCGTCGGCAGGCGAATCACAACCAGCCAACGCCAGCGCGGCCGAGACCAACGCCAGGAAGCCGATTGTCAATGTGAACTTCCGAACCCGCATCTTACCCTTCTCTTGAACCATCGTCCTCGCAGTACCACAACGGAACAGGATTTGAGGCGCGTCAAAGCGCTTGACCCGCGCTGCCAAATGAATTTACACTGAAATCACTAGCCACCCAGGACGTGACTACGCCATGAAGCGAGCGAATCCCTCTCCGTCGCTGTTCGCCGATCTGTATCAACTCACCATGGCGCAGGCCCTTTGGCAAAGCGGGACGACGGCTGAAGGCACGTTCAGCCTGTATTTTCGCAAGCACCTGCCGGGCAGGGCCTACTACGTCTTCGCCGGACTCCAACAAGCCCTGGAACACCTCGAGAGGCTCTCGTTCAAGGTCCAAGATATCGCGTACCTGCGTTCAACCGGCCTCTTCGACGACGACTTCATCGACTACCTGGGACTGCTCAGATTCACCGGAAGAGTCAGGGCCGTTCCCGAGGGCGCGATCGTGTTCGCTGGCGAACCGGTAATCGAGGTCTCGGCGCCTATAGTGGAGGCACAGATCCCCGAGACTTTTCTCGTCAACTGCATCAACTCCAGCACGCTGTTCGCCTCTAAGGCCGCCCGTGTGGTCTACGCCGCCCGCGGCAGGAACGTCTATGACTTCGCCGCACGCCGCACTCACGGGCTCGACGCCGCCGATAACTTTGCGCGCGCGAGCTACATGGCAGGGTTCGACGGCACCAGCAACCTCGTTGCGGGCGCCCGTCACGGCATCCCGGTCGTGGGCACTATGGCCCATTCTTTCGTATCCGCGTTCGACGACGAGACCGACGCATTTCGCAGCTACGCCCGCTCTTTTCCGACCGCGAGCACCCTGCTGGTTGACACCTATGATACCCTAAACGGGACTCTGAGGGCCATACAGGTTGCCCGGGAAATGCGTGTGGCCGGCCATGAGCTCGGGGCTATACGGCTGGATAGCGGTGACCTCTCGGACCTCGCCGTGAAGTGCCGGGCGCTTCTGAATCGCGACGGGTTTGGAGGCGTCAGAATCATCGCCAGCGGCGCGCTCGACGAATACTCGATAGACGAACTGCTTCGGGTCGGCGCCCCCATCGACGGGTTTGGGGTTGGCACGAAAGCGGGCGTATCGGAAGACGCGCCCTGGGCAGACTCCGTCTACAAACTCGTGGCCTACGGCGGCAGACCCACGATGAAACTCAGCGACGACAAGGAAACAATACCCGGCTCCAAGCAGGTCTACCGCTACTACGGCAGGGCAGGACAGCCCCTGCGCGACGTCATAACTGCGGCCACCGAGCCCCGTCCCTCGCCCGGTGCGCAGCCCATGCTGACGGAAGTAATGAGAAACGGCAAGATCACTGCCGACCTTCCGGATTTGAGTGAGCTGCGAGACGGGTTCAACTCGGAGTTCGCCCAGCTTGACCGGCGCTACAAGAGACTGCGTACCTCACCGGACTCCTACGAGGTGGCGGTCAGCAGAGAGCTGTCCGGTCTGCACGCCAGCTCTGCCGCTATGCTCCGCGAGCGGAGCGACGAAGTCGTCGACGAAACTCTGTCGGAGAGAGCCTGATGGCGCGCCTTCCATACATCTCCAGAGACGACCTCCCCGAGGACAAGCGTCCGGTGTTCGACCGGATCGCCGAACGCAGGAGCGGCCCCGACTCCGGCGGAGCGCTGCCCCACTCGTTCGCGCTTCTCCTCAACAGCCCCGACGCCGCCGAAGCAGTAGGCGCGTTAGGCGAGTACGTACGATGGGGAAGCCCGCTGGACCCCGCCGCGCGAGAGATCGCGATTCTGGCCGCCGCGATGGAGATGGGCAGCGACTACGTCTGGAAACACCACGAGCCCGTCGCCCGCCGCGAGGGCGTGCGCGAGGAGACCATCGAGGCCATCCGCTCCGGCAGAGCGCCGATGGGCCTGCCCGCCAAGGAGGGTGTCTTCGCCCAGGCCGCCCGCGAGATAGTTCGCAACGGCACCCTGACCGATCGCACCTTCCAGGCGATTCATCACCTGCTGGGCGCGACGCTCACCGTCGACCTGGTCGTTGCGGTGAGCTACTACGTCATGCTGGCCAGGGCGCTCGGCTCGCTCGGCGTCGACCTCGAGGACGAGCTCCGGTCCGCGCCCGGCCTTCCTTAGCGACTCGCCGCGGCAGTTTCGAATGCAGGAGACGCTGATGGCCGAGGGCGCCCTCTCTGACGTGAAGGTACTGGAC
Organism: Dehalococcoidia bacterium; assembly: GCA_034421955.1. GTDB lineage: Bacteria > Chloroflexota > Dehalococcoidia > Lucifugimonadales > CATOSD01 > CATOSD01. The sequence continues at coordinate 6,817 of DAOUJZ010000032.1, read as the reverse complement.
TTCACCCACATGATCGCCGGCCCCTACTGCACCAAGCTGATGGCGGACTACGGCGCGGACGTCATCAAGGTCGAGCGTCCCGACGGCGGTGACGGGGCGAGAAGGCTTGGCCCGTTTCCCGGCGACGAGCCGCACCACGAACGCAGCGGGCTGTTCCTTCACCTGAGCACCAACAAGCGCGGCGTCACCCTCGACCTCAAGACCTCCGCCGGCCACCGCATCGCACGTCGCATGGCGGCGGAGGCCGACGTCGTGGTCGAGAGTTTCCGCCCCGGCGTCATGGCGCGCCTGGGCCTGGACTATCCTACCCTCAGCGCCGACAACCCGGCTCTGGTGTACACTTCCATCTCGAACTTCGGTCAGACGGGGCCTTACCGCGAGTTCAACGCCTCGGAGATTGTCCTGTACGGCATGGGCGGCGAGATGTACTCTTCAGGCCTGGAAGACAGGGAGCCCATCAAGCTGGGCGGCACAATGGTCCAGTACCAGGCCGGCGCGGCCGCCGCCGTCGCCACCATGGGCGCGTTGTTCACCGCCCGGGCGTGGGGTGAGGGTCAGCACGTCGACGTCTCCATAATGGAGACTCAGATCGGCTCGATAGACCGGCGCATGAGCACGCTCATCGCCTACCAGTACACCGGGGAAGTGAGCCAGAGAGTCCCCTTCGGCGTCATGGGCTATCCCATCGGCGTCTACCCCTGTGCCGACGGCTACGTGGAGCTGACCGGAGGCATCGTCTACTTTCCAAGGGTGGTCGATATGCTCGGAAAGCCACCCATTTTCGACGACCCGAAGTGGTACACCCCGGAAGCGCAGACCGACCCGGACCTGAGAGAAGAGTTCGACGAGTTCTTCATCCCCTGGTGCCTGGAGCGCACCAAGTACGAGATATGGTACGCCGCCCAGGACGCGCGTGTGCTCAGCGGCCCTATCAACACGATGGAGGACCTCGCCGGCGACCCCAGTTTCAACGAAAGGGGCGCTTTCGCCGAGTTCGACCACCCGAGCGCCGGCCGGCTCACCTACCCGGGTCGGCCATTCACAATGGAACGGACTCCCTGGGCCGCGCGCAGGGCCGCGCCAACGCTGGGCCAGCACAACGCCGATGTCTTCGGCGAGCTTGGATACGACCGCGCCGCGCTCGTCCGTCTGCGCGAGACGGGCGCAATCTAGGGGGTGCCGCCGATGCCTGGACTGCCACTGGCAGGCGTACGAGTCCTAGACATGACCGTGGTGTGGGCCGGCACGTACTGCGCGACCCTGCTCGCCGACCTGGGCGCCGAGGTCATTCGCGTCGAATCGACCAGGCACCCCGCCCCTCTCACCAGGGGCGCGATGGCCCACCCCACTGAGGAGCTGGTCAAGGACTCTCCTCCAATGTTCGGCGGTATGCCCGGGCGCGTACCGGGACGCCGCCCGTGGAATCGCTTCCCCGTCTTCAACGCCCACGGCCGCAACAAGCTGAGCATGACGGTGGACCTGCTCCAGCCGAGCGGCAGGGAGATCTTCGACAGCCTCGTCCAGATCAGCGACGTGTTCGTCGAGAACAACGTGACGGAGACGATGGACAAGCTGGGAATCTCCTACGAAGGGCTGCGAGAGTTGCGCGCGGACATCGTCATGCTCAGGATGCCCGCCTACGGTAGCACCGGGCGCTACAGGAACTTCCGGTCGCTCGGAATTCACATGGAGGGCGCGGTGGGACACTCCTTGCTGCGCGGTTACGCCGACATGGACCCCTCCGCCAACACCCAGGTGTACGTCGCCGACGCCGCTGCCGGCGCGCAGGGCGCCTTCGCCGTGCTAACCGGACTGCACCATCGCCGGCGCACGGGCGAAGGACAGCTCATCGAGCTTGCACAGGCCGAAAACGTCGCCCCATTCCTGGGGCAGTTCTTCATGGATTATTCGATGAACGGCCGCAGCGGTTCCACAATCGGGAATCGCCACCCCTACGCGGTGCAGGGCTGCTACCCCTGCAAGGGCGAAGACCGCTGGGTCGCAATCACCATCTTCGACGACGCCGACTGGGCCGCCTTTCGCGCCGCCATCGGATCGCCGGAGTGGGCCGCAGACCCCCGCTTCGACACCCAGAACGGCCGCCACCAGGCCCACGACGAGCTCGACGCCCGCATAACGGAGTGGACGAGCGAGCGCGGCCACTACGAAGCTATGCACACGCTCCAGCAGGCGGGCGTGGCTGCCGGCGCCGTGATGGACCAGGCCGACGCCTACGCAGATCCACACCTGGCGGAGCGGGGCGCATTCGAAGAGGCGTACCAGGAAGACGTGGGCACACACCTGTACCCCGGCGCTCCGTACAAGATGTCCGGGACTCCCCTTCGCATCAGGCGCGGACCGGTGCGGCTGGGCGAGGACAACGAGTACATATACAAGCAACTGCTCAACGTGTCGGACGAGCGGTACGCAGAGCTCGAACGCGAAGGCCACATTGGCATGGACTACGAGTAGGAAGAGAAGCCTACACCACAGGCCAGCGCGGCGCGAACGAGACCCCGGTTCGCTCCATGAGCCCGGCCCCTATCCGCTGCACGCGCTGAATCAAATCCCACTCGTCCACGAACAGCGCCGTGTGGTCCTCCACCACGACGCGACCGTCTACGATGACGGTGTGAACGCTGCGCCCGTCCGCGCTGTAGACCAGGTTGTTCACCGGATTGAACAGCGTCCGCCACTCCGGGCGGCGAGTATCAAACAGCACCAGGTCGGCCTTCTTCCCGACCTCGATGGATCCGGTATCGGCGCCCAGTCCCATGGCCCGTGCCGACCCCAGTGTGGCCAACTCGACCGCGGTCTCCGCCGGCACCATGGATACATCCTGTCTGCCGTCCTTGTACAGCACGGCGGCCAGGTACATCGAGCGCATCGTCTCCAGCAGGTTCGAGTTGTTGCCCGCGTCGGTGCCCAGGCCCACGTTAATGCCGAGTTCCAGCATCTCCGGCAGTTTCGCCGTGCGCGTCATGCCGGAGCCGCCCTTGATTGCCGCCGTCGGGCACATCACCACACTCGCCCCGCTCCGGGCAATGCTGTCCAACTCCGCGTCGTCCAGGCCAAGCCCATGCGCCAGCGTCACGTTGTCTCCCAGCACACCCAGACGCTCCAGCCGCTCCGTAGGCGTCACGCCGCGCGCCGACAGCGACGCCTCTCTCGCGCTCGGCCCCGTGCTGTGGTGCAGCGTCAGGCCGGACTCCGCGTCATCGGCAAGCCGTTTCGCGGCAGTAAGCAGTTCGTCCGAAGCGTATTCCGCTGAAAACGGCATGGCCCACGCCCGCACACGGCCGTCCAGGGCTCCGTCGAACTCTTCCACCGCCGAACGCATAACATCCACGGCCTCGGCGGTGGAGTATACGGGCACGTTCAGTGGGTTAGGCGCGTCGGTGACCTGCGCTCCGACGATGATGCGGCACCCCGACTCTTCGTAGGCCCTCATGCAGGCGTCAACGTGCTTGGTGCTGCCGGGGTCGAGAAGACTGGTCGTGCCGTACTTCAGCAGCTCGGTGATGGCCAGCAGGGACGTGTAGTACTCCTCCTCGGGAGTCATCGCCGATTGCAGCCGGAACACGTTGGGAAGGTACGCAGGGCCCAGGTCGTCCGGGAAGATGCCGCGCGTGGCGTGCGCGTAGCTAATGTGCATGTGGCCGTTGCCGAACCCCGGCGTCACCACCATCTCGCTCGCGTCGATGGTCCGGTCGGCGTCAACGTCCCGCAGGTCGGCGCTCTTGCCCACGCGGGAGATGCGGCTCCCCTCCACCACGATGGCGCCGTCGGCCACGATTCGCCGGTCAGCGTCGAGCGTCAGCACGAACCGGGCATTGTCTATCTTGAGAGTAGCCTCGGACATGGCGGCACCTCCGAGTTATGCCAGAACGCGCGGTAGCCGGGTGCTCCCCATCAGGTAGCGGTCGATGCCGCGTGCCGCCTCTCTGCCCTCCGCGAGCGCCCACACGACCAGCGACTGGCCGCGAGACATGTCGCCCGCCGTGAACACGCCCTCGACGTTCGTCATCATGTCGGTGTCCCTGCCCACGTTGCCCCGCGGATCCATCTGCAACCCCAGGTCGGCCAGCATGTCGCCGTGCTCCGGGTGTACGAAGCCCATCGCCAGCAGCACAAGATCCACGTCCAGCGCGAACTCGCTGCCGGGCACCTCCAGCATGGCCGGCCGGCCCGTCTCATCGGGAGGCCCCCACTCCAGCCGCACGCCGTTCAGCTTCTCGACTTTGCCCGACCCGGTGAAACTCTTGGTCAGGATGTTGTAGTCGCGGACGCCGCCTTCCTCGTGCGAGGAAGACGTGCGCAGTATGGCCGACCACTGCGGCCACGGGTTGTCGGGGCGCCGCTCGACCGGCGGCTCAGGCAGCAGCTCGAGTTGGTAGACTATCTCGGCGCCCTGCCGATGCGCCGTCCCTAGACAGTCCGACCCGGTGTCGCCGCCGCCCAGGATAACAACGCGTTTGCCCTCGGCCGTGATGCGCTCGTCCGGGTCAACGTGCTGCCCCGCGATTAACCTGTTCTGCTGAGTCAGGTAGTCCATCGCGAAGTGAACCCCGTCCAGCTCGCGTCCAGGCACCGGCAGGTCGCGCGGGATCGTAGACCCGCCGGCGAGCAGCAGGGCGTCGTAGCCGTCCCTCAGTTCGGAGATGGCGCAGTCCCTGCCCACGTAGACTCCCGTCCTGAACTCCACGCCCTCCTCGGCCATCTGGTCCACGCGACGCTGCACCACGTACTTTTCCAGCTTGAAGTCCGGGATACCCAGCCTGAGCAGGCCACCCACGACCTCGTCGCGCTCGAACACCGTCACCCTGTGGCCGCTGGCGTTGAGTTGCTGCGCGGCAGCCAATCCAGCCGGGCCCGATCCCACGACCGCGACCGTTCTTCCGGTGCGCGTCTTTGGCGGGTTTGGCTTGATCCACCCCTCGGCCCAGCCCCTGTCGGCAATCGACTTCTCGATGTGCTCGATGGTCACCGGGTCCTGGTTGATTGAAAGCACGCACGAAACCTCGCACGGAGCAGGGCAAATGCGCCCGGTGAACTCCGGAAAGGCGTTGGTCTTGTGCAAGGCGTCCAGCGCTTCACGCCAACGGCCCCTGTAAACGTGGTCGTTCCAGTCGGGAATCAGGTTGCCCAGCGGGCAGCCCATGTGGCAGAACGGTACCGAGCAGTTCATGCAGCGCGACCCCTGCTCGCGAGCCTGCTCCTCGCTCCACTCGTGGTAAATCTCGCCGAAGTGCCGGACGCGCTCACTTGCGGGGGCGCTCGGTATCGACATCCGCCCGCTCTCTTTGAAGCCGGTGACTTTGCCCATCAGGCGCTCTCTGCCAAGGCGCGCTCCGCCAGCACCCGCTTGTAGTCGTAGGGCATAACCTTGACGAACTTGGGGAGCATCCCATCCCAGTCGTCGATCACGCGCTTCGCGTTCGCGCTGCCGGTCAGCGCCAGGTGATCCTCGACCATCCGTCTAAGCGCGCGCAAGTCCTCCTCCTCGACCACATTCTCAAGCCCAACCATCTCCGGGTTGCAGCGGTTGGCGAAGTCGCCATCCTCGTCAAGCACGTAGGCCTCTCCGCCGCTCATGCCCGCCGCGAAGTTGCGTCCGGTCGGGCCGAGCACCACGACCTTGCCGCGCGTCATGTACTCGCAGCCGTGGTCTCCCACACCCTCCACCACGGCCTCCGCTCCGCTGTTGCGGACCGCGAATCGCTCGCCAGCTACGCCGCGAATGAACGCCTTGCCGCCGGTAGCGCCGTACAAGGCCACGTTGCCTATCACTATCGTAGTTTCGGGCACAAAACTCACCCCTGACTGCGGCTTGATGACCACCTTGCCGCCCGACAGCCCCTTGCAGAAGTAGTCGTTCGCGTCGCCCTCCACGGTCATCGTCACGCCCTTGGCGAGAAATGCGGAGAAGCTCTGGCCCGCCGACCCGGTGAACGACAGCCGGATAGTGTCGTCCGGCAGCCCGTCCTCGCCGTACCTCTTGGCGATCTCGTGGCTTAGCATCGCCCCTACGGTGCGATTGTGGTTGCGTATGGGCATCGACAACTCCTGCGGACGCCCGCTCTCGATCGCGTCGGAGAAGCGCTCGATCAGGTCGTTGTCCAGCGCCTTCCACAGCGAGTGGTCCTGTTCCTGGCAGCAGTACGTCGCCACCTCATCGGGCACGTCGGGGCGGTGCAGCAGCGCCGAAAAGTCCAGTCCGCTCGCCTTCCAGTGCTCGACCACCCTCCGGGCGTCCAGCTTGTCAACGCGGCCCACCATCTCGTTCACCGTCCGGAACCCGAGCTGGGCCATTATCTCGCGCATGTGCTCGGCTACGAAGAACAGGTAGTTGATTACGTCTTCCGGCTTGCCCCTGAACATGCGCCGGAGCTCCGGGTCCTGCGTCGCTATGCCAACGGAGCACGTGTTGAGATGGCACTTCCGCAGCATGATGCAGCCCATCGTGATGAGCGGCGCCGTCGCGAAACCGAACTCCTCGGCCCCCAGCAGGCAGGCGATGGCAACATCCCGGCCCGTCTTGAGTTGGCCGTCGGTCTGCACAACGATCCGGCCCCTGAGGTCGTTGAGCACGAGCACCTGCTGCGTCTCCGCGAGTCCGATCTCCCACGGCAGCCCGGCGTACTTGATGGACGACTCCGGCGATGCGCCGGTCCCCCCGCTGTCGCCGCTGATGAGCACCACGTCTCCGTGGCCCTTGGACACTCCAGCGGCTATGGTTCCTACGCCCGCCTCGGACACCAGCTTGACGTGCACGCGGGACGACGGGTTGGCGTTCTTCAGGTCGTAGATGAGCTGA
>DAOUJZ010000031.1:0-44619 GCA_034421955.1 Dehalococcoidia bacterium | reverse complement strand
AGCTGGGAGGGACACGCCCCCATTTCCGACCTGTCCGACCTGGAAGAAAGAGTCGTTTTTGAGGAACGCTTCATTGTTGAAGAGGCCTCATTAAGCCTGAGAGTGGTGGAACTATCGCTCGAGGGCTGGAACCTGACCGGCCCCATCTCCGGCCGATTGTCAACCGAACTTGCTAAGCTGACGGCTCTGGAGTCCGTAGACCTCAGCGGCAACCAGTTGAGCGGCTGCATACCCGAAGAGTTGCGCGGGAAGGTGATTGGATACGAAGAGCCCGAGAGCTGCGGGGAGTGATGAGGATGACGCGGCGATGAACTACGACAGCAGAGCGAAGTCAGCATTTCCGGGGTGGGAAACACTGAACCCCGGCCATGAGGAGCCCGACTGCTCGCCGCATCCGTTCGACGTCATGGCCATCTACGCGCTGTATGGACGCGTCCCATGAACGTGAACTGGTTCTTCCGTATTCCCCCCCGGGTAAGGGTGCTTGTAATCTTGCTGGCGCTCGTGCTTGTTGTCGCGGTTACTTGCAAGCCGTTCGTAAGGTGGCTCAACTGCGAATCAACGCACCGCTTCTTGGCGTTGGAGCCTGACCACGACCCTACGGGGGTAGGTTATGACTTCTCCTTAGCTCAGCCGGATGCGATGTGGCCGAAATGGACCCCCGACGGGGATCATATAGTGTTTGGTACTACGCTTGAACTGACAAGCCAAATACATGTCGTCGCGGACGATGGATCGAGCATGTGGACGATTTCCGAAGGCGGCAAAGAGTACACGATAGACCATTCGCCGATTGTTTCTCCAGACGGCGCCCGCGTCGCGTATTCCACGTACAACCATGTGACCGATGAAGGACGCTACTATGAGATAGAGACGGCCGCCCTCGACGGTTCCGACAAACGGAGACTCACAGACAAGGCAGGCTACGACATCGCGCAAGAATGGCTGCCGAACGATCGTATCGCATTCAGGAGGAACTACACGCGCGAGTGTAGCCACTACTTTGTGGATTCTGGCTTGTACACCATGAACCCAGATGGCTCCGACGTTCGAAGAATCTTGCCGGATGAGCTTGGAGGGGATGAATATCTTGGCGATTTCGCTTGGTCTCCGGATGGGTTACAAGTCGCATTTAGGGTGCATAGATGGTCTCGGACAGGCCCGCTCGCCTATCTAGATTTGGTGGATGCCGACGGCTCTAACCGCAGACGCCTGATTGATGTGAGGGGATGGCCGTACGAGGAGTTAACCAGCGGGCCCGTATGGTCTCACGACGGCGCCCGCATCGCGCTCACGGCATTTCAAGACGACAGGCTGACGCTCATCGCGGTAAACCGAGACGGCATAGACCGAGAAGGTGTCGGGCTCAGCGAAGTTGTTGATGTTCCGGCAGGCGGCTCCTTGTCATGGAGTCCTGACGGGTCGCAGTTCATACTTGCGTCCAGTGACACCCTATACTTGGTGAAGGCAGATGGTTCCGAGGTGCGAAGAATTGAAAGCGGGCATCGATCGTCAAACGTTTGGGTAAGCACGTACTACGCCGCCTGGTCTCCAGACGGTTCCAGGTTAGCCGTCGTAGCACCTCAGAAATCAGACTTTCTGCTGTACACAGTAGGAGCGGACGGCTCGGACGTTCGTACTCTAGTGAGGTGGACTGTTGACGGCATGACGGAAACGGTACGCACCGGCCAGTGGCTCGCCGCGGATGCCGCCTCGTGCTCCGCGGGCGTCGTTGTTCCGAACCCGGTGGTGAACCCCAGGCTGGTGCGAGACTGTGAAGCCCTCGTGGCGATGATGGACAGACTTCCCTTTGTCAGGCTGAACTGGAACGCGGACACACCCATTTCTGAGTGGGAGGGCGTGGTGCTGGGCGACCCAAATGAGGAGGCTTCTACTGCCGGCGCGCCACGCACGCCGCTACGTGTGCGGGGACTTTCCCTCACGGGACACGACCTACAAGGCCCCGTTCCTGACGAATTGACCAAGCTCACAGGGCTGCGCGGATTGGATCTTTCTCTCAATAACCTGCACGGTCCTATTCCGCCTGAACTGGGCGAATTGGCGGACTTGGAGGCGCTTGACCTGAGCAAGAATTCACTCGGTGGGGTCATTCCGCCGGAATTTGGCAATTTGGTGAAGCTCAAGATACTGGTGCTCAGCGAAACCGAACTAGCCGGCACTATTCCGCCTGAGTTGGGCGAGTTGGCGAACTTGAAGGTGCTTGACCTGAGCAAGAACTTCCTTGGCGGAGCCATTCCCTTTGTCTTGGGCTATCTTTCAGCACTCGAAACGCTGAACCTGACCGATAACAAGCTGAGTGGCCCAATCCCGCCAGAGCTTGGGAACCTACAGTCGTTAGAGACGTTGGATATCGACGGCAATTATGGTCTGAGCGGGTGCATACCCGAAGAGTTGCGCGGGAAGGTAATCGGATACGAGGAGCCTGAGGGTTGCGGGGGGTGAGGGAGTGAGTATGCGGCTGATCGTGGCGAATGTCCTGTGCGCGCTGGCGTTGCCGCTCGCGGCGTACGGCTGCGGGCAGGATACGGCATCGCCCCAAGCCGAACCGGAGCATGGGAACTCTCAGGCCGCGGCGTCATCGCCAGCCTCTACGCCCCTGGCGGCCACGACTCCCACTGCCACTCCCCTTTCCGATTCATCCCTGCAAGCGCCGCATGGACCTGACTTGGTCGTGTTCCCACCGGTCTTGGACCGCCCCGTCGTGGCCGGCGGTGGGGTTTTTGAGCTGAGTCTCCGTGTGGGTAACCGGGGTAGTGATTCATCAGAAACCACAACGTTGCGCTACTATCAATCAAGTGATTCCACGATAGACACGACTGACAAGCAAGTCGGCCCAAACCCTGTGGTGAGTTCACTCGCTTCGTCACACTTGTCCGAGGAGAAGATGGGCATGAGACCAATCGCGCCATCCACTCCGGGCACCTATTACTATGGGGCGTGCGTGGATGCCGTGCCGAACGAAATCGATACAACGAATAACTGTTCCAATGGAACGTTAGTGACCGTAATAGCTTCCAAACCTCCCCGGGTGGTACGCCACGTAGACGACATCATCGTAGCAGTGGGCGAGTCGTTTACGGTGGACCTCTCCAGCGTCTTCAGCGGAGTCGATGGGGCAGAGATAGTCGATTATGGAGTCTTTACTCCAACGGAAGGAATCCTCACTGGTGGCATTTATAGGAAAACTCGCCTTCTGGATCTCACTGCGAATGACATAGGGGAAACGGCCGTTATCGTAGATGTTCTCGACAGTTACGGCAATTGGCGTGAAGTCAACTTATTCAAGGTAACTGTGGTCCCCGCCCAAACCGTCCGGTGAGGTCGGCGCGCCTGCTGTCCTAACCTTCCCCCTCGTAGGGGGAAGGGACTGGCAGCCGGGCCTGCTACCTCTCTGCGTCCTTGTGCTACTATGCGGGCCGAGACTAGACAGACACAGGAGAAGCATTGTGAAGATCGACGACATTACGGTGACTATGTTTCGGTGGGAATTCGCGCCGTGGAAGACGGGCGTGGGCGCGCAGTTCGGTGGGCGCAAGCTGCTGGGCGTGCTGACGGTGCGCACGGACGAGGGGGTGGAAGGCCACGCCTTTCTCGGCTCTTCGGGGCAGGGCGCGGACGCCTACGCCGGGCCGCTGATGGAGTTCGTCAAGCCAATGCTGGTTGGCCGCAACCCGCTGGACATCGGCGCGATATGGCGCGAGATGTGGAAGAAGAACCGACAGGTGTCCACCAACGCAATCGGCGCGGTCGACGTGGCGCTGTGGGACATCGCCGGCAAGGTGGCGGGTCTGCCCATCCACAGGCTGCTCGGCACGTGCCGCGACAGCGTGCCCGCCTACTCGAGCACCGCGTGGCATCCCACGTCCGAGGAGTACGCGGAGGAGGCGCTGCGCTTCCAGGACATGGGCTGGACGGCGCACAAGATTCACCCGGACGGCGACCCCAAGAAGGACATCGAGATATGCGACAGGGTCCGGCGGGCGGTCGGCGACGACATGATACTGATGCTGGACTCGATGTGGGCGTACAACTACGAGGACGCGCTGCGGGTGGGCCGCGCCATCGAGGAGCTGGACTACTACTGGTACGAGGACCCTCTGGCGGAGGAGGACATCTACAACTACGTGAAGCTCAAGAGCAAGCTGGACATCCCGATCATGTCCACCGAGTACGCGCCGGGGCGGCTGTACGGCATGGCGCAGTGGATTCAGAGCTACGCGACGGACATCCTGCGCGGCGACGTGGCGGTGACCGGGGGCATCACGCCGCTGGTGAAGATAGCGCACCTGGCGGAGGCGTTCGGCATGAAGTGCGAGATTCACCACGGCGGCAACTCGCTGAACAACGTGGCGAACCTGCACGTGACGATGGCGGTGCCCAACTGCGAGTTCTACGAGGTGTTCCCGGCGACGGGAGCGAACAAGTACGCGCTGGTGGAGGACATCGAGGTGGATGGCGACGGGCTGGTGTACGCGCCGACGGAGCCGGGGCTGGGGTACGAGATCGACTGGGAGCTGGTGGAGCGCGAGCGCGAGGGGGTCGTGGGGTAGCGGAAGGAGACCTCAACCCTCACCCTCACCCTCTCCCAGTCTTGGGAGAGGGGACTAGCGGCCGCCGTCGGTGCGTTCGAGGGCGGCGCTGAGCACGGACAAGGGCACGGCTTCGCTGTCGCCGCGGGACTGGCGGGTAGCCCCGCCGTACACTACCGTCCTGGCGGAGATGGCCGGGACCAGTCCGGCCACCCTGTTGAGCGAGGTGAAGTAGTCGGAGGCGACCGTCGCGCCGGACTTGATCTCGATGGCGTGGATTCCGTCGCCAGTGTCGTATAACAGGTCGCACTCCAGTCCCCGCGAGTCCCGGAAGAAGCTGAGGTTGAAGTCGCGCCCCCGGTTGAAGCGGTGCTTGAGCGCCTCCGCGACCACCAGGTTTTCGAACAGCGCCCCGCGTAGGGGATGGGTGGCCACCTGGCCCGGGTTCTGGATGCCGATGAGATACGCGGCCAAGCCGACGTCGTAGAAGTAGAGCTTGGGGGACTTGACCAGGCGCTTACGGATGTTGGCGTGGAACGGCGGTAGCTGGAAGATGACGTAGCTGGCCTCCAGCACTGTGAGCCACTCGCGGACGGTGGTGTGGGACACGCCGGCGTCCGAGCCCAGCGAGCTGAGGTTGACGAGCTGCCCGACCCGGCCCGCGCACAGGCGCACGAATCGCCGGAAGCCTGACAGGTTGCGAATCTCGCCCAGGCGGCGCACGTCGCGCTCCACATAGGTCTCGAAGTAGTCGCCGAGCGCCTGGCGAGGGTCCAGCCCGTGGTCGAGGATGCGGGGATAGAACCCGGTGTAGATGATGTCGTCTATGGCGTCGCTCGCTCCAATGCGCTGCCGCTCGGCGAGGGAGAACGGCAGAAGGCGGAGCAGCGCGGTGCGGCCGGCGAGAGACTGGCTGATGGTGCGGGAGAGGCTGAACTGCTCGCTGCCGGTTAGCACGAAGAGGCCGCTACGCCCCGATTCGTCGGCGAGCACCTGGAGGTAGGAGAGGAGCGCCGGAACGTGCTGGACCTCGTCGATGATGGCGCCCTCTCCAAGCTGCGACAGGAAGCCGCGGGGGTCGGATTCGGCGAACTCGCGCTGGTCGGGCGCTTCGAGGTTGGCGTACTTCAAATGCGGGAAGGTGGCGCGGCAGAGGGTGGTCTTGCCGGACTGGCGCGGTCCGGTGACGGTCACGAATGGGTACTGCCCGAAGAGCGTTGTGAGGCGGCCGGTTATCTCGCGCTCGATCATGGTGGCAAAGATACCGCCCGTCTGCACAAATTGCAAGTAGTACTTTCAGATTGTGCAGTTCGAGAGTGCTCTATGGGGCGCCTATTCACCCCCATCCTAGCCTTCCCCCGTCAAGGGGGAAGGGATCAGCGGGCGAGGCCGGTGACGCGGTAGACTAGCTCCATGTCGAGGTGCTCCCGCACCAGAGCGGCGAGCTTGTCGTACTCGGCGCTGGGTTCGACGTCGTCCGCGGGCGGCGGCAGGGTCACGCCCCTTCGCCGCGCGGCGCACTCCAGTATGGACCGGCGGACGGCGCGGTTGTGGAAGAGGCCGTGGAGGTACGTGCCGAGCGTCAGGCCGTCGGCGTCCATACCGCCGTCGGGCAGGTCGACCGTCTGGCCTGACCGGGACTCCAGGACGAACGGGTGCGGCAGGCGCTCGTGGGTCGTGACGCCCATGTGTATCTCGTAGGCGGTGACGCCCGCGCCGCCGCAGCCGGCCAGGAGGCCGCGGGCCTCGGCCACGCTCCCCTTCACCTGGTGCGTCGACTTGCTCGCCGTGAAGGTAGTGGTGGCCGGCAGTAGCCCCAGTCCCTCGGTGCGCGGTCGGGGGGACTCCACGCCGTCCGGGTCCAGCAGCGCGTCGCCCAGTATCTGGTAGCCGGCGCAGATGCCGACGACGGGCGCGCTGGCGCGGCGGTGGGCCAGCACGCGCTCGGCGAGGCCGGTGGCGCGCAGCCAGTCCAGGTCGGCGACGGTGGTCTTGCTGCCGGGGATGACGACCAGGTCGGGGTCGCCGAACTCCTCGGCCCGTCCCACGTAGCGCACGGCGACGGCTGGCTCGTTGTGCAGCGGATCGAAGTCGTCGAAGTTGGCGACGTGGGGCAGGCGCATGACCGCGACGTCCACGGCCCCATCGGCGCTGCTGCGGGTCTTGGGGTCCAGGCCGAGCGAGTCCTCCTCCGGTATGAGGATGTCGGTGAAGTGGGGGATGACGCCCGCGACGGGCACGCCGGTGCGCTCGCGTAGGAAGTCCAGCCCCGAGCCGAGCAGCGACGGGTCGCCGCGGAACTTGTTGATGACGTGGCCCTTCACCAGCGCCCGCTCCTCCGGCTCCAGCAGCTCCATGGTGCCCACGATCTGGGCGAACACGCCGCCGCGGTCGATGTCGCCCACCAGCAGGACGGGCGCGCGGGCGTGGAGGGCCACTCGCATGTTCACGATGTCGTTGCGCTTGAGGTTGATCTCGGCGGGGCTGCCGGCGCCCTCGATCACCACCACGTCGTTGTCCGCGCGCAGGGCGGCGAGCGCGGCGGTCACCGTGTCCCAGACGGCGGGTTTCATCCGGTGGTACTCGCGCACGGAAGCGGCCTTCAGGGGCCGGCCCATCAGCACGACCTGGGAGCGGCGCTCGCCCTCCGGCTTGAGCAGCACGGGGTTCATCTCCACGCGCGGGGTGGCGAACGCCGCGGCGGCCTGGACGGCCTGGGAGCGGCCGATCTCGGCGCCGTCGGGGGTCGCGTAGGAGTTGAGGGACATGTTCTGCGCCTTGAACGGCGCGACGCGCAGGCCGTCCTGGGCGAAGATGCGGCAGAGCGCAGTGGCGATAACGGACTTGCCCGCGTGGGACGAGGTGCCCTGCACCATGATGACGCGGGAGAGGTGTGCGTTTGTTTCCATCTGGGCTATTGTACATGTGTGGGGCGGGGCGTCGGACGCGTGATTTCCCGTCGGGGAGCAGGAGAAACTGAGATGTTCACAGTTCAAACCGAGAATGCGGAGATCTACTACGAATCTCACGGCGAGGGACCGGCGATAGTCCTGGCGCACTGCGCGGGCGGAAACTCGCTGGTCTGGTGGCAGCAGGTGGTCCACTTCGCGCCCACTCACAGGATGATCGCGTTCGACCACCGCGGCTGGGGCAGGTCTCAGTGTGAGCCGGGTCACAGAAGGGCGTCCCACTTCGCGGAGGATATGCGCGCCGTCATGGACGACGCCGGCGTCGAACGCGCGGCAGTCGTGTGCCAGTCCATGGGAGGCTGGACCGGAATGCAGTTCGCCCTGGCAGACCCTGAGCGAGTGTCGTGCCTCGTGCTGTCGTGCTCGCCCGCGGGGGTGCAGACGCCCGCGGCGATACGAGCAATGCAGACCCCGCCGCCCGTTCGAGCCGGCAACGCGGAAGGGATTGTCCCGTGGAACGAACCTCACGTAGCGCTGGCCGCCGACGCCTTCGAGCGGATCCCCGACAAGGCGTTCCTCTACCGCCAGCTTTCGTCCCTGAATCCGCCGTTCAGTGACGTCGGCCTGGGTGAACTGAAAGTCGGGCGAGAGGAGCTGGAGGGGTTTTCGATTCCCGCACTGGTGATAGCGGGCGCTCAAGACCGCATATTCGGGCTGGACGTTATGACCGAAGTGTCCCAGGCGATACCCGGGGCCGCATTCCACGTCATCGCTGATGCCGGGCACTCGCCGAACGTCGAAACGCCCGCGGAGTACAATGAGGTCGTCGGGAGATTCATCGTTGGGAACACCTGATGCGGCCGGGCGCCGCGTGACGAGGATTGCCTGTCGCGGTTAAGATGGCGTCGGCCAATCGCGGCGCATTGGGGGGACAAGCATAGGAGTCAGGACGGGATGCCTGTGGGCAGACCGGGATAGGGAGAGTGACTTATGGATGAGAAGATAGAAGCCGCGCTGAGCGTGGACATGACGATAGACATTACGACGACGGGCCGGAAGACCGGCGAGGCCCGGCGCATCGAGATTTGGTCGCATTACGTGGACGGCATGGTGCTGCTGGCGGCGTCTCCGGGCAGACGGAGCTGGTACGCGAACCTGGTCGCGAACCCGGAGTTCACCTACCACCTGAAGGAGACGATACAGGCGGACGTGCCCGCCACAGCGCGCGCCATCACCGACGAGGACGAGCGCCGGAGGGTGCTGACGCGGCTGAAGGAGGCGTCCGCCTACAGGCAGGGCCAGCCGATGGAGGACGTGGAGGAGTGGGTGCGGGGTAGCTGCCTGATCGAGGTGACGCTGGGCTAGGGGTGGCTCTCGGCGGCCGTCGTCTGGCCACCCTAATGATGGCGAAGAGATCCGGGAAGTCACGCTATCGGATAGGCTGACAGACTGGACTTCGCGATTGTACGATTTGACAACAGTGCCCGATTAGCCTAGTCTGGCAGCTAGTCAGATGGTACAAATTGGAGTGCACCATGAGCAAGACATGGCCGGTTCAAGATGCCAAGTCCAGATTCAGTGAGCTTCTTGACACTGCTCTGGCCGAAGGGCCGCAGATAGTAACGAGACGTGGAGTGGAAACTGCCGTTCTTCTCCCCATAGAGCAATGGCGCAGATTGGAACGCATGACGAGACCGGACCTGAAGGAACTGCTTCTGGCACCCGAGGCTCGTACCGAAGAGCTCACGCCGCCACGCCGTAGGTATCGGCGCCGGACTCCCTCGCCTGTGCAGTAGTCGATGTACCTTCTCGACACCAACGTTGTGTCAGAACTGCGACGCCCCCGCCCTCATGGAGCCGTTCTGGAATGGCTGGAACACGTGCCTGGGGAACTACTTTACGTGTCTGCCGTAACGATTGGGGAGATACAGGCGGGGATCGAGATTACCCGTGAGCAGGACGAGGCCAAGGCGGAGGAATTGGAAGCGTGGCTGGACAGAGTTCTGGTCTCTTTCGGCGTGTTGGAGATGGACGCGATGGCGTTCCGGGAGTGGGCTCGCCTTATGCACGGTAGGTCTGACACATTGGTCGAAGACGCCATGATCGCCGCGACAGCCACGGTGCACCGATTGACGGTGGTCACCCGCAATGTCCGTGATTTCGCCCAGTTAGGCGTGGAGATACTAAACCCGTTCGAGAGCGAATAGAGTTCGCTATCAATCGTTGATAAGGCGCTAATACGCAGCGAAGCACCTATTTTCACAATAGCCAGATATGTCTGCAGGTAACGTACAAGAGAATCATGTTTGCTTGGATTGTGGTGTCGACATTTCGCACCGAAGCCGCAAAGCGCTACGTTGCGAGGCCTGCGCAACAAATCACGAAAAGATCCGCAGCAGGCAATCCGCCAAGGACTACTACTGGGCAAATCGTACAAGGGTACTGAAGCGCATCAAAGGCTACAGACAAACGCCTGAAGCTAAGCAGGTGCGCCGAGGGTGGGAAGAGCGGAATCCAGAAAAGTTACTGGAGTCCCGTCAACGCCAGAAGCAGAGGCACCGGGAGAAGACGGGCTACAATCCAGAAGGGCGATCCTGCGTGGACTGCAATGCTGATATATCTCACAGGGGGCATAACGCCAAGAGGTGCGTACCTTGCTCAACACCTTCTGCCAGGACGTGCATGGTATGCCATACCGACA
Organism: Dehalococcoidia bacterium; assembly: GCA_034421955.1. GTDB lineage: Bacteria > Chloroflexota > Dehalococcoidia > Lucifugimonadales > CATOSD01 > CATOSD01. The sequence goes on along the minus strand of DAOUJZ010000031.1, from coordinate 34,459 downwards.
TTTCGGACAAAGGCGGCAGAGCGCAATTCTGTAGTGAGGAATGCAAGCAACGCCATCAGCAATCTAAAGAGCTGCAGGGATACACCAAGACATGCACCAAGTGCAACGAGACCAAAGAGCACACCGAATTTGGACTGCACTATGGCCTCAGACGCTCAACTTGTAGAAGCTGTGAAGTGAAGGAGCAATCAGAGAGATACCGCAACTTCACTCCTGAACAGAGGTCTAGAAGGCGTAAGCTTCGGCACGAAAATGAGCGTAGGAAGAGGGCCAGTCAATCCCCGGAGGAAAGGACAGAACAGAGAACCAAGGCCCGTGAGGCCCTCATGCGGAAGAGATTCGGTGACTTTGATGAGTATGCTCAGTATGTGAAGCAGGGCGGCAAGTGCGCTATCTGCGGAATTGCGAAACCGTTCAAAAGAGGAGCAACTGCCGGTGATTGTCTAGAACTTGACCATGACCACGCGACAGGGATGCCTCGGGGGTTCCTGTGCAAGAACTGCAATTTCAAGCTGTTGTCACGCTACGAGAGGTTTCCAGTTCAGCACCAAGACTCGTCGTACTTGAATGCGTATCTGGCGAGAGTACACAGCAATGAACCAAATGACACTGTTTGAAGACTCGGAACCACTGCTCAAACAGTGCAGCAACTGTAAACAGTGGTTTGAAGAGGCTGCATTCCCTCCCGGACGCGCTCGTTGTAGGAAGTGCCATCTAGAAAGGCTGAGAATCAGCGTATGGAAATCTAAGTTGAGGCATGAATATGGAATCACGCCAGAGATTCACCAGGCGATGTACGATGATCAGGGCGGCAGGTGTTACTTCTGCAATGAGCAAAGGCCCATCAGAGGCAAGAAAGGACTAGCGATAGACCACGACAAAGAGACCGGCTTCGTTCGCGGCCTACTGTGCCGTCCATGCAATGCGAACTGGGTTGATGAGTACAAGAGGCTCCCTAAAGAATACCAGGACTCACCACGAACGAATGCCTATCTGTTACGTGGTGAGACCGGTGAATACATAGACGGCATCAGGCGGCTAGCGATCGATAGTAACTAGTCAGGGATGGATAGGCCTGTATATTCAATGTCCGGCGCCGTCTCCGGTATGGATGGTCTTTATCCTCCGGACGCTTTCGATCCTGGCCTCGGCCAGGCGGTTGGCGGCCTCCGCGGTGGTGACGCCGTCCGACTTTGAGCGGGCGATGACGTCCGCAATCGTTTGGTACACCCTGCCGGTCATGTCGAGCGCCGCGTCCCGGCCGTAGCCCGCCAGCTCGCAGGCGACAGCGATGACGCCGCCCGAGTTGATGGCGAAGTCGGGTGCGTATAGGATGCCGGCGTCCCGCAGCTCCGCGGCGTGGCGGTCTTCGAGAAGCTGGTTGTTGGCGGCCCCGGCTACGATGGGCGCCCTGAGGCGCGGAATCGTGTCGCTGTTGAGCACGCCGCCGAGCGCGCACGGCGAGAATACGTCGCACTCGACGTCGTAGATGTCCTCCGGGGCGACGACAGTGGCGCCCATCTCGGTCGCCAGCGCGATGCGCCCCTCGTCGATGTCCGACGCGATGATGCTGGCGCCTTCCTCGATGAGGTGCTGGGCGTAGTGGGATGCGACCTTGCCGAAGCCCTGGATGGCCACGGTCCTGCCCTCAAGGGAATCGGAGCCGAACACCTCGCCGCAGCACGCCTGGACGCCCTTGTACAGGCCATACCCGGTGATGACCTCGGCGCCGCCCAGTCCACCCATGGACTCGGGCAGGCCGGCCGCGTAGGGGGTCTCCTTTCGCATTTGGACGACGTCTTCGACAACCGTGCCCACATCCTCGGTGGTGAGGAACCTTCCGCCCAGCGTGTTGACGAACCGGCCGTGGGCGCGGAACAACGCCTCGGACTTGTCGGTGCGCGGGTTGCCGATGATGAGCGCCTTGCCGCCGCCGAGGTCGAGCCCGGCAAGCGCGGACTTGTAGGTCATGGCGCGCGCCAGCCGGAGCACGTCGACGATCGCCTCCTCCTCGGTGGCGAAGGGCCACATGCGGGTTCCGCCGCAGGCGGGGCCGAGCGTGGTGTCGTGTATGCAGATCAGCGCCCTGAGGCCCGACTGCTTGTCCGTGTACATCGCCAGTTGTTCGTAGTCGTACTCGTCCATGTAGTCGAAGATGTTCACGGCTGGACCTCCTTTGGCAAAGAATGACGGTCAGAAGGTGTCGGCGTCCTCGTCGAACCACTTCCTGATGAGGGCGTTCAGCGAGCCGTCGTCTTTCATGGCGGAGATGGCGGCGTTCAGTTTCTCTCTCAGATCCCCGTCCTCCTCGCGGACGCCTATGCCGATGCCGGAGTCGAGCGGCACGTCCGGTCCGACGACGGCGAGCCTGCCTTCGTTCGCGGCGATGTGCTCGTGGGCGAACTCGCGGTCCACCAGGGCGGCGTCGGCGTCACCGTTCAGCACCGCCTCGATGACCTCGTCGGCCAGCTCGTACTCGACGAGCGACGCGCCCGTCGCGGACAGGTGGTCGGCGTGGATGGTGGCCACCTGCGCGGCTACCGTGCCGGCGACCACCTCGTCGCCAGCACCCGCCAGCGCGACGTAGACCGACGGTATCGGCGGGATGTAAGGCTGGGTGAAGTCTATGGTCTCGTCGCGCTCTTCGGTGATGCTCATGCCGGCCATGATGGTGTCGTACTGGTCGTCCAGCAGGTTGGGGATGATGGTGTCCCAGTCGTTGGTGACCCAGGTGCATTCGAGATCGGCTCGCCTGCACAGCTCGTCGCCCAGATCGCGCTCGAACCCGGCGACTTCGCCGGCGTCGTCCAGGAAGTTGTAAGGCTCGTAAGCGCCTTCGGTCCCCATCCTGACCTCTTCGGGACCTCCGAGGCATGACAGGCACAGGGATACGAGTACGGCGGCAACGAAAACCAGTCTGACCATGCTCGCAGTCACTCCTGTCCCCTATCCCAAGCTAGTTCCGGCACCATTCTCACTTCTCGATTCCAGGTATTCATCTATCCGTCTTGTCTTCCTGCGATGGAGGTTCGGAGGCGGAAGAAGCAGGATTCAAAAACGGAATATCCCCCACTTGTCGGTATCGTGAACGATGCCTGTTGGCGCTAATCACATGAGGGAATTCGGCAGCGGCTTGTTCCCAGCGGCGACCATCGGACAAGATTCGGCTAACCATCTCTTCAAAGTCCTTGGGAGACGATGTCTTCCAGCGGAGAAGCACAACGGTTAAACCGCGCTCGGAGAACTGGGCGACGTAACGCTGTGAAGGTATACCCTTGTCCAGCGTCACTAGCACTCGATGGTCGCTTCTGCTCAGCATATGCTCTATCAGGGCCGAATCTGGACGAACCGGAGCGCCAATCTCCCGGAATGAGACAATAGGGAATTCGATTGCCTTTAGCTCATTGAGAACCGGACCGGGAACGTCGGCATCGGCAACCAGCATTTACGCAGCCCGGAGGAACGACTCCTCATAGTCGCACACTTCCGCAACTTGCTCTCTCGTGAGTTCAGGATAGACTTCAGTCGGATCGCCATCACCCTTCAGTACGGACATCACGGCGTTGGTAGATATGCGTGTTCCCCGGACTGTGGGAGAGCCTCCCAATACGTCGGGGTTAACATCAATCTGGGTGAACCTGTCGGGCGGAACCAACTCGTTCTTCAATTCCTCGAACAGTTGGGGAAAAAAGACCACGGCCAGCTTCTGTGGTCCTTCCGACGCGGCAATAGGATTCCATTCCTGCCACTCTGTTTCATGCCGAGTCGCCACAACGAAGCCATCGGCCACGCCTATCCAGAACTTCTTCCATGCGCCCTTATCACCACCACACAGCGTCTCCATCGTCTCTAACGCTACCCTTATGGCTTTAGGCTTCGCGCCATTCTCTCTCAACTGGGCAATCAGACGCATCAGGAGCAGGTCGTCGTAAGAGTAAGTGTTTTCCTTCCTGCCGTCGTAGCTGAACTTGTAGGGTTTCAGGAGCCTGGACCTTATCCAAGACTGAAACTGCGGCCGCGGTATCCGCGCCACCTTAGCAGCCATGCGAGTCGAGTACATCTCTTGCTCCCGGTGATTTCTTTGGGAATTGTGCTCCTATTCAGGACCACTTGATCTTGAGGTCTTGTAACCATGCTAACACCCCAAAAGTCCCGATTTCAAACGGAGCCCAATTTGCCAGATGCGACAGTTTTCTGGCGAATCTGGTACTGGCTTCACCTGCGCTCTGTGTGATCAAGCAGCGTGGCGACCGCGCGGCGGACCAGCGAGGCGGCGAGCCGCACCTTGAAGTGGTTGTCGCGCAGGGGACGCGCGTCGCGGACGGCGAGCTGTCCGATTGCGTCCGCGTCTACGCTGGCGACGGGCGCGCCGCGCAGCGCACCCTCGGCGGCCGTGGCGCGCCAGGGCGTCGGGGCCACGCCGCCGAGCACCAGCGAGGCGCGCTCGACGACACCGCCGCTGACGCGCAACGTGGCGGCGACGCTTGCGAGCGCGAAGTCCTGCGTCCGCCGCTCCCTCGCCTTCAGGTAGACGCTGCGCTGGCCCCGCGCCGGACTCGGCACGAAGACGCGCGTCAGCAGCTCGCCGGCCTCCAGCACCGTCTCCGCCTCGATGTCCCGCTCCGGCCCAGCAAAGAACTCTTCCAGGGGCAGCGTCCTGGTCCCCTCTGGGCCGGCTATCGTGACGCTGGCGTCGAGCGCGATGAGCGCGGGCGCGATGTCCGAGGGGTGGACGATGTAGCAGTCCACGCCGCCCAGGATGGCGTGGTACTTGCTGCTGCCGTTGACCGCGAAGCAGATGGCGCCGCCCTTCTTGCGGCAGTCGAACAGCGGGCTGCGGTAGTACCAGCAGCGCGGCCTCTGGCACAGATTGCCGCCCAGCGTGCCCACGTTGCGTATCTGCGGCGTGGCGACCGACGCGACGGCCTGCGCCAGCGCGGGGTAGTCGCGCGCGATGGCCTCGTCCGCCTCCAGCTCGGCCAGCGTGGTCATCGCGCCGATGGCCAGGCCGTCCGCGGTGCGCTCGACGCCCGACAAGCCCGGCAGCGACGCCAGGCTCACCAGCGTCGCCGGCTCCACGACGCCCTCCTTGATCTCTCCCATCAGGTCGGTTCCGCCCGCGAGCGGCCTCGCGCCGGACGGGTCGTCCTCCAGCAGGGAGACGGCGTGGTCGGTCGATCCGGCGTCCACGAATCGGAAGGGGTTCACTCGGTCTCCTTCAGCGTAAGCTCGTTCAGGATGACGTCCGGCGTGATGGGCAGCTCGCGCACCCGCACGCCGATGGCGTCGTATATGGCGTTGGCGACGGCCGGCGCGACGCCCACGCTGGGAGGCTCGCCGAGCGCCTTTGCGCCGAACGGCCCGACCGGGTCCACCACGTCGGCGAATATCACCTCGATGGGCGGGCTGTCCAGAATCGTGGGGCTCTTGTGCTCCAGGAAGCTGGCGTTCAGCGTCACGCCGTTGCGCGCGTCGGTGAGCATCTGCTCGCTCAGGGTGAAACCGAGCATCTGGGACACGCCGCCCTCCACCTGGTTGACCGCCATGTTGGGGTTGAGGATGCGCCCCGAGTCGTGCGCGGCGACGAACCTGGTCACGCTCACGGCGCCGGTGTCCGTGTCGACTTCCACCTCCGCGAAGTGCGCGCCGAAGGAGTTGACGACGTACTCGCGGCTGCCCGGATCGACCGTCGCCTCCACCTCCAGCGGACGCTCCGGGTCCAGCCCGGCGACCTGCGCCAGCGTCATGCGCCGCCCTGCCCTGCCCACCACGGCGCCGTCCACAACGTCGAGGTCGTCCGGCGCAACGCCCATCGCAGACGCGGCGGCCTCGACGATGCGCGCCCTGAGCTGCTCGGCGGCGCTCCTGGCGGCGAGCCCGCCCGAGAAGGTCGCCGTGGACCCCGCCGTAATCGGCGCTTCCGGCGTGAGCCGCGTGTCGCCGGACACGACGCGCACCCGGTCGTAGGGGACGCCCAGCGTCTCGGCGGACACCTGGGCCAGCACGGTCAGGCTGCCTTCGCCCACGTCCATGATGCCGGTCGTCAACGTCACCGAGCCGTCGTCCTCCAGCCGCATCCTGGCGATGGACCTGCCGCCGGGGCCGCCGCGGTACACGAACATGCTCATGCCCATCCCGCGCCTCGTCGCGCTACCCGCGTCCGGCGGGTCTCTGCGCCGCTCGCGCCAGCCGATGGCCGACGCGCCGCGCTCCAGGCACTCGCGCAGCCCGTTGCTGGAGAAGGGCACGCCGCCCTCCACCGGCTGCGTGTCAACCACCTGGTTCAGGGGCGTGATTCGCTCTCCCGGCTGGCCCTCGGGGCCGACGTGGTTCTTCAAGCGGAAGTCGAGCGGGTCGATGCCCAGTTCCCCGGCGATCCTGTCCACCAGCGACTCCAACGCGAAGTGGCCCTGGGGCGCGCCCAGCGCGCGGTACGATCCGGCGGAGGGCTGGTTGGTATAGACCAGGTAGCCGTCGTAGCGCGCGTTGGCGCAGCGGTACAGATACAGCGCGCCCTGCCCCGCGCGGCGGATGACGCCCGGCCCGGAGGAGAGATACGCGCCGGTGTCCATGATCGTGGTGGCGTGGACGGCGGTTATTGTGCCGTCGTTGGTGACGCCCACCCTGATCTTGGTGGTGGTGGCGTGACGATGCCGGCCCGCGACGAACTCCTCCTCGCGAGTAAGCTCGACCTTGACCGGCCTGCCCGCGCGCCGCGCCAGAATCGCCGTGATGGCCGACAGGCGCGTCTCGTCCTTGTTACCGTAGCCCGCGCCCATGTGGGGGCCTACCACGCGCACGTTCTCCCTGGGGATGCCCAGCGACAGGGACAGGCTGAGCCGGTCGGCGTGTATGCCGCGGCTGGACTTCCACACGGTGAGGCGGTCGCCGTCCCACGCGGCGACGGCGGCGCGCGGCTCCAGCGCCGCGCCGGAGTGGGACTGGGTGGCGAACTCGTCCTCGAAGATGCGGTCGGCCTGGGCGAACCCCTCCTCCACGTCGCCGCGTTCCAGCGCGATCGGCTTGCCGCCCACCAGGTTGCCCGGAGCTTGCCCTGAGCCTGTCGAAGGGTCGTGCACGCTGGGCGCGCCGGGGTTCATCGCCTCCACCGGATCGGTGACGAACGGCAGCGGCTCGTAGGTCACGTCGATCAGCCGCAGCGCCTGCCGCGCGGTGTCCTCGTCCTCGGCGGCGACCGCGGCCACCTCGTCGCCCACGAATCGCGCCTTGGTGTCCAGGATGGGCAGGTCGGGGGCCACGCGGCCGTCCGGCGCGTCGAACGGCGTCAGCACCGCGTGAACGCCGGGGAGCGCGGCGGCCCGGGAGGCGTCGACCGCCGCGATGCGCGCGTGGGGGTACGGACTGCGAAGAATCGCGCCGTGCAGCATACCCGGCAGCCGGACGTCGGCGGTGTACTTGGCGTCTCCGGTGAGCTTCTCAGGCAGGTTGCGCCGAGGGTGGGAGACGCCGATGCTGCCGATGTTCGAGGGCGCCATGTCCCGTTACGCCTCCGAGAGCAGCCGCGCGGCCTCACGCACGGACGCCAGGATGCGGCCGTAGCCGTTGCAGCGACAGATGTTGCCGGACAGCGCGGCGCGAATCTCGGCGTCGGTGGGCGCGGGATTGGCGTCCAGCAGCGCCTTCGCGCTCATCACGAAGCCGGGCGTGCAGAACCCGCACTGGCCGCCGTCCATCGCCAGGAACGCCGACTGGACCGGGTGGAGGTGTTCGACGCTGCCTAGGCTCTCGACGGTCTGGACGGCGCGGTCGCCCACCTGCAGCGCGAGAAGCTGGCACGAGTAGACGGGCTTGCCGTCCAGCAGCACGGTGCACGCGCCGCACTCGCCGCGGTCGCAGCCGCGCTTCGAGCCGGTCAGGTCGAGCTCGTCGCGCAGGGTGCGCAGCAGCGTCCAGCGGTGGTCCACCTCCAGCTCGCGCGGGCGGCCGTTGATGTGGAGTGTGATGCGGCTGCGGTGCATAGGGCCATCGACCTCGGTGTGCGTGATGCCGGACCGGGGCGGCGATGGCCGCGCGTCCGGCGGGGTGATTCTAGCACTTCGGGCGAGGGTGGCGCGAGTGGGGGCGGCATACTGAGCTTGTCAGACAACCTGGATTTGTGGCTGAACGTCAACTCGCGAGCTTGAGGGCCGTCAAAACTACGGGGCATCGGCACTGCCGCCAAATGAACGCCATGTCGGGTTGCGTGAAGGGCAAACAGGTGGCGATCTATGACTTGATTGGCTCGGAGGAGACCCTGTTCTAGAGTCGCTAAGTTCCTCTCATAGTTACGGGGTACACTTCGTGGCTGGGATCCCACCACAGCAGGGCGTAGACGTTCTCGTGCTTAATGCACCAGAATCTTTTGGCAGAAGTTACGCGAAACGACCATAATTCGCTAAGGTCGTCTAACTGAAGCTGTTCGAGTCTTTGTTTGGCTTCCTTGGACAGCCTTGACACGGGTACACTGTGATGACTCCCTTGAGTCCTTAGCTGCGAAACAGTGAGGCCTTCAAAGGAGCTCATTCTCTCCCAAATCGCCTTTCTATCTCCATCGGTGATAGTTCGCACAGAAAAAGGCCCACCTGCATCTCCGTTGGAAAATCGCCATGCAAGATGGCGCCCTTCAACGGCTGGTGGGCCTCTGAGTGGTTGCTTCTTAGGTGTTGGTGGTGAGCCCGAATGGCGTGCCCTCTTATTCCTCCTTTTCGCCGTCAATGTAGAGCCCAGTGTAGTATTCTGCCATGCTGTCAAGTGTAATCTGCGAAGAGCCTCGCTCGCCAGGCGTTAGACCGGCGCGCCAGCGGGCGTCGCGCCAGGGGGCTTCCCGATGAGTCAATTCGCTAAGCCAGGCGGCTCCCTTGTCTCCGTAGAAGTCCAGGACAGCGTCAACGGTCTCGCGCTGGTCCTGGTCAAGTCTGTTCGGATCGCCATTGGGAGTTTTCGAAACCTTGTAAGTTCCTCGATGCCAGCTATAAAGTTGAGGCACGACGGGTCCGCCTGCCCAGGCTTCGATTCGCTCTCTGAACAATGGTGCGTCATCCCATACGAGCGACCATGCCTGTGCGTAGTAGCAGAGCTTTTGGAGTTTCCACGTTGTCATCGGCCCGTGTTTGTCCAGGATGTAGGCGGCTACGTCTATCGCCTTTGCAGCTACAAGGTTCGACACCTTGGCCTCCAATTTATCCTCAACTTGGCCATTGCAACGGCAATGAACCGATCGATTCGTATGACATGGATACAACTACAGGCTATATGCCTGCCAAGAGACTGTCAACGGCCCATGCCTACTGATTGTGATAGTATTGCAATAAGACTATGGCATCGCAGCTTTGCCGCGATCGAGGAATGACGAATTGCCCCTGAACTGGTTCCAGAGACTTTATCTGCGCCTGCGCGGGTTTCCAATCGGAGACGGGCGATCCGTCGCCGTGCTGACCTCGTCGGGCACGGGCGTGCCGGCTCCGCAGATGGAGAAGCAACCCGACGGGGCGGAACTGCTGAAGGACGTTGCGCCGGCCAATTGGATTGCGGAACGTATTCGGGGCTGGTCTGGGGAAGAGGGTGGGACGGTGGGGACAAGAATCCCAGAGGGGTTCGAGTCTTACGCGCGAATCTTTCACCCGGCCGAGTACCGGTCGGAAGACAGGAAGTGGCACAGGGTGAGTTGGGCCACGGTAGCGGAATGTTATGGTAAGGTCGTCCATCCCCAGATGGACTTCTGCAAGCTTGCAAATCTGAAGTGGACTGAACATCCTTCTTGGGGGTCGCGCCCTGACATGGGCAGCCTGCCCGAAGAGGAGTGCAGGCCCTTGGTGGACGTCCTCAGCGAGTTCACAACCACGCCAGAGCGTTGCTACTTCGCCGTATGGGAAGGCTACGGTGGTCTTGACGACCGCCTCTTCAGAGGTGCGGCCAAGCTGGAGTCCCCACATATGGATAGGGCGTACTATATCTTCCGCGGCCCGCTGGACGGCGTCCTTTCGTTCTACGAGTGGTGGTCCTTCAACCAATCCCCCAACCTCTGGTGGCCGGAAGACCGCGCCTGGTGCGTAGCGACCGAAATCGACGACTCGGAAACCTACGTCGGCGGCAGCGCGGCCTGCATCGAGCGCGTGCTCGCCCATCCTGAGTTGGAGGCGCTCCCCATCGCCATCGACGCGCGCATAGATCACTACGGCGATACCATCAACGTGTAAGGGGTAGAGGAGGATCGCGTTCCTCGAGACTCCAGCGGCGTAGGGCTGAGGTGATGAATTGCGGCTAAACTGGTTACAAAGACTTTTCCTGCGCCTGCGCGGGTTTCCGGTCGGTGACGGGCGGTCCGTCACCGTGCTGACCTCGTGGGGCGTGGGCGCGCCTGCGCCACAACTGACTAGGCAACCCGACGGGGCGGAACTGCTGAAAGACGTCGCCCCGGCCAATTGGGTTGCTGAACGGCTTTGGCGCTGGAACCGAGAACACGGTGCGCTGACGGGAGAGCGAGTTCCAGACGGGTTTGAAGCCTACGCACGAATCTTTCACCCGGCCAGATACCAGTCGGAGGACAGGGAGTGGCACAGGGTGAGTTGGGCCACCGTCGCGGAATGGTACGGCAAGACCGTCCATCCGCAGATGACCTTTTCCCGGCTGGTAGATCTGGATTGGCTCGAACATCCGTCGTGGGGGTCGCGCCCGGAGGTGGGCACTCTGCCTGAAGAGGAGTGCAAACCCTTGATGGACGTGCTCGGCGAGTTCACATCGACGCCCGAGCTCTGTTACTTCGCCGTCTGGGAAGGATATGGAGGTCTCGACGAGCGCCTTGGCAAAGGCGTGGCCAAGCTGGAGTCCCCACATGCGGGCAGGAAGTATTACATCTTCCGCGGCACGCTGGACGGCGTGCTGTCCTTCTACAAGTGGTCGTTCTTCCACCGATCTCCCAACATCTGGTGGCCGGAAGACCGCGCCTGGTGTGTCGCGACCGAAATCGACGACTTGGAAACCTACGTCGGCGGCAGCGCGTCGTGCATCGAGCGTGTGCTCGCCCACCCTGAGTTGGAGGCGCTACCCATCGCCATCGACGCGCGCATAGACGTGCTTGGCGATACCATCAACGTGTAGAGGCTAGTGGAGGATCGCGTTCCTCTAGCCTCCAGCGGCGTAGGGCTGAGGTGACGAATTGCCGCTAAACTGGTTCCAGAGACTTTATCTGCGCCTACGTGGGTTTCCAGTCGAAGACGGGAGGTCCGTCACCGTGCTCACCTCGTCGGGCGTGGGCGTGCCGGCTCCGCAACTGACTAGGCAACCCGATGGGGCGGAACTGCTGAAAGACGTCGCCCCGGCCAACTGGATAGCGGATCGCCTCTGGAAGGTGACTTTACAAACCGGCACGCTGGTGGGATGTATCATCCCGGAAGGGTTTGAAGCATACGCGCGCATCTTTCACCCGGCAGAGCAGTACAACGCTGCCGAAAGAAGTTGGAGTAAAGTCAGCTGGTCCACAGTGGCGTCTTGGAACGGGAAGGTCGTTCATCCGCAGATGGAATTCAGCCCGATCGCGAACCTGGACCCGTTGAGATACGATGATCCGTCGTGGGGCACTAGGCCGGAAGATGGCGTGCTGCCGGAGGATGAGTGCCGGCATCTGGTTGGCGTTCTCAGAGAATTCACGAACACGCCCGAACGCTGCTACTCCGGCATCTGGCATGGCTGGGCAGATTTCAAGAATCCCTTTCATATGGGATGGCCAGTGCTGGAGATTCCAGATGCGGACAGGAAGTACTTCATTCTCCGCGGTCCTCTGGATGGCGTAATGTCCTTCTACGAGTGGATATGGGACCAATCGCCGAACCTCTGGTGGCCGGAGGACCGCGCTTGGTTCGTCGCCACCGAAATAGACTTCAACAACACCTTCGTCGGCGGCAGCGCGGCCTGCATCGAGCGTGTGCTCGCCCACCCTGATCTGGAAGCACTGCCCATCGCCATCGACGCGCGGGTGGACGCCTACGGTGATACCATCAACGTGTAGAGGCTAGGGGTGTGCTGCTGGCCTTGTGTCAGAAAGGCAGCAGCCGAACACGGCTTCGGCCTTCGTCAACTACGACCAATGCTCCTGAGGTCAGGTCGTCCTCATGTTGAGTGAGCGCGGCAATGACTGTCCGTTCCAAGTGGTCCGGCAGAGTGTTTTCAGTTCGCACTTGGAGCACGCTCGGCCCCGTTGCATGCGTCAGGGCAAGCATAGCGCTGAAGTCTAAATCGTGGGTGAACACCACGTAGTGGCGTGAGGCCGCCCAGTCCATTATCTCCCTATCGCTGGCCCTCGGATCACCTTCGGTTGACCAGTGAATTGCCTGCCATCCGTGTTCTGCCAGCGCCGGTATCCATTGGGGTGACAGGTTCATATCGAGAAGAAGTGTCGGCCTCACGATGTGGAGAGAGGAACCTCACGTTCCTCTAGCCTCCACGCGGCGTAGGCCAGAGACTGGTCGATATCCTCGCCCTCCAGGTACGGGTAGGCTTCGAGAATCTCGGTGTGAGAGCGGCCGGCCGCCAGTAGCCCGATCACCATCCCGACCGTGACGCGCATACCTCGGATGCACGCTTTGCCACCCATCACACCGGGATCTATGGTAATCCTGTCGAGGTTTCTCATAGTGAAGGGCCTCACACTTCTGCTTTCTGAGCGGTTGACTAGATGAATCAACCTCGTAGGATCGCACCCGGGTGGGGAGCATGCCCGGGCAAATCATCCACATCGCTAGCAGATTTCAGTGTAGCCTGTTCGACTTCACGCAGGCAACTTTAGGACTGTTCGTGTGAGCCGTCAGATGTCTGTCGCCATATCCCCCAAGTGCCCCACGTCGCCTATGCGGTTGAACACGGCGAGACGCGGCGCGCCACCGACGACACGGCCTTCCGGCCAGAACTCGATCTCGGTTATCGAAGCGATTGGGATATCGAACTCGTGCTGCCACGCACTCCGAGGGCCGATTCCCAGCGCCCACCTGAGCGTCGCTTCGATTGTGCCCGCATGGGAGACGATGGCGACCCGCTGTCCCGGATGCCGAGCTACGATCTCGTCGTGGAAGTCCGCCACTCTCTGGGCGAACTCGGCCAGCGTCACGCCGTCGGTGCTGGCGTGGTCAGGATGCCACGCCAGCAGGTCGGGCATACCGGGCGGCGATGTCTCGACGTCCAAGTCTACCTGGAACTCGGCGAGCCTCGCGTCGACCGAGGTCTCCAGGCCGAGACGGTCGGCGATTGCGGTGGCCGTCTCACGCGCGCGGGCCAAGGGGCTGCTGTAGATGGCGTCCGGGGCGGGTCCGTTGCCGAGTGCTCCGGCCACGGCCGCGGCCTGGCGGCGTCCGAGGGCGCTCAGCGGCGGGTCGAGGTCGATGCGTCTCAGCCGGGAGGAGTCGCGCTGGCCGTGGCGGACGATTAGCAGGTCTGTCGCCTGGAAGCTCTTCTGCATTGTGAAAACACCTCAAAAGGGATAAGCTTAGCCCGTTCACAGTCAGGAGGGAAAGCCATGGTACGCATGACGGGCAAGCGGGCGCTCATGGAGGTGCTCAGGGCCGAGGGAGTCAGGTACATCTTCGGCAACCCGGGGACCAGCGAGGCGCCCATAATGGACGCCCTGGAGGATTACCCGGACATCGAGTACGTGCTGGCCACCCAGGAAGGAGTGGCCATGGGCATGGCCGACGGCTACGCCATCGCCACGGGGAGGCCCTCCTTCGTGAACCTGCACATCGAGACCGGGCTGGCCAACGGCATCAGCCTCCTGCACCACGCCTGGGAGGGGAACACGCCCATGGTTCTGACCTCGGGCAACAAGGACGTGCGCAAGCTGGCCGAGGGGCGCACCGAGCTGACGGAGATGGTACGCCTCTTCACCAAGTGGAGCGTCGAGGTGACCCACCCCGAGCAGGTGCCGGGGGTGATGCGCCGCGCCTTCAACGAGGCCAGGACCCCCCCGGCGGGGCCCGTGTTCGTGGGGTTCTCGGCCAACGCCCTGGACGACGAGGCCGACGTGGACGTCCAGCCCCTGACCAGGGGCTACTTCCGTACGGCCGCCGACCCGGAGGCCGTGGAGGCCGCCGCCCGCGTCCTGGCCGGGGCGTCGCGGCCCGTGATGGTCGTAGGCGACCGGCTGGGCCAGTCCCGGGGAGCCGCCGAGGCGGTACGTCTGGCGGAGCTGCTGGGTGCCCGCGTGTACGCTTCCTCCTACGCCGAGATGAACTTCCCCACGGGGCACCCCCAGTTCATGGGCAGGGTCAACACGGCGCTGCCCCCGGGGCGGGAGACCCTCTCCCAGGGGGACGTGGTGCTGGCCGTTGGGGCCAACGTCTTCTCCGGGTACTTCTTCGTCTCCGGCCCGGCCCTGGGAAGCGACACGCGGCTGATACACCTGGACTCGGCCTACGCCGAGATCGGCAAGAGCGAGCCCACGGAGATCGGGATGATCGCCGACCCCAGGGTGGGCTTGGGGCAGCTCTGCGACGCCGTGGAGAGGGCGCTGTCGGGCTCGGCCAGGGAGGCGGCCCAGGGACGAGCGTCGTCCATCGCGTCGGAAAAGGCGCAGGCCCAGGCCGGCTGGGAACGGGACCTGAGGGACCGGTGGGACGCCCGGCCCATGACCGCCGAGCGGATGATGACTGAGCTGGCGAAGGCGTTGCCCCCGGACGCCGTCATCTCCGACGACTCCATCACCTCCCGGGACGCCATCCACGGCGCCATGGAGTTCAGCGAGCCGGGCAGCATCCACAGCGAGCGTGGCGGGGCCATAGGGTGGGGCATGGGCAGCACCCTGGGCATTAAGCTGGCCCACCCGGACCGCCCGGTGGTGGGCATTCTCGGAGATGGCAGCGCAATGATGACGGTCCAGGGGCTGTGGACGGCGGCCAACTCCAACATCCCCGTGGTCTACGTCATTTGCAACAACCGCTCCTACCGCGTCCTCAAGCTGAACATGGACCGGTACAAGACCCACATCCTGGGCGAGGAGGACGCCTCCAGCCGGTACATCGCCATGGACTTTCCCGTCCCCTTGGACATGGCGGCCATCGCCAACGCCATGGGGGTGCGGGGACGCACCATCGAAGACCCGGAGGAGATCGGGCCGGCCCTGACCGAGGCCCTGGCTTCGGGCAAGCCCGCGCTGCTGGACGTGATCATAGACGGAAGCGTGTAGGGACGCTCCGCTACGCCGGCTCGGCGAGGAAGACTGGGATGAGGCGCTCCGTGCGCTCCTGGTACTCGGCGTAGGGCGGGAACGCGGCGACGGAGATTTCCCACAGCCGGTCCCGCTCGGCGCCCTGCTCGACCTCCCGGACGCGCATGGAGTACACCTCCGTCGCGTCGCGGACCTCCACGCTCTGGTCGGCCCGCAGGTTGTAGACCCACTGCGGGTTCGTCGGCGCGCCGCCCCGCGAGCCTACCAGCACGTAGTTGTCGCCGTCCTTCACCCGCATGAGGGGCGTCTTGCGGATGCCGCCGGTCCTGTTGCCGCGGTTCGTCACGATGATGCAGGGCAGCCCGGTCTCTCGCAGCGTCGTCCCCTGCGTGCCTCCGCTGCTCTCGTACAGCTCCACCTGTTCGCGCACCCAGTCGCTGGGCGACGGTATGTACTCAGCCATGATTCACTCCTCCTGATTGAATGTCGTTTGATTGCCGGTTCTGCCCGGCTCACACGGCGTGGATTGTAACACCTTCCGAATTGTCCCCTCTCCCTTGAGGGGGAGGGTTAGGGTGAGGGTGAACGCGAGGCTCCCCCTACAGCCCCAGCTCGGTCATGGACCAGTCCAGGATGTCCACGCTGCGGTCCAATTCCTCGTAGGTGGCCGTCATCGGCGGCGCGATGCGCCAGACGTTCGCGACGTTGGCGTAGGACGCCTGCTGAAGGATCAGACCGTTGTCCAGGCACCGCCGCGTCAGCCGCCGCGTCTCCTCCACCGCCGGCTCCCGCGTCTCCGGGTCCCGCACCAGCTCCATGCCCAGCAGCAGGCCGCGCCCCCGCACGTCGCCGATGATCGGGTGGTCCTCCCTCATCCGCAGGTAAGCGTCCTTCAGGTGCTGCCCCTTGGCCCTCGCCTGGTCCGCCAGCCCCTCCTTCACCAGCACCTCGATGACCGCGAGGCCGATGGCCGCGGCGAATGGGTCGTTCTGGTGCGACGAGATGAAGGACATCCCCTTGTCGTGGCAGTCCTGCTCGATCTCCTCCGAGGTGACCATCGCCGCCAGCGGCAGCCCCGCGCCGAGCGTCTTGGACAGCGCCAGTATGTCCGGCACCACGCCGTCCTGCTCGAACGCGAACGTGGCCCCCACCCTGCCCAGGCCGGTCTGCGCCTCGTCCATGATGAACAGCATCCCGCGCTCCTCGCACATCCGCTTGACGAACGGGAAGTAGCCGGGCGGCGGCTCGATTATCCCCGCCGCGCTGAGGATAGGCTCCGCGATGAAGGCCGCCAGCGAGCCGGTGGACTGTGCGTCGATCATGTCGAAGCCGAGCCTCGCGCAAGCGTAGTCGCACGACGGGAACGTCATCTGCAGCGGGCAGCGGTAGCAGTACGGCGTCGGAATCGCCATGCCGCCCGGCACCCAGGGGCCGTACCCGCCGCGGGCGTGGGAAAACGTCACGCTGAGCGCGCCGCCGGTGTGGCCGTGGTATCCCTGGATCAGCCCCACCACCTCGAAGCGGCCCGTGAACATCTTGGCCACCTTCAGCGCCACCTCGGTGGACTCGCCTCCGGTGCTGAGCAGCATCACCTTCTGGAGCTTCTCGGGCAGCAGGTCGGCGAGGGACCTGGCGAGCTCGATGACCTCCTCGCTGACGAGGTGGGTGTTCAGGTGGAGGATGCGCTCGGAGCTGCGTTGCAGCGCCTCGGTGATGGCGGGATGGTTGTGGCCGATGCTCGCGGCCATCTGGCCGGAGCCGAAGTCCAGGTACTCCTTGCCGTCCGTGTCGACGAGCGTCGCGCCGCGCCCACTGGCGATGATCGGCTCGCCGTAGTCCCTGGCGGACCGGAACAGGTGGGCGCTGGCGTGCTCCAGCAGTTCGGCTTTTCGGGAGTCTTCGGTCATGTCGGCCTCCTTCGGTGACGGGGCGTTCGTTCAGGGTTGCGGGCGACGCGTACAGGAAGTTGTACCATTGTGCGGCTTGCAGGGGCAAGCGGGACTGGCCGCTTTGCCTGTGGGTGTATGATAGCTGGCATCACGGAAACCAGGGGGCAGCTCGAATGTCGAGTCGCTACAGCGGAATCCCATCCGGCCCAGGACGGCCATGACAGGCCTGTCTCTCCTCTGGCTGGCGGTGTTGCTTGCCGTGTGGACGCTGCTGCCCGCCGCGTGCGGCGAGGGCATCGCGGAGTTGCCGACGCCCGTCGCGGCGCCCTCCCCGACCGCCGCGCCTGCGCCGACGCCCACGACCCTGCCCTCGCCTACCGCCGCGCCGTCACATGTGGCAGCACCCACACCGTCGCCCGCACCCGCCGTCGCCACACCGGAGCCGATTGAGGCAAGGCCGCTCGCACCCGTCGAACTGGAGCCGGCCTTCCCCGGCCTCGAGTTCGACAGGATGGTGCTGCTGACCTACCCGGACGACGGCTCCGGCAGGCTGTTCGTGGTGCTCCAGCCGGGGCGCATCGTGGTGTTCCAGAACGACCCCGGCGTGGAGTCCGCGAGGACGTTCCTCGACATCCGCGAGCGCGTGAACGACTCCGGCAACGAGGAGGGTC
The DNA here is from genome assembly GCA_034421955.1 of Dehalococcoidia bacterium. GTDB lineage: Bacteria > Chloroflexota > Dehalococcoidia > Lucifugimonadales > CATOSD01 > CATOSD01. Next base: position 16,748 of record DAOUJZ010000031.1, on the reverse strand, counting down.
TGCTTGGCCTGGCGTTCGATCCCGCGTTCGCCGAGAACGGCCACTTCTACCTCAACTACACCGCGTCCGGCCCTCGGCGGACCGTCGTCTCGCGCTTCGCCGTGAGCGCGGACGACCCCAACACGGCCGATCCCGGCTCGGAGCTGGTCTTCCTGGAGGTTGCGCAGCCCTACCGCAACCACAACGGAGGCCACGTCGCGTTCGGCCCCGACGGGATGCTGTACGTCGGCCTCGGCGACGGCGGCTCCGGCGGCGACCCGCGCGGCAACGGGCAGGACACGTCCACGCTGCTGGGCAGCATCCTGCGAATCGACGTGAGCGCGCTGGACGAGACGGGAGGGTACGCCGTGCCGCCGGACAACCCGTTCGCCAGCGGCGACGGGACGGCGCGCGGCGAGATATGGGCCTACGGGCTGCGGAACCCCTGGCGATTCAGCTTCGACCGCGAGACGGGCGACCTGTGGGCCGCCGACGTGGGCCAGAACCGCTACGAGGAAGTCGACATCATCAGGCCGGGCCTGAACTACGGCTGGAACGTCATGGAAGGCTCGAAGTGCTTCCGGCCCACGAACTGCGACACCCGCGGCCTGGAGATGCCGGTTGCCGAGTACGGGCGCGAGGGCGGCTGCTCGGTGACGGGTGGGTACGTGTACCGCGGGCGCAGGCTGCCGACGCTGTACGGCGCGTACCTGTACGCCGACTTCTGCAGCGGCAAGATATGGGCGCTCCGACACGACGGCGCCGCCGTCACCGAGCAGATGCTTATCGCGGACACCGGCCTGTCCATCTCATCGTTCGGCGAGGACCCGTCCGGCGAGGTGTACGTGCTCACCTTCGAGGGCGCCGTGTACCGCTTCGCGCCGAGGTGAGAGGGCTCGGCTTGACATCGCGTGGCCTTGGCCTACAATCGGCGGTAAGACCCGGCCCAGACGCCGGGATGAAGGAGGAAACACCATGCCACACTACACCAGGGGCGACGTGCGCATCCGTTACGAGGAGGCCGGGTCGGGTTTCCCGCTGCTGACCACGCCCGGCGGCGGCCTCAACTCCATCGTCGCCGGCTGGCCGTCGCAGGTGTTCGACGCCATTGCGCTGTTCAGCGACGACTTCCGCTGCATCACCATGGACCAGCGCAACGCCAGCGGCGGGGAGTCCACCGGCCCGGTCGACGTCGACGACCCCTGGGGAGCGCTCGCCGACGACCAGCTCGGCGTGATGGACCACCTGGGTATAGAAAAATTCCTGTTCATGGGATACTGCATCGGCGGGCCGTTCGCGCTCAAGCTCATCGAGCGCGCGCCCGACCGCGTGGTCGCCGCCGTGCTGTGCCAGCCCGTGGGCCACGCCAGCAAGACGCCCGACGCCATGTACGACTCGGGCCTCGCCTGGGGCGCGGAGCTCCGCGAGCGGCGGCCCGACGTGACGCAGGAGACGATCGAGCAATACCTGCACAACCTCTATCGCGTCCAACCGGACTTCATGTACAGCGTGTCGCGGGACTTCGCGCGCGCGTGCCAGACGCCGCTGCTGGTGCTGCCGGACGACACGCCGGCGCACTCCTACGAGGCTGCGATGGACCTGGTCGAGCTGGCGCCCAACGCGCAGGCGACCGAGTACCCCTGGAAGGAGTCGAAAGACACCTACGACAGGACCATCGCGCAGGTGCGCGAGTTCCTGCTGGCGCACAGGGTCTAGGACGTAAGCACTATCGGCGGCAGGCCCGCCTTGCGATGGTGATAATCTCCGGGCTCGTATCCGTCAATTCCTGCCGCTCCCAGTCGCCAAACTGCTCTTCGATGGCCAGGCCCGCTTCGGACAGGAATGACGCCAGCGAGTCGGCGTCAAGAAACCTCAGCGTGCTGCGACTGAACCGGGGTCGGGCCCAGCCTGGACTGGTGAAGGTGGTAGTGAACGAGACTCGGTCTCCGGCAACGGGTAACTCGACCTCATTAGCCATTCGCACCCTGCGACGTTCGTGCACGATCTCCACGGAATGTTCGGGAGTCCACCTCTCCCACGCCCGGGCAAGTGGATTGCGGGTCTCAAACGCGAACCGCCCGTTTTCGGTGAGAGCGGAACGTATCGCGGCAAGCGAGTCTCGCAGTTGGTCGTCTTCGACGAACACCTGGAATGCGTGGCCGCTCATCACGACGAGGTCGAACTCGCGACACCAGTCGACTGAACCCAGGTCGCCAAGGACCCACTCTACGTCGGTCCGTTTCTTCCGCGCCTGCCGGAGCATCGCCTCTGCGGGGTCAAGCCCGCACAGTCGTCCCGCGTGCCCGGACTCTCGTGCCAGGCGCAGCAGTTCTCCCGTACCGCAGCCAACATCGAGCACGCTCCTCGCGGATAACACCCATGGAAGGTAAAACTCGAAGTCGTGAACTCCCGGGTTGAAGACGTCGTACAATTCCGCCAGCCAGTGCTCGGAAAAGAGATTATCTACCACAGATTCCTCGGCCATGTTCGGAATGGCAACAAGGCGGTGCCGGAGCGCGGCTAGGAAGTCGGCACAATCGGCGGCAGGTCCAACTCCGACACCAGGTCGCCGAACTCGTCGAGGTCGCTCTCGATCACCTCGCGCAGCCGCTCCAGGTGCGTGTCCACGCTGCCGGAGAACTCGCCGAACGCCTCCACCGACTGCTCGGTGGGCGTGCCGATCGCGCTGGTCACCACGCTGCTGACCGCGCGGAGCTTGGCGTTGAGCCGCGACGGGTACCGCATGAAGTCCGCCCTGGACTTGATGCTGGTCTGGATCAGCTCGGACTCGATGGCGGACAGCTTCTTCCTGAGGCTGCCGGCGGCCTCGGCGACCGCGTCGGTGCGACCCTCGGCGCGCCTCTCCCACTCCTCCATCTGCGTGTAGACGCTCCGGATGCGCTGAATGGCGTCGTTGGCCTCCGACAGGCTGTCGCGGATCTCTATCAGCGTGTTGAAGCGGTCTTCGAGCTCCTCCTGGCTGGCAGACACGCGCGGGTCTTTCAGAATCTCGAACGACTGGCTGTAGATCTGGCCGCCAACCGCCAGCGCCACCTGGTACGCGCCCGGCGGGGCCTCCGGTCCGTTGTCGTTCGCGTAGAAGACGTTCAGAGAGGGATCACCCTCCAGCGTCTTCGGGCCGGGATAGCGCATGTCCCATACGAACCTGTTCAGCCCCGGCGCGACCGGCACGCTCTGCCCCGTTCCGTCGCCGGACGACTCCGCGCCGCCGGTGTAGCTCGCTATCTCCCGACCGGCGGCGTCGGCGAACGTCAGCGTCACCTCGCCCTCCGGCTCGTCGCGCAGGTAGTAGTACACCGATACTCCCCTGTGCGGGTTGTCGCCGGCGTCGACGTGGGCGCGGTACTGGCCGCCGTCGGCCCTGCGCCGGACGTAGAAGGCGGTGCCGCCGTGGGCGTCCACCTGGTAGTTCTTCGCGCCGGGAATGGGTGGAAGCGGAGCGAAGACCGCGGGCTCAACGTCCTGGTTGGTGTCCTTCGGCCCGAACAGGTGGGCGTCAGACTCGGCTATCCGCTCGTTGGCCTGGCGCAGCGGGGTGACGTCGTCCAGTATCCAGAACGACCGACCATGCGTGCACGCCACCAGCTCGTCGCCCTTCACCGCCAGGTCGTACAGCGGCGCGATGGGCAGGTTGAGTTGCAGCTTCTGCCACGACTCGCCGGCGTCGAACGACACGTACAGTCCGAACTCGGTGCCCGCGTACAGCAGGCCCGGCCTCACCGGATCCTCCCGCACCACCCGCGTAAAGTCCTCCGGCCCTATGCCGTCCGTGATCTTGCGCCAGGTCTTGCCGTAGTCCTCGGTCTTGTAGATGTAGGGGCTGTAGTCGTCCAGCTTGTAGCGGTAGGCCGCCACGTAGGCGGTGGCCGCGTCGTGGTGGGACACTTCGATGAACGCCACGGTCGTCCACTCCGGCAGGTCGGGCGGCGTCACGTTATCCCAGGTCTGCGCGCCGTCGCGGGAGATGTGGATCAACCCGTCGTCGGAGCCTGCCCAGAACACCCCCCGCTCGTGGGGCGACTCGGTGAAGGCGAAGATGGTGCAGTAGGTCTCCGCGCCGCTCACGCCCTGCACCGTGATCGGACCGCCGGACACCTCCAGCTTGGAGGGGTCGTTGCGGGTCAGGTCGGGGCTGATTGCCTCCCAGCTCTGGCCCTCGTTGTTGGAGCGGAACACCAGGTTGCCGGTGCAGTAGAGCACGTCCGGGTCGTGCGGCGAGATCAGGATGGGGTAGGTCCAGTGGAAGCGGTACTTCTCGTCCTTGGGCGCCCAGCCCCAGGTCTCCTCCGGCCAGACGGTGATGAGCTCGATGTGGTCGCCGAGCGCGTGGTCTGAGCGCAGCAGGTTGCCGCCGCCGCCCGCGGACGAGCCGATGCCGCCGGAGTAGACCACGTTGGGGTTGTCGGGCCGGACGGCGATGTGGCCGCTCTCCGAGGTGCCGGTCATGTAGCAGGCGCTCAGCGGGATGGAGCTGTCGTCGCTCCTGCTGGGGACGCTGATGGCGCTGTTGTCCTGCTGGGTGCCGTACACGCGGTACGGGTACTGGGTGTCCACGTCCAGGTGGTAGAAGCAGGCCGTGGGCTGGTTGTAGATAGAGGACCAGCTTCCGCCGCCGTTGAACGTGACCGTCGCGCCGCCGTCGCTCGCCTCGATCATGCGCCTGGGGTTGCGCGGGTCGATCCACAGGTCTTGGTGGTCGCCGTGCGGCATCGGTATCTGATCGAAGTTGCGGCCGCCGTCGTTGGAAACATAGAAGAAGCTGTCCATCACCCACACCGTCTCCGGGTCCTGCGGGTGCGCGAACACGTGCGTGTGATACCAGGGCCGGCCGCGGCCGTCGGTGTTGTTGACCATCTCCCAGGAATCGCCACCGTCGTCGGAACGGTACAGGCCGCCGTCCTCCGCCTCCACCATCGCCCACACCCTGCCCTGCTTCGCGGGCGAGACGGCGACGCCGATGCGCCCCTTGATGCCTCCGGGGAAGCCGGGGTTGTCCGTCAGCTCGGTCCAGGTGTCCCCGCCGTCCGTGGACTTGTACAGCCCGCTGTCGGGGCCTCCGCTCGAAATCTCCCAGGGGTTGCGGTACACCTCCCAGATGGCGGCGTACAGGATGCGGGGGTTGTTCGGGTCCATCGACAGGTCTGCGGCGCCCGCCTTGTCGCTCACGAACAGCACCCTCTCCCAGCTCTCGCCGCCGTCCCTGGAGCGGAACACGCCCCGCTCGTCGTTGGGGCCCCAGGCGTGGCCCAGCGCCGCGACGTACACCAGGTCCGGGTCGTTGGGGTGAACGCGGACACGGAAGACGTGGCGAGTGTCGGACAGCCCCACGTGGCGCCAGGTTCTGCCTCTGTCGGTGGACCTGTACACGCCGTCGCCCGAGGAGACGTCGTTTCTGATGCAGGCCTCGCCCGTGCCGGCGTAGAGCACGTTGGGGTCCGACTCGGCCACGGCGACAGCGCCGACCGCGGAGGACTCGAAGAAGCCGTCCGAGATGTTCTCCCAGTACGTGCCGCCGTCGTCGGTCTTCCACACGCCGCCGTTGCACGCGCCGAAGTAGAATGTCATGGGGTCGTCGGGGTCGCCCACCGCGGCCACTGAGCGGCCGCCCCTGTGGGGGCCGATGCAGCGCCACTCCATCGCCTGGAATACGTTTTGGTCTATCGTCGCCATCAGGAAGCGCCCCCTTCCTTGCCATTGGACTGTTGGGCGGCGGTCAGCGCGGAATCGACGTCCGCGTGGAGCGGGATTACCCTGTCGAATCCAACCATCGTGAAGACCTGGTGTATGTACGGTTTCAGGCTACAGATGTGGAGGCTGCGCTGTCTCCTGCCCAGTGCCCTGGAGATGCGCAGGAACGCCCTCAGGCCGGCGCTGCTGATGTAGGTGACGTCGGAGGCCTCTACCACGACGTCCGATTCCGACCCGGATGCGACGCGCAGGGCTTCCGCCTCGAACCGGTTCGCGCTGAGGACGTTGATGCGGCCCCGCGCTCTCAGCAGCAGTGTGGGGCCTCTGGACTCGAGAACGTCGACTTCCGCCAGATTGAACTCTCTCTTCGATGTCATTTTTCGTCCCTTTGGTGCAGGTCTGTGTGTTCGAGCGCCCATCTCGGGAGGCGCCGCCGCGGGTGCGTCTGGCGATGACGAGGCTTCGTTACGGGTCCGACTTCAGAAGAGCGGGCCGGATCCTCGTACTCCAGTAGTCCCGGTCCCCATCCTGGCGCAGTTCGGCCACCAGTAGCGCCGTCTCCTCGCCCACGGTCTCGCTCAGCTCGCCTACTGTCCGGTCTCCGGCCAGCGCGGTGATCGCCGACCGCAGCTTGACCACGTAATCCGCGACTTCGAAGGCGGCCTTGTCGGAGGCCGAGCGGGCCTGCAGGGCTTCGAGCCTCTCCAGCCACTCAAGGCCTCTCTCGGCCTCTTCGAAACCGTCGTCCAGCGCGTTTGTCGTACTCATCTGGCATCCTCCGCTCTTGTAACCCGCCGCGGCGCCGTGGCACACGGAATACCCGCGTTTACCGCCGTATACCGCGGTGCGTGCCGCTGCCGGTTTGTGGTTACCATCATAACACGCGATGCTGGCGTTGAAAGGTTCAGACCGGCGTGGGTAGCCGGCCGAAAGACGAAAGGCCCTCGCGGCGCGCGCCACGAGGGCCTCTGTTGGGGCTATTCAGTTGTCGCCGGCTTGTGTAGGCCTACCCTTCGTCGGGCGATCCCTTCATCTCGACCACCAGCGCGCCTGTGGCCATTGAGCCATTGCCGCCCTCTGCGAGGACGGTGTAGACGCCAACTTCTATGGCCATCTCAGGATCAGCACCCTCGGCAGGCGCGGCGCCGGCCAGCGTGCTTTCCACCATGAAGGCGCCGGAGTCGTTGGCGGTGCCGCCGACAAGAATCTTGTCTGCGCCGTCCACCAGGCTGATGATCGTGACCGTCACGGCTTCGCCGGGTATGAAGCCCGCGCCGTAGGCGGTGATAGTAGTGTCGTAGCCGTTGGTCTCGCCATTGGGCAGGGTTTCGGCGGTAGCTACGAGGCTGCTGGCCACCGAGGTCATGGGCGCGTTCGCGCTGGTGATCATCACGGGGAAGCTGGCCCTGCTGCCGTCTTCGCCCATGGCGAGAATCGACCTTATGCCCGGAGCGCGCTGCAGCGAGCCCCGCTCGCCTCCGCCTCCGCCCTTGATGGAGTCGAAGCTGGCGGAGAATGCGCCCGCGGCGTTGGCCGTCGGCTGTTCGGCGGTGCGGCCTCCGACGACGTAGCTGACGATGTTGTCGATGACGAGCGCCAGCGTCACCGGCTCACCAGGCAGGAAGCCGGAACCGGCTATGGTCAGGGGCTCGTCCACCGACATCACGCCGCTGCTGACCATGATGATGGCCTCAGGCGACACGCCGGGTATGCCAGGCTCACCTTGGATGCCCTGCGGGCCCTGCGGACCCTGTGGGCCGGGGTTGCCGGGGTTGCCCGGGTTACCGGGCAGGCCGGGCTTGCCGGGCTCGCCCTGCGCGCCGGCCGCGCCGGGGTTACCGGGGTTGCCCGGGTGACCGGGCAGGCCAGGCTCACCCTGGGGCCCGGTACAAGCTACAATTGCGAGGATGAAAAACAGGGAAAATGTCAGGGCTAAGGCAACACCCTTCGTTGGATAACGCACTCTCATTGGACCCCCTATGAGATAATGGAACAGGGCCGCGCGGCAATCACGGCGCATTGCTGGATTGGGTGTATTTCAAGCAATGCCGGCGCCGAGAATCCCGGCGTCTCTCACGGCGGAACAATCATTGCACTTGCACAATACAATGTCAAGCACTTTATATGCCCATTTGCCTTGCCAAGTAGAGAAGACCGCTCTTTTGGGCCTCGACCGCCCCGGTTGCGGGTGGGAGAAGCCGCGCCCCGGAGCCGTTTTCGGGCTGTGATATAATCTCGTGGCCGCCTTCCGGGTGGCGCTTCCGCCTATTCTAACTCTTGTAGCAGGGTGATTTTCTGTTGGATGCCGATGCCCACTCCGTCGCGATGTTCGTCGCCCAGCTGGCGATAATCCTTGTGGCCGCCAAGCTGGGCGGGGAAGTGGCGGAACGGTTCCTGCGCGTCCCGGCGGTGATTGGCGAGCTGAGTGTGGGCATCCTGATAGGGCCGTTCGCCCTGGGCGGGATCGACCTGCCCTTTGTCGGTCCCCTCTTCTACTACGCGTCGGGCGACGCCGGCCACCAACTCGCGGTCCCGATTTCCGAAGTGCTGCAATCGACCGCCGAGGTGGGGGCGATAGTCCTGCTGTTCATGGCGGGGCTGGAAACGGACCTGAGGCAGTTCCTGCGCTACTCCGGCCCGGCTTCGCTGGTGGCGCTCGGAGGCGTCGTCGTGCCGTTCACGCTGGGCGCGGGCGCGACGGTGCTGTTCGGCTACGCCGACGGGTTCGGCGACATCAGTGCGCTGTTCATGGGCGCCGTGTGCACCGCTACGTCCATTGGCATCACCGTGCGGGTGCTGGGCGACCTGCGGCGGCTGGACACGCCGGAGGGCGTCACCACGCTCGCGGCGGCGGTCCTGGACGACGTGCTGGGAATCATCGTGCTGACCATAGTGGTGGGCATCGGCGCGAGCGGCGAGCTTTCGCCGCAGTCCATCAGCCTGGTGGCTGTGCGCACGCTGGGGTTCTGGCTAGCGCTGTCGGTGGCCGGCGTGTTGCTGTCGAGGCACATATCGAGACTGATAAGCCGCTTCAACGTGAGCGGAGCCGCGGTGGCGCTTGCGCTTGCGCTGGCGTTCGGCGCGGCGGTGCTGGCGGAGGTGGCGGGGCTGGCGATGATCATCGGCGCGTTTTCGATTGGGCTGGCGCTGTCCGGCACCGATCTCGCGCAACGGCTGGAGACCCCGCTGAACGGGGTGTACGCCTTCCTGGTGCCCATATTCTTCGTGGTGACGGGCATGATGGTGGACGTGAACGAGCTGGGCGGCGTCTGGCAGTTCGGGATCGTGCTGACGCTCCTGGCGACGCTGGGCAAGGTGTTCGGCAGCGGGCTGCCGGCGCTCGCGGTGGACTTCAACCGCCGGGGCGCTGCGAGGATCGGCTTCGGCATGTTGCCGCGCGGAGAGGTGGCGCTGATCATGGCAAGCATCGGAATCACCGAGGGGCTGATAAACAACTCGCTGTTCGGGGTGACGATCATGATGACGCTGGTGACGACCATCGTCGCGCCGATCGTGCTGTCGCAACTTTTCAAGAACGAGCGCCCCGGCACACGCTCCGCGGAGACGTCCGCCGAGGCCGCCGCCAGGGAGTGAGCAGATGGCAAACACGTTCGAAGCAACCATTCCCAATCACTTTGTAACCATCTTCGAGCGGGGATTCTGCGACTACATGATGCGGCTGGGGTACGACCGGATGTCGCTGGGCGGCCGGCTGGGTCTGCGGTCCATGCACGAGTTCCGGAAGGACGACCACCTTCTCAGTTTCTCGCAGTTGCCGCAGGGGCAGGGTTACACCTCGGTGAGGCTGCACTCGGATACGCTGGCCGTGGACGCCCTGACGATGGACGCGCTGACGGGCGGCATATCGGACTTTCTGGAGCATTTCGTACGCGAGCTCGAGGAGGGCCCGGCCCGAGATGCATCATGGCTGCTGATAGCCGCGCTCAGGAACGCCTTCGACCCGACGGGGCCCCGCCGGATGGAACAGTAGCGTCAGGAGTCCCTTCCCCCTCGACGGGGGAAGAGCCTGCCCTGAGCTTGTCGAACGGGTCAGGATGGGGGTGACGCCTTAGCCCCTTCCCGACGCCGAGGTCCGCTTGTTGGCGGGATAAGCGCCTGCTATAGTTGAGTGCATACGCCCCCGTAGCTCAGAGGATAGAGCGCTAGCCTCCGGAGCTAGGCGCGTGGGTTCGAGTCCCGCCGGGGGTACTCCCATGTACCCAATCGAGAACCTTTCCGCTGCGGTTCAGCTAAACTCTCTAGAAGATCCACTTGCGAGCGGCAACGGCTCCTTCTGATACGCAGATGCTGGGTGGGAGCGGCGTTCCCTAGGGAGCCGCGTAGGCGTACACGCCGCTGTCCACACCGCCGTCCTGGTATCCCACGTACAACACTCCTCCTGAAACTGCGTAGGTGCGGCCGTTGGGCTGCTGATAGCCAATGTCTATGCTCCAGATGGGTTCTCCGGTCCGGGCATTGAACGCGTGCAGGTAGCCTTCACTTTCGCTTGATTCGGCGTACAGGACGCCGTCGGCCAACGTTGTGTTGTAGATAAGCCCCCATGCGGGGTCCAGGCTCCATATCTCCTCCCCGGTTACGGCATCGCGGGCATGAGAGCCCACCGGATTGAAGCTGATCATAAACACCGTGCCGTCGGCCAAGAGTAAGGCCACGGCACCCTGAAGGGACCAGATGGTCTCCCCGGTTGCAGCGTTCAGGGAGCGGACTCCCACGCCTTCCGCGGTGCTCAGGTTAAGTGGCCACACCCCGCCTGCGATGTATGCCGTGCCGTCTGTCGGGCCGCCGTATTCCCCTTCAAATTCCCAGAGATGTTCCCCGGTCGCCTCATCCAGCGCGTGGGCTCCGTGGGACGAGCGGACGTACACCTTTCCATCCCACGCCGTGGGAGGCAGCTCGATCCTGTACCGCGCATCGAAGCTCCACAGCAGGCTGCCGGTGCCCACGTCGAAGGCGTGGATCCTGGTGTCATCCGTTATGTAGATCCCTTCGCCCAGGACTGTCACCTGGAAGGTCAGAGCGTCCACTGCCGGGGTGGCCGGGTCCCCTGTTCCGTCGCCCCGACCTCGAAGCTTGGCGCTGGGGGAGGTCTGCCACAGCAGGTCGCCTGTTTCGGCGTCCAGGGCGCGAACCCTTATGCGGCCGTCGCGAAGCACGGAGGTTATGTGGGCGGTGCCGTCTCTCACGGCCGCGCCCCGGACCCGTCCGATTTCGTCGTCCCGGGGCAGGCGCTCTCCGGTGTCCGGGTCCAGGGCGAAGAAGTCCCCTCTTTGGACTTCGATGTACACCGCCTCTCCCGCGGGCACCGGCGGTGAATGCAGCTCAGTTGACACATCGACGCTCCACAGGAGAGCTCCCGTCTCTGCATCCACGGCGTAGACCTGTCCCCGGGGCGAGGCGGCGTAGATCCTCCCTTGCGACAGAGTGTGGGACATGACCAGCTCGTCGGGCCTGCCAGTGCTGAACTTCCAGAGCAGCGCGTCCTCCGGCGGAGGGGGCCCTGGAGCGTCTGACTTACCCGTCGGAGTGGGAACCGGTGAGGGCGCGGCGGTGGGCTCTAGGAACGGCGTCTGCGTCGGTGCAAGGGTCGGCGTGGGAGCTTGGATAGGGGCCTGCGTCGGTGCAGGGGTCGGCGCGGCGGTGGGGAGCCGCGTGACGGTTGGGATAGGGGTCTGCGCGGGAGTGGACTCTGGCGCTGCCCGCACCCACGCGTCGAGGGATGCGTTGCAGGACGCAACTCCCAACATCAGCCCCACTCCAAAACCGAAGAGTATGGCGAGAGCGGAGCGGTTTCTTCCACGTCGTACTGCGCCGACAACCGCGATCGCGGCGAATATGAAGCAACCCACCATCAGGAGTATGATGAACAAGAAGGCGAGCACAGAGAGGGCACCGAAAGCCATGGCGTCTTCGTCAGGATCAATAGACGAAAACAGGACAACTGGTGTGATGACCAGTGGGAGCGCGGTAAGGACAAGTGCTTTTGTGAACGCACGCAGGTCGAACCGCGTCAGGTTCGCGCCGCACTCCGCGCAGAACCTGGCGGCTTGCAGGTTCTCATGCCGGCATTTCTTGCAGACCCGGTACTGAAGGCTCATGAGAGGCCACTCCTTTCTAGGCTCGACCGGCCTGGAAATAACGATGATTGACTTCGGGACGCGTCGCGCGTTGCGCTTCCTGCCAGCGTGTCCCGCAACGCCAGTGGCGCCTCGCAGTCGGAGACCAGTCCAGGGTTGCTGGCGTCCGAAACAGCCCCGTTGATACGCAGGCGCTGGACGGAGGCGGCGCGGCGGTTGGGATAGGAGTCTGCGTGGGAGTGGACGCTGGCGCCACCTGGGGAGCGGCGTAGATCGTCCCTTGGAACACAGTCGAAGCCAGCATCAGTCGCCCGCCCGGGTCGGGGGTGCTGAGCTGCCAGAGCAGGGCGTCTTCCGGTGGAGGAGGCCCTGGAGCGTGTGGGGGACTCATCCGCACCCAATCACCGCCCGTGTCCCGTCCGCGGGGTTGGCCGCCGGAGCCGAGCCCCAAACGTGAAGAAGCCCCCCACACTCACATGTGTGGGGGGCTTCTTTGGGAACCTCAATCGGATTATCCGAGCGGTCCTTTCTCAGGCCGCTTCAGACCGTCCGGGGTTGTCCCTGCTGTCTGCTAGTTAACCTCGGCGCAAACGGCATAGACGGTCAGTGTCCATTCCGCAGAAGTCGGGTTGATCTCCACGGCAGTTGCGGTCCATCCCCCGGGAATCTCTCCCGCCACTACGCCCGCCGGCTGTGTTACCACTATGGCTACGGCCCCTCCCGTGTCGCCGCTCACGCTCGCTCCACCACCGATGGCGAACAAATCGTCGCTGCCACATGTCGTCTCTACCGTCTTGTCGGCGCTGCTACTCTGGCTGTTTGTCGCGACAGTGAGGTTGGATACTCCCGGCACGCCCTGTAGGCCCTGGGGTCCGTGAGGTCCCTGGTCGCCCTGGGGCCCCGCGACTCCACGCTGCCCTGCCGGTCCCTGCGGTCCGATGGGTCCTGCCGGCCCCTGTGCACCTTGCGCTCCTCGCGGTCCGGTATCTCCTTGATCACCCTTTTGCCCCTGTGGTCCGGGCGGCCCCTGCTCTCCGGCGGCCCCTGCCGGTCCCACTACGCCCTGCGGTCCCTGTGCGCCTGTGTCGCCCTTTTCACCGGGGTCTCCGGTAAGGCCCTGCGCTCCGATCGGCCCCTGCTCTCCGCGCGGCCCCGGCGGTCCTCCGGGGGCGCCGTCCTCTCCCTTCGGTCCCTGCGGTCCGGGCGGTCCCTGTTGTCCCTGCGGTCCTTGCGGGCCTTGTTCGCCCTGGTCACCCCTGGGTCCCTGTGGCCCCTGTGGTCCACCGGCCGGCCCCTGCGGCCCTGCCGGCCCTACTGACCCCTCCGGCCCCTGCGGCCCTACCGGCCCTGGGTTGCCCTGCGGCCCTGCCGGCCCTGGGTTGCCCTGAGGCCCCGTCGGCCCCGCCGGCCCCGTCGGCCCGGTCGGGCCTTGGTCTCCGGTACAAGCGGAGACCGCAAACGCCATGGCGACCATGAGAGCCATGGCTCCTAGGTACTTCCAAACTGCCGAAATCGGCTTTCTGTCGTTTCTTGACCGCCTAGATAGGGGTTTCACAAATGCACCTCCAAGTTTCTCGCTCCAAGATATAATCGTCAGATTGCATTGTCAAGACTTGTTTCAAGCAAAAAATGGGTCTTGTCTTTGCCACATCTCGGATATTACCCTCTTTGCTCGAATACCGCCTCAATGTCTGCCAAAAGGCGCCGGGACTGGGGAGGACGAGACGCGATGGCGTCGAGTCCAACCACCCTACGTCAGGTGCGGCAGAACCTCCTCCACGCACCTCCTGAACTGGGTCTGCTGGTCCCAGCTTGGGAAGCGCAGCAGTATGTCCGTGGCGCCCGCGTCGATGAAGCCCTGAAGCTGTTCGACGCACTGCTCGGGAGGACCGCAGGCCACCCAACCCTCCACCGCCTCCCTGGTGTAGGTCTGGGGCGCGTAGTAGCCGTCGAGGTACCTCTTCGACTCTTCGATTGCGGCATCGCGGTCGTCGTTGATGTTGACGTTGTAGTAGAGGGCGCACGGCAGCTCGTCGAAGCTCCTGTCGTAGTCGGCCGCGTACTCCAGTATCCGGCCTCGTAGCTCCGCGAAGTCCGCGGGGGGCCATGCCGTCGTCATCCAGCCGTCTCCGAGCCTGGCGACCCTTCGCAGGTTGCGCTCCGTTACGCGGGCGTCCGTGACTCCGAGTCTCGGGGTGCCTATCACCCAGATCGGCGGCGGCTCCTGCACCGGCTTGGGCTGCACGAAAGCCTCCTCCAGCTCGTAAAATCTCCCCTTGAACGTAACGCTCTCCTCGGCCCAGAGCCTGCGCAGGATCGTTATGCCCTCCTCCAGCCTCGGGCCCCGCTCCCTGTTCGCGATTCCCATGTTTTGCAGCTCGACTCGGGCGAGGTTCTGGGACTCCGGAACGCCCATGCATGCGGCCATTATCATGCGGCCGTCGGAGAGCTGGTCCAGGCTGGCCCACTGGTAGGCCAGCACGACCGGGTGTCGGGACGGGAAGCTCGCCATGCAGGCGGGCCCGATCATCACCGACTTGGTCCGGGCGGCGATTCCGGCCATAAGCACTATCGACTCCATCCTGGGCTTGGCCATAATCTGGTCGCCCACCCAGACGTGAGCGAACGCGCCCGAGGAGTCGGCGGCCTCCGCCACTTCGAGCAGTTCAGCCGGAGTCGTCAACCCCAGCAACACTCCCCTGTTCGACAGCGTCAAACCAAATTTCGCCGAGTTCGCCATGTCGTATCCTCCTGAGCGTATCCGATAAGTCCCTTCCCCGTCGCCAACTGACCATCCTACAGTCGCCACACGAATCGGTCAATTGCGCTAAACTACGACCATGCCCGCGAACGCCGCCAAACTCACCTCCATCGTGGAAAAGTACCTCGCCGAGCTGCGACTCCTGCGCACCTCCGGCGGCGCGACCGGCGAGCTATCCACCCTCGGCGACACCACGTTCGACATCCACCTCAACGACCGCGCCTACTGGCGCAACGTCCCCTCCAACGTATGGGCCTACAAGCTCGGCGGATACCAGGTCCTCAAAAAGTGGCTATCCTACCGCGAAAGCAAAGTCCTGGCCCGCCCGCTGACGTGGAAGGAAGTGCACCACTTCGCCAAAACAGCCCGCCGCATAGCCGCAATCCTAAACCTGGTGGATCAGCCTTGAACTGGCTAAACCGGATACGCAGGATTCTCCCTAGCCGGGAACTCTTCAGCTCTGGCATCTTCTGGGTTCCTGCGACGACATTCGTGGCTATCGCCCTCGGAGCTGTATGTCTTTCGTTTTGGGGCCAAATGAACTCTATAGTTGAGATTCGAACAGAGCAACTCGAAACAGGTACCAAGACAATCCGCACTGAGACTGTCGAATCGTTTAGCACCACGATCCGCAATGTCGGCCTTGTAGTCGGTGGAATCGTCGCCGTAATGCTCGCCGTGTGGCGCAGCTTGGTTGCCCAACGACAGGCTGATGCTACTCTGCGTCAAGCATCCGCAGCGCTTCTCCAGTCACAGACGACTGAGCGTGAATCCAGAACTACCCTTCTGAGCTTTCTCAACGAACGCTATGAACAAGGCAGTTCAAGACTTGGAAGCAATGACCCCGCGGTCCGCTTGGACGGCATAGATGTGCTTGAACGACTGGCAAGGGAACATCCATCAGAGTATCACGTCCAAGTCATCAAACGGTTGAGCCTGTTTGTCCGCAATTCAGCAGATGCAAACCGGTTGCGCGAGGAAGTCCACGCCGCCATGGAGGTAATAGGATCCCGAAATGAGGAGGACATTGCTCTTGAGACTGATGAGTCGTTCGAGTTGAATCTTGGCGGCTCAGACCTTCAGGGTCTCGGTTTGGCTCGTCTGAACTTATCGGGGTCAAACCTAACACGTGCAAATTTTTCGGGTGCGGTACTTTATGGCGTGGATTTTTCCAACGCTAGCTTTCGAAGGGCGAATCTCAAGGACGCACGATTATTCGACGCTAATCTGTCGGGTGCCCAATTCTCTATCGGTGAAGGCGAGCATTCGGCAAGAGGAGTTACGCAGGCACAGCTTAACGAAGCTATCGCCCATAAGGACACTCCACCTTATCTTGATGGTGTTCTGGATGCAGAGTCAGGGGAGCAGCTCAAACCACCTTTCAAGGAGCCCGGCTGGCTGGAGAAGCTTAGGGAGGAACTCGAGGCGTTGAAACAACGCCAATCCAGAACCGAGTAACCGGTCAAGACCCAGACCACGGGGAGACGGAATCATGGCTGAATCCGAACAGTAGCTATTTCCATGTCCCCCGCCCACTGTTTGACCTGAAGCTCTACGCGGCGATCCAGAAGATTTGGACAAGGCCAGCTACGATCCGGGCGGAGCGATGATTTCACAGACGGGGCCGCTGGCACGGCTGAGTCTTCTGTCGAGCGTTACCAGCGGACAATCCAGTACCTCTGCTAGCGCGACGTACCAGGCATCGTAACTGGTCAGGTTCTCCCTCAAAGCCCACACCCTTTCGGCAAAGGGAGCGAAAGGAAACAGCACCATATCGAGCCTCAAGAGGTCACCGTGGGCGGCCGCGGCCTCGATGCGCGATATCTGATTGGTCTGTTCCAGCCGGCGCAGAACATTGCTGGATTCGGCTAGAACCAGCTCTGGCCCAGCCAGACGACCTTCGGTGAGGGCCGACTCCACCCACTGACCCTCGAACCCTGAGTCAACCAGCGCAGCGACGAGGGCCGACGCATCGACGACTGTCGTCACCTCCGGTCCACGTCACGCGCGCGAAGGATACTGGACGGTGGCACGCGGGTTCCCGCCACAGCCTTGCGGTCCCTGACTCCTTGCAGCCATGCGTCTATGGACGGCCGCGACGCGATGCGCTCCAACTCTCCACGCAAGAACTCCTGCATGGATTGGCGTTGAAGTGCTGCCCGCACAGCGAGCTCGTCGCGAACTTCCTCGGGGACACCTCTTAT
>DAOUJZ010000030.1:0-19227 GCA_034421955.1 Dehalococcoidia bacterium | reverse complement strand
CTCTTATCGTAATCTGTACCGGCATGACTGCATTATGCCATCAGCGCATGCACTTTGCAACAGCCATCGCCTTTGGCGAAACATCCACACTCCCGGCGCCGTCCCTTCCCCCTTGTCCATTTACAGGCTACGCCGCTAAACTGCTGCTGTGCTCCATTACACGGATTACCACTGAGGAGCTGAGCCAGATGGGTATGCACAACCCTCCCCACCCAGGTGAGATCGTACGACACGAGTGCCTCGAACCGCTGGGGCTTACCGTCACACGGGCGGCGCAAGGGCTGGGAGTGACTCGACAGGCGTTGTCGGACCTGGTGAACCAGAAGGCCGGCGTATCTGTAGAGATGTCCTTTCGCCTGTCCCAGGCGTTCGGTTCCACGCCGGAGACATGGCTTGGTATGCAGACGGCTTACGACCTCTGGCAGGCGCGGGACCGAGCGAAGGAAATCGAGGTCGAGAACTTCAAACCTGCTGCCCTGACACAGTGAAATCCCTTCCTCCTCGCAGGGGAAAGAGCCTGCCCCCGCGAAAGCGGGGGATGGGGGTGAAGCCGCCCCCCGCACCCCCGAAAAAACCGTCACTTTCCCGCGCCACCCGTTCCCCATCCCTGCCCTGCCCACGCCCCACGCACGCCCCGCCCCGTCCCCACGCCTGCGCAATTTCTTCCCACCATTTCGCCCTGATCCGCCGATTTCGCCAACGCCCTTGATTTAGGCGCACATCCGTGCTATTATCGCCCACGGTAGGGGCGGGTTTCAAACCCGCCCGCGGGACCGACCCACCCAGGCATCCGTAGCGGCGTCCCTTGTGGGCACACCCGCATTCGTCATCCCGCGAAAGAACGACGTTCCCGCGAAAGAACGTCACCCCCGTGAAAACGGGGGCGGGAATCCAGGGGGGTGTCCTCTTCTGCCACGTGACGCGACGCTTTCGCCCTGAAGTGCCCGCTCCGGCACAACAGATCTGAGCATAATCGCCGGCGTCCTCAGCTACGGAATGGGCACAATGTGGCAGAATTGAGCAGATTTTTCGCAGACCCACGCCCGGCGGCCCAATCGCCGCCCCAACGGAGGAGTTTCGTTGACCCGGACCCGCCCCGAAAACCTAGAGCTGCTCCTCATACCAGTCGACGATCTCTCTGCCGGTGGCCTTCCACACGCCCGCGTGCCTGGATATGTGCGCCAGCGCCAGGTCCAGGTACTTGCTGCGGAACGGCTGGCCGATGAGCCACGGGTGAAGACTCAGCACCAGCGTGCGGCCGGTCTCGGCGCCGTCGACGTACAGGCCGTCGAATGTGTCGCGGATCATCTGGCTGTAGTGCATGATGGAGACGCCGCGGTTCCACTGGGTGAAGAGGTCCTCGACTTCCACGTGGACGGGCAGCGAGAACAGCCTCCCCTCGGCTACATTCATGGGGTAGGGCTGCTCGTCGTTCGGCCAGTCGCAGACGTACCTTATGCCTTCCGCCGCCAGCAGGCTGGGCGTCCGCGTCGACTCGCCGTACTCGGGGCCGAACCAGCCGATCGGTCGCTCGCCGGTCGCTTCGGCGAGCGCTTCCACGGACTCGCGGATGTACTGCCGCTCCTCCTCCTCGCTCATGTCGCTCGTGATCATGCGCGTGACGGTCTGGCCGTGGCCGATGAACTCGGCCCCGCGCTTGTCGCACTCTTCGATGAGCAATGGGTAGTTTTTCGCTACGGTGGCGTCCATGGCGACGGTCGGAGGGATGCCGTACCTGTCCAGTATGTCGAGCACGCGGAAGATACCCACCCTGTTGCCGTACTCGTGGTGGGAGTACGAGCGCAGGTCCGGGAAGGTGCCTCGTCCCAGCCCGCCGGGAGACGGCGGTTGGAACCAGCCTTCGGGCAGGTTCCACTCGTAATGTTCCAGGTTCAGTATCACGCACAGCGCGACGCGCGCGTCCGCCGGCCACGTCAGCGCGGGGCGCGTGGTGATGGGAGACCAGTCGTAGAATTCGTTGTCCATGCCGGGTTTGCGTTCTGCGGGCACTGTATCTGCCTCCTGAAGTGTTCCGTACTGTCGGCGGCGCTCGAACGCTCAGCCGCTCACGTGGGCCAGAACGTCATCGTAGTAGTTCTCGATGTAGTACTCCGCGATGTCGTCCGCGGTGGTCTTCCACACGCCGTCGTGCGCCAGTATGTAGCCGAGCGCCTCGTCGAGATACTTGGCGCGGTGGGGCTGGCCGATCCAGTAGGGATGCAGCGCGATGCACATGACGCGGCCGCTTTCCGCCCCTTCCCGGTACAGCACGTCGAACTGGTCCTTGATTATCTGGCAGAAATACTCCGCCTCGTGCCCCTGGGCGTTGACCACCACGTCGTTCAGCTCGATGCTGTAGGGCACGGAGACCAGCTTGCCCTGCTTCACCTTCATGGGGAACGGCTGGTCGTCGTGGAACCAGTCGGTGTGGTAGATGAGGCCGGCCTCGGCCATCAGGTCGGGCGTGGCCTCGGTGTTGGTGAGGGCGGGCCCGAGCATGCCCTTGAGCTGCTTGCCCGTGTACTTCTTGAGCGTGTCGATGATGTCCCGGTAGAACTCCCGCTCCTCGTCCTCGGTCATGCCGTACAGGTAGCGGGTGTTGTAGATGCCGTGGGACATGTAGTCGTAGTCGCGCTCCACCATCGCGTCGCGGATTTCGGGGAAGTGCTCCAGCACCGCCTCGTTCAGCGAGATGCAGCAGCGGAAGTCGTGCTTGTCCAGCACTTCCAGCATTCGCCAGAAGCCGACCCGGTTGCCGTAGTCGCGGTAGGAGTAGCCCTGGACGTCGGGATGCGGCGTCCGCGCCCAGGGATCGCGGAACCTGTTCTCCGGCGGCAGGTATTCGTAGTGTTCGACGTTGGGGGAAATCCACAACGCCACCCTGGCGTTGCCGGGCCACCGTATCGTGGGCCGGTCGATGATGGGCGAGTAGTCGAAGCGGTCTGGCGGCAGGGCCATGTTCATCTCCTCTCTATCTAGTGACGGTTCTACTGGGAGCCTCTCAGTCTTGGGTCCCAGATGTCTCGCAGCGTGTCTCCGAGCAGATTGAAGGCCAGCACCACGATGCTGATGGCGAGGCCGGGGAACAGCGCCAGCGTCGGCGCTCTCTCCATGAAGGCGCGGCCCTCCCTGCTGAGCATTCCGCCCCAGGACGGTTCCGGCGGAGGAACGCCCAGCCCCAGGAAGCTCAGCGACGCCTCGATGATGATGGCGGCGCCCAGCAGCACCGAGACGAGCACCAGGATGGGGGCGACTACGTTCGGCAGGATATGGCGGAACATTATCCGAAGGTTGCCCGCCCCCACGCTCCTGGCGGCGTCGATGTACTGGTTTTCCTTTATGGACAGCACGGAGCCTCTCACCACGCGGCCGTTCCACGGCACCGCGATGAACGCGATGACGTAGATGACCTTGTCGATGCCCGCGCCGAGTACGGCTATGACGGCGAGCGCCAGGATGAGCGACGGGATCGCCTGGCTGGCGTCGAGTAGCCGCTGCACCAGCAGGTCGAACCACCCGCCCAGGTAGCCGCTTATGATCCCGATGATCGAGCCGGCGCCGACTCCCAGGATGACGGCGGGGATGGCGATGAGCAGCGAGATTCGCGCGCCGTGAACGACGCGGCTGAACACGTCGCGCCCCAGGTTGTCGGTGCCCATCCAGTAGGTGAGGCCGGGGCCCTGCAGCCTGTCTCTTACGTGCGCCTCCAATGGGTCGAACGGCGCGATGAAGTCGGCGAAGATTCCCGAGAGCACCATTATGACGATGACGGCGGCGGACACCACCCCGACCGGCTTGGCCCTGGAGACCCTGGCCAGGCGGGTTACGATTCCCGCACGGCTGGGCGCGCGAACGACCCCGTTCGCGGGAGCCGCCTGTTCGGGCTGCCGTGGTGTGCTTCCTGTTGCCATGTCCGTTCTCCTCAGCAGTGGGCGAGGCTAGCTGTAGCGAATCCTGGGATCGAGCCATCCGTAGGTCAGGTCTATCGCCAGGTTGATCATCACCAGGAAGGTGGCGAGAAACATGATGTTGGCCTGGATCTGCGGATAGTCCCTCTGGGTCACCGCGCCGAGCGTGAGTTGTCCGACGCCCGGAAGCGCGAAGATGTTTTCGATGATCACGGTGCCGCCAATGAGCGCGTTCATCAGGTTGCCGATGATGGTCACTACGGGGATGAGCGCGTTCTTCACCGCGTGGCGGTACACCACCACTCCCTCGGCGAGGCCCTTGGAGAGCGCCGTGCGGATGTAGTCCTGGCGCAGCACCTCCAGCATGGAGGAGCGCACCATGCGCGCCGTAGTCCCCGATAGCTGGAATCCGAGAACGATTCCGGGAAGGTAGAACTGCGAGAGATTTCCCACCGGGTCTTCCCACAGCCTGATGTAGCCCAGGGGCGGCAGATAGGCGAAGAACAGGCCGAGGTACACGACGACCATCGTGGCGATCCAGAAGTTGGGCATGGAGATGCCCAGGATCGCCACGATCCTGGCGACGTAGTCGGTCACAGAGTCCTGCTTTATGGCGGAGATGATCCCCAGCGGAATGGCGAAGATCATGCCGAGTCCCAGGCCTATCACCGCCAGCTCCATCGTGACCGGAATGGAGCTCCTGAGCTGGCCGACGACGGACTTGCGGGTGTAGTAGGAGTCCCCCAGGTCGCCCGTGACGACGCCGCGCATCCACCGCAGGTACTGCGTGTGAAACGGCTGGTCCAGGCCGAGCCGGGACTTCAGCCCCTCGAGCTGCTCGGGAGCGATGTTGCCGGTGTCGCCGACGATCGCCACCACCGCGTCGCCGGGGATGATGCGGGTGAGCGAGAAGATGGCGATCGAGACGAGTAAGAGGGTCGGGATCGCCAGCAGGAGTCGTCTAGCAATGTAACGATGCACAGGCCCTCCCTTGAATCGGCCCGTAGCCGCCGCGGGGCCGTGAACGTCCCGGCTGAAGGCGCTCCAAGGCGCCCTCAGCCAGGTCCGGTATCAGCGTGTGTAGAGACAGGACCGCTGGAGTTTACCTGTCCAGCCAGACAGTCTCCATGGCGTTCAGACCCCACCCGTTGACCCAGAAGTAGATGTCGTGGCTCAGCCAGTTGCGAACTTCGGGCTTCGTCCACTCCGCGAACAGGAACACCGCCCCGAATATGCGGTAGATCTGGTCGAACTCTCGCTCGATCACCTGCTTGTTGATTGCGATGCGGGCGGCGCGGTCGAACTCCCTCTGGCTGGCGTCCAGCAGAGCGTTCAGTTCCGGATCGTTTATGTCGAGGTAGTTGCCCGGCTCGTCCGTGCGCATCATGCGGTAGGTGAAGTCGTCCCAGTCGACGCCGCCGGAGTACCATGCGCCTCCGAGCAGGTACTCGAAGTCGTGGCTGAAGGAGGCGGCGTTGTACGCGACGTCCTCGTCGACGGTGAGGACGGGCGTCAGGCCAATGTCCTTCCAGAACTCGATTCCGAGGGCCACCTGGCCGTCCGTCTGTCGGCGGGCGGTTGTGTGGATCGGGAACTCTATGCCGTCGAGGCCCTCCTCCTCCAGCAGCGCCATGGCGCCTTCGGGATTGTACTGGTAGTACTCACCGAAGTCAGCCGGAGTGTATGGGTACTCGCGTCCGAGCCAGTCGGTCGGGTAGCCGAGCGACCAGCGTCCCTGGTCGGCGTACGCGGCCTGCACCATGGCGTCCCGGTCCAGCGCCATGGACAGCGCGCGCCGGAAGTTCACGTTGTCGAACGGCGGAACGTCGTGGGGAGGCCCGAAGAAGAAGTTGCCGCCCGCGTTCTGTTCCATCACCCTGAGCTGCGCGCCGCGGTCGAGCTCGGTCCGCTCGATGTTCTTGCGGGCGTCGCCGTTGAGGGACATGTAGGAGTCCATCTGGTCCGCGCGGAATGCCGCCACGCGCGTGGCGTCGTCGAACATGCGCACCGACGTTATGCCCTCCAGATACGGGAGTTGCTGTCCGAATGAGTCCTTCTTGTGGTACGTCGGATTGGCCTCGTACTCGATGATGCTGTCGAACACGTGGTTCGTGATCTGGAACGGCCCCGTCCCTATCGGCGGGTCCTCGTCCAGCCTGCCCTCCTGGTTGGCGGCCTCGGGGGCGAACACCGGGACCAGCGGCCCCGCCATGCTGTACATGAAGTACGCCGCGGGAGACGTGAAGTTGAAGGTGACGGTGTTGGCCGCGTCGTCCGCGACTATGCTCTCCACCTGGCGGAAGATGCTCTTCTGGCCGGTGGCGCGCTCGTCGTTTATGTACGTGTCGTAGGAGAACTTGACGTCCGAGGCGAGGAAGTCGCGCCCGTTGACGGGAGCGAAGTTCTGCCACTTTATGTCGTCTGCGAGAGTGAAGACGATCGACTCGCCCGCGTTCACGACCTCCCAGCTCTGCGCGAGGTCGCCTGTGAGGCAGATTTCACGCAGGCAGCGCCCCTTGGTCGCGATGGCCGTCTCCATGGTGTGGTCGGCCTTCAGCAGCCGGTTGTAGACCGCGTTCATCTGAATCGCCAGGGACGAGATGGCCGGGTTGCGCGGGTCCCAGGTGTTGAGGTCGAACCGGCCCTCCAGCCTGAACACTCCGCCCTTCTTGGGCTGCTCGCCGAACGGGTGGGGCAGCTTGCTCCAGTGCCACTGGGCGATTAGCGGGAAGTTCTCGGCCAGGCCCTCGGGGATCAGGTCGTCGGGCCGGTCCATCGCGGCGGCCGGCTCGGCGGGAGTGGGTGCGGCGGCGGCGGGTGCGGCGGTGGTCGGCACGGCGGCCGCCGTGGCTGGCGCTGACGTTGGCTCCGCCTCCTCCTCGGCTCCGCAGGCCGCCAGTACTGCAAGCAGGCTCAACACTGCCATCAACATTAGTCCGACCGCTACGCTGGGCATTCTCGTCATGGTGTCCTCCTCGTTTGCCAATACGTGCACCGCACGTCCAAGAGCGAATCGGTTGTCTTTCCCATGCATCAGTCACGTGGCGCGCCAGGCTCGGCTTGCCGTTGGGACTGGGGTAAAGACACTGTATTTTTGCTTGCAATTGGTGAATTAAGTCACAAAGTCTCCTGAATTCGTATGTAAGGCCGCATCTGCTATAATCGCCAGGATTGCGGAAATATAGCACCTGACCCGCGGAGCGTCAAATTGCGCTCGAGACGAGCGGTGCGGTACTGCCAAGATCCGGCCCTGGAGACGCCGCCGGGGGCGGTCGTCCTCACAGTTGTTCCTATCCAACAGAAGCGACTTCCATCGAATGTAGCCAGGAGGGTTTCATGACCAACCAAGACTCGCGGTTCAGCCACCTTCTGTCACCCATACGCCTTGGCTCAGTGGAAGTGCGCAATCGCATACTGATCAGCGCCCACAGCTCCGGGATGTATCAGAACAGCAGGCCGACTCCCCAGAACAACGCCTACCACGCGGCCCGCGCCCGGGGAGGTGTGGGTCTCATCATCATCCAGGGCACCATTGTTCATCCCACCTCGTACGGCGGGCTGCAAAGCCCCACGGGCTACCTGGACGACGCGATACCCGACTGGCGCGTACTCGCCGACGCCGTTCACGAGCACGGCGCCAAGATATTCGTGCAGCTTCTCCACTTCGGGAAGTCGGGCCAGAGCCTCTCCACCATGCTGCCCCTGTGGTCGGCCTCTCGCACCAAGGCCCTTTCGGGCAACGAGTACACCCACGCCATGACAAAAGCGGAGATAGCCGACGTCATCGAGGGCTTCGCTCACTCCGCCGCCAACATGAAGCAGGCGGGCATGGACGGGATAGAGCTGCACGGCGCGCACGGCTACCTGATACAGCAGTTCCTGTCCCCCGTGACGAATCACCGCACGGACGAGTACGGCGGCAGCGAAGAGAACCGCGCGCGATTCGCCCTGGAGGTGGGCAGAGCGGTGCGAGAGCGTGTGGGCCCCGACTTCGCGGTCGGCATACGCCTCAGCGCCGACGAACTGCTGCCCGACGGAATGACACCGAAGGAGATGGCGCCCATGGCGGCGCTGCTGGAGGAGAAGGGCGACTTCGACTTCTTCAATGTCAGCTTCAGCGTTGGCGGAGGAATGCCCTTCGCGATGCAGCAGGCGGACATGACCTGGGAGCAGGCCCCGTTCGTACACTACGCCGCGGAGATCAAGAAGGCCACGAAGGACATCCCCATCTTCACCGTGTGCCGCATCATTGACCCGCAGATAGCGAACGACATCATCGCCACCGGCAAGGCCGACATGTGCGTCATGACGCGGGCGCACGTCGCGGACCCCGAGATTGGCCGCAAGCTCATGGAGGGCCGGCCGTCGGACATCCGCCAGTGCATCGGCTCCAACGACGGCTGCGGCGGGCGCGCGCACCGGGGACAGCCCATCGGGTGCAGCATCAACCCGGAGGCCGGGCGCGAGCTGGAGCTGGGGCAGCTCACCCAGACGGAAACACCCAGGGCCGTCGCCGTGGTAGGCGGAGGACCGGGCGGCATGGAAGCCGCGAGAGTGGCCGCGACACGGGGCCACAGCGTGGTGCTCTACGAAAAGGCCGACCGGCTCGGCGGCCAGCTCAACACCGTCGCCAAGGTGCCCACCAGGGGCGAGTTCGGCAACATAGTCGCCTGGCTGGAGCTGCAACTGGACCGGCTGGGCGTGACCGTGAAGCTGGAGACGGAGGCCACTGTCGACGCGCTGGTGGGTGAAGGGGCGGACGCGGTCATCGTCGCGACCGGCTCCGCGCCGGTGCATCCGGACATCGCGGGGCAGCGTGAGTCCGGCGTGCCGGCGCTCGCCAGCATCGAGGACGTGATTGAGGGCCGCGTCGACGTGGGCAGGCGAGCCGTGCTGCTCGCCGCCGAGAACCACCACAGGTCGCCCAACGCCGCCGACGTCATGTCCGCCGCCGGCGCCGAGGTCCACCTCGTCACCATGGGCGAAATGGTCGCCTCCGACATCATCGTCACCAGCAGGCCGCCGGTTATCGCGCGCATGAAGCGCAACGGCGTCGTATTCCACCGCGAGCACTGGATCAAGGAGGTCTCCGAGAGGACCGCCGTCCTGGCCGAGGTGGACACCGGCAGGGAGACGGTGATCGAGGACGTGGACACGATTGTGGGTGGCGAGTTCAACGCGCCCAACGACAGCCTGTACGAGGCGCTGATAGCGGACGGGCGCATTCCGACCGTGACGGCGGTGGGAGACTGCGTTTCCGCCAGGAAGCTCATCGAGGCGATGCGCGAGGGCCACGTGGCCGCCAGGTCTCTATAATGGCCTGATGCGGCCCCGCAAAATCCGGCCCGGAGGACTCACATGACCCAACCAGAAATCTCGCTGTTCGAGGCGATCAACACGCAGAGGGCGATCCGCCACTTCTCCACCGAGCCGGTGTCCGACGAGGATGTCGGCACCATCCTCCAGTCGGCCATACACGCGCCGAACGGGGGAAACAGGCAGCCCTGGCACTTCCTGGTCGTGCGGGACCGGGAGGCCAAGAGGCGGCTCGGCGAATGGTACCTCAAGGCGTGGCAGGCCGCCGTCACCGGCGACATGAGGTCCGAGCAGCCGTACCGCTCCGGCGCCGACCTCGGCAACAACATGCCGGACACGCCGGTGGTGATACTGGTCTGCCAGCGGACCGACAGCTCCGCGACCGGTTCTTCGATCTTCCCCGCCGTCCAGAACCTGCTGCTCGCGGCGCGCGGCCTCGGCCTGGGCACCGTGCTCACCACCCTGCACACCGCCTACGAGAGCGAGGTGAAGGCGTACTTCGGCATACCCGACGAGTTCGAGACCGTGGCGATGATTCCCATAGGCTACCCCGCCCAGGGCGAGCGCTTCGGACGCCCCCGCCGCCGGCCGCTGGAGGAGGTCGCCTCCTACGAGACGTGGGGCAGAGCCAGGGACGACTAGATGACGGACAACGTAACGATTCGCAGGGCCTACACGGACACGCCATACGGCCAGCTACACTACCGCCACGCCGGAGAGGGCGACCCCCTGCTGCTGATTCACCAGACCGCCACCAGTTCCTACGCCTACGAACCGGTGATGCGGCGCCTGGCGCCGAGTTGCCGTGTCCTCGCCGTCGACACCCCCGGCTACGGAATGTCCGACTACCCCACGAACCGCGAGTACACCGCCGCCGACTACGCCCGCACCTTCGCCGCCTTCCTCGAAAGCCTCGACATCGAGCGCGCCTCCGTCTTCGGCCACCACACGGGCGCCAGCTTCGCCTGCGAGCTAGCCGCGTCGTTTCCCGAAATGGTCGACAAGCTGATCGTCGACGGCACCCCGTACTGGGAAGACCCGGTCAACGACTTCCTCAGCAACGTCCACCCCATAACCCTCCAGGACGACGGCGGCCATCTGGGCGAGACCTGGCGGGAGCTATCCGGTCGAATCGAGCCTTTCTTCCCCAGGCCGTTCGACGAGGACATACTCAGGACGCTCCACTGGGAGGTGCTCTTCAAGCTGATAGCCGGGGAGCGCTACCACGAGGCATACGTCGCCCTGGGACACTACGACATCATGAGCCGCCTTCCGCTGATCGAGGCGCCGACGCTGGTGATGAGCGGGGAACACGACGGCCTGCGGCGCACCGTCGAGCCGGTGGCGGCTAGGCTGAAGCGCGCCCGCACCCACATAGGACCGGGCGGCTCGTACCTCAAGACCTACGAGAACCCGGAGGCGCTGGCCGCCGTGATACTCGACTTCCTGGCCGCCCCAGGCGTCTAGCCGCCGCCCCTAGAGCGGCGCGTATGGGCCGCGAATGACGCGCTTCCCCCTGCCCCGCTCCGCGACGATCTCGCCGTCCTCGAACACCACGTCTCCGCGCGAAATCGTGTGCGTGGGCCAGCCCTGTATCTCGTAACCCTCGAACACGTCGTAGCCGGCCCTCGAGCGCATCTCCTCGCCGCGGACCACGCGCTTCAGGTCCGGGTCCCACACCACCAGGTCCGCGTCCGAGCCGACGGCCACCGTCCCCTTCTGCGGGAACATGCCGAACAGCCTCGCCGCGTTCGTGGAGGTCAGCTCCACCCAGCGACCCAGCGAGATCCTGCCCCCGACCACGCCCTCGGAGTAGAGCATCGGCATGAGCGTTTCGAGATTGGCCATGCCCGGCCGGAAGCTGCCCACCGAAAGGTCGGGGTCCAGCTTCTCCGACAGCGTCCAGGGCGCGTGGTCTGAGCACAGCGTGTCCACGTCGTGGTTGACGATGCCGTCCCATATCCCTGCGATGTCCGACTGCTCCCGCAGGGGCGGCCAGCCCACGTACTTGGCGCCGTCCGGCTCCTCGTACAGGTCCCTGGTGAGGTACAGGTAGATGGGCCGCGTCTCCACGTACACGCGCTGCCCGCTGGCCCTCGCCTGCCGCGCCTCGTCGAGCGCGTCGGCGCAGGACACGTGAACGAGGTACAGCGGCGACCCCGCCGCTCTCGCCAGCGATATGCCCCGCGCGGTCGCGATCGCCTCGGCGTAGGAAGGCCGGCTGTCGGCGTAGTAGCGGATGTCGCTCTTGCCCTCCGAGTGAAATCGCTCCTCGTAGTGGTGGTTTATGTTCGCGTCCTCGCAGTGAAGCATGGGGAGGATGCCGTTGCGGCCCGCCGCCTCGAACGCCCTCACGTAGTCGTTCTGCCGCCCGTCGAAGGCGTGCATAACCATGAACGTCTTGGTGGTCGAATAGCCCGCGTCCAGCAGCTTCGGAATCTCGGCGATTATCTCGGGCGAAGGGTCGTCGATGATCGGGTGCAGCGTGAAGTCGATGAGCGAGTTCCGCAGCGCGTCGTCCTCCGCGTACTCCAGCGTCGACAGCAGCCCCCTCCCCTCGCCCGGCTGCCGCGCGGTCATGCTGCCGACGGTGGTGATGCCCCCGGCGGCGGCTCCGGCGGTGCCCCAGTAGAAGTCGTCCGACATCCGCGGCGGAGCGCCCTCGGGCTGCGCCTCGGCGAGCTGCAGGTGCACGTGCATGTCCACGCCGCCCGGCACGATCAGCTTCCCGCTCGCGTCTATCTCCCTGGCGGCGGACATTTCGCCGCCGATCTGGGCGACCTTCTCGCCCCGGACGCCCACGTCGGCAACATAAGTCTCGCCGACCGTAACGATGGTCCCGCCTCTGATCACCAGGTCCATGGGTCCCTCCCTGCCCTTCCGGCGTGCGGGAAAGGCGCGCGACCGGGTTTGGCCTAAGCGTTAGCCCTGTACCAGTCGACTATCTCCCGCCCCGTCGCCTTCCACACGCCCCCGTGCCTGTCGACGTGCGCCAGCGCCCTGTCCAGGTACCTGATGCGCCACGGCTGCCCGATGACCCAGGGGTGAAGGTTCAGCACCATCATCAGGCCCGTGTCCGTCCCGTCCCTGTACAGCCCGTCGAACTCGTCCTTGATGATCTGCTCGTACTCGCCGATGAGCCTGCGCCCGTTCAGCTGGATGAACATGTCGTCGAGGTCGAGGTTGACTCCCAGCGAAAACAGCTCCCCGTCGTCCACGTTCATCCGGTACGGCTGCTCGTCGTTGGACCAGTCGCACACGTAGCTTATGCCCTCCGCCGCCAGCAGGCCCGGCGTGTTCATCGACTCCTGGAACTCCGGGCCGGACCAGCCGACCGGACGCACGCCCGTGGCGCTCTCCAGCCCCTCGATGGACTCCCGGATGTACGCCCGCTCCTCGTCCTCCGACATTCCCGCGTGAATGATCTGCCTGACGGTGATCCCGTGCGCGACGAACTCCGCGTCCCGACGCTGGCACTCGCTCACCAGGAACGGGTAGTTTTCGGCGACGGTCTTGTCCATCGCCACGGTGGGCCGGATGCCGTACTTGTCCAGCACGCTGAGCACCCGGAAGATACCGACGCGGTTGCCGTACTCGTGCTGGGAGTACCCGGCGATGTTGGGGAAAGGCCCCAGACCCGAACCCAGGCCGCCGCTCCCCATCGCGCCCGCCACGACGCTCACGGGCATTGGCGTGTCGTCCGGAAGGTCCCAGTCGAAGTGCTCCAGGTTGACGATCACGCACAGCGCCACCCGCGCGTCGTCCGGCCACCGCAGCACCGGACGGCTTACGATAGGGGACCAGTCGTAGTGGCCGTGGTCCTGCCCATAGTTGCGTTCACCAGGCATGAACACTCTCCTATTATTCCCTTCCCCCTCGCAGGGGGAAGGTTAGGATGGGGGTGCTCCCCCTACCGCCCCACCTGCTCCACCACCTTGTCGTAGTAGTGCTCCAGGTAGTACTCCGCGATGTCGTCCGCCGTCGTCTGCCACACCCCGTCGTGCGACATGATGTAGCCGAGCGCCTCGTCCAGGTACTTGGCGCGGTGGGGCTTGCCTATCCAGTACGGATGCAGCGAGATGCACATCACCCTGCCGCTCTCGGCCCCCTCCTCGTACAGAACGTCGAACTGGTCCTTGATCATCTGGCAGAAGTAGGCGGCGTCCCTGCCCAGCATCGGCACGATGGCGTCGTTGATCTGGTAGGTGTACGGCACGTAGATGAACCTCGCCCCGTTCTTCACCTTCAGCGGAAACGGCTGGTCGTCCATCAGCCAGTCGGTGTGGTACAGCAGCCCCATCTCGGCCATGAGGTCGGTCGTGTTCACGGTGTTGCCGCCGCCGGCCCCCAGCCTTCCCTTGAGCTGCTTGCCCGTGTGCCTCTTCACGGTGTCGATCATGTCCCGCCAGTACTCGCGCTCCTCCTCTTCGGAGTAGTTGGTTATCGGGCGGGTGTTGTAGAAGCCGTGCGCCATGTAGTCCCAGTTCCGCTCCACCATCGCGTCTCGCACTTCCGGGCAGTGGTCGAGCACCGCGCCGTTCAGGCACACGCAGCACCGGATGTTGTGCTTGTCGAGCACCTCCAGCATTCGCCAGAAGCCCACCCTGTTCCCGTAGTCCCGGTACGAGTAGCTGGGAATGTCGGGCGTGGTGGGCCTGCTGAGCGGCGTGTACTCGTACCACTCGATGTTGGGCGCGACCCAGAAGGCCACGCGAGCGCCGTTGGGCCACTTGATGGCCGGGCGGTCGACTATGGGGGAGTAGTCAAAGCGGTCTGGCGGCAACATTTCTCATCTCCTTTGTCAAACTGCCGGGCACGCCTCCATTCGTCGTTCCCGCGCCGTCCCCTCTCCTGTCATTCCCGTGAAAACGGGAACCCAGGGGGGTGGGGCCTTCCGCAGCGTAGGCGCCTGGTAGTCTGACACAGCCTCTCCGACGCCCTACCCGCCGACCAGCACCTCGTACTCGGACGGCCTTCTGTCCGCCGTCTTCATCGGCGTTATCACCTCGTCGAGGTCGATGGTCGCCGTGATCAGCTCGTCCCCGCCCGATTCGGCGCGCGCGAGTATGCCGCCGTCCGGCGCCACGATCAGGCTCCCGCCGATGAACCGCACGTCGTTCTCCACGCCCGCCTTGCCCACGCCGATGGCGAAGCAGCCGTTGTAGTAGGCGGCCGAGCGGATGCACATGTCCGATGCGTCCACGCCCTTCTTCACGTCGCCGTCGAACGCGGGCGTGTTGTACGGGGTGCAGATGATCTCGGCGCCGTTCACTCCCAGCGCCCTGAAGCTCTCCGGGAACCGGCGGTCGTAGCATATCTGCACGCCGACCCTCGCGCCGGCCGCCTCCACCACCGGAAAGCCCATGTCCCCCGGCGTGAAGTAGCGCTTCTCGAGGATGTTGTTGCCCTCTTCCTTGGGCTCGAACGTGCCCGGTATGTGCACCTTACGGTACGTGCCCGCGACACATCCGCTTTCGTCCACGATAGCGGAGCTGTTGAAGTACTGCTCGCCGGTCTTCTCGGCGTAGGGCAGCACGAACGCCATGCCCGCGTCTCTGCCCGCCTCGAACAGCGGCCGCGTCAGCGGCGACGGCAACTCGGTCTCGAAGTACTCCTCTACGGAGTCCCTGACTATCGTGCAGAAGTACTCGGTCAGCGCAAGCTCGGGGAAGCACAGGAACCCGACGTTTGCGTCCCTCGCCTCGGACATCAGGCCGAGCATCCGCTCGACGGTCTCTCCCTTGGACTCCGAGGCGGGTCCAAGCTGGGCGGCGCCTATAGTAAGTTCTCTGGTCACAGTACACCCCCTTGATGGGTCTGTAGGGGCAGGTTTGTAACCTGCCCGTCCGCTACGCGAGCCGTTACGCCGGCACCCGCTCCCCGTCCTTGACGGACGCGATGTACTCGTACACCTCGCCTATCGAAACGATGTCGCCGTACTTGGAACCCATGTTGAACAGCGCCGCGGCGTGGGACAGGTCGAACCGGTCGAACACCGCATCCTCCACTATCGACACCTTGAGCTGGTAGCCGCCCGCGTCGACCACCGTGGCGTGCACGCACCCGCTGGTGCTGTTGCCGGTCACGATGATGTTGTCCACGCCCTTGTTCATCAGCATGTTGACGAGGCCCGTCTGGTTGAACACGCTCGCCTGCTGCTTGTCGACCAGCAGGTCGCCCGGCTCCATCGCGATCTCGTCCTGGATCTCGGACAGCTCGTTGAGCTCGCTGTAGGGGCTGGCGGCGTCGGACAGCCCGAGGCCCGTGCTGACCCTGAAGTAGTGCCTGCTGTACACGACCGGTATGCCCGCCGCCCTCGCCATGGGCAGCAGGTCCTGCATGTGCCGAATCGCCGCCCAGGCGTTGGAGCCCATCGCCCCCGGCATCTCCTTGACCACCTCGTACACCGGCTCGTCCGGGCCGATGGCGCCCTTGTTCATGTCGATAACCAGGATCGCGGGCCGCTCGCCGAACTCAGCGTGTGGCTTGGGTCGCATGGCCTTGCGGTTGGCCAGCATCTTTTTGTCATTCTCGGAAAGGAAATCGTCCCAAACCGGCATATCGCCACCTCCTGTATTGGAAATTCCAACGACCTTCACAGTCGCTCACACGGCGCAAGTATAACACACAGCCCACACCCCGGTTTCGGCCCCGCCCCCCTCCCGTCATTTGCGCTAAACTACGAACATGCCTGCCAATACCGCCAAGCTGACCTCGAGTGTCGCGGCGTTCACGAGGCCTGTATCCGGGTCCCTCCGCGCCCAGTATCACATTGCCCGGCGTGACATCGAAGACATACGCCCCATCGTCATTATGCCGGTCACCACGCTCATCTTCATGGCGGTGTTCGTGTTCGTCGGCCGGAAAGACCTCGCGGCCTACTCCCTGGTCGCCCCGACGCTCATGAGCGTCGGCCACATGGGCTTTTTCGTGGCCAGCGAGCTGATGTCGCGGGAGAGGTACAGCCAGACGCTCGAACTCGTCGTGGCCTCGCCGTCCCCTCTCTGGCTGATCCTGCTTTCCAGGATCATGGTGCTCACACTGGTCTCGCTGCTCGGCATAGTCATCAGCTGGCTCATAATCCGGCTCGTGTTCGGCGTGACCGTCGCCATACACCATCCCCTGCTCTTCACTGCCACACTGGTGTTGACCGCGTTGGCGGCGGCGGGGTCGAGCCTCATCACCGCGGCCCTGTTCTGCGTCGCCCGGAACGTGCGCACCTACCAGAACTCGATCGTCTATCCGGTGTTCCTGCTGGGGGGAATCCTTGTGCCGATCACGGTCTTCCCCGAGTGGATACAGCCCCTGGGACGTGTGATTTACCTGTACTGGTCCGCCAACCTGTTGAGGGACACGATGCAGGTCGCCGCGCCAACCGGAGCGCTGGGCGGGCTCGTGGCGATCGCCGCTCTGGGTCTGGCCGGGACCGTGATCGGAGCGCTCCTGATCCGGCGAATGCTCGACAGGCTGCGGCGCGAAGGCACGATTGGGCTGGTATGAACAGCGCTCGCCTCCTCCGTTTCGGTCTCCTGGTCGGTTTCAAGGAGTTCACGGACTATTGGAACTGGAAGACGTGGTTCGGCGGCTGGATGTTCCAGATTCTGACGCAGGCGCTGTTTTTCGCGCTTCTGGCCAGGTTGTTCGGTTCGCCCGATCACGAACGATTTCTTCTGATTGGCAACGCCGTCGCGGTTGGCACGGTCGCTATCGGGTGGACGATTCCTTCGTCCGTGTGGGACCGAAACGACGGTACGTATCCCCTGCTGGTCATCGCCCCGTCCAGCCTGGTGCCCGTGACCATTGGACGCACGTCCATCTGGCTGGCGGCCGGCGTGGCCACTACCCTGGTGACATTCATGGTGCTGGGTGTGATGTTCGACCTGGGACTCCCATGGCCGGACGCCCTGTTCATCGCTCCGCTGGTGGTTCTTGCGTTGGGCAGCACGTACTGCCTGGCCCTGTTCCTGGGCACCCTCGTCACTCGCCAGCCGCGCATTCGAAACATCATACTCAACCTCTTGACCGTGGTGGCGAGGGCATTCTGCGGCGTCAGCGTGCCCGTGGCTTTCTGGCCGGACGCCGTGCAGTTCATCGTGCGTCTGCTGCCCATAACCCACGGTCTCCAGGCTATCCGGCTGTTGCTCGACGAAGCGCCGATAGCGGCGATTCTCCAGGCCGCCGCGTTCGAGGCGGCGGTTGGACTTGGCTGGATTGCCGTCGCGATCTTCATGATGGACCGCATGGCCAACGCCGGCCGGGCGGACGGTTCCATCGAGTTCATCTAGGCTGAGCGGGGGCAGGAGAGGAGATCATGCTCGCAGTGCAAACCTCGGACCTCGGCCGCGTGTACAAGAGCCGGGACAATAATCCGGACGTCGTCGCCCTCGACCGCGTGTCCGTCGAAATCGACGAAGGAGAGATTCACGGGCTGCTTGGACCGAACGGCGCGGGCAAGACGACGCTCGTGAAAGTGCTGTCCACGGTGCTCCTCCCCACCAGCGGTTCGGCCTCCGTGCTCGGTCGCGACGTCGTCAGGGAGACCTCGGCCGTGAGGCCCCTCATCGGCATCGTGCTGGGAGGAGACCGCGGGTTCTACTGGCGACTCACCGGCCGCCAGAACCTGGAGTACTGGGCGGCGCTGTACAAGGTGCCGGGGGCCATAGCGAAGCGGCGAGTTTCGGAGCTGCTGGAGCAGGTCGGCCTCACGGACCGGGCGGACTATCTCGTGGAGACCTACTCCCGGGGAATGAAACAGCGGCTTCATCTCGCGCGCGGACTCGTGGCCGACGCGAGGATTCTCTTCCTGGACGAACCTTCCACCGGAATGGACCCGATAGCGTCGAGAGAGTTCCAGCAGCTCGTGAAGAGCCTGCGGTCGGATGGGCGTACAATCTTCCTCACGACGCACGACATGGCGGAAGCGGAGGCGGTGTGCGACAGGGTGACGCTCATCGACCGTGGCAGAGTGCTGGCGGTCGAGACCCCGCGTTCGCTGGGTACGCTTGTCGCGAAGTACGAGCGCATCGACTTCGAAGGAGGTCCGGACCGGCTTCCGGACACGCTGCGGAATCTCACCGGCGTCGCGTCGGTAGACAGAATGGCGGATGGCGGCTTTCGCGTGGAACTGGACGACGAGTCGGTGACGAATCAGGTGCTCGAGGTCATCGTGGGGATGGGTGTAACCTCGCTGCGCACCTCCCGGCCCAGCCTCGAGGAAGTCTACTTCCGAGTCGTTGGAGCGGGGCACCCACCCCCGCAACCCTGACCAAGCCGCGACACGGTGACTACGACCGCCGTGCCGATAGTCGGCCGGTTGACCGACATCTACGGCCGCAAGGTCTTCTTCGTGGCGGGTATCGTCATCTTCCTGGCCGGGAACTCGTCAGCTACGATCCGGGCGGAGCGATGATTTCACAGACGGGGCCGCTGGCACGGCTGAGTCTTCTGTCGAGCGTTACCAGCGGACAATCCAGCGCCTCTGCTAACGCGACGTACCAAGCATCGTAACTGGTCAGGTTCTCCCTCAAAGCCCACACCCTTTCGGCAAAGGGAGCGAAAGGAAACAGCTCCATATCGAGCCTCAAGAGTTCACTGTGGGCGGCCGCGGCCTCGATGCGCGATATCTGCCTGGCCCGTTCCAGCCGACGCAGTATGTTGCTGGATTCGGCTAGAACCAGTTCTGGCCCAGCCAAACGACCTTCGGTAAGGACCGACTCCACCCACTGGCCCTCGTGCCCTGAATCAACCAGTGCCGCGACGAGCGCGGATGCGTCGACGACCGTCGTCACTTCCGGTCGGCGTCACGGGCGCGGAGGATATTGGACGGTGGCACACGGGTTCCTGCCAAGGCCTTGCGGTCCCTGACTCCTTGCAGCCACGCGGCTATGGAGGGCCGCGACGCGATGCGCTCCAACTCTCCACGCAAGAACTCCTGCATGGATTGGCGTTGAAGTGCTGCCCGCACAGCGAGCTCGTCGCGAACTTCCTCGGGGACACCTCTTAT
>DAOUJZ010000029.1:0-40683 GCA_034421955.1 Dehalococcoidia bacterium | reverse complement strand
TCCAGGCCGCTAACCTACTCCAACCGTTTCGGCGAACAGCAGTCGGCCTCCGGCGGGCTGTTCCAGCTTCACCAGATTACCTTCGCCGACAACGCCATCCAGGGCGACCCCATACGCGCCCTGGTGGAGCTAATCACCAACTGCGACGACGCCTACAACAAGCTGCCGCCTGAATTAGGCAGCGGCGGCTGTCCCATCGAGATCAGCGTCTGCGAGGACGGCCCAGCGCCGTACCTGACCATCAGCGACCGGGCCGTTGGCATGGACGGCCCGCGCATGGACGAGGCGCTCGGTAGCTACACTTCCGCAACCAGCACCGGCGCCGACCGCGGCTACTTCGGGCGCGGGCTGAAGGACGGCATACTGGCGCTGGGCGACGGCGACGTGGAGTCGGTGTCGAACGGATCGGTCCACCGCGCCTGGCTCGGCATTCGCGGCGGACAGCCCTACTACGAGGCGCAGCATCCGACAGCGACGCCACGCGCGGGCGACGGCGCACCGCCGCCGAGCGGCACGACGGTGCGCATACACGTGAACCGGCCGGACGTCCTGCCCCCGACGTTTCGCAACCTCGAGCGGCAGATTCCGTACCACTTCATGCTGCGCGGCATACTGAGCAACCCGTCCAGGCACATCTACCTGAGCGAGGTCGCGCCGGACGGCCAGGTCGTCCGGCGCAAGCGACTACAGTACCACTTCCCTACCGGCAAACTCGTGCTGGACAACTCCCTGCTGCTGCGACGGCTGGACATTCCCTATCGCGTCATCGTCTACGAGTCCGAGCGGCCTCTCAGCACGCCACGGCAGTCTGGTCCGTACGCCGAGTCGGGCATCCTGATAACGGACGGGAACGCGATACTGGACATCACGCTCGGCATGTTCGACGCGGACCCTGACGCGGCGGGGCTATTCGGCAGGCTGGAGTGTCCGCATCTCAACAAGCTGATGCGCGACAACGAGCCTATCGTGCAGGCCACGCGCCACGGCCTGATGTGGGATCACGAGGTGGCGCGGGAGCTGCGGCTCACGCTGGACGAACGGCTCGAGCCGCTGGTGAGGAACTTAGCCCGGCAGGCGGTATCCCTGCGGCGCACACGCGACGCCGAGGCCGCCGCCGAGCGGCTGGCGCGGGCGGTGGAGGCGATCAACGAGATCGCGCGAGCCGAGGCGGGAACCGTTGCCCCGGTATTCGAGCGTATCGCTCTCGTGGACGCGGGCGCGAGCGGCGGCCGCGCTCGATACGACGCGCCATCCCGGACAGTGGTGGTAAACACGGCCCATCCCGCGGTCGCTCCCTACCTGGCGAGCGCCGAGCGGCGCGGCGTGCCGTCCGGGCAGGGCCAGGCGCTGCTGGCCGAGCTTGTGCTGGACGCGGCCTGCGCTGAAATAGCAGAGCGGATTGGCCCGGCGGCGGATGCCACGCAGTTGCGCGACAGGCACGCAGAGCGCGTCCACGCAGCGCTGGTGGAGCCGCGCCACCGAGCGGACGACCTGGCGTAGAACCTGCTGCCTGGATTTGACACACCCTTCCCGGCGGTGCTAGTTTTCGACCAACCCTGATTCGAGGCGACGCCATGCTGCTCACCGGAGACATCAACCTCACCAACGTCACCGACCCCGCCAAGCCCTTCTCGCTCGTGGCCGACACTCTCCACGCCGAGGACGTGGTGTTCGGCAACCTGGAGGGCTGCCTGTCCGACGCGGTGGACCCGTACCACTACATGAGCAAGGCCGGCTGGCGCAACGCCGGCTCGGCTGGCGCTCCGGCGCTGAGGCTGGGCGGGTTCGACGCCGTCGGGTGCGCCAACAACGTGACATTCGGGCGCGAGGCCATCCTGGAGTCGCTGGCGGTGCTGGACGAGCTGGGCGTGCCCCACAACGGCGCCGGCCATGACCTGACGTCGGCGCGCAGGCCGGTGGTGCTGGAACGTGACGGCACACGCTACGGGTTCCTGCAATACACCTCGGTATTCTGGCCCATAGGCCACCAGGCGAGCGATGCCCGCAGCGGCGACGCACTGGGCCCGTTCGACAAGCAGTACGACGCCGGCCAGGGCCTGCCCGACGCCCCGCTGCCGCACGAGGCCGCGGTGGGAGTCGCCACGATCAAGGCGCACACGGCCTACCTGCCAAACCCGCGCACCGGCGAGATGCCGGGCGGCCCGGCCACCACGCTCACCTGGCCCGACGCCGAATACCTGGCGGCCTTCCAGGATGACGTGAGCGCGCTGCGCGAGCGGGTCGACGTGCTGGTGACCTCGCACCACTGGGGCATATCCGGCAGCGATGACACGCAGCAGTACCAGGTCGACATCGCCCACGCCGCGGTAGACGCGGGAGCGGACCTCGTGATGGGCCACGGCCCGCACGTGATCCAGCCAATCGAGGTGTACAAAGGCAAGGCCGTGTTCTACAGCCTGGGCAACTTCCACTTCGGCTGGGAGCACATGGGCGGCGGCTGGGTCGGGCTTGCGGTGAAGGCCGACGTCCGGGATGGCGAGATAGCCTCCGTCAGGTGCGTGCCGGTCTCCGAGGACGACCACGAGAACCGCCGCAGCGTCTTCCGCACCGTCGACCAGGAGCGGGAGGCGATGGACCACCTGGCCTGCCTGTCGCAGCGGTTCGGCACCGAGTTGATCGAGGACGGCGAAGCGCTCCGGATCGTATAGCGGCCCCGAATGGACGAAGCCGCCGCCTGCGACGACCAGCCGAGGCGCACGCCGCCGCGCGGCTGGGCCGTCATCCTGCTGTCCAGGTTCCGGCGCAGCAGCATTATCGTAAACTCATTCGCGTTCGGCATATTCCTTCCCTTCATCACCGACGACCTCGGACTGACTCCGCTACAGGCCGGCCTGCTCCAGGCGGTATGGTGGGTGGCGACCGCCGCTCTCACGCTGCCGTTCGGGGCGTTCTTCTCCCGGTTCCGCCCCGTACCCCTGTCGCTGGCGTCGATTACGCTCGTCGTGCCGTTCGTCTTCCTGCAGGGCCTGGCCGTCAACTTCACCACGCTGTTCGCGGCCAGGCTGCTGCTGGTGGTGTCCAACCTCATATCCGTACCGGCCCAGACGATGCTGTTGCAACAGTGGGCCGCGCGCCGGCAATACGCCATCATCAACGCCGTCGGCCTCTCCCAGCACAGCCTGCTGCTCGCGCTGTCCATCAGCCTGAGCGCCGTGCTGATAGGCCTGGTGGGAAGCTGGCGGACGGCCTACTTCATCCAGGGCGCCCTGATGACGGCGCAACTGGCGGCGTGGCTGGTCGTGGCAAGGGAGCGACACGCGCCGAACCCGGACTTCCAGGTCCGGCTCCGCGCGCCGCAGCGCAGTCCGGTCGGCGCCATTCGCGCCTACCCGCAGGCGTGGCTGATAGGCGTCACGATGTTTTGCCTCGCGGCGACCTGGACGGCGATGGTGACGTTTCTGCCCACGCTGCTGCTGGAGGACAAGGGAATCGCGCTGACGCTGGGAGGGCCGCTGCTGGCGTTCCTGTACTACAGCCTGGTGCCATTCGCCCTCTCGGCGGGCTGGATTTCGCGCCGGGTGCCCAACCGCAAGCTACTGCTCACCGTCGCCGCCGTGTGCAACGTGGCGCTGGGTGTGGCAATCACGCTCACTCCCTATCCCCTGCTACTGATGGCGCTCATCACGGGGCTGGGGCTGGTGTGGGTGGCCTCGCCGGTCATCGAACTGTTGCCATTCGAGTTCCCGAGCATCGGGCCGCGGGAGGTGGTCGTGGTGTCCGCGCTGATCCACACCGTGACCGGTCTGGGGTTCGCCGCCGGGCCGGTCGTGGTGGGAGCGGTCGCCGAGTTCACAGGCTCGCTGCAAACTGGGCTTCTGGTGCTGACGTTGCTGACCGGCGTTGGCGTATTCTCCGCGCTGCTGTACCCCAGCCGCTTCCGGCAGCCGGCGGACGCACGCGCCCACTAGCGGCTGTGTGCTCTATAATGGCGCCAAGGGTTGCTGAGGGCGTTCTGCCCTGTTGAAGGCGTCGTTGGGAGTTGTCGTGTCTACCGAAGATCATGGCGCCGTCCTGATAACGGGAGCGTCGTCAGGCATTGGACGCGCGTCCGCGCTGTACCTCGCCGAGCGGGCCTACCGGGTAGTCGGCACGAGCCGGTCGATGAAACGGCTGGAGGGCCTGCTCGACGAGGCCGGCCGGAAAAATCTGCCCGTTTGGGGCGCGGAGTTGGACATCAATAGGGATGCAGAGGTTGAGCGCGTGGTGCCGGAACTGGCGAGCCGCCACGGCGGATTCGGTGCGCTGGTGAACAACGCCGGGTACGGCCTCTGGGGACCGGTTGGGAGCCTGTCATCAAATGAGTTGGCTGCCCAGTTCGAGACGAACGTCTTCGCCGCGCACCGTATGACCAGGGCCGTGCTGCCGGAGATGCTGAAGCAGCGCCGGGGCACCATCATCAACATCAGCTCGGTGCTGGGCAGGCTCGCGACGCCATTCAACGGCGCGTACGCGGCCAGCAAGTTTGCGCTGGAGGGACTGAGTGAGTCGCTGAGAACGGAGCTCTGGCCGTTCGGCGTGCGGGTAGCGGTGATCGAGCCGGGGCTGTTCAGGACCGAGTTCATCAGCAACCAGGTTACCGCCGCCGAGGCGGATGCCGGAGGCTCCGTGTTCTCGCCGTTCGTCCAACAGTACAGGCGGCGCAGCCTGGCGATGCACGAGAGGGCCGCGGACCCGGTGAAGGTGGCCCGCGTGGTCCACAAGATCATACGCTCCAGGCGCCCAGCGTTCCGGCATCCGGTCAGCGTCGAGGCGCACCTTGGCGGGCTGGGCGCACGGCTGCTGCCCGAAAGGCTGTTCCTGTACCTGATGGCCCGGTTTACGATGCGATAGAAACTCCCTTCCCCCTCGCAAGGGGAAGGTAAGGACGGAGGTAAAAGGTCGTTACCATGAGCGCGATTTCGCAGGTCACGGCAAGAGAGGTGCTGGACTCCCGCGGGAACCCGACCGTGGAGGCGGAGGTTACCCTGAGCGACGGGGCACTAGCGCGGGCGCTAGTGCCTTCCGGCGCGAGCACCGGCGCGAACGAGGCCCACGAGCTGCGAGACGGCGACCCGGACAGGTACGGTGGCCGAGGTGTGCTGCGCGCGGTAGCCAACGTGGTTGGACCGATCGCCGAGCGCGTGGTAGGAATGTCCGCGCTCGATCAGGAGGCGCTCGACGGCGCGCTGATCGATCTGGACGGCACGCCGAACAAGAGCGCATTGGGTGCGAACGCCATCCTGGGCGTTTCGCTGTCCGCAGCACGGGCGGCTGCCAGCAGCCGCGGCGTGCCGCTGTACGCCCACCTTTCGGGCGGAGTCGAGCCCACGCTGCCCGTGCCGATGTTCAACATCATCAACGGCGGCAGGCACGCCGCCAACTCAACAGATTTCCAGGAGTTCATGGTCGTCCCTGCCGGTTTCGACAGCTACTCCGGCGCGCTGCGGGCAGGCGTAGAGGTCTACCACGCGCTCCACTCGCTGCTCGTCCAGCGCGGCATGGGGGGGAGCGTGGGCGACGAGGGCGGATTCGCTCCGGCGCTGTCCTCGAACCGCGAGGCCGTGGAGCTCATTCTGTCTGCCATCGAGCTTGCGGGATACACGCCTGGCGCGCAGTGCTTCATCGCGCTGGACGTTGCGGCGTCCGAGTTTTGCGAGGGCGGACGGTACACCCTCGCCCGCGAAAACGCCGTGCTCGACCCGGACCAACTT
The DNA here is from genome assembly GCA_034421955.1 of Dehalococcoidia bacterium. Lineage (GTDB taxonomy): Bacteria > Chloroflexota > Dehalococcoidia > Lucifugimonadales > CATOSD01 > CATOSD01. The sequence goes on along the minus strand of DAOUJZ010000029.1, from coordinate 34,972 downwards.
ATTGCGAGATACGCCGAGTGGTCCCGCGACTACCCACTTGTAAGCATAGAAGACGGCATGGACGAGAACGACTGGGACGGCTGGCGGGCGATGACCTCGGCCATAGGCGCCAACGTCCAGCTCGTAGGCGACGACCTGTTTACCACGAACACGGCCCTGATCCAGCGCGGTATCGACAGTTCGGCGGCCAACGCCGTTCTCATCAAGCTCAACCAGATAGGCACCTTGACCGAAACCCTGCAAGCCATAGCGATGACCCAGCGGGCGGGCTGGGGTGCCGTGATAAGCCACCGCTCCGGCGAGACCGAGGACACCACTATCGCCGACCTTGCGGTCGCGACCGCGGCGGGACAGATCAAGGCCGGCGCGCCCGCCCGCTCCGAGCGCACCGCGAAGTACAACCGGCTGCTGCGCATCGAGGAAGAGCTTGGGGACAGGGCAACATTTGCCGGTCTCAGGGCATACGAGCGCTTGGCGCGGTGAGCGGCAAGGTAGAATCGAACACTCCCGCTCCCCCAGTCGTCATTCCCGCGAAAGCGGGAATCCAGGGGCGCGGGAGTCACGGGGCCGAGACTCGTTCCCGTGTGATCGACTTCCATACTCACGCCTTTCCGCCGTGGCTCCGGGACCAGCGTGATGTTTACTTGGAGCGCGACGCTACCTTCGGCGAGCTGTTCGCCAATCCGAGAGCCAGGATGGCCACGGCAGAGGAGTTGATCGACGCGATGGACGCCGACGGCGTGGACGCGTCCGTCGTCATGGGCATGGGCTGGACCGACCACGCGCTGGCGGAGGAAGTGAACGACTACATCGCGGATTCGGTGCGCCGCTACCCCGGCCGGCTGTACGGATTCGGCGGCGTCAACCCGGCTTGGGGCAAACTAGCGGCACGGGAGGCCGAGCGGTGCGCGGCCGCCGGTCTGATTGGCGTGGGCGAGCTCCATCCCGACACGCAGGGCTACGACATCGGCGACGAGCGCACGATGGCGCCACTGATGGAGGCGGCGCAACACCTGGGTCTGATCGTGACCACCCACTCGTCGGAGCCGGTGGGCCATCTCTACCCCGGCAAGGGAACGACCTGGCCCGATTCGCTCTGGCAGTTCATCCTGGCGTTTCCTGAAGTGGACATCGTATGCGCCCACTGGGGCGGCGGCCTGCCCTTCTACGCCCTGATGCCGGAGGTGAGGGAAAGCTTTTCGAACGTCTACTTCGACTCCGCGGCGTCGCCGTTCCTGTACTCGCCTGCGGTGTTCCCCACGGTCGCCGCACTGGTGGGCCGAGGGAAGGTCCTACTGGGCAGCGACTACCCGCTGCTACGAGCGCGCCGGCTCATCGACGAGGCGCGGCGAACCGTCGCATCGGAGGACGACCTGGCGGCGATCCTGGGCGGCAACGCCGAGCGACTGCTGGCGCGGGCTGGCGGCTAAGCCTGGAGGCCGGACTTCGGCCGAAACACGCCGAACGAGCTGGTGTATCCGTGCAGGTAGGTCGAGCCGCCCACCTGCCCGATCTCGCCGTTGCAGAAGAAGCCGGTCAGCGGCATTGGCCCCAGCTTGTCGCGGAACATGTCGGTGTCGTGGTCGGCCCGCCCGTACAGGTAAGATCCCCTGCCGAGGCACGAGAACAACAGCGCCCCGGCCTCGCCGTGCGCCGCGTGCGTGTCCAGGTAGCGCTCGAGGACCGCGTCGAGGTCCTGCGCCGAGGCATCGGCGTCCCGCAGGTGGAACTGCACTATCTGGCCCTCCTTGAGCATCTCGCCGATGGCGAGATATCCGCGCTGGCCGTCCACTCCAACGATGTTGCGAATAAGGAAGTCGCCATGAAGCGGGGAGTCGTTCATTTGGTCCATCACGATGCCGAGGAAGAGCGAGTGTTGCGCTAGCTGTCTGTCGCGGTCGCTCAGGCCGGCGAACACCTCCTTGAGCGCCTCGAACGGCGTGCGTCCATCCACCTCGACCAGTACGTTGCGCTGACAGCGGGTTATCTGCATCGGCGCGCCGATGGGCCGGCAGCCCTGCGCGACGACGGTGTCGATCACGATGTCGCCGCTGAAGGCGAGTCCCACCACGCCGCCACGGTGGACCTCGTCGCCGAGGAAGAGCGCGTTGGACCCGGGCTGGCTGCCGCCGCTCGCGAGTCCGCCGATCTTGACGCTGCCTGGGAAGGCGTAGTCGAGACCCATCAGCAGGAACTCGCCCCTCACGCTGAACGGGTCTGCGAGCAGCAGGAACTGCGGGTCGTCGGTCGAGGACGCATGGAAGAGCGCTTCCCAGTCGTGAGGAGGCGCGTCCCCGTCCGGCAGGACGGCGTCCTCGACGTGGAAGGGCGTGATGGACACGCCCGGCAGCCGGGCGGCGGTCATCGCGAAGCCGGGGCGATGCTCCACCTCCGCGCCCGCGCCTATGACGCCGCCGCTGGAGCAGCCGACGAGCACGCCACCGGGAAGGGTGGCGCGAATGAGCGAGGGCACGTCGGCGAAGTCCTCGGCATGGTGCGCCGACGCGAACGCCACGACCAGGTCGGGGGACTCGCCTTCAAGCTGCTCGCTGAGGCTGGCGGCGCACTCCTGGACCGCTTCGGACAAGGCGGACGCCTCTGAAACCGCTGAACTCCATCTCATTCGCTCCCCCTTCCGGGCGTTCGCCACCTGGCCTCCTGGCGGCTCGATAAGGATCGTGACTACCTAGAAGTCGTCCTCTTCGTCGACCTCGAGGAAACCCTTGCTTCTCAGGTCCTCCTCCAGTTTCGGCAGCCAGTCTCGAGTCGGTATGTTCGCGGGTATCGTAATCTCGACCGCGCCGGTGGGCTGCAGGTCGAGCGAGCCGCCGCCGCTTTTCTCCAGCGGGACGCTGATCTGCTCCCTGTCGATCCCGTAGCGGTCCGTCACCTCGTACAGGGCCATCATGTCTTCCATGGAGATGATGTCGTCGGCCATTGCTCCAGCTTCCTTGCGCCGCTTGTAACAATTCCGGCAGCGGGTACAATGAGGTTACACTAGGCGCAGGGACGTTTCAATTGAAGCGGCGCGGTCCGCTCGGCGGGAGGATGCCAAATGGCGAGACTGGATGGACAGGTGGCCGTAGTCACCGGCGGCGCGCTCGGGATCGGCGGCGCCGCCGCGAGGCGACTGGCCGAGGAGGGCGCGAGGGCGCTGATCGCCGACATCGACCTGGAGGCGGCGGAGGCGAACGCGGACAGGATTCGAGAGGCCGGCGGCGAGGCGGGCGTGGTGCGTGCCGACGTGGGCAGCCACGACGACATCCGGGGCATGATCGAAGAGGCGGTGCGGCAGTGGGGAAGGCTCGACATCCTGGTCAACAACGCCTACAGTCCGGCACACGGCCCGGACACCGGCAGCGCTCTGGACGTGACCGAGGAGCGGTGGGACTTCGAGATGGGCGTGCTTGCCAAGTCGATCTTCCTTGGCGTCAAGTACGCGGTGCCGGAGATGCGCAAGACGGGCGCGGGCAGCATAGTGAACATCGCCTCCGTGCACGGCCTGCTGATGGCGCCCGGTAAGCTGGTCTACGAGGCCGGCAAGTCCGCCGTGATCGGCATGACACGCCAGATGGCGACGGACTTCGGGCCCATGAACATCAGGGTGAACGCCATCTGTCCGGGCCACATCGTGACGGAGCGCATAGAGGCCAGCTACGGCGAGGACCGCTCCGGCGCGCGCTTCCTCGAGGACCAGTATCCCTTAAGGCGGGTCGGGCGTCCCGTGGACGTCGCGAACGCGATCGTCTTCCTGTGCTCGGACGAAGCCTCCTTCATCACCGGCCACGCGCTGGCGGTGGACGGCGGGCTGACGGTGCAGTTGCAGGAGGACTTTGGCGTCCGGCAGGCGCACTACGTCCAGAGCACGCCAGGGCTGAAACTGCCGTACTAGATCGATCCCCGGCTGTCCGGCCGGAACAAACCATGAGAGGAGCGACAGGATGGACCTTCAGCTAACAGGCAAGGTCGCCATAGTGACCGGCGGCAGTGTTGGCATCGGAAAGGCAATCGCGCGCGAGCTAGCGCGTGAGGGCGTCAAAGTGGTGATCTGCGCCAGGCGCGAGGGCCTGCTCGAAGAAGCGGCCAAGGAGCTTTCGGCAGAGACCGGCGGTCGAGTCGTTGCCGTTCCCGCCGACACCACCAGCAACCAGTCGGTGCAGGGGCTGCTGGATGCGACCATGGCCGAGTTCGGCAGGGTCGACATTCTGGTGAACAACGCCGCTTACCCTGGCGGCCTGGTGGGCGGCGGCCTGGACGACGCGAGCGACGAGGACCTGCTGGCCGACCTGAACACCAAGGTGGTGGGTTACCTGCGTTGCGCCAAGACAGTGGCTCCCATCATGCGCGAACAGGGCTGGGGCCGGATAATCAACATCGGCGGCATGGCGTCTCGCAACTCGGGCACCTACAGCGGCGTGCGCAATCTGGCGCTGGTCCACATGACCAAGACGCTGTCCAACGAGCTCGGCCCGCACGGCGTCAACGTTAACGTAGTCCACCCTGGCACGACCCGGACGGAGCGGACCGGACCAATGCACGCGGAGCAGGCGGAGCGAGAGGGCGTGTCGGTCGAAGAGATCGAGCAGCGCATAGCCCAGGGCATAGCCATTCGCAAAATCGTGGACGCGACCGAGATTGCCTACCTTGTCACCTTCCTAGCGTCGCCTCTCGCGTCCGCGGTGACGGGCGAGGCGGTGGCGGCGAGCGGCGGCGTCGGCCAGGCGGTACAGCAGTAAGCCGGACCAACAAGGTGAACGCGGCCGAGCGTTCGGTGCGCGCCTTCGTGGCGATAGAGCTGCCACCCACCGTCAAGGAGACGCTGGCCGACGTGGTGGATGAGCTGAAGGCGGCAGGTATTGGCGGGCTGAGACCGGTGCGCCCGGAAGGCATCCATCTCACGCTCAAGTTCCTGGGCGACGTGCCCGCGGACCGCATCGGCGCCATCGGAGACGCCACCGGAAGCGCCGCGACGCACCACGCCCCGTTCGCGCTTTCGCTGAGCGGAGTCGGCGCGTTCCCGAACGGCCGCGCTCCCCGCGTCCTGTGGGCGGGCATCGCGGGCGACTTGGAGCGTCTCGCGGCGCTGCAGGCGAGCGTCGACGGTTGCCTGGCCGAGCTTGGCTTCGCCCGGGAGCGGCGGGCGTTCAACCCTCACCTCACGCTGGCCCGGCTGCGCGACTCGGCGTCGAGGGAGGACCGGGCTCGCGCCCTGCGCGTGCTGGAGGCAGCGCAGCCGAGGCGGAACCCCGGCTTCGTCGTGGACGGGGTGGCGCTCTTCCAGAGCACTCTGGGTCCGGGAGGCGCGGTGTACCACCGACTGCGACTCGTGCCGCTAGGCGGCGCGTGCCGGGGTGCGACGTGACGGGAATGCCCGCCTGAACGCGAGGAGGTGTTGCGCGGGCGCCCGGCTTTCGCAAGTGATTGTCCACTATGTTATACTTGCGCGGCTTACGGCGGTACGACTTTAGCAGCACAAGGGAGAAGCGAGACTTGGCCGCAAAGATCGAACAGATTCCAGACGGAAGCGTAACTTCCGCGGCCGGATTCGTCGCGGGCGGAACGTACGCGGGCCTCAAGACGCAGGGGGAGGGCGTGCTCGACCTCGGGATCCTGCTCTCCGAGCGACCCGCCTCTCTCGCGGCCACCTTCTCCACGAACCGGATTCTCTCTCCCTCCGTCACGGTGAGCCGCGTACGCGCGGAGCGCGGGTCTGCACGTGGGGTGGTCGCCAACAGCGGCTGCGCGAACTGCAGCGTGGGAGACCAGGGCCGCATGGACGCCGAGGAGATGGTGGCACTGGCCGCGGCGCACGTGGGCGTGGACCCGCAGGAGGTTCTGGTCGCCAGCACCGGCATGATCGGCGTCGAGCTTCCGATGGGGTTGATTCGCCAGCACATGGGCGACCTGAAGCTCAGTGCGGACGGAGGCCACGCCTTCGCTGAATCGATAAGGACGACGGACTCGCGCCGCAAGGACTTAGCCGTGAGCGTGGAGTTGGACGGACGGACGGTCACGCTGGGCGGCGCCGCAAAGGGCGTGGGCATGATTCATCCCAACATGGCCACCATGCTGTGCTTCATCGCGACCGACGCCCCGGTCGAACAGGGCTTTCTCCAGGCCGCTTTGAGCGAGGCGGTCTCCGTGAGCTTCAACATGATCGACGTGGACGGCGACCAGAGCACGAACGACACCGTGCTCGTGTTCGCGAACGGCGCGGCGGGCGGACCGACTATCGACGCTGGGTCGGCCGGCGCGCCGGATTTCCAGGAGGCGCTTACCCACGTCTGCACCGAGCTGGCGAAGGAGCTTGTGCGCGACGGAGAGGGCGCGCAGCGGCTGATCGAGGTCGACGTGAACGGCGCGGCGAGCGAGGCAGATGCCCGCGTAGCGGCCCGGGAGATCGCAGGGTCCCTGCTGGTCAAGGCCGCGGTGCACGGGCGGGACCCCAACTGGGGCCGCATAATGATGGCGCTCGGCAAGAGCGGCGCCGATATGGACGAGTCCAGGATACAACTCTTCATCAATGGCATCCAGATCGTTCACGAGGGCAAGGCCATACCCTACTCCCTGGACGCCGTCGTGGGCTCGATGGGCGGCAGCGAGGTGAGCTTCAGGGTTGAGTTGCATATCGGGACCGGTAGTGCCCGAGCGTGGGGATGCGACCTGACCGAGGAATACGTGACCTTCAACTCGGCCTACAGCACCTAGGCCGCCATCACACGAGAGGAGCCTCTATCCATTGGGACGACAGTAGTCAAGATTGGCGGCAGCACGCTGGGCAGTCACGACACCACCCTCGAAGACCTCGTGGCGCTCCAGCGGGAGGGTCGCCCGGCCGTGGTGGTGCACGGCGGCGGCAAGGTGATTTCCGAGTGGATGGAGAAGCAGGGCGTTAAGCCCAAATTCGTGCGAGGATTGCGGGTTACGGACGAGCAGAGCCTGGACATCGCGGTGGCGGTCCTGACCGGGCTGATCAACAAAGACCTGGTGGCCTCGCTCACCGCGGCAGGCGGCAGGGCCATGGGGTTGAGCGGCGCGGACGGCGGAATGATCAAGGGGGTCGTCAAGGACCCCGAACTGGGACTGGTGGGGACGGTAACGGAGGTCGATCCCGAGCCGATTAACGCGATGCTGCGCTCAGGATACATTCCCGTTATCGCTCCTGTCGCGGTGCGCGCTGCCCAGGACACGTCCCATCCACCGCTGCTGAACATTAACGCCGACACCGCCGCGGGCGAGGTTGCGGCGGCGCTGGGCGCCGAGCGGCTTGTGTTCCTCACGGACGTCGAGGGCCTGTACGACAGCTCGCGGCGCGTCATCCCCCGGCTGACCGAACGCCAGGCGCGGGGCCTGATGGGATCCAGCATCATTGGCGGCGGCATGATTCCCAAGCTGGAGGCGTGCATCACGTCGTTGAACGGCGGCAGTACCGCACACATCGTGGACGGTCGCCGGACCAGGGCGCTTATGGAAACGTTGAACGGCAAAGCCACGGGAACCAGGATAGGTTAGTGAGGCTATGAACCCGGACTACGAGAACGGCAACGGTTACCCCAGCGAATTCGAACCGGAGCAGATCCCGATTCAGATTGGCGGCGTACTGAAGTGGGGCGCCATAATCATCGGGCTGGTGGCGATCTTCGTGCTGATTTCCCTTGCCCGCTCGGTGTACACCGACTGGCTGTGGTACGAATCGCTGGGTTACCGGGGCGTCTACACGAAGATACTGTTCACGCGAATCGGGCTGTTCGCAGCCGGCATGGTGATTGCCGGTATCGTTTTGGCGATCAACATCTTCATCGCTTATCGAAAGTCGGACGGGCCGGTCAACGTGTCGCTGCCGGACGACGCGGTCGACTTTTTGCGGAAGCTCGTGCTGTGGGGAAGCGTCGGCGCGGCTGTGCTGCTGAGCCTGATGTTCGGCGCGGCGCTCGCGACGCAGTGGGAGTACTTCCTGCGGTTCCTTGAGTCCGTACCCTTCGGCCAGACCGACCCGATCTACGGCCTGGACCTCGGATTCTACGTGTTCGCCCTGCCCGTCTACGGGTTCGTGCAGGGCTGGTTGCTGGGCGTTTTGGTGGTGTCGGCGCTGGCCGCGCTCGCGATCTACTTCATCCGGTCGGGGCTGCGCGGAGACCGATTCTCGATAACGCCCGCCCTCAAGGTGCACATCTCGGTGATAGGTTCGCTCATCCTGTTCACCATCGCCGCGGGACTGTGGATCGATCGCTGGGAGCTGCTGCTGTCCGAGGACGGCGCGGTCTTCGGCGCTGCCTACACCGACCTGAACGCGCGCAGGCCGGCCCTGCTGATATCCGCCATCATCGCGGTGGCGAGCGGCATACTTCTGCTGGTCAACATCTGGCTGACCGGAATGAGGCTGTTCACGGGCGCCGTCGCGCTGTGGGTGGTCGCCTCGATTGTCCTGGGCGCCGTCTGGCCTTCCATCGTGCAGCGCTTCACGGTAACGCCCAACGAGTTCGTAAGAGAGTCGGAGTACATATCCCACAACCTGAGTTACACTCGTCAGGGCTACGGTCTCGACAACATAGACGAGCAGTTCTACCAGGCCGACAGCGCGGTCTCGTCCGAGCTGATAGCCGAGAATTCGCTTACCATAAACAACATCCGGCTGTGGGACTATCGCCCGCTGACCGACGTGTACCGCCAGATCCAGTTGATTCGCCCTTACTACGACTTCCTTGGCGTGGACGTGGGACGCTACACCCTGGGCGGCGCTTACCGCCAGGTGTTGCTGGCGACCCGCGAGGTCGCGCCGGACAAGCTGCAACCGGAGTCGCAGACCTGGCTCAACCGGCACCTCTTCTACACGCACGGCATCGGCATAGCGATGAGCCCAGTTACGGAGTTCACTCCCGAGGGCAGGCCGCTGTTCTTCGCCAAGGACATCCCCGCCGACGGCGTGATTCCCATTGGCGTGGAGGGAGCGCCTGAGCCCGAACTGGTAGTGGACAACCCGCGCATCTACTACGGCGAAAACACCGCGGACTACGTTATCGTCAAGACCAACACTGACGAGTTGGACTTCCAAACAGAGGAGGGAGACCTCATCCGCACCAGCTACTCCGGCGACGGGGGAGTCGAGCTGTCGTCGTTCTTCCGGCGCATGGCCTACGCCTGGCAGTTCGCGGACGTGAACATCCTGATAAGCGGCGAGATTACGAGCGAGAGCCTCGTGCAGTACCGGCGCCAGGTGCAGGACCGGATCAAGACTATCGCGCCGTTCCTGTGGCTGGACAGCGACCCTTACATCGTTGTCGCCGACGGGCAACTGTACTGGATTCAAGACGCCTACACAGTGACCGACCACTTCCCGTACTCCGACCCGACAGTCACGTCAGGCGAGGAGCGGATCAACTACATACGCAACAGCGTCAAGATCACGGTCGACGCCTTCAACGGCGACGTGCTGATGTACGAATGGGACTCCAACGATCCCATAATCGCCACGTACCGGGGCATGTTCCCCGGCCTGTTCAAGTCGCAGGACGAAATGCCACCCGCGATTGCGGAACACGTACGGTACCCCCAGGACATGTTCGACGTGCAGGCCCACAAGTACACCAAGTACCACATGAAGGACCCGCAGAACTTCTATAACAACGAGGACTTGTGGGCGATTCCAAATGAGAAGTTCGGACAGGAAGAGCAGCTCCAGCCTGTCGAGTCGTACTATGTGATAATGAAGTTGCCCGGCGAGGACCGGGAGGAGTTCGTTCTGCTCCTCCCCTACACTCCCAACCAGCGCCAGAACCTGATCGGCTGGCTCGCGGCCAGGAGCGACCGTGAGCACTACGGCAATCTCGTTGCGTTCAACTTCCCGAAGGACAGGCAGATAGACGGGCCGGAGCAGGTGGAGGCCCGCATCGACAACGACCAGGACATATCGGCCTGGTTCACGCTTCGCTGCTCCGAGGGGTCGGTCTGCATCAGGGGCAACCTGCTCGTGATACCCATCGGCGAGAGCCTGTTGTACGCGGAGCCGGTCTACATCCGCGCCGAAGGCGTCAGGTTCCCGGAGCTCAAGCGCGTGATCCTGGCGACCGGCGACAGGGTCGTCATGGAGGACTCCCTCAACGACGCCCTCGAGTCGCTGACCGGCTTCCAGGCGGACGCCCCCGTGGTCACCGCGCCAACGAACGGACAGACACCGGCGGTGACGCCGCCTGCGGGAACAGGCTTGCAACAGGAGATAGACAGCCTGCTCTCCGCGCTGGACGAGCTGAAGGAAAACGTCTCGGAGATAGAAGAGGCCCTTGACCGGCTGAAGGACTTAGCAGGAGGAAACTGAGATGACAACCGATTGGAAAGACCTCGAGAGCCAGTACTACATGTTCGTCGTCCGGCGGCAGCCCGTCGTGATCGCGCGGGGTGAGGGCACGCGAGTCTGGGACGTCGATGACAAGGAGTACCTGGACTTCACCTCCGGATGGGCGGTCAACAACGTTGGCCACGCGAACGCGGAGGTGGCCGAGGCCATCGAGAGGCAGGCGCGCACCCTGCTTCAGACCTCCAATCAGTTCTACACCGTGCCCCAGCTCCAACTCGCCCAGATCCTGGTAGACAACAGCTGCCTGGACAAGATATTCATCTGCAACAGCGGCGCCGAGGCCAACGAGGGCGCCATCAAGCTGGCCCGCAAGTGGGGCAAGGCCAACCGCGACGGCGCCGTTGGGATCATCACCGCGTTCAACTCGTTCCACGGCAGGACCATGATGAACGTCGCGGCAACGGGTCAGCCGCACTACCAGCAGATATTCGAGCCGATACCGACGGGCTTCACACACGTCGACTACAACGACATCGAGGCGCTGAAGACGGCCACCACCGACGAAACGTGCGCGGTGATGCTGGAGCCGGTGCAGGGCGAGGGTGGCGTCAACATCCCCAGCGTCGGCTATCTGGAGCAGGTGCGCGAGTGGTGCGACGAGAACGGCCTGCTGCTCATCTTCGACGAGGTCCAGACCGGACTGGGACGGCTGGGCACGCTGTTCGGCTACCAGTCTTTCGACGTCGAGCCGGACATCATGTCGCTCGCCAAGGGCCTGGGCGGCGGAGTGCCCATCGGCGCATTCCTTGCCAAAGACCACGCGATGGCGTTCGAGCCGGGCGACCACGGCTCCACATTTGGCGGCAACGCGCTCACGTGCGCAGCGGCGTACGCTTCCACCAAGTACATAATCGACAACGACGTGTCCGGCAACGCCGCCGCCATGGGCGAGTACCTGGGCGCGGCGCTCAACGGACTGAAGGCCAGGCACAGCGTCATCAGCGAGGTGCGCGGCATGGGTCTGCTGTGGGCGGTTCTCTTCGACTCCGACATTTCGCCCGCGGTAGTGGGGGCCTGCAACGAGGCGGGCATTCTGCTGAACCCCCTCCGCCCCAACGCCGTGCGGCTGATGCCGCCGCTCACCGTCACGACAGAGGAGATCGACGAGGCGATGGAGCGCCTCGAGGCAGGCCTCGTCGCAGCCACGCGGGTCTAGCTGTTGTTCGCCTTTGACTGGTTGGCGGGGACGTTCTCCCGGACGTCCCCGCCTTTCCTTGCGGTCGCCGTCTTGGCCTTCTTGGCCGCGGCGGCGTGCACTGGAGGCGACGAGTCTCCGGTGACGGCACCGACGGCCACGTTGACGCCTGTTCCGACGCCCACCGCCGTTCCGACGCCCACCGTCACGTTGACGCCCGTTCCGACGCCCACACCCACGCCTCCGCCCACCGCTACGAGCGTACCAACCTCGACGCCGGCGCCGCCATCCGCCCAAGCGGTGCTGGACGCGGTTACCGTGGCGATGAGCGGCGTCACGACGGCGCATGTCGAAAGCGACGTGGCGGTGCACGTGGAGTCCGGAGGCACGGGAACGAGCGCGGATTTCACATTGGGACTCGTGGGAGACCTCGTAGTCCCCGACCGCTTTCACTTCGCAGTCAAGATGCGTGCATCCGGCATTACGGTGGAGTTCGAGATAATCGCAATCGGCAGCGACACATACATGAGGAATCCTCTGACCGGTGAATGGGAGACCAACGTAGAAATGGCCATCCCAGTCGGCACTGAGTCCTTTTCTATGGGGGCGTTCGGCACGGACTTCCGCCCGGAGGTCGCGGCAAGCTTTACGCTGTCTGGCATAGAGGAGTTGGACGGCGAGCGTGTCTATCATCTCAGCGGCACGGTGACTGGCGAGGACGTGGCGAAGTTGCTGGACGACCAGAGCGCGGGCCAGGGCGAGGCTGATGTCCAGTACTGGGTGGGCGTCGACGACTATCTCGTCAGGAAGACCGAGATCTTCTTTGAGGACTCCGACACGGACCCCCTCACTAACCTCACCTACCTGACTCGGGCTACCTACGTGACCACCTTTTCGGACTACAATAGACCCGTGACTATAGAAGCGCCCGAAGTGGTGGCTGGCGGCGGAATCTTCGGCCCCGACGACCACGGCGACAGTCACGAGACCGCCACACTGATCGAGATAGGCGACACCATCGACGGCGAGATAGACTTCGCGTCCGATCTCGACGCCTTCCGCTTCCCGGCGAAGGAGGGTCAAAGCTACCGAATAGTGGTCACGCCCGGCACGCTGGAGAATCCCTTCGTAAGCCTGTCCAGCTCCGCGGCCGACATTGTTAGGTCTTGGGACGAAGATGGCGTAAACATCCTCTGGCAGCCGCTCTGGTCCGACGACTACTTCGTTCTGGTGGAAGGCATCGGTGGAACCGGTACGTACACCGCAAGCGTGACCATCGAGTAGGATGGACTCGAAAACCTGCCGGGCGCACCTCCCTCAGCCCCCGCCGTCTCCCCTACCCCGCCACGGCCTCTCCACGACTAGGGCGCGCATCCCAACCACTATGGTGAGTCCTACTGCGGCGCCCACCCTCGGCCAGTCCGCCTCCCGTGCGCCTGCGGCGTCCAGCGCGAACGCCGCGCAGGCCACGGCGGCGTAGCCCACGGCGGCTCCCTCCACGGTCCGCCGCATGACCAGCACGCTGAGCGCGCCCACGGCCAATCCGATGGCGGCGAGAACCGGCACCAGCGCGATTCCCGCCCCTATCGCCGTAGCAAGTCCCGCTCCTCCCCGAAAGCGCAGAAACACCGGCAGCCAGTGTCCCAGCACCGACGCCGCGCCCGCCGCGACCATCACGCCGAGCGGCGCGTTGACCGCCCACGCCGCAGCGACAGGCAGTCCGCCCTTCACCGCGTCGGCGAGGAACACTGCGACGCCGGCCCAGCGGCCCACCTCCCGAAAGGTGTTCGCCGCGCCGGGGTTGCGCGTGCCGACCTCGAACACGTCCGCGCCGGCTGCTCGCGCGATCAGGTACGCCGCGGGCACCGACCCGATCAGGTAACCGCCCACGACCAGTGCTGCGACTATGGGTATGCCGGGTTCCATGCCTTAACTCCGTCCCTTCCGGCAAGTTGACTCGATCAGTCCACACCATGCTAGCCCAAATCCGTGCGAGGTGGATAGCCGGGCCGAATGTCCCCCGAACGCCCCAGCGCGCACTCTAGCCGCGCCCGGCTCGCCCACACCGGACCCTTTCGCGCCCCTTTACCCCGAAAATTCCGTCACTTTCCCGCGCTATCCGTTCCCCATCCCTGCCATAGCCAAGCCCCACTCACGCCCCGTTCGGTACCCACGCCTGCGCCATTTCTCCCCACGATTTCGCCCCAGTCCCGCAATTTCGCCACCGTCTTTGAAGTATACGCACATCGGTGCTATCCTACTCCACGGTCGGGGCGGGTTTCAAACCCGCCCGTCGGCCCCTCCGAACAATTACCTCCGCCAAAGGGCCCTTGACCCCACCCGCACAGCCGTGCTACGCTTCCCCCAACAAAGGACCGACCTACCACCCGCCGACCCCTAACCTCTAACCACTGACCACTCGCCCCCGGGGCCACTTGGGGCATTCGCACCCGTTAACGTGCGCCCAGGCCCCTCCGGCCAGACCCCGCCGGCGCACCATCCAGCTACCAAATGTCCCCAAAAGTCCCCGTTTGACACACATTTCGCCAAACACTGGGGCAGCTCTCCAGCTACGAAATGTGCGGAATGGTGCGTTTCAGGGCACATTTCGCCAAACCCTCGCCTGTAGGGGCAGGTTTCAAACCTGCCCGCCCTGCCCGCTCTAAAAACTTACGCTGCCGTGCGCTTGGTTGACGGCCCCCGTAGCGGTTGCTAAACTCGCTTGGGCTTGCCCCGGACGCCGGTGCGATGGGTCGCAGGCGTCCGCGCGGGGGCGAGTCGTAACCGGCCGGCAGGTCGTCCTGTCGGCCAGTGGGAGCAGATATGACGGATTCCGCCGACCGGTTTACACACGCGCTCAGCGTGGACATAGGAGGCACTTTCACAGACTTTTCGCTTCTGGAGCTTTCGACCGGGCGCGTGCTGGTCAACAAGGTGTTGACCGACCCGCAGAATCCGGACGTCGCGCTGATCGCCGGGGCATCCGAGCTGCTGGACGACGAGGGCGTAGACTTCGACCGCCTGCGCATGGTCGTTCACAGCACGACGCTGGCGACCAACTCGATAATCGAGCGCAAGGGCGCCAAGACTGCGCTGCTGACCACCGAGGGATTCCGCGACATCCTTCAGATGGGCCGAGAGCAGATATACGACATATACGACCTGAAGGCGCAGTACCCCCCGCCTCTGGTGCCACGATACCTGCGGCGGGGAGTCGCCGAGAGAGTGGACCGCGACGGCAACGTCGTCTCAACCCTGGACGTGGGCGCTGCCATGGCGACCATGGGAGAGCTGCTGGAACAGGACGTCCAGGGCGTGGCGGTGTCTCTGCTTCACTCCTACAAGAACCCGGAGCACGAGCAGAGGCTGAAGACCGCCATCGGGGAGCGGTTCCCGGGCGTGGCGCTGTCGTTGTCGTCCGAAGTCGCCCCGGTCATCAACGAGTACGAGCGAACCTCGACCACGGTGGCAGACTGTTATATCAAGCCCGCCGTGTCCGGCTACTTGGCGTCGCTCACCGGAAGCCTGGCTGAGCAGGGATACGATGGTCAACTTCTGGTTATGCACTCCGCGGGCGGCGTGATCGGGAGCGATGCGGCGGCCGAGCGCCCCGTGCGTATGCTGGAGTCGGGACCGGCGGCGGGAGCGCTGGCGGCCAGGTACTACGGCGAGTTGCTCGAGCAGCCGGACCTGGTGTCTCTGGACATGGGAGGCACCACGGCCAAGACGTGCGTCATCGAGGGCGGACGGCCCACGGTGTCCAGCAGGATAGAGGTCGCCCGCGTGCACCGCTTCAAGGCCGGCAGCGGCCTGCCGATAGTGATACCCGTAGTCGAGCTTATCGAGATAGGCTCCGGTGGCGGCAGCATCGCCTGGACCGACAGCCTGGGCCTGCTCAAGGTGGGGCCGCAGAGCGCGGGGGCGAGGCCGGGCCCGGCCTGCTACGGCCAGGGAGGCGACGAGCCGACGGTGACGGACGCCAACCTGGTACTGGGCTATCTCAACCCCGACTACTTCCTGGGCGGGCGCATGAAACTCGACGTAGACGCCGCAAGGCGGGCAGTTGCGGGACTGGGCGACGTGCTGGGGATCAGCGAAGAAGAGGCGGCCTGGGGCATCTACAGCGTGGTCACCGAGAACATGGCGTCATCGGCGCGGCTCCATGTGATTGGCCGCAACAAGGACCCGCGCAACTACAGCCTGGTGGCATTCGGCGGCGCGGGGCCGGCTCACGCCTGCGAGGTCGCGCGCAAGATGGGAGCGCGCCGCGTGATTTCGCCGCTGGCGGCGGGCGTCACGTCCGCGCTTGGCTGCCTGACGGCGCCGCTGTCGTTCGAGGACGTGCGGTCGCTGCCCTCATCGCTGGAGGGCGCGGACTGGAGCTCGGTGAACGATGTGTACCGAGACATGGAAGCGCAAGGTCTGCGGCTGCTGGCGCAGGCAGGCACGCAGGGGGGCGGCGTAACGCTGGCGCGCTCGGCGGACATGCGGCTGAGCGGGCAGATTCACGAGATCAACGTGCCGATTCCGGATGGCGAGCTGGGCGCCGCTCAGTTGGAACGCATCCAGGCGGACTTCCACGACATCTACGAGGAGCTGTACTCCCGCCGGAATCTGAACATACCGATAGAGGTGCAGAACTGGCGCCTGCTGGCGACCGGGCCGGAGCCGGTGGTGCGGCTGGCGCGCCAGGACGTGGACGAGAACGCTGACGCCGGCGCGGCGCTGAAAGGGGCCAGGAACGCGTACTTCCAGGGCGTTGGGTTCATCGAGTGCCCGGTCTACGACAGGTACCGATTGGCGCCCGGGGCGCGGCTCAGTGGGCCGGCAATCGTGGAGGAGCAGGAGTCTACTGCGGTACTGGGCCCGCAGGACCGGGCCGAAGTGGATGAGTGGTTCAATCTGGTGTTCGAGGTGGGAGGCACAGCGCAGGCGTGATGGTGCGCGCAAGTGGCGGGAATCGGAAACAGCCAGGGCTGACCGGGAGCGAGCAATGAGGGAATTCGACCCAGTTTCACTGGAGATAATCTGGAGCCGCCTCCTCAACGTCACCGAGGAGATGTGGACGACGATACTGAGGACGGCGGTCTCGACGATCATCGCGTCGGCCAACGACTTCGGGTGCGAGATCATGGACGCCGAGGGCCGTTCGATAGCACACGCCTACCGAAGCATGCCCGTGTTCAACATGACGATGCCCAACGTCACCAAGGAGATCCTGAAGAAGTATCCCGCCGACTCGCTCAGGCCCGGCGACGTGTTCCTGACCAACGACCCCTGGCTGTGCGCCGGCCACCTGCCCGACATCGCGGTTGTGACGCCGATCTTCTTCCAGGGCAGGTTCGTAGGCTTTGCGGGAAACATCGCCAACACGTCCGACATCGGGGGTTCGCTGGACGCCAAGAGCGTACGAGACTCCTACGAAGAGGGGATATTCTTTCCCATCTGCAAGCTGTACGACGACGGCGAGCCTAACGAGCTGGTGTTCGACATGTTCCGCTGGAACGTGCGCGCCCCGGACATGGTGCTGACCGACATAGAGGCGCAGGTCGCCGCCAACGAGGTCGGCAGAAGGCGCGTGGCGGCGCTGCTGGATGAGTACCAGCTCGAGGACCTGTCCGCGCTGTCGCAGGCGATACGGAGCCGGTCGGAGGCCGCGATGCGCCGGGCCATAGGCAGTCTGCCGGACGGTGAGTACCACAACGAGGTTTACACCGACGGCGTGGGCACGCCGCTCAAGATTGCCGTGAAAGTAACGGTGCGGGGCGACGAGATGGTGGTGGACTACGCCGGCTCGTCGCCGCAGGTGGACTGGGGCGGCATCAACTGCACGCTGATCTACAGCACGGGCCACACCCTGTATCCGATGGCCTGCCTGCTCGCGCCTGAAGTGCCGGTGAACGAGGGATGCTTCCAGCCCATAACCACGGTCGCGCCGGAGGGCAGCATCATCAATTGCACCTTCCCGATTTCGGTGGGTTCGAGGGTAAACACGGGCTGGTACATACACGGCGCGATCTTCGGCGCGCTGGCGCAGGCGCTGCCCGGGGACATACAGTCCGGCAACGGCCTGATGTCGAGCCTGCACACCTACGGATTCGACGGCGACGGGAAGGTGTTCAACGCCCACCTGTTCTGTGGCGGAGGCCGAGGGGCGACGAGCATGGGAGACGGCATGGGACTGAACATGTTTCCGAGCAGCGCGTCCAATGTGCCGGTCGAGGTCTTCGAACTCAACAGCCCGGCGCTGGTCCGTGCCAAGGAGTTCGTCACCGACTCGGCGGGCGCGGGACTACACAGGGGCAGCCCCGGCCAGCGGGTGGCCATGCGCAAGTCGCCCGGCCATCCCGGCAACCTCAACATCTACTTCCACCCGCACAGGATGCTGTTCCCGGCGCAGGGCATCTTTGGCGGAGGCGACGGCAGAAGAACGCGGGTCGTGTTGAACGGCGTCGCGCTGAGCGACGACCCGGAGAAGATGACCCAGGGCTACGTGGGCCTCGAGTCCGAGTCGGACGAACTGGTGGTGGAGTTCCCGAGCGGCGGAGGCATCTATGACCCCAGGGAGAGAAGCCGGGAACTGGTGGAGCGCGACGTGCGCGACGGCTTGGTGTCGCCGGAAGCCGCAAGCGGCATTTATGGCGCGGACTAGTTGAGGTTCGGACAGTTTTGAGACAAAACGCAACCCGTTTCATGTTGCATTTGGCGCATTTGCCGTTTATGGTAGGCAGGTTCGGAATCAAGGCGCGCGTCGTGCCACTTCAGTTCGACTCTGGATCGTTGTATCGCTTGTCGACCAGCCCGGAAACTTGAGACAGCAGAGATAGGGAGGTTGCAAGCAGGGAGGAACAGGTTTAGAGTATAGCGGCTTTGGAATATACATTTGAAATAGAGCGAATGGGAGGTCGTCCAACCAAGACCACATGAGAGTAATTCTTCGTATCATAAGGATTGCCCTTCGGCACAAATGGCGGCTGATTGGCGCCTATGCCGCGATGGCAGGCGCCGTTGCGGCCTATCTGCTGCTACCCAGGCTATTCAGCGACGCGATCGACCGCATCTACTTAGCCTTTTCTGAAGGCGGCATAAGCGAGATCCCCAGTGACGAACTGATCGCAATCTCCATTGCCATTATCGTCCTGAGCATAGTCCGTGGCGTGCTGTCATTCCTCCAGACCTACCTCGGTGAAGCTCTCTCGCAACTCGTAGCGTTCGACATACGTAACCGCTTCTACAACCACGTCCAGCACATGAGCTTCGGGTTTCACGACCGCCACCACACCGGAAACCTGATGTCCCGGGCCATTACCGACGTTGAGAACATCCGAATGTTCATCAACATGGGCTTGGTGCGTATGCCTTACTTCATGGCGCTGTTCGTTATCGTGGGCATCATCCTGATGTGGATGGACTGGCGCCTCGGCCTGCTGAGCACCAGCTTCCTGCCCTTCGTGGCTTACCACTCCGTCGTCATGCGGCTGAAGATGCGCGCCATCTGGCTCAGCGTCCAGGAGAAGATGGCCGAGTTGAACACCGTCCTCCAGGAGAACCTGACGGGCGTTCGCGTGGTCAAGGCGTTCGCTGCGGAGAAGCACGAAGAGGAGCGGTACAGCAGCCGCAACGCGAGCGTGGCCGAAGACATGGTGGAGGCCGAAAAGCTGCGCGCCTCCAACACCTCGTTCATGAACTTCGCCTTCCTTGTCGCGCTCGCGCTCATAATTTGGTTCGGAGGCTGGCGCGTCGTCAACGGCGATATGAGCCTGGGCGAGTTGGCGGCGTTCGTGCTCTACATGCAGATACTGTCCATGCCCGTCCGCATGACGGCGTGGATGGTGAATGCGTACGCCCGGGCGACCTCCGCCGGCCAGCGTCTGTTCGAGATACTGGACACGGAGTCTCCGGTGCAGGAGCACCCCGGCGCCGACGAGATGCCCAGGGTGAAGGGTCACGTTCGCTTCGAGGATGTGTCGTTCAGCTACGACGACGGCGTGCCCGTACTGCGCGGCGTGAACATCGACGCCAAACCCGGCATGGTGATCGCACTGCTTGGAGCGCCGGGCAGCGGCAAGAGCACCGTAGTTAACCTGATATCGCGGTTTTACGATGTGAGCGGCGGACGGATAACTATAGACGGCATCGACGTGCGCGACGTGACATTCGAGTCGCTGCGCCACAACGTGGGCTTTGTGCAGCAGGACGTGTTCCTGTTCACCACGAGCATGAAGGAAAACATCGCCTACGGCAGGGAATCGGCGTCCCCGGAGGAGATTACCCAGGCGGCGAAGGTGGCCCAGTTGCACGACTTCATCGAGTCATTGGACCAGAGTTACGAGACACCCATCGGAGAACGGGGCTCTACACTTTCGGGCGGACAGCGACAGCGTATGTCAATTGCGCGCGCCGTACTCCTGGATCCGCCCGTGCTCATACTGGACGACTCCACGTCTAGCGTGGACGCGGGCACGGAGGAACTCATACGCCAGGCGATGATTTCGGTGATGCAGGGCCGCACGACGTTCGTGATAGCACACAGGCTCAGCACGGTGCACAGGGCCGACCTGATACTGGTGATGCAGGAAGGCGAGATCGTCGAACAGGGTACGCACCAGGAGTTGCTTGCGGCGTCCGGCCTGTATCGGGACATTTACGAGTTGCAGCTACGGCCGCAGGAAGAGGTCATGAAGGACATGGAGGCGCCCGTGATAGTGACCGTGGAGGGCGACTCATGATGGGCGGCAGCCGCGGCGGCATGTTCCAGGGAACAAGGCGCGGGCACATAGACGACGAGGTATTCGGCAGCGTTTACAACCGCCGCGTGGTCCTTCGAATGCTCCCCTACATGTTCCGGTACAAGGGCTTCGCGGTGATAGCCACGCTTTCCATGCTGGTGTTCACCGGCACACAGATCGCGGTGCCCTGGCTGGTGGCTATCGGCATCGACGACTACATCCTCAGCAACGCCAACTTCGGCCAGTTGACGCTCATTTTCGCCGTGTTCGTCGGCGTGGCCGGCCTCAACTGGGTGTCCAATTACGCACAACAGTTGGCCATGGCCAAAGTGGGACAGGGAATCCTGTTCGGCTTGCGGCGCGATATGTTCGCGCACCTGCAAAAGCTGTCGCTATCGTACTACGACAAGACCGAGGTCGGACGGATTATGTCGCGCGTGCAGGGCGACACCGGCCAGCTCCAGGAGTTCATGGCGCTGGTGGTTATGACCCTGGGCGACATGCTGTCACTCGCGGGCATCGTGATCATGCTGCTGGTGCTCAATGTGGAACTCGGCCTTATCTCCATGGTGACCATCCCCATTCTCATACTCATCATGGCGTTTTGGCAGCCGTATGCCCGCAAGGCATTCATGCGGGTCCGGGTGGCCATCTCCATAGTCAACGGCGCGCTCAACGAGAACATAACAGGCATCCGCGTTGTCCAGAGCATGAACCGCCAGGACCGCAACCTGGAGATCTTCGACGGCAAGAACCGCGAACATCTCGATGCAAACCTGTATGCAAGCAGACTCTCTTCCGGTCTGATAGGCGTTGTGGACGTGCTGACCGCCGTCTCGATAGTCCTGGCCCTTATCTTCGGCGCGCAGATGATACTCAACAATGAACTTGAAGTGGGCACGCTCGTCGGGTTCATCCTGTACATCCAACGCTTCTTCGATCCGATTCGCAATCTCACCATGCAGTACACGCAGCTTCAGCGCTCGATGGCCTCCGGCTCACGCATATTCGATCTGTTGGACACGCCGCTGGACCTGGAGGACGCCCCAGACGCCGTAGAACTGCCGCGGCTGCGCGGCGAAGTGGAGTTCCGCAACCTGAACTTCTCCTACGTGCCGGAAGAGCCGATACTCAAGAACGTAAACCTGCACGTGAGCCCCGGCGAGACGGTGGCGATAGTGGGGCCGACCGGCGCGGGCAAGACCTCGATGGTCTCGCTTCTGTCCAGGTTCTACGACGTGCCGCGTGGCAATGGCGCCATACTGGTGGACGGCTGGGACATACGCGACGTCACGCGCAACTCGCTGGCGCGCCAGATGAGCATGGTATTGCAGGAGCCCTTCCTTTTCTCAGGCACTGTGCGCGAGAACATCAAGTACAACAACGGCGACGTAACCGATATGCGGATGATCGAGGCGGCGCAGGCGGTGAACGCCCACAACTTCATCATGCGGCTGGAGGATGGCTACGACACTTTCCTGGCCGAGCGCGGGGTGAACCTGAGCTTGGGGCAGCGGCAGCTACTCAGCTTCGCCCGCGCCATCGTTGCAGACCCTCGCGTACTCATCCTGGATGAGGCCACCGCCAACATCGACAGCTACACCGAAGTGCTCATCCAGCGGGCGCTGCAAAACCTGTTGAAGGATCGCACCGCCATCGTCATCGCGCACAGGCTGTCGACCATTCGCGGCGCTGACAAGATCGTGGTGCTGAACCTGGGCGAGGTCATCGAAGAAGGAACGCACGACCAGTTGCTGGCCCGCAACGGGCTGTACTCCCGGCTGTACGCCATGAACTACGCTTCGATAGAAGAACCGCTGGAACTGGCGGGCCGAGCCGATGGTGACTCGTAGTGTCAAGCCGCGGCACCATTAGAGCGCGTCAGATGAGCCTGGGTTGGTTGGAGGCGCCGTCCTCGTACTCGATGCCAAGGTGGTCATACGCGCGGCGGGTGGCCATCCGCCCGCGGGGGGTGCGGTCGAGAAAGCCAAGCTGCAGCAGGTAAGGCTCGCAAACGTCCTCGATGGTGTCCGACTCCTCGCTGATGGACGCCGCCAGGGTATCCAGCCCGACCGGGCCGCCGCCGAACTTTTCGACGATCGAATGGAGCACCCGCAGGTCCATGCTGTCCAGGCCGATGTTATCGACCTGCAACTGCGCCAGGGCCGACTTGGCCACCTCTTCGGTGATCACGTTGTCGGCTACCACCTGCGCGTAGTCGCGCACTCGCCTGAGCAGGCGGTTGGCAACTCGGGGCGTACCACGGGCGCGCAGGGCGATTTCGCGCATGCCGCCCGGCTCGGCGGTGATGTCCAGAATACGCGCCGAGCGCTCGACTATGGTGCACATGTCTTCTTCGCCGTAGAAGTCCAACCGGTACACCGAGCCGAAGCGGTCTCTAAGCGGCGAGCTGACCATTCCGTAGCGGGTGGTGGCGCCGATGAGAGTGAATGGCTGTATGGCGAGGTTCATGCTGCGGGCATTCAATCCCTTGTCGATTACCCACGACACGAAGAAGTCCTCCATGGCGGAGTAGAGAACCTCCTCCACCAAGCGGCTGAGCCGGTGGACTTCGTCCACGAACAGGATGTCGTCTTTGCGTAGCTGCGTCAGCAGCGCGACCATGTCGCCCGGGCGTTCGATGGCGGGGCCGGACGTGACGCGAATGCGGACGCCCATCTCTGTGGCGACGATGTTGGCGAGGGTGGTCTTGCCCAGGCCTGGCGGGCCGTACACCAGCAGGTGATCGAGCGGCTCGCCTCTTTGAAGCGCTGCCGTGATTGCGATCTGGAGGTTGCCCTTGACCGTCGCCTGACCCACGTACTCATCGAGCCGTCGTGGCCTGAGGCTCGTGTCGAGCGTGTGGTCTCCCTCCTGCTGGTTGCCGGAGACAATGCGTTCGGTCATGGGGCCAGTGCACCTTCGAGGGTATGCCTGCACTTTAGGCGCGGCTTGGCATGGTGTCAAGGAACGTCTGCCGGGAGCGTTGCGCTATAATGTTTACACCCAATGCCCAAGAGGACACACATGCTGCGCTGCCCCATAGACGACGATAGCGAGTTGCGCCTGCTCGAAGAGCGCCACACCGAGGAACTGTTCGCGCTGGTGGACCGCAACCGTGCATACCTGCGGGAGTGGTTGCCGTGGCTGGACGCCACCACCACGGTGGAGGACGAGAGAGCGTTCGTCAGGTCGTCGCTGGAGGGATTCGCCAAGGGTACCGCGATCGAGTTTGCCATCTGGCACGAGGGCCGTATCTCCGGCGGCATCGGCCTTCATTTCATCGACGAGGTGAACCGCAGCGGTGAAATCGGCTACTGGGTGAGCGAGGACCTCCAAGGCAGAGGGCTGGTCACACGCGCGTGCGTCGCACTGCTGGACCACGCATTCAGCAGCCTGGGCCTTAACCGCGTCGTCATACGCGTGGACGTCGGCAACACGCGAAGCCGCGCCATCCCCGAGCGGCTCGGCTTTACACAGGAAGGCGTCACGCGCCAGTCAGACTGGCTGTACACGCGCTTCCGGGACATGGTGTTGTACAGCGTCCTCGCCGAGGAGTGGAAACGCACGAAAGAAGGCGGCGCAAGTGGCTGAATTCCAGCACCTAAACCGGGAGGCCACGCGCATCTGGGATGCCAACGCCGACTTCTGGGACGCTCGGATGGGCGAGGGCAACGACTTCCACAAGCAACTCGTCGAGCCGAGCCAGTTGCGGCTGCTCGCGTCCGTCGAGGGCAAGCGAGTACTGGATGTGGCGTGCGGAAATGGACAGTTCGCGCGAAAGCTGGCAGGGCTCGGCGCGACGGTGGTCGGTATCGACGCGGCCGAGGGTATGGTCCGCAATGCCAGGGCGCGGTCCGCGCCGGTGCCGGGCAGCGTCGAGTACCATGTGGTGGACGCGACCGACGAGGGAGCGCTTCTCGGGCTCGGCGAGCGGAGTTTCGATGCCGCCGTGTGCACCATGGCCATCATGGACATGGCGAGTGTCGGCCCGCTGGCGCAGGCATTGACGCGACTGCTGAAGCCCGGAGGACGGTTGGTCTTCTCCGTGATGCACCCGTGTTTCAACTCACCTGACATCATCATGACGGCCGAGGTGGAGGACAGAGGCGGCGACATAGTGGAGGAGTTTTCGATCAGTGTTGGGCGATACGCCGCGTCGTACACCGCGAGAGGACTGGCGATGGTCGGCCAGCCTGAGGCGCAGCACTACTTTCACCGCTCTATCGCCACTCTGTACGGCGTCTTCTTCGCTGTGGGCTTCGTGCTCGACGGTCTCGAGGAGCCCTGCTTCAGCCAACCCGGCACCGGGAGCACCGTGGTTTCGTGGGCCAATTTCACCGACATCCCGCCGGTGCTGGTGTCCCGTATGCGACTGACTGAGGTGGATAAATGACTCTTGAGCAATCGGACTGGACCGAGGCGGACTCGGCGCTCTACCGGGAACTGTCGGCGGTTGCCGTGCCCCGGCGCGAGGAGCAGTTGGCGGCGCTGGTGGCGCTGCTGCCGTTCGGGCGAGATGAGTCATTCCGTGTAGTGGAGTTGGGATGTGGGGAGGGAGTGCTGGCAGCGGCAGTGTTGGACGCATACCCTCGCGCCAGCGTCCTCGCTCTTGACGGCTCGGCGTCCATGCTCCGCGAGGCGGCGGCGCGGCTGGACCGGTTCGGCGAGCGCGCCAGGCATGGGGAGTTCGATCTTGGGTCGTCGGATTGGCGGGGCAGCTTGGCGGGTGCCGGGGCGGTTGTGTCGTCGCTCGCGATTCACCACCTGTCAGGCGACGGAAAGAAGCGGCTGTTCCAGGACGTGGCTCGCGAGACGACGGAGCGAGGTGCGCTGCTGATCGTCGACGTTGTTGAGCCCTCGATGACAGAGGCTTGGGAGTACTACGCGGACGTGTACGACATGGCAGCGGAGCAGAGGTCGCGTGAGCAGACAGGCTCCGGACAGTTGTACCAGCGACTTATCGAGGAGGAATGGAACTTCTTCCGTTTTCCGGAGCCGGGGGAGATGCCGTCCCCGCTGTTCGACCAGCTTGCCTGGCTCCGAGAGGCCGGATTCGCGTCCGTGGACTGCTTCTGGCTGCTCGCCGGCCACGCCGTGTATGGCGGATACAGGCGCGGGGCCGGCGCGACGAGCGAGAGGATTACGTACGGAGAGGCGTTGCGGGCGGTGCGAGCGCAACTTCCATGAAATTGACACCCCAACTGCTACGCTCTAAACTCGAACCGGCCCGAACGAGAGGCGCGCGACAACCCGTCGCGACGTAGAGGAGAACGAATGCCCAGCCAATCCAAGCACGAGTGGTCGGACAACACACTAGCGCCATTGGTGAAGAGGTTCGGCGAACGCCAGCCGCGCTTCGAGACGTCGTCCGGTGTCGAGGTGGAGCCGCTGTACACCCCTGAGGACGTGAACGGCGGCGGCTACGACGACAGACTTGGCTACCCGGGCGAGTACCCGTTCACGCGCGGCGTGCAGCCCAACATGTACCGAGGTCGCCTGTGGACAATGCGGCAATACGCTGGCCTGGCGTCCCCGGAGGAGTCGAACCGCCGCTACCGCTACTTGCTGGAACAGGGGCAGACCGGGCTGAGCGTTGCGTTCGACCTGCCGACGCAGATAGGCTACGACTCGGATCACCCGATGGCCGCCGGCGAAGTGGGACGAACCGGAGTGCCCATTTCGAGCCTGGCGGACATGGAAGTTCTGTTCGACGGTATCCCGCTGGACAAGGTCAGCACGTCCATGACGATTAACTCAACCGCGTCGATCCTGCTGGCGCTATACGTAGCCGTGGCCAAGCGCCAGGGTGCGCCCACCAACAAGCTGAACGGCACGGTGCAGAACGACATCCTCAAGGAGTACATCGCGCGGGGTACCTACATCTACCCTCCCCGCCCGTCGATGCGACTGGTGACCGACGTGTTCCAGTACTGCTCGGAGGCGACGCCGCGCTGGAACACCATCAGCATCAGCGGCTATCACATGAGCGAGGCCGGGGCGACTGCGGCGCAGGAACTGGCGTTCACTTTCTCGAATGCCATTGCCTACGTGGAGGCCGCACTGGACGCCGGTATGGACGTGGACTCGTTCGCGGGCCAGCTCTCGTTCTTCTTCGTCGCACAGAGCAACCTGTTCGAGGAGGCCGCGAAGTTCAGGGCGGCGAGGCGAATGTGGGCGAAGATCACCCGCGAGCGGTTCGGTGCGAGGGACCCGCGCTCCTGGAGGCTGCGCTTCCATACGCAGACCGCGGGGGTGACGTTGACCGCGCAACAGCCGGACAACAACGTGATTCGCTCCACCGTGCAAGCCCTGGCGGCGATACTTGGCGGCACCCAGTCCCTGCACGTGAACTCACGTGACGAGGCGTTGGCGCTTCCCACGGAGGAGTCGGTGCAACTGTCGCTGCGCACTCAGCAGATACTGGCGCACGAGAGCGGTGTGACGGACACGGTGGACCCGCTGGCAGGCTCATACTACGTAGAGAGCCTGACCGACCAACTGGAGGAGAAGGCGTTCGGTTACATCGAGCGCATCGACGAGATGGGGGGTGCGCTCGAAGCGCTCGACCATGGTTACCAGATACGCGAAATCCACGAAAGCGCCTTCAGGCGGCAGCAGGAAGTCGAGAGCCGGGAGCGGGTCGTGGTTGGCGTGAACCAGTACCAGGGAGAGGCGCCGCCCATCGAGCAACTTCAGTCCATCGACGAAGGCGAAACCGCAAGGCAGTTGGCCCGCGTTGCCCGCGTGCGCAGCGAGCGCGACGGTCCTGCCACGGCGGCGGCGCTGGAACGGCTGCGGAATGCCGCCAAAGGGCGAGACAACACCGTGCCTGCCATACTGGAATGCGTGGAGGCCTACGCCACGGTGGGCGAGATCTCCGGGGTGTTCCGGAAGGTGTTTGGCGAGCAGCAGGAGATTTCCCCGTTCTAGGGGTATGACATGGCAACCGTAGAGACTCACACCGAGACAAGCCACATACTGATGTGTCAGGCTGAAGAAGAGTTGCGAAGGGGCGACCGCCTACAGGCGTCTGAGAAGGGCTGGGGTGCAGCCGCCCACGCGTTGAAGGCGGCGGCAGAGCTAAGGGGCTGGCGACACAGCAGCCACGCGCTGCTCATTGGTGTCGCCGACACTCTGGCGTCCGAGGCAGATCAACCAGAAATTCGCAGACTGTTCGACGTTGCAGCGGCTTTACATTCAAATTTCTACGAGACCTGGATGAGCGATGAGGGAGTCGCCGTCAGACTGGAAGACGTGAAGGAGCTGCAGAGGTTGCTGAGGCCGCTCCAAACTAGCACCTCATAGATGGATGCACGCCCTGATGAGTCGACCGGCTCCGCGGCTTACAGGATTTAATGCTGGAAGACTTGGCAATCGAGGACTGATAACGTGAGTGACCTTCTACTATCCGAAGACGAGCTATTGCTCAAGAACACGGTCCGCGACCTGGCGGACCAAGAGTTGGCGCCCCGCGCGGCGGGCTACGACGAGTCGGGCGAGTTCCCGTGGGAGAACGTCCGGCAGATAGGCGAGCTGGGGCTGTTCGGGCTGACTATCGACGAGGAGTACGGCGGCGGCGGCGGAACGGCCCGCCAGCTTGCGGTCGTCGTCGAGGAGATCGCTCGGGGCTGCGCTGCGACGAGCGTTATCTACGTGGCGCACCTGTCGCTGTGCTCCCAGTTCATTCACATGTTCGGTACCGAGGGCCAGAAGAGGAGGTTCCTGCCGCCGCTGGCCAGCGGGCAGGAGATCGGCGCGTTCGCACTTACCGAGCCGGGGTCCGGCAGCGACGCGGGCGCGATGCGCACGACCGCCACGCGGTCCGACGGACACTACCTTCTGAGCGGCAGCAAGCTTTACATCACGAACGGAACGGAGGCCAGCACCTTCGTGGTTCTGGCCAGCCACGACCTGAGCTTGCGCACGAGGGGCGTCGACGCATTCATTGTCGAGCGCGACCTGCCGGGATTCGACGTTCACGCGCAGCATGGCAAGATGGGTATGCGGGCGTCTACCACCAGCGAACTGGTCTTCGACGGCTGCCCGGTGCCAGCCGAGAACCGGCTCGGCGACGAGGGGGACGGCTTCCGCGAGACGATGCAGGTTCTCAACGCGAGCCGCATTGGAATCGCGGCCCAGGCTGTGGGTATAGCCCAGGCGGCGTACGAGTCCGCCGTGTCCTACGCCAAGCAGCGCGAGGCGTTCGGTCAGCCCATCGTGGAGTTCCAGGGCACGCAGTGGAAGATCGCCGAGATGGCCACGCGCATCGACGCCGCACGGCTGCTGGTGCACCGGGCCGCGACGCTGCTGGACAGGGGCCTGCCGTTCGTAACCGAGGCGTCGATGGCCAAGCTGTTCGCGTCCAGGGTCGCCGTTGAGTCGGCGGACGAGGCGGTGCAGATACACGGCGGTGCGGGCTACTTCGCGCCGACGCCCGCGGAGCGGTACTTCCGCGACGCCAAAGTCACGGAGATTTACGAAGGGTCGTCTGAGGTGCAAAGGCTCATTATCGCGCGCAATCTTCTGCAGGCGAGATAGAGGTCGCAGACTATCCTACGACCCGACCGGAGGGCAAAACGGAGCGATGAGCGATACTCCAATCTGCACGGCACGGCACCTGAACCACGTTTGTATGGCGGTGAACGACATCGACGACACGCTGGGGTTCTACCGGCGCACGTTCGGTGTGGGTGACGCCGATGTTGAGGACTTGGAAGACCAGGGAGTGAGGGCCGCGCTGGTGCGCGTGGGGGGAAGCCAGCTTGAGTTCATTCAGCCGACGGACCCCGACGGCGGTGTGGCGCGCTTCATCGAGCGTCGCGGAGAGGGCGTGCACCACATCGCGTTCGAGGTGGAAGACCTGCAGGCCCAGCTAGACCGGCTGGCGGCCGAAGGGGTGCAACTCATCGACTCGGCACCGCGCGAGGGGCTGTCGGGCGAGATCGCGTTTATTCACCCGCGGGCCACGCGGGGCGTGCTCATAGAGCTCGTCGACCAGGACGGCGCCAGGAGGTAGACGCTTTGACGACCAGTGCTATCAGAGTTCTAGTGGCCAAGCCGGGGCTGGACGGGCACGACAGGGGCGCGAAGATCATAGCGAGGGCGCTGCGAGACGACGGTATGGAGGTGATCTACACCGGAATCCGACAGACGCCCGAAATGATAGTCGAGGCGGCCCTCCAGGAGGACGTAAGCGTGATCGGGCTAAGCATTCTGTCCGGCGCGCACATGCAGCTTTTCCCCAAGATAGTCGAGGGGCTCAACGAGAACGGCATGGACGATGTGCTGCTCGTAGCGGGGGGCATCATTCCAGAGGACGACCGGGCGGCGTTGGAGCAGATGGGCATAAGAGGAGTGTTCGGACCGGGTACGACGACCGGCGAGATAATTGCCTTCATCCGAGGGGAGCTTGGCGGGGAGGCATCGCCAGGGGCGTGATGCCGCGAACGCATCGTTCTCAGTTTATGGGCGGAGGTTGTATGTCCACGGGGGCGTCGTAGTTGCCGATCACCGCGTTGACTTCCACGGCGAGATTTCCACTCAGTAGCCCGTCCGACGCGCCGGCGGCCGCATCGGACGAGAGGTCTGCCACAGTAGCGGCAATCCTCCTCAGCCTGAGCTCTTCCGAGTCTATCCAGAGGTCCAGCACGATTGACTCGCCCGCCCCAAGCTGATGCCCGTCTTCGGTCAGTCGGAGACGGTAGGTCCTAATGCCGTCCAGGTCCTCGATGCCCACCAACACTGGGTCGGCGGTAAGCGAGGTCAGACTCCCCGGCATGGCGAACATGGCAATGGGCTGAGGAAAAGCATCCAGCGCGGCGGAGTTAGCCTCCCACTCTCCAGACACCGGGTTCTTCGCGTAGTAGTCTTCCCCAATGAG
Organism: Dehalococcoidia bacterium; assembly: GCA_034421955.1. Classification (GTDB taxonomy): domain Bacteria; phylum Chloroflexota; class Dehalococcoidia; order Lucifugimonadales; family CATOSD01; genus CATOSD01. The sequence continues at coordinate 4,874 of DAOUJZ010000029.1, read as the reverse complement.
CACAATCTCGGTCTCGATAGAGAAGAAGCCAAGCGACATGCTCATCTCGCCGCGCAAGCGGTCGGGCTGCTGGAAGTCGCCCTCGAACGTGAAGGGCAGCTCCAGAGTCGTCCCCTCCTCCTCGACTTCGATTACGGCCTCCACCAGAAAGTGGTACGACTCGGCCCCGGACAGGGCATCGAGAGCAGCCGCTAAGATGTCGTCGGCTTCGGCTCCGCTTGCCGGAACGGGAGCGGGCTTACGGACTTCCGGAGCGGCAGGTATCGGGGTTGCCGTGGGTGCGGGCGTCGGGGATGGCGTGGGGACCGGTGTTGCCGTAGGTGCGGGGGCTGGGGATGGCGTGGGAACCGGTGTCGCCGTGGGTGCGGGTGTGGGCGTTGGTTCCGGCGTGGGAGTGGCGTCGTCCTCGCCGGAACCGGTGCAAGCGGCCAATGCCGAGAGTGCAAGCAACAGCGTTGCCAATGTCAATGCCAGTCTGATCATGATCCTCTCCCCGGGATTGCGGCGGACCGTCGGCGGCCGCTTTCAGTCACCGGCACTATCCATGGTAGCACACGCGGCTGTGGGCACAGGTGGAGTCGCGGTGTTGCGCGGCGTGGATGGCGCGATATGATTGAGGCTTTGGTGCTCGATTTCGACGGCACCATACTGGAGACGGAGACGCCCGATTACCGCAGCTGGCAGGAGACCTTCGAGTCCTTTGGAGTGAGCCTGGAGCCTTCGCTGTGGGCGCCTTACGTTGGCGGGGCGTCGGGAGGGTTCGACGCGGTTGCCCACCTGGCCGAGCTGTCCGGTAGGGTTATCGACCCCGAAGCCGTGCGCCTGGAACGCAGGCGGCGATACCTCGACCTGGTGGAGGCCGAGCCACTGCGTCCGGGGGTGTTGGCAATCATCGAGTCCGCGGAGCGGCTGGGGCTGAGGCTGGGGGTTGCGTCCAGCGCTACGCGGAACTGGGTGGTGGGTCACCTTAAGCGTCGAGAGCTGATGGGCAGATTCGGAGCGGTGTGGTGTGGGGATGACGTGAGTGTCGTGAAGCCCGATCCGGAGGTCTACCTCGCCTTCACGGAGGAGTTGGGTGTCGCACCGCACCGGGCGCTTGCCATCGAGGACTCGGCTAGAGGGGTCGCGTCGGCGAAGAGCGCGGGTCTGTTCTGCGTTGCGGTGCCGAACCCCATCACCGCCGGAATGGACTTCAGCCGAGCGGACGCGATCTACTCTTCGCTCGAGTGCGTGTCGCTGGAAGCGATGATCTGCTCGCTTGACCCTGTTTGAGGCGGTAAGCTAGACTCGGGAGGCTCCCCCACCGACCGCTCACGCGGAGCCCAGGAGACTCGTCGCATGCGCATTACGGACGTCGCCGTCACCACGCTATTCTACCCGCACACGACGCCTTTTCAGGACGCCACGATGCCGCCGCCGGACCCCGGCTCGGGAGGAAGAGGCCAGCTCTTCGTGCACATCTACACCGACGAGGGCGTAGAGGGGCTGGGCATCGGCCAGTCGTCGCCGGGCGTGAGGCAGGTGGTGGAGACCGCGCTGCGGGACGAGCTGGTCGGGCGGGACCCGCTGGAGATCGAGCGGCTTTGGCACGACATGTTCTGGCGGGTTCGTGGGTACGGGCGCAAGGGCGTGGCCTTCTGCGCGCTGTCCGCCGTGGACATCGGGCTGTGGGACCTGAAGGCGAAGAGCGTGGGGTTGCCGCTGTACCGGCTGCTGGGACCGTTTACCGATTCGGTCCCCATCTACGGCAGCGGCGGCTGGACCAACTTCAGTGAGGAGGAGCTGGTGGCCGAGATGGCCGGCTACGTCGAGCAGGGCATTCCGCGGGTGAAGATGAAGGTGGGCAAGGACTTCGGGTCCGCGGAGCGGGAGGACCTGCAGCGGCTCGCGGCGGTGAGGCGGGCGCTGGGGGACGACGTGGCGATCTACGTAGACGCAAACAACGGCTACTACGCCAAGCAGGCCATCTACATGGCGCGCGAGTTCGAGCAGTTCCAGGTCGGATGGTTCGAGGAGCCCGTGCTGGCGGACGACATCCGGGGGCTGTCGCGGGTGCGAGAGGCGAGTGCGATTCCGGTCGCGACCGGGGAGCACGAGTACACCAAGTTCGGGTTTGGCGAGCTGATCGCGGCTGGCGGCGCGGACATCGTGCAGCCTGACGTTGGGCGAGTCGGCGGCGTGACCGAGTGGATGAAGGTGGCGCACCTGGCGCACTCGTTCAACCTGCCGGTGGCCCCTCACGCGGTGCAACTGGTGCACCTTCACCTGGCGTGCGCGACGCCCAACCTGAAGGTTGTGGAGTACATGAACACGGGCCTCGAGGGCGACCGGGTGTGGTACACAGAGTTCCCGGAGCAGCGGGACGGCACATGGTCGCCGTTCCCGGACAAGCTTGGGCTCGGGCTGGAGTTGGACCCGTATGCGGTTGAGCGGTGGAGTGTGCCGGGGTAGAGCTTCGCTTTCACCCTCACCCTAGCCATCTCCCATCGAGGGGGAGGGGACTGAGACACCCCCATCCTAACCTTCCCCCTCCGAGGGGGAAGGGATTTTTATCTGCGCTACCAGCCTATGGCGTAGCAGGCCCTTCGGGGGTCGCCGCCGGTGCTCAGGACGCCGGTTGCCGGGTCACGGCGGGCTACGGTGGCGCCCATGCCGCAGACGGCGCTGGGGTTCGGCTTGTGGCCCATGGCGGCGAGCTCGGCGACCGTCTCCTCGGAGAAGCCCGGCTCCAGGGAAAGTTGGCCTGGGTAGTGGGTGTGCGGGTAGAAGGAGTTGACGGCGCTGTCGGTGGCGAAGCGCGGCGCCTCGATGGCCTGCTGCGGGTTCATGCCGAATATCAGGGTATTCAGGATGAGCTGGACGTTGGCCTGGGCCTGGTGGTCTCCGCCGGGGCAACCGACCGTCATCAGCGGCTGGCCGTCCTTTGCGACGATGTAGTTGACCAGCGTGGTGCGCGGGCGCTTGTTTGGCTCCAGGACGTTGGGGTGGCCCTTCTGGAAGTTGAGCATCTCCATCCTGGTGCTGAGGGCGCAGCCGATTTCGGGGAAGTAGACCGACTTGGCAAAGCCGCCGCCGCTTGGCGTTGCGCAGACCATGTTGCCGTCGCGGTCGAGCGCGGCGACGTGGGTGGTGCCGCTGTCGTCGCCGGCGCCGTCGCCCGGCACGCCCGCGGGGGCCGGCGACTGGGCCTGGGGCCTCGACGCCGAGGAGAAGCGCCAGGGGTCGCCCGCCGCCGGCAGATCGGGTGTGGCTTTCGACGGGTGGATGAGCGCGGCGCGCTCGGCGGCGTACTGCTTGGACAGCAGGCCGTCCACGGGGATGGTGGAGTAGTTGGGATCGCCGTAGTGTGCTTCCCTGTCCGCGAGGGCGAGTTTCAGGGCCTCGGTCACGGTGTGGACGTAGGCGGCGGAGTTGTGGCCCATGGAGCGCAGATCGAACCGCTCAAGGATGTTCAGAGTCTGGTGGAGCACCGCGCCCTGGGTCCAGGTGGACTGGCCGTAGACGTCGTAGCCGTGGAAGCCGATTGAGATGGGTTGCTCGTACTCGGCCTCGAATCCGGCGAGGTCTTCCAGGCTGAGGATGCCGCCCGCGTCCTGGGCGCAGTCGACGATGGTGCGGGCGATGTCGCCGCGGTAGAAGGCGTCTCGGGCGGCGCGGATGCCGTCGCGCCTGTGGCCGGAGGCGGCGCTTTCGGCGGCGACCATGCGCTTGAAGACATCGGCCAGGCCGGGCTGGACGAGCACCGAGCCAGGCGCGGGAACATCGCCGTCGTCGTAGAAGATGGACGTCCCGCCGGGCGGGTAGAGCTCGAACTGGCGCCGGGTGGCGGCGTTCTTCATGCGCTCCAGCATGTACTCGTAGTTGGGGATGCCGCGCTCCGCGTAGTGAATCGAGGGTGCGAGAACCTCGCCCAAGGTCCGGGTGCCGTAACGGTCGACGAGGGACAGGAGCGCGTCGACGATGCCGGGCACGGTGAACGAGAGGTGGGCCTGTGCTCCGGGACCGGTGGGGATCTCGTCCAGGCCTAGCGACTCGTAGAACTCGATGGTGGCCTTGCCGGGGGCGGTGCCCTGCCCGCTCAGCGACAGGAGGTCTCCGCTCTCGGCGTGGTAGAGCATGAACACGCCCTCAGCCGCGAGGGAGTAGGACGCGATAGGCTCGACCACGGCGGCGGCAAAGGCTGCTGCGGCGACGGCGTCGAAGGCGTTTCCGCCGTCCAGCAGCATTCTCATGCCGGCCATGGAGGTGAGGTAGTGGCCGCTGGAGATGACGCCCTGGGTGGCGTAGACTACCGGCCTGCCGGTGGGCGGGCGCTCGGGGTCGCCCTGTTCGAGCGTGTAGATCTGCTGAGAGTTGGTCATTAGCCGCCCTCCTCTGGCCGTGCTGTCGGCGCACCTTCCGCTGGCACTACTATACCCGGTGGGGTTGTGTTTGTCAGCCGATGAGCGTGAGGGCCGGCGGGCGTGGAAGGGGCACGGGCCGGCGGAGAACTGGGGATGCGGAGAAAAGTGCTCCAAACTGCCCTATTCTGCATCTTTTGCACCTTTTCGTAGCTGGGAGGCCCGGCGGTTTGTGGCGTTGGGTGTGTCGTTTGTCCCGTATGGAGAGCCAATTGCGTCCGAAATGGGGCAGCGCGATACACTGCGTTTGGTGTAGGCCGCGTCGTTCGAGGTCGGCGAATGGTGGTTTCGGTATGTCATGGAGGAATAATAGCACGAATGTACGTGAACTTCAAGAGGGGTGGCAAAGATGAGCCTGTAGCAGTTTAGTCGGTGTCACCAGTCTTGGACGTATCCTAGAGGTAGCCAAACACTTCAGGAGCGTCCAGACTGATGACAGAGAAGATAGTAGCGCAGTGGAACAGTGGAGACCAA
>DAOUJZ010000028.1:0-10944 GCA_034421955.1 Dehalococcoidia bacterium | reverse complement strand
TTGGTCTCCACTGTTCCACTGCGCTACTATCTTCTCTGTCATCAGTCTGGACGCTCCTGAAGTGTTTGGCTACCTCTAGGATACGTCCAAGACTGGTGACACCGACTAAACTGTTACAGGCTCAGCCGTCGCAGGGCACAAGACACGGCTTGGCGCACATGCTAAAATACGCAGAGGCGTCCGGCGAGGCACAGGCGCCGGCGCGATCGAGGCGAGAGGATGACGCTAGGCGAAAGGGCCATATATCTGGACCACTCGGCGACGACACCGGTGCGCCGGGAGGTGCTCGAGGCGATGCTCCCCTACTTCGGGGCCAACTTCGGCAACCCGTCCGGCATATACACGCTGGCGCAACAGGCGCGCATGGCAATGGACGACGCCCGCGAGGTGGTGGCGCGAGCGCTGGGCGCCCGCACCGGCGAGATTGTGTTCACAAGCGGGGGCACCGAGTCCGACAACACCGCCATCAAGGGCGCGGCATTCGCGCTGCGGCGCCTCGGCAACCACATCATCACGACCAGCATCGAGCACCACGCCGTGCTGCACACCTGCCACCAGTTGGAGCAGTTCGGCTTTGACGTGACCTACCTGCCGACGGACTCCTACGGCCTTGTCGATCCCGACGACGTCGCCGACGCGATCACCGACCAGACGACCGTGGTGAGCGTGATGCTCGCCAACAACGAGATCGGCACCATCGAGCCGGTACCGGAGATCGCGCGCATCGTCAAGGACGAGGCCAGCCGCAGGGGCCGCACCATCGTCATGCACACGGACGCGGTCCAGGCCGCCGGATTTCTGGATCTGAACGTGAAGAGGCTCGGCGTGGACATGCTGAGCCTTTCGGGCCACAAGTTCTACGGGCCAAAGGGCGTCGGCGCGCTGTACGTCAAGCGCGGCACGCCCTTCGAGCCGCAGCAGCAGGGCGGCGGGCAGGAGCGGCAGCGCCGTTCTGGTACGGAAAACGTGCCTCTCATCGTCGGATTCGCGGAGGCGTTCCGGCTGGCCAACGCCGAACGGAAGGCCGTCTCGGCGCACTGCGAGGCGCTCAGGGACAGGCTGGAACGCGGCATCCTGGATTCTGTTTCCGGCGCGCACCTCAACGGGCACCCGACTCAGAGGCTGCCCAACAACCTGAACATCTCGTTCGAGGGCGTGGAGGGTGAGCCGATCCTGCTGAGTCTCGATTTCTCCGGCGTGTACGCCTCGAGTGGCAGCGCCTGCTCGTCCGCCAGCCTCGAACCGTCCCACGTACTGGTCGCCATCGGACGCTCGGCGACGCTAGCGCAGGGAAGCCTGCGCTTCACGCTGGGTCGGGACAATACGGAAGAGGACGTGGACTACGTGCTCTCGGTACTTCCGGGCATGTTGGAAAGGCTCCGAAGCATGCCCTCGCTTTCGGCGGTGGAATGAACCTGCGAATGCGCACGCAACAACTTCCGCTGGCGGGAGCGCCAAGAAAGTACCTGAGTGTGGCCCTGATGGCGCTTGCCGCAGCCGCGCTGTTGTTGACGGCCGCGGGGTGCGGAGGCGATGAATCGGACCTGGTCGCCAAGCGGGGCCGGAGTCTGGAGATCCATTCCACGCTTCCCGAGGTCGTCGATAGGGTGGCCTACGTCGGCGCCGATGGCCGGCACCGCGTGATTCGCCCGATCGCGTCGAACCGCCGAATCGCGGTGGCGAAGGTGACCATCGTCAACAGGACCACGACCGTGGTGCCGCTGCTGGTGGACGAGGCGGCTGCGGAGATCGGCGACAGGCGTTCGCGCCGCGTGGAGGCGGTGGACCCAGTGGGATCGGCCGAGTTCCTGGACAGCGCCGGCGACGACTCGAACCTGTACGTGCCGTTTCTGTGGGGCAAAATCGAGCTGGCGCGCCAAACGCAGGTGAGCGGCTGGATGGTGTTCGACGTGCCCCAGGGCATGACGCTGGGCACACTCTGGTGGAACGAGGTCGACGACATTCTTCTCGACTACATCGACTACAGGAGGTAGAGGCGCGCCGCCGGCCTTTTGCAGGCCACCGGCTGGGCGATACATTGAATCGTGAGTGTAGGGCGACGGTGGCCCGTCGAGGTCCTGCTCGCCAGACCCAAAATTGTGGAGGAATCACATGTCGCATCCCGTAGACGTAACCGACGACACCTTCGACGCCGACGTGCTGAAGGCGGACGTACCCGTGCTGGTGGACTTCTGGGCGGACTGGTGCGCGCCCTGCAAGATGATCGCGCCGATAGTGGAGGACCTCGCGGAGGAGTACGACGGCCGGGTGAAGTTCGCGAAGCTCGACGTCGACAGCAATCCCATGACCGCCATGAACTACGGCGTGAGGGGCATTCCCACCCTGCTCATCTTCAAGGGAGGCAGCCCCGTCAACCAGGTAGTGGGCGCGGTGCCGAAGTCCGTACTCAAGGGCAAGCTGGAAGAGTCGCTTGCGTAGCCCCTAGCCGTGCCGCGCCGGCGCGGCCGACGCGCAGCCGGTAGCACAATCGGGGGAGCGAATGGGCCCTGGTGGGTCTCGCGGACTTCAAATCCGTTGGTCCCGGCCCTGCGGTCGGGATGGTGGGTTCGACTCCCTCTCGCTCCCGCCAAGAATCTACAGGAGATAGGAACCATGTCAACGATTCCAGGCCTGGAGAGACCCGCACCTGTCCCGAATGAGCTGACAAAGCCCTTCTGGGACGCGTGCAACGAGCGGCGACTCGTTCTGCAGTACTGCACCTACTGCGAGAGATTGAAGTATCCGCCCACCCCGCAGTGCGAGCAGTGCGGTACCGGCGACACGTTCGAATGGAGAGAGGTGGAGGGCAAGGGACACATCGATGTGTACATGGTGATACGCGATTCACGCATCAGGGGGTTCCAGTCCGCGCAACCCATCAACTTCGCGGTGATTACCCTGGACGAGGACCCGGGCATCAACTTCCTGTCGAACCTTCCGGGCACGCCGCCGGGCGAGGTCCCGGTCGGTGCGCAGGTGGAGCTGATCTTCGAAGAGACCAGCACCGGCCAGTTGGTCCACGAATGGCGGGTGGTCACCTAGCCCGCCTGAGTCCCAGGGACACGGTCGATAGCACATTGCGAGTGAGGGAGCCGATATGGTTGCACAAACAGATTGGATGAGAGACCAGGAAGGCTTGGGAGTCTGGGAGCACCGCGGCAAGGTAGCCGTCGTGGGCTGGGGCCAGTCCCACATCGACCGGCGCTGGGACGGCGTGACCATGGACAGGAGCTGCGGCGGCCTGACCAAGGAGGCGTGCCTGAAGGCCATCGCGGACGCGGGCCTGTCGCTGGACGACATCGACGGGCTTATCACCAGCGCTGAGACGCGCGCCGAGCAGACCTGGGCGCCCCGCCCGTACTTCGACCCTCCCTACGACACCGAAGACGGCCTGACCTACGCTTCGGGCGACTGGATACAAAGGGAGTTGGGCCTGAAGAACGTAAAGTACATCAAGTCCGACTCGCCCTACATCGGCCCGATGATGGGCCTGGCCGCCCAGGCGGTCGGTGACGGGCTGTGCGAGACCGCCCTGGTGTGGTACCCGATGGTCAACCTCTCCGGCCGGTACGGGCACAACAACCCCCAAAACGTCAGCAATGAGGCCCACGGCAACAGCGCCTTCTCCCTTCCCTGGGGATACCAGAGCGGCGCAATGTTCAACAACCTGACTGTATTCCTCCAGTACTGCCAGAGGTACGGGAAGTCCCACGACGGGCTGGCCCCGCTCTGCCTGAACCTGCGAAGAAACGGTCTGATGACGCCCTGGAGCTTCTATGCCCTGCACGAGCCTCACCAGATAACGACGGAGGAGTACCTGAACGGGCGCGTGGTCGAGGAGCCGCTGCTGATCTACGACTGCGACAGGCCGATCAACACGTGCGTGGCCTTCATCTTCACCACCGCCGAACGCGCCAAAGACCTGAGGCAGAAGCCGGTCTATATCCTCAACCACGCCCAGAACAACGTCCGGGGCAGGAGCACCATGGCGACCCTGGACGAGCACCAGGACGCGGTCGCCAGCCTCGCGCGGAAGATGTGGGAGGGCTCCGGCCTGGGTCCCGCGGACGTCGACATCTTCAACCCGTACGACGGCTACCTCACGTTCACCCAGCAGTTCCTGGAGGGCTTCCAGTGGCACGGCGTCGGGTGGGGCGAGGCCCACGACTTCTACGCCGACGACATCAGGGTCGAAGGGCCGCACCCCTTCATGTCCAGCGGAGGAAACAACGGGACGGGACGCAACCGCGCCGCCATCTACTCCGACTGCCTCGAACAGATCAGAGGCACGGCAGGCCCGCGGCAGGTGACGGTACGAGCCGACACCGCCCTCGCCGGCTGCAACACCCCCGACAGCTGCGGCTTCATCATGTTCAGCAAGCACCCGAGCTAGAAGTAATCAGACAGATCGATACTCGAAAGGAGAGTACATGGCAGACACTTTGACTGGGAAGGTGGCGATCGTCACGGGCGCGGGCCGCGGAATCGGCCGCGGCATAGCCATGACGCTGGCCGCCGAGGGCGCGAGCGTCGTCGTGAACGACATAGGCGGCGCGGTCGATGGCACCGGCGAGTCTGCCGCCCCGGCCGACCAGGTTGTCGGCGAGATCGAGGCGGCAGGCGGCACCGCCGTCGCCAACTACGAGTCGGTCGCCACCATGGAGGGCGGCGAGAACATCGTGAAAGCCGCGCTCGACAACTTCGGCAAGCTGGACATCGTGGTTACGCCCGCCGGCATCCTGCGCGACCGTATGGTCTTCAACATGACCGAGGAGGAGTGGGACGCCGTGATCGACGTCCATCTCAAGGGCACGTTCTCCGTGGTCAAGCACGCCTGCATCCTGTTCAGGCAGCAGCGCAGCGGCCGCGTCATCACCTTCAGCTCCGAGTCGGGCCTCGTCGGCAACACCGGGCAGGTCAACTACGGCGCCGCCAAGTCCGGCATCGCCGGCTTCACCAAGGTGGTCGCCCGCGACATGGGGCGCTACGGCGTAACGGCCAACTCCATCGCGCCGCGCGCGCAGACGCGCATGATAGCCACAATCCCCGACATCGCGCGGCAGGGCCAGGAAGACCAACTGCCCTCCGAACAGGAGACCATGGATCCCGACGACATCGCGCCGTTCGTGGCGTACCTGGCGAGCGACATGGCCGCCAACGTCAACGGGCAAACGTTCCTCGTGTACGGCGGCAACATCACCCTGCTGTCGCAGCCGCGCAGGATCCGCACCATCTTCAAGAACGGCCGCTGGACCCTGGACGAGATCAGCAGGCTCGCGCCTACCAAGCTGACACAGGGGCTGGTCAATCCCTCGCCGCCTCAACCGCCAAGGCAGTAGCCGCGACAACCACACTCAGCCTCACTCGAATGGCTTCAGGAGATTGCAACATATGGGAGACATGCTCAAGGACAGAGTAGCCGTCGTAACCGGCTCGGGCCGAGGCATTGGCCGTGGCATCGCGCTGCTGTTCGCCGAAGAGGGCGCGAAGGTGGTCGTGAACGATCTGGGCGGGGCGGTGGACGGCTCCGGCGGCGCCGCAGCGCCCGCAGACCAGGTTGTGAACGAGATCGAGTCTGCCGGTGGAACGGCGGTGGCGAATTACGACTCGGTGGCAACCATGGAGGGCGGCGAGAACATCATACGCACCGCGGTCGACACGTTCGGCAAGCTGGACATCGTCGTGACGCCCGCCGGAATTCTCAGAGACCGGATGATATTCAACATGACAGAGGACGAGTGGGACGCCGTGATCGCCGTCCACCTGAAGGGCACCTTCACGGTCGCCAAGTTCGCCTCGATCCTGTACCGGCAACAGCGCAGCGGCTGTCTGATAACCTTCTCGTCCACGTCGGGGTTGTACGGCAACTCGGGCCAGGCCAACTACGGCGCGGCGAAAGACGGCATCGCCGGTCTGACACGCTGTTTCGCGCGCGACATGGGACGCTACGGCGCGCGCGCCAACTCCATCTCGCCCGGCGCTGACACGCGCATGACGGCGACGGTGCCGGACACCGCGCGGCAGATCAGGGCCGCCAGCGGCATACAGAGCGCGTCCGGCGCGCAACCCATCCGGCTGCGGCGCGAGCCTGAGGACATCGCGCCGATGGTGACCTGGCTCGCCTCCAACGCCGCCAAGGACGTCAACGGCCAGGTGTTCCACGTCACGGGCGGCGAGGTGTCGCTGATGAGCAACCCCGAGCCGGTCCGGACGCTCTCAACCCAGGGCCGCTGGAGCGTGGAAGAGATCGCGGCGATGTTCCCGGGTACGCTGGGGATGGACTTGGTGAATCCCGCCCCGGCACAGGCGCCGCGCCAGTAGTCCAGCCGGTGGCGGGCGTAGCGCAAGTCCCGTAGTCACGCCAAAACCGAGAGGCCCCGCTGCATGTGTGCGGGGTCTCTCTTTGCGACTCGTTTGTGGTAAATTTGGCGCATCCCCTGCCCAGGAGGAACCACTATGACCACATACGAGCCCAACGTGGTCCTGTCGAACCAGGACTTCGACGTCGTGGGCACGCGGCCCATCCGTCACGACGGCTACGAGAAGGTGACCGGCCGCGCGCGCTACGCCGCGGACACCCCGTCTACGGGCGTGCTGTACGCGCGGCTGCTGCGAAGCCCCTACGCGCACGCCCGCATCAGGTCCATCGACGCGAGCCGCGCCCTGGCCCTGTCGGGAGTGCGTGCGGTTGTCACCGCCGCGGACCTGCCGGAAATCTCCGCCGAGGCGCGCGAAGGCTCCAATCTCAACTACGGTTTCTACAGCCGCAACGTGATGGCCCGCGAGAAGGCGCTTTACGCCGGCCACGCGGTCGCCGCGGTGGCGGCGGTCTCGGCACACGAGGCGGAGCAGGCGCTGTCCCTCATCGACGTCGATTACGAGGTGCTGCCCGCCGTGCTCACCGCGGAGGAAGCGCTGGAGGACGGAGCGCCGGCCCTCCACGAGAGGTTGCTCACCATGACCAGCGCGGCGTCGCGCGCGGGCGGCTGGGGCGCGACGGACTCGGAGAGTCCGACCAACCTGGCCAACAGGTTCGAGTTCCGCATGGGCGATCCCGACAAAGGATTCTCGGAGGCCGACGTGGTGGTGGAGCGCGAGTTTCACACCAAGGCCGTGCACCAGGGTTACATCGAGCCCCACTCGGCGACGGCCTACTGGGGCGACGATGACTACGTGACCGTCTGGACGAGCAGCCAGGGCCATTTTCCATTGCGCGATCACACCTCGCGAATCCTGGGAATCCCCGTATCGCGCGTCAAGCTGGTGCCGATGGAAATCGGCGGCGGCTTTGGCGGCAAGGGGCAGGGCGGCTGCTACCTTGAGCCTGTGGCCGCGGCGCTGTCCCGCAAGTCCGGCCACCCCGTGAAGCTCACCATGACCCGCACCGAGGTGTTCCAGGGCACGGGACCCACCTCGGCCTCGCAGATATGGGTGAAGATGGGCGCGACAAGCGACGGGAAGCTAGCGGCCGCGCAGGCGAAACTGACCTACGAGGCCGGGGCGTTTCCCGGCTCGCCGGTATCGTCGGGCTGCCGCACGATGCTGGCCCCCTACGACATCCCCAACGTTTTGGTCGAGGGCCTCGATGTTGTGGTCAACACCCAGAAGACCGCCGCGTACCGCGCTCCCGGCTCGCCCGCCGCCGCCTTCGCCGCGGAGACGGTGGTTGACGAGCTTTGCGAAAAGCTCTCCATTGACCCCATCGAGTTCAGGCTGCTGAACGCCTCCAAGGAGGGCACGCGCCAGGTCGCCGGGCCGGCATTCCTGCGGATCGGAAACGTGGAGATGCTGGAGGCATCCAGGGAGCATCCGCATTACAAGAGCGCCCTGCAAGGGCCGAATCGAGGGCGCGGCGTAGCAAGCGGCGCGTGGTTCAACGGGTCGGGCCCGGCCAGCGCGGTGGCCAGCGTCAACCCCGACGGCACCGTCAGCCTCATCGAAGGCTCGCCCGACATCGGAGGCAGCCGCGCGGCTATGGCCATGCACGTGGCCGAGGCGCTCGGCATCTCGGTAGACCTGGTGAAGCCCGCCATAGTGGACACCGATTCCATCGGGTACAGCTCCGGCGCGGGCGGCAGCGGCGTGACGTTCAAGATGGGACACGCCTGCTACGAGGCCGCCCAGGACATCCGGTCGCAGATGGTCGACCGCGCGGCCCGCATCTGGGAGGTATCCCCGGACGAGGTGGAGTACGCAAAGGGCGATCTGCGGCACCGGCAGGACTCGGAGCTGAGCATGACCTTCGGGGAGCTGGCGGCGCAGCTCAACGGCACCGGTGGGCCGATAGTGGGACGGGCGACCGTAAATCCCGGCGGCGTTGGCAACGCTTTCGCGTTTCACATCGTGGACGTGGAGGTCGACCCGGACACCGGCAAGGTGGACGTCCTGCGGTTTACCGCCGTGCAGGACGCCGGCAAAGCGATTCATCCCAGCTACGTCGAGGGCCAGATCCAGGGCGGAGCGGTGCAGGGCATCGGCTGGGCGCTGAACGAGGAGTACTACTTCGACGGCCAGGGGCAGATGATGAACCCCACCTTCCTGGACTACAGGATGCCCACGTCTCTCGACCTGCCCATGATCGACACGGTGATCGTGGAGGTGGCGAACCCAGGGCACCCCTACGGCGTGAGAGGCGTGGGCGAGGTGTCCATCGTCCCTCCCATGGCGGCGGTGGCCAACGCCATCTACGACGCCGTCGGCGTCCGCATGACCGAGCTGCCCATGTCGCCCGGCAAGGTGGTCGAGGCGCTGCAAGCTGCGCGCGCCTCGTCCGAGTAGAGCAGTCGAACGGGGCAGGTCGCGGTGCAGCGAACCCAGATAGCGCACACGAGAGGCTAAGAATGCAGATCAGCGAGCACGTTTACGTCATGCACATTGACGACGGGGGAGTCGCTCATCCCGGCGGCAGTAACAACTATTTCGTCGGCGACCCCGACGACGAGATGACCATCATCGACACCGGCGAGCACGACCGGGAGTGGACCGGCATGATCCTGGACTACTACGTGGAGCTGGGGCGTCCGAAGATAAACAACATTCTCATCACGCACGGCCACCAGGACCACGTCGGTGGCGCGGACCGCGTCCACGACGCCACGGGCGCGCCGGTTCGGTGCCACCCCAAGCTCGCCGAGCGCCTGGAGAAGATGGTGGGCAAGGGCACAGTGTCGCCCCTCAAGTCCAGGGAGGTCATCCGCACGGGCGGCGGCGCGACGCTGCGCGCGCTCTTCACACCCGGCCACGAGATAGACCACGTCTGCTACTACCTGAAAGAGGACAGAATAATGTTCACCGGCGACAGCGTGCTGGGCGCGTCCTCGTCGACCGTGCGAGACCTGTCGAGTTACATGAAGTCGCTGAGGCTGCTGACGAGGTTTCCCCACGACACCGTGGGCCCGGCGCACGGCCCGGTCGTCCCGCCGCCACGTGGCAGAAGGCTCGTGCAGTGGTACATCGACCACAGGGAAGAGCGCGAGCAACAGGTGCTCGACGCGCTGGCGAAGGGTCTCTCGGAGGTGTCGGACATCACGCGCGACATCTATCCGCGCAACCTGAAACGCGGGCTGCGCCAGGCCGCGGAGCGAAACGTCACGACGCACCTCGAGAAGCTCGCCAAGGAAGGACGGGTTACCTCAACCGCCGTGCAGTACAGTCTGAACGAGTGAGGCATTGACATGGATCTGATACAGGCGGAACCCAATCCCTTTGGCGGAGTGGTGGTAGACCCCGGAGCGCTGGAGAGTGACGCGGAGCGATTCCGCGAGCAACTGGCTTTCTCCCTTGCGGCTTGGACCGCCGAGGGCTACAAGGTGGTCTGGCTGGAAGTGCCCATCTCCAGGGCCGCGCTGGTGCCGGTCGCGGTCGACGCCGGTTTCACCTATCACCACGCCGACGCCTCCAACGTGCTGCTTACGCTGCAGCTGGAGCAGGGCGCGTTCATCCCCCCGTACGCTACGCACTACGTGGGCGTGGGCGGCGTGGTCGTAAACGACGCCAACGAGCTGCTGGTGGTATCCGAGCGCTACAAGGAGTGGAACCCGGGCCGCAAGGGATTCTCCTTCAAGCTGCCCGGCGGAGCCTTGCGGCGAGGCGAGCACGTGGCCGAAGCGGCCGTCCGCGAGGTGTACGAGGAGACCGGTATCAGGACCCGCTTCGAGTCCCTGGTGTGCTTCCGCCACTGGCACGGCTACCGCTACGGCAAGTCCGACATCTACTTCGTGTGCCGCCTCTCCCCGCTCAGCAGCGAGATCGTCATGCAGGAGGAGGAGATCGAGGCGTGCGTCTGGATGCCCGTCGAAGAGGTGCTTGGCGAGAGTTCCATTGGCAAGTTCACCAGGGACATCGTAAAGGCTGCGATAGACAGCAACGGCATTTCGCCCTTCCCCATGGAAGGGTACAGCGACGCCGAGAAGTACGAGTTTTTCATGCCCCCGCTCGACTACTCCGTTTAACGTCCACCACCTACAGACGCGGCAGTTCATCAAGGGGCCTATTCGAGGAGCAGACCAATGCCGGCAAGCATAACCGTTGGCGATGCCCAGATAGTCTCCGTGCTGGACATGGTCCCGCCGCCGAGGGCGGCCACGGACTTCTTCCCGGACGTGCCCTTGGAGAGCTGGCAACCCTACGCAGACGCTCTGACGGAGGGGATGCTGCAACTGTACTACGGCTGCTTCTTCGTCCGCACGCGGGGCAAGACGGTGCTGGTGGACACTGGCCAGGGGCCGGGGCCGCACGCCGCGCGCGGCAACCGCACCGGCGACCTGCTGAACCAGCTCCGCGTAAAGGGCGTGAGTCCCGGCGACGTGAGCGCGGTCGTGCACACGCACCTCCACCAGGACCACGTGGGCTGGAACATGGACCTCTCCGGCGAAAGGCCCGTCCCCAACTTCCCCAACGCGCGCTACATCGCTCCCGCGCTCGACTGGGCTCACTTTACACACC
>DAOUJZ010000027.1:0-6907 GCA_034421955.1 Dehalococcoidia bacterium | reverse complement strand
TCATGGCGATACCGACCATTCTCCTCGCGATAGCGTTGATGGCTATGCTCGGGGCCAGCGTCCAGAACGTCATCATTTCGCTGGCCATTGTCGACACGCCCAGAACCGTCAGGGTGGCCCGCGCGTCGGTGCTGAGCCTCAGGGAGCAACCATTCATCGACGCCGCGCGCGTGATAGGCGCCAACCCTGTGCGCATACTGGCGCGCCACATCGTGCCGAACCTGCTGGCCCCGCTGGTTGTGATGGGCACGTTCATCGCGGCAGCCGCGGTGCTGACCGAAGCCTACCTCAGCTTTCTTGGCGCGGGGACGCCACCCACTATCCCCAGCTGGGGCAACATCATGGCCGAGGGCCGCGGCTTCATCAGCAAGGCCATGTGGATAATCTTCTTCCCCGGTCTGGTGCTCGCCATTGCAGTCACCGCGATCAACCTCGCCGGAGACGGACTCCGCGACGTTCTCGACCCCAAGCTCGCACGCCGTATGTAGGCCGGCGCGTCGACTCCCCTTCCGACGTACGATTCCGGCCAGCCAACTCCCGCACCAGCGCGTGGATCCACGACGTCCGTGATACAATTGCGGCTCGCGAGAATAACGTCCAATATCAAGGAGGATTGTATCCAAGTCATGGATGAGAAGAAGAATGTGCTTGTGGTGACGCCGCATCCCGACGACGCGGAGGGAGGCGCGGGCGGCACTATCGCCAAGTGGACCGCGCAAGGGCGCGACGTGGTGCTGGTGGTTACCACGGATGGCAGGCACGGGACCAGCGATAGGTCCGTGGACCCCTCCGATCTTGCCCGTACTCGTGAGGAGGAGCAGCGCAACGCCGCCAAGGTGCTTGGCATTTCGGAGGTGGTGTTTCTGCGATTCCCCGACCAGGGCCTCGTGGACGGACACGAACTCCGGGAGCGCATCGTGCGCGAGATTCGCAGGCACCGGCCCTACACCGTCCTCACCATCGACCCCAACCGTCCCTACATCCGCCACCGCGACCACATCGTGACTGGCCGAGTGACGCTGGACGCGGTGTTCCCCTACTCGCGCGACCATCTCGCCTACCCGCAGCACCTCGAGGAGGGGCTGGAGCCGCACAAGGTACGAGAAGTCTATCTGTGGAGCGCGGTTGAGCCGGACACGTTCCTCGACATCACGGACACTTTCGACACCAAGATGAAGGCGCTGTACTGCCACGTCAGCCAGGTGGGAGAGCCGACGAACGCGCGACGGGAGAGGTCGATGGCGAGGCACAGGGAGGTCGGCAAGCGAATCGGCGTGGAGCTAGCGGAGCAATTCAAGCGAATCGAGGTGTGGCGATAGGATTTCACGGCGCAGGGCGCTGCAGGCCGTTCGCCCCTGATCGTTCCGACGCCTCGGAATGGGCTACGCACCGCCCGGCTCGGAGTTGAGCGTGGAGCTCGAGGCATCCGGTCTGTCCCGCTTTCGGCTTTCCGGCCCTATAGGCGAAGGGGCGGATTGCCAGGTGTTCGCCGCCACTGACCTGGAGGACGGCTCCCCGGTCGTCATCAAGCGGCCCCACCCAACGCTGATCGCGCGGGGCCAGCACGCCGACGTGGAGCGCCGGCTCTCCCGCTCCATCTCCCTTCTGCAAGGCCTGGGACGGGCCTCCAAGCACCTGGCCGGGGTAGTTGCCCACTCCACTGTGAGACCGGGAACCGGCTGCTTCGGCGACTCTCACGACAGGCCATACCTGGCGGTCGTGGAGGAGCGAGCAAAAGGCGTGCCGCTCGTGGGCAGCGCCATAGACGGCATCAGGCGAATGCCAATCGGGCTGCCCCAGCAACTGTTCGCTCTGCATCCAGTACGGCGTCATCCAGCCAGGTCCAGGTTCTCAGTGACGATGGACCTCCTGGAGGTCGGAGAGGCGTTTCTCGAAAAGGGATTTGTGCTGCTGGACGCCAGGCCGCAGAACGTATTCTTCGACCCGGCACGGGCACGCATCACCCTGATCGATACGGGAGGCGCGACGGAGGCAAGAGAGGCGACGAGGAGACGACCCGTGCTCGATGCGCACGATTTCTACGCCGAGCTGTTCAAGTGGTACGTGCCGCTGGGCGATCCTCCCTCGGATGCGGACGGATTCGCGGCCTTGCACGGCATGGACTCGGTACCGCGATTCGAGCAGGACCTGGCCGAGTTCAAGCGTACCTACGAGTCTATACCCTGGCGGGCCATAGGCGAGCAAGGCGCGGCGACTATTGAGCGGGTCCGACAGCGCGGGTATTCTCGGCCGGGTGATTTCCGGACAGACTTCGAGCGGCTCGTCGCCCTGTACGAGGAGCGGTACCAAGCCTTGGCGGGCGACGGGGCGTCGGCGGCTGTCTGGGAGGAGGCGAGCCGGATGCTCGACCTGCCTTACTGGCGCAAGTTCCTGTTCGATGCCGGGACGGATATGGCCGCCTACCGCGCGGACGCCTCCGGGTAGCAAACCGAGCGCATTGCTGCTATTCTGCTTTCGGTAGCGGGAGACCGCCGCGAGGAGGCCGAACGACACCGCGGGCAAAAGGAGGCGAGGTCTTGAAGAGCATCGAAATCGACCGCACCAAACGCCTCAAGGAGGAGCCGCACACCGGACACAACCGCTGGCATCCGGACATCCCACCCATACTGGAGGCCGGCCCGGGCGAGTACGTTCTCTTGGAGACGCGGGACGCCTCGGATGGGCAGATTCGGCCGGGCATGAGCGTTGCCGACCTCGAGGGCATGGACACGAAGGTTGGCCATCCCCTGACCGGTCCGATCTACGTGAAGGGGGCCATGCCGGGAGACCTTCTCGAGATAGAGTACGTCGATATCCTGCCTCAGCCATGCGGATGGACCCGGATTCGGCCGGGCTCGGGCTTCCTGAGAGACCTGTTCACCGAGCCATACCTCGTCCACTGGGAAATGAGCGACGGCTGGGCTACCTCAAGGCAGCTTCCCGGCGTACGGATTCCCGACGGTTCATTCATGGGTACGGCAGGCCTCGCACCGTCGCATTCGCAGGTCGAGGAGTGGCGCAGGCGTGAGGCCGACCTGGTGGCCCGAGGAGGCATAGCGTCTCCGCCCGACCTAGAGGACGCGGTGCCCTCAACCGAGCCGGTAGCGAGCTATGGCCTACGCACGATTCCGCCCCGCGAAAACTGCGGCAACGTGGACGTTAAGCAGCTCACGAAGGGTTCGCGACTGCTCATTCCCGTGGCCGTGCCGGGCGGTTTGTACTCGGCTGGAGACGGTCACTTCGCGCAGGGCGACTCGGAGTGCTGCATCACAGCCATCGAGATGGGAGCCACTCCGGTGGTGAAGTTCACCATACACGAGGGCGAGGCGGAGCGTCACGGCATACGCATGCCGCGGTTTTCCCATCCGGGTTACTTCGCATCCCCGGAGTGGGCTTCTCCCCGCAACTTCACAGCTACGATGGGCTATCCCATCACCAGCGAGGGTGTCAACGACGGCGAGAACGTGACACTGGCCGCCCGCAACGCCCTATTGAACATGATCGACCTGCTTGGCGAACGGGGCTGGAGCCGCGAGCAGGCGTACGTGATCTGCAGTGTGGCCGTAGACCTCAAGATCAGCAACATTGTCGATTTGCCGAATGTCACGGTGTCGGCGTTCCTGCCGGAGGACATTTTCGCGGCTTAGCCGGCCCGGCCACCGGTCGCGCCGAACGCCCGTAAGATAGATGAGCGGGCCCGGCCCCGCCCGGGCCATGGAGACATGGTGAGCCTATGCCAGGACCACTAGACGGTGTGAAGATACTGGAGTTCACGGAGATAATCGCCGGGCCTTTCGGCGGAATGCTGCTCAGTGACATGGGCGCTGACGTCATCAAGGTCGAGCCGCCGTGGGGCGAGCCGTGGCGATTCGCCCGGGAGTTCATTCCCACCGAGAGCCCGACCTACATATCGCTCAACCGGGGCAAGCGCAGCCTTCCCCTCGACCTTACCCGGCCGGAGGCCCTCGAAGTCGTCCACCGGCTCGTCCCCGACATGGACGTGGTGATAATCAACGCACGCCCCGACGTACCCTACAACCTGAAGGTGGACTATGAGAGCCTGTCGGCAATCAATCCCCGACTCATCTACTGTGAAAACACCGCCTACGGACGCAAGGGGCCGGACAGCTACAGGCCCGGCTATGACATAGTGGTGCAGGCCATGACGGGACTGATGGCGGCGGAAGGCAAGGTCCAGGACGGCGTGCCGCAGCAAATTACGTCCACGGCCATAGCAGATTACGCCACCGGTCTGTCCATCGCCTGGTCGGTGTGCGCGGCGCTGTACCACCGCGAGCGCACCGGCAAGGGCCAGAAGATCGAGGCCTCGCTTATGGGTTCGGCGCTTGCCGTCCAGTGCGGCCGGTTCATGAGCATAGCCTCTCTCAACGAGGAGTCGCGAGGCGAGCTTCTGGAAGATCTTCAGGCGCTGAGGGAGGCCGGGGCCTCCTACGATGCTCTACAGGAGGTCTACCGCGAGCAGTCTCCATTCCGCAGGGGCAACGTCTACTACACGTCGTATCAAGCCAAGGACGGCATAGTGACAGTCGGGTGCCTGAGCGACACTCTTCGCAAGAAGATGGCCGACGCCGTGGGGCTGTACGACATTCGCTTTGAGCCAGGCTACGACCCGGCGTCCGAAGAGACGATAGAGTTCAACGAGAGACTGCTCGAACAGGCGAAGCAGATCTTCCTGGAGAAGACGGTGGACGAGTGGCTGGCGGTGCTCGACGAGGCCGGCGTGCCAGCAGGTCCGCTCAGGTTCGTGGAGGAGCTTCCGGCGAACGAGCAGGTGGTCGCCAACGACCTGGTGGTGGAGCTCGAACACTCGCTCGCGGGCAAGGTGACGATGGTGGGGCCGCCCTTCAGTATGAGCGAGTCGCCGCTGGAGGCCCAACGTGCCTCACCCGCGCTCGGCGAGCACACCGCCGAGATTCTGGCCGAACTCGGCTACGACTCCGACGCGATCAAACACCTGCAGGACGAGGGGATCACCAGGTAGGGGTCCAATGCCCGGCGACGTGCGAAGGGTGCGCGCCAAAGGACGCACCATAGAGTATGAGCTCAGGCGCAGCAGGCGACGCACGAAGAACGTGGCCCTCTCGGTGGAAGGCGGCATAGTGGTGGTGTCGGCTCCCGTGAAAGCCCGCGTGCGCGACATCGACAACTTCGTGCGCACCAACGCCGACTGGATCGCGAAACAGCGTCCGGAGGAGCAGCGGCTCGCGATTCCCGAACGGTTCGACGAAACCGCCACCCTGCCCTACCTCGGCCGGCGCCTCCCGGTGAGCTACGCTCCCTACGACGGCAAGCGGCGCGTCGCAGTCAGCCTCGAGGCGGTCGGATTCCGCGTGTCGGCGCCGGTCGGACTTGGCGAGCCGGCGCGGTCGGAGCTTATTCGCGTTGCCGTGCACAAGTGGTACAAGGAGAGGGCCGCGGAGCGGCTTCCCGAGCTGGTCGACCGCTGGCTGCCGCGATTCGGATTCGACCACCAGCCGCCGGTGAAGATCGGAAACCAGCGGCGCGCGTGGGCCACCTGCTCCAGCGACGGCGTACTCCGCTTCAGTTGGCGAGTCATCATGCTGGAGGAGCCGCTGATCGAGTACATCGTGGCGCACGAGCTGGCGCACCTGGTGCACTTCAACCACTCGCGCGACTACTGGCGACTTGTCACCGCCGTCATGCCCGACCAGGGGGCCCGAAAGCAGCGAACACGGGAGGCATCAGTCAAGCTCCAATTCTGAGGGATTTCACGACCTCCAGCACCCAGAGGAGAGGTACTATGGCAGCACTGAAGAAACTGATAGCAATCGCGCTCATCGCGTTGTCGGTCGTAGTGGCCGTCCACTTCATCTTTTCGCCCTTCTACGCGGACGCGATTGACGTCGGCCTGGTCTGGGACATATTGAACTACTTCATGGCGGCCGCGGCGATAACGCTCATGGTGGTCCACTACCAGCGAAAGCGGGAATTCGACGCCCAAGGCTCGAACGGCTCGATAACGCGCGAATACCTGGAGGTCAACCTGGCAGCGTACGGGGCCATTTTGCTGGCCATCTTCTTCCTCTGGAACTGGTTCGACAACCTGTTCGTGGGAGACGGTTTCGCCTTCATCACCGACGAACCGCAATCGGACAATCGCCTCATCTTCTGGGGGCTTCTGGACCCGCTGTTCGTGATCGCATACGGCGCGACCGGTTGCCATCTCCTGCGGAACTCGGCACGAGACTGAGTTGCTTTCGGAATCGTTGGTGGAATGGTATAATTTCGGCCATGAGCACCAAACTGGACGCCGAGTGCAGCGTGGTAAGGCCGGGCGAACTGGAAGTGGAGATCGCGTCGGGCGCGATGACGCGCCTCGCGGGGGTGTCGCAGGCTCTCGTAGGGGCCGAGGGCATTCACCTTGCGGTCGCAACCATCCCGCCGGGTTGCGCCTCTTCGCCCCATTACCACGTGAACTGCGAGTCGGCCATATACGTGGTGAAGGGCGAGGGACGTTTTCTCACCGGCAAGCGGCTCGAAAACAGCCTGGCCATAGGACCGGGCGACTTCATATACGTGCCGCCGGACTCCGTCCACCAACCCGTCAACGACAGCCTGACGGAGCCTATGGAGCTGATTGTGGCGCGCAACGCACCGGTGGAGATAGTCGTCGAGCACGACCCCTCCGCGCAGTAGCTCCCCGCGTGTTCGAGCGCACGCGTACCTCACTCCCCGCTCGCGGCATGGGCCATTAGCTCAGACGGTTAGAGCGCAGTCCTGATAAGACTGAGGTCCCTGGTTCGAGTCCAGGATGGCCCACCACAGTGCACTGAAACAAGTACCATCTTCGAGCTTTGGCTGGGAGGCCT
Organism: Dehalococcoidia bacterium; assembly: GCA_034421955.1. Lineage (GTDB taxonomy): Bacteria > Chloroflexota > Dehalococcoidia > Lucifugimonadales > CATOSD01 > CATOSD01. The sequence goes on along the minus strand of DAOUJZ010000027.1, from coordinate 56 downwards.
TGGACGGCCCGAGTGATGAATTCGAGCCTTCTTGAGCCCACCAGACTTGATGAGAT
>DAOUJZ010000026.1:0-5920 GCA_034421955.1 Dehalococcoidia bacterium | reverse complement strand
GGGCCTACGTACAAAGTCCGGTCGTAAGACTCCGAACTCTCCAGCTCATCAAGCAGTCGGAGCAGCCGGCGCTTGCTCGCCGTCTGCCGTTCGATCCTCACCGAAGCCGCCTCTCAATCCCTAACCCCCCGTCGCCCAGTCCCACTTCTCGCCGGCCCGATCCACGATGCCCTCCACGTCCTCCTCCAGCACGTAGCCCTGCGCCACCAGCGACTCCGCCGCCTCTCGCACCCGGTCCAGGTAGTCGTCCCTAGACTCGTAGCTCTCCTCCACCGACGGGCGCGGGTCGCCCGAGGCCTCCCTGTCCTCGCGTGTCCTCGGCAGCGACAGCGTCCAGCCCACCAGGCCGCCCGTGATGCCGATCATCAGCCCCGTGTTGCCGATGTCGGCGTGGCGCGGGTTCCAGCCCGTGTACGTCGCCACCGGCACCGACAGGTCCGGCAGCCGGATGCCCGCGACCTCGTTGAAGCACTCATCGACGTCCGAGACCAGCGCCGGGTACTCCTCGCCCTGTATCGCCGGCAGCGTCGTCGTCCGCCCCAGGTGTTGCTCAGGTCCGTAGTCCAGCCGCATCGCACGCGTCGGCTCGTCCGGCACCGGAGCGCCGGGCACCTGCTTGAAACGCGGCAGCAACTCCCGCGTCTCCACCGCCGTGCCCTCCGACAGGCTGGGGTGCCTGCTCGCCGGCGCGGGCGTGCCGTCCGTCGCCCACCTGTCCAGGTTCACCAGCGCCGCCCGCAGCAGCGGCGAGTAGTCGACGCTGTTGAACGGAAGCTGTCCGCGCACGCCGTCCATCGGCCGTACCTCCTGCGGCGGGAACACGCCGGAGCCGTGCTGCGTACCCGCGAAGTGGTAGCGCCGCACCGTATCCGACTGCTCCTCCGCGTCCGTCATCTCCTCCAGGTTCGTGTGGATGAGCGCCGCGTCTCCCCGCCAGTACTCCGCGGACGTGTTGCAGAACATAATCTTGGGCGCGTTGCCCCGCTCGTTCATCCGACCCAGCAGCGAGCCGCTCTCGCCCGTGACCGGGTCCGTCTGCTCCGTGTCCGTGAACGGAAACAGCTCCGGTATCACGAAGCAGATGTCCTTCGACGGCTGCCCGAACCGCATGTTGAACTCGCCCCGCATTCCGCCCGCAACGTGGGGAATTATGCCGTCCAGCGCGGTACGCTCCTCCTCGTCCTCGTTCAGCCCCAGGTGGATCATCTGCCGTAGGAACCGCCCGCTCTGCGAAATGCCCAGCGCGTAGGCACGGTCGATGTTCCCCGCGGACGGGTTGCCCGCCTCGGCCGTTGCGTGCTTCAGGAAGGACACGCTGTCCCGCACCGCGGCGAACCCCAACCCCACTATCGCGCTCCCCCTGGTGCGGTAGACCAGCTCGTATATCTTCCCCGGCTCGAACCCAGACTGCATGTACACGTGGGACGGCTCCGGCTCAACCTGCGCGTCCTCCACGCGAACGAACGACCACTTGTCGCGGCTGATCGGCGTCGCCGGCCCGTTGGGGTGCTCCCGCACCGCCAGCGTGGCGTCAGGGTCGTTCACGTCCACCGGCGGATGCGGCAGGTGCGTCCGGTCCGCGAGCAGGAACACCTGGGTCGGCTGGTTCGCCTGCAGCCAGCACATGATGCGCCCCTCGATCGGGTTGCCTCCGGCGCCGAGCGCTCCCGGCGCCTGCAGGCCCATCAGCCCCGGCGTAGGCGGCACGTCCGCCTGCCAGCCGCACCACACCACCGTGTAGCCGTGCCGCATAAGAAAGCCGTTGCCCGGCTCGATGGGCGCGTTCGGGTCGATGCCCCTGTCGCTGCTGTTGAGCCCGGAAAGCACCGTCTTGCGCCCCCGGTTCAGCACGTCGAACAGTATGCGCCGGTTCCCCCGCTCCGGGACCGTCGGCTGGAGCATGGCGAAGTGCGCCGAAAACCGCACATTGCCGTCATCATCCCTCGGCGCCAGCTCCAGATCCGTTATCGCCTCGTTGCGCGGGTGCAGCGGGGCGACCGCAAAGTGCGCGTCCCCCTCCAGCAGCCGGTAGGGGCCAACGTCCCCGAACGATTCGCCGTCCGCGAACAGCTCCCGGTTGGTGATGTCCAGTCTTACAAGCGCCACTTTCATCCCTCCAAATCGCGTCTCACACCGGTCTTGCAGCCGCCTAGTCCGTTTCGTCGTCGTCGAACAGCCCCAGCCGCTCGCACGCCCGAATGAACATCCTCCTCGTCTGCGCCGCCTCCCGGTCGATCTCCTCCATGCGTTCTTCATGCCTCGCCATTCGTTCTATCGCAAGGGCATGCAGTTTTTCCGACTCAGCAAGGCGTCTTTCAGACATCTCAAGACGGCTTTCAGACAGCGCAATACGCCTTTCCTGTTCGCCCAACATCTGCCGGAGCTCAATGGTGAGTTGCGCTATCGTAGCAATGTCTTCATTGAGCCTGGTCAGTCGTTCCCCATTCAACTCCATGTACGATGTCTCCTCGGCAATAGCCGCTAACTGACATTACCTTTCGCTCTCCCACGCTGTCAACCGACAACGGCAACCGCCCGCTTGACCACCCAGCCTCACCCCAAGTAGAATATCAGCGATTCCAAACAGCCATCTGAACCAACCACAAGGAAAAACTCGCTTGGGAACCCTGTAGCCTTCCCCTCCGACAGTCGACGGTCGACTACCCAGCCTCCCGTGTCTTAGTCCGGCACGCGGGAGGCTTTACGTTTGTCCCAAATCTCCGCTACCACTATCGCCGCGCCCGCACGACAAGGGGCGCCGCACGCACGGAGGATGCCGAAACATGGCCCTGACGCAAGAACCCGACCTGTACAATCTGCGGGAACGCATACGCCACTCCACGGCCCACGTCATGGCGGACGTGGTCACGACGATGTTCCCGGACGCCAAGCTGGCAATCGGGCCGCCCACAGAGGACGGCTTCTACTACGACTTTCTCATCTCCAACCCCTTCACCGACGACGATCTTGCCGAGATCGAGCGCCGCATGAAGGCCGTCATCGCCCGCGACCTCCCGTTCGTGTACAGCGAGTACTCCCGCGAGGACAGCCTGGACATGAACGCCGACGAGCCGCTGAAGCTCGAAATCATCGAGGAGATTCCCGAAGACGAGGCCATTTCCACCTACACCCACGGCGACTTCGAAGACCTCTGCGCCGGCCCCCACGTCGAGTCCACCGGCGCCATCCCCGCCTTCAAGCTGCTCAGCGTCGCCGGCGCGTACTGGCGCGGCGACGAGAACCGGCCCATGCTCCAGCGCATCTATGGCACGGCGTGGGAGACGCAGGGCGCGCTGGACGACTACCTGCACCGCCTAGAGGAGGCCCGCCGCCGCGACCACCGCATCCTCGGCCGCGATCTCGACCTCTTCTCCATCCACGACGAGACCGGCCCCGGCCTCATCGTCTGGCACCCCAAGGGCTCCCGCGTCAGGGGTGTCCTCGAAGACTACTGGAAGCGCGAGCACTACAAGGCGGGCTACGACCTGGTCTACACGCCCCACATCGGCCGCTCCACGCTGTGGGAGACCAGCGGCCACCTGGACTTCTACAAGGAGAACATGTACTCCCCCATGGACATGGACGGCCAGGACTACTACCTCAAGCCGATGAACTGCCCGTTCCACATCATGTACTACCGTACGGCTCTTCGCAGCTACCGCGACCTGCCCATGCGCATCGGCGAGCTCGGCTCGGTGTACCGGTACGAGCGGGGCGGCACGCTGCACGGCCTGCTACGTGTGCGGGGTATGACCATGGACGACGCGCACATCTTCTGCCGGCCCGACCAGGTCGAGCAGGAGGTGGACGGCGTCATCAATCTCTGCTTCGACATGGTCAAGAGCATCGGCTTCGAACAGTTCGAGGTGATGCTCTCCACCCGCCCCGAAAAGTCCGTAGGCTCGCCTGAGCAATGGGAGTTGGCCGAGCAGTCCCTGGGCCGCACCATGCGCGCCCTCGACCTCCCCTACCAGATAGACGAGGGCGGCGGCGCGTTCTACGGCCCCAAGATCGACGTCCACATCCGCGACGCCATCGGGCGTCTGTGGCAATGCGCCACAATCCAGTTCGACTTCAACCTGTCGGAGCGGTTCGGACTCACCTACATCGGCGAAGACGGACGCGAGCACCAGCCCTACATGGTGCACCGCACGCTGCTCGGCTCCATGGAGCGCTTCATGGGCGTGCTCATCGAGCACTACGGCGGCGCGTTCCCCACCTGGCTCGCCCCCGTGCAGGCCCGCGTCATCCCCATCGCCGACCGCCACGTCGAGTACGCCAATCTCGTGCGCGATAGGCTGGCCGGGGCCGGCGTGCGCGTGGAGGTGGACGCCCGCAACGAGCGCGTCAACGCCAAGATACGCGACGCTCAGGTGCACAAGACGCCTTACATGCTCGTGGTCGGCGACCGCGAGGCGAGCGCGGAGGCCGCCGCCGTCCGCCTGCGCTCCGGCGAGAACCTCGGCGCCCAGCCCCTCGCCGACGTAGTCACCCGCGTCGCCGCCGACGCCCAACCGCCGGGGTAGTCCCTCCCACACCCACATTAGTTGTTGCCTACCCCCTCGATGTTGTGCTATATTCGCTAGAATTAGTCCGCCGGCACTGCCATTCGAATACCGCAGAGGTGACGACATACCTAGAGATTACCGCGTCAACGAACGAATCCGCATACCGGAGGTCCGCCTTGTCGACGAAGAAGGCGGTCAGCTCGGGGTCATGCCCACTCGCGAGGCCCTGAGAATATCCGAGCAGCGCGGCCTCGACCTCGTAGAGGTCGCCCCCGCCGCCTCGCCCCCGGTCTGTCGCCTCATGGACTACGGACGCTTCATGTACGAGGCCAACCGCAGAGAGCGCGAGGCTCGCAAGGTGCGCAAGTCCAAGGCCACCAACGAGCTCCGCGAGGTCAGATTCAAGACGCGCATTGGAGAACACGACCGAAACGCCAAGACCCGCCGCGTCAAGCGCCTCCTCGGTGAGGGGTCCAAGGTCAAAGTGTCGGTCATGTTCCGGGGCCGCGAAATGGACCACCCGGAGATCGGCATGAACCTGCTGCGCACCGTGGCCACCGACCTCATGGACGACGCCCTCCTCGAACGCCGGCCCGGATTCGAGGGCCGCTTCCTTACCATGGTGCTGGCGCCTAATTCGAAGGACAAGTCCACCCAGTCCGGCAAGGAGTTGAAGGGTGCCGAAGCTTAAGACACACAAGGGCGCCAAAGCCCGCTTCAGAATCACCGGAACCGGCAAGCTGGTCAGGATGAAAGGACACCGAAGCCACCTTCGCCGCAAGAAGCCCGCCAGCGTTCGCAGGCTCTACTCCAAAAAGCTCCCGGTCAGCCCGGCGGACGCCCCGCGCCTCAAGCGCCTGCTCGCCAACGGTCTGCCCTAGCACACACCCGCGCCGCGCGGCGATTCGCGCCGCCGGCCAGGAGCACCCAATGACCAGAATTACCCGAGGCGTCACCAAGCGACGCCGCCACAAGAAGATGCTCAAGCTGGCCAAAGGCCACCAGGGCGTGCGCCACACCCTCTACAGGCGCGCCCACGAGTCCGTCATCCACGCCCTCCAGTACGCCTACGCCCACCGCAGAGAGCGCAAGGGCGACATGCGGCGGCTCTGGAACGTCCGAATCAATGCGGGCGCCCGCGCCAACGGCATCTCCTACAGCAAGCTCATTCACGGCCTCAAGCTCGCCGGCGTGGACATCAATCGCAAGATGCTGTCCGAACTCGCCATCAACGACCCCGAAGGCTTCACCCAGGTCGTGGAGCTGGCCAAGGCCCAACTCGAGCCGGCCGCCACCGCCTAGTCCCTTCCCCCTCGCTCCAACCGTCATTCCCGCGCAAGCGGGAATCCAGGGGAAGGGAGCCAAAAAGTCCCCTCTCCCTTGAAGGGTGTATAGACCGGGGACATAGGTTA
>DAOUJZ010000025.1:0-62864 GCA_034421955.1 Dehalococcoidia bacterium | reverse complement strand
GGCATCAAGATCCACGACCTCGAGATCGCCCTGGAGGGCAACTTCGAGAACATCCGCAAGTGGGCGGGAGTCGACGAGGGCAACCCCGGCTACGGCGACATCAGCGCCAAGGTGTTCGTGCGCGCCGACGCCGACGAGGCCGCCCTGCGCGAGATCTGGCGCCTGGCCGTGGAAGGCTCTCCCGTAACCCAGACCGTCGTCAAGGGCGCGCGCCTGAGCACCGACTTCGAGGCCGTGTAGGTCCCCGCACGGCAACGCGCCATGATCCACCTTGTCGATCCCGACTGGGTCGCCGAGCGCATCGAGGCAGGCGACGCCCTGGTGCTGGACCCGCGCGGCTACATGAAGTACCTCGCAGGTCACCTCCGGGGCGCCGTGCATCTCAAGGCCGCCAACCTGTTCGGCGACGACGGCAGGCTGCTCGCGGCTGACGAACTCGCCGCGATGTTCGCCGCCGCCGGACTGTCCAACGCCACCGTCCCAATCGTGTACGACTCCTACGACGGGCAGAGCGGCGCGCTGCTGTCCTGGGCGCTCGAGTACCTGGGCGTGTCCGACGTGTACCTGCTCGACACCTTCTTCGAGGGCTGGAAAGAGCAGGGCAGAGGGGTCTTCTACCGCCCCGTCGTGCCGCGCCGGGCGGAATTCGCGCCCAACGTCGATCCGGGCATCAGGGCAGACCTGGACGACGTACGCGACCGCGGCGCGGCCCAGCTCCTCGACGTTCGCACCGTCGAGGAGTTCACCGGCCAGCTCGAGGTCGACCCCCGGCCCGGCCACATCCCCGGCGCGCGGCACGTCATGTGGCGCGAATTCGCGGGCAAGGACGAGAGCTACCTCTCGACAGAGCAGGACGCCAGGGCGACGCTCGCCGCCGCCGGCGTATCCGACGCCGAGCCGGCGATAGTGTACTGCCGCTCCGGCATGAGGGCCTCGCTCGGCTACCTCGCGCTGCGGCGTCTCGGTATCCCCGTGCGCCTCTACGACGGCTCCTACGCCGAGTGGTCCGCGTCTGACGAGCCCGTCGAATTGTAGATATGACTGGCGAGGGCGGGCGAAGGCGCAGAACCAGCAACAAAAGGCTCATTCTGCTCGCCGGCGGCATAGCCGTGGGAATACTGGCCGTTGTCGCGATAGTTGTGGCGTTTGTTTTCTTCCGGTCGCTCAGCCGTCCTGGAGAGTCAACCGCGCGCTTCATCCCCTCGAACGCTCTGGCCTACGCATCCATCAACCTGCGCCCCGGAGTACAGCAGCTCAGCCATGCCCGGGACGTCATATCCACTCTGCAGACCGACGCCCTGGTGGAGCGCAGGGACGCCCTGCTGGACGAACTGGAGGACGAGACCGGCATCCACTTTCTCGACGACGTCGAGACCTGGCTCGGGGAGTCCGTTTCGGTTGCCCTGGTCAGTGCCGACGGCGGCAGTGCAGAGTGGGTCGCGATGGTGCATGTCAGCGACCGGGGCGCGGCGCTCGATTTTACCGAAGACCTCGTAGCGTATTTCGAGGACGAGTTCCTGACGCGGTTCGACCGGACCGCCTATAGGGATGCCGACCTGTGGCTGTCGGACGACGAAGATTTGGGCTTTGCTTTAACGGACGAGTACCTGCTCCTTGCGGACGGCGAGGACACCCTTGAACGTGTGATTCGCGATGCCGATTCGCCCCCGGAGGCGTCTCTACTGGAGGACGAGGAGTTCAAATCGGCCCGCGATTCGCTGCCTTCCCAGAGGGTTGCTTTCATGTTCCTGCGCGGTGATTGGATTCTGGATCTGCTGGGCGACGTGATGTACCCCTTCGGTGGTCAGGACGACGTCATCCGCGAGATCGAGGACGGCACGCCGAAGTACATGGCAGTGTCCGTGTCGTTCATCGAACAAGGTCTGCGTGCCGACTTCGCCGCAGAACAAACCGGTGACGGGTTCGCTATCGACTCCGACCTCCCACTGGCGTCGCCGGACGCCCTCCCCTCCGACACGGTGCTGCTGCTGGCCACCAACGGCGTCAAGGAAATCTGGGAAGAGGTTCGCCAGACGGTCGACGACATTGATCCCTACGACGAGTTCGGCTTCCAGTACTTTTTGGACGAGATCGAGTACGAGACCGGGATTGACGTGGAAGGGGACGTGGTGGACTCCCTGAACGGGGAGATGGCCCTGGCGCTGCTGCCCGGCGACGTCCGAGCCGGAATCTACGACGTCCTGCTGCTCGCCGGACTGCGAGATGCCGGCGGCATAAGGCGCGCGCTGGATAGACTCGCCGACAGCCTGGAGCGAGAGTCGGGAATTGAATTGGACAGGAGCTCGCATGGCGACTACGAGGTGGTGACCGCCACGCCACAGGAGTTCGGTCTTCTCGGAGGAGATTACGATCCGGGGTATCTCGTGGGAGAGGATTGGGTGGCCCTGGGGAGCACCTACCGCAGCCTCGCGGCGCTTCACGACGCGGCTACCGGCGATTCCGAACCGCTCAGCTCCACCGACGACTTTTCAGGGCTGATGAGCATGGCCCCCGATCCCGCCGATTGGCTTCTCTACGCGGACCTGGCCGCCGGGCTGGAGATGCTCGAGGACGCCCTCGACGGTGATATGCGCTCCGACTTCGAGCGCGACTTCAAGCCGTTCGTAGAACCGCTGGAAGCCTTCCTGCTGGCCGGCTCCGTCACCAAAGAAGCCATCCGGTTCACGGCGGTGCTGACGCTCGGCGAGTGAGCGGCGCGCGCGGCTAGCCCGCTGCGGCGGCCGGCCCTCGAGGGGATGCTGCGGTTGTCCGCCGCCCTCAGAACCAGTTCGCCTTGTCCACCACGTTCCGAAGCTCCTCCCCCCGGTTGAACCGCACGCAGTTCTCGATGAACAGCTCGGTGCGCCTGTCGTCCAGGTAGGGTCCCCTGCCCGCAACGTGCGGCGTGATGATTACGTTCGGCATCCCCCACAGCGCGTGGTACGACGGCAGCGGCTCCACCTGGAACACGTCCAGCGCGGCCCCGCCTATCTCACCCTCGCGCAGCGCCCTCGCCAGGTCGTCCAGCACCACCACCGCGCCGCGGCCTATGTTGATCAGCCGAGCTCCGGGGTCCATCAGCCGGAACTTCCCGTAGTCGAACAGGCGCTGTGTCTGCGGCGTCTCCGGCACGGTGATGATCACGAAATCGCCGCGCGGCAGAACGTCGTCCAGCGCGTCCGGCCGGTGCAGTTCCGCGACGCCCTTCGGCGGCTCGGGTACCCGCGGGTCCACGCCCAGCACCGTCATGCCGAACTCCGCGCACAGCCTGGCCGTCTCCGCGCCGATGCCGCCGACGCCCACGACCACCGCCGTGGCGTCGGGCAGGTGCGTCACCTCGTAGCCGGGCCGCCAGTCCCGCCCGAGCTGCCTGGGCGCGTAGACGTGCAGACCACGCGCGAACGCCAGCACGAACGCCATGATGTGCGCGCTGATGTGGTCGTTGTAGATCTCCCGCGTGTTCGTCACGACCACGTCGCTCTCCACCAACGCCTGGTGGTAGTAGCCGGCGCGCGGACCCGCCTGCGGGCACGCGATCCACTTCAGGTTCGCGCCTCGCTCCAGAAGTTCGGGAGCGATGTCGCCAAAGGCCGCGTCAACGTCGCCGATCATCTCCATCGCCTCGCCGACCGAGTGCGCCACGCGCACGTCGATACCCGGGATGGCCTCCCGCAGCCTGGCGGGCCACGTCTCGCCCACCAGCGCGTTCTCTTCGCCCCCTGGCGGCAGCAGTAGCAATCTGAAGCTCATATCCAAAACCCCCATCGCGGCGTCCGGACGCCTCGAATCTGTGTCCCATTGTGCCCGCGTGCGCGGCGCGTGGCAACTCTGCCGACCCGCTCGGCCTGTTGCGACAGATGCAAGGCGCAGGTTACACTCAGTGGACGACCCATCCAATGGAGATCGCACTGAAGCCATGCCGAACGCACTCTACTACGGCGACAATCTGGGCGTCATGCGAGAGCACATCCCCGACGAGTCGGTCAACCTCGTCTACCTCGATCCGCCCTTCAACTCCAACGCCAACTATAACGTGTTGTTCAGGGAGAAGACCGGCGAAGAGTCGCCCGCGCAGATCAAGGCGTTCACCGACACCTGGGACTGGACGCTGGAGTCGGAGCGCACTTACGAGAACGAGATCATCCTGAACAGGGACGCACCTACCACCGTCAAGGACATGGTCTCGGCGTTCCGCCAGTTCCTCGGCCGGAACGCGATGATGGCGTATCTCGTGATGATGGCTCCCCGCTTGGTGGAACTGCGCCGCGTTCTGAAGCCCACGGGTTCTATCTACCTGCACTGTGACCCCACCGCGGGCCACTACCTAAAGCTGCTCATGGACAGCGTGTTCGGGGCACAGAACTTTCGCAATCAGATCATCTGGCGCCGGACCACCAGCCACAGCGACGCCAGGGGCCTTGGGAGAGTTCACGACACGCTACTTCTCTATAACAAAACGGCCTCTCAATTCACGTGGAACAACATCTACCAGCCGCTGGATCCCGAATATGTGGAAAACTACTACAGGTACGAAGATTCCGATGGACGCAGGTTCATGTCGGCTGACCTGTCCGCCGCGGGTTCCGGCCCTGCTCGCAATTTCGGAGAGCGGGGCGCAATCTCGCCTCCTGAAGGGCGACACTGGATGTACGACGACGCCGGCATCGGAGAGTTGATGATAAACGACAGAATCTATTGGACACGCAATGGAGTACCGAGGCTGAAGGTTTACCTAGATGAGCATCTGGGCGCGCCCGCACAGGATGTCTGGGCAGACATTCTTCCATTGCGATCCTGGCACAGAGAACGCCTCGGCTACCCCACGCAGAAACCGCAGGCGCTCCTCGAACGCATCATCACCGCATCCTCTAACGAAGGAGACGTCATTCTCGACCCTTTCTGCGGGTGCGGCACGGCCGTCGCCGCGGCCCACAACCTGGGCCGCCAGTGGATGGGCATAGACATCACCCACCTCGCCGTCGCGCTCATGAAGAACCGACTCAAGACAGCATTCGACCTGTTGCCGGGCAGGAACTACGACGTCGTAGGTGAACCCGTGGACGTTGGCAGCGCGCGGGCACTGGCCGAGCAGGACCGGTTCCAGTTCGAGTATTGGGCGATGTCGCTGCTCGAAGCGCTACCTCGTGAGCGCGGCAGGCGCGGCGCCGACAGAGGCATCGACGGAGTCGTCCATTTCATCGACGGCCCTCGCAGGGCCACCATGCGTGCTATCGTCCAGGTCAAGAGTGGCCGCGTGGAAGTGTCACAGGTGCGCGACCTTGTTGGAACAGTCGAGCGCGAAGACGCCGCCTTGGGCCTGTTCATTACGCTAGAGGAACCGACGCGAGAAATGCGGAGGGAGGCTGCGGCAGCCGGCTTCTACCACTCCGACATTTGGCAACGCGACTACCCAAAAATCCAGTTGCTCACAATCCGAGAGCTGCTGGCGGGCATGGAGTTCGAGATTCCGGCCCACCCCTCGATGTATCGCCCGGCCCAGCGAAATAGACCTTCCGAGGGATTCCAAGGTGTCCTTGACGACGCCTTCACCGGCTAAGTGCCGCGCTGGGGGAGCTCCCTCCACATGCATTTGATTCCTGAGCGTGAGTCCCCTGTCCGCAGCCAGACGAGTGCGTGGGTATCTATCAATATCATGGCGCTATCAGGGATTGAGCACCCTGTCTGGATTGACCTCGGCTTCCCATTCGACGTCGAGAGGACTGATGATGTCGCCTAAGATCTTCATCCGTCCACGCCCGGCGCCAAAGAGCGACTTCGGCCGCTCGCGATGGGGCACGAGCCGCGCCACCGGCGTGCCGCGCTTGGTGATGATTATCTCGCCGCCGCTGTCGGCCACCTCGTCCATGAGTTTAAGGCACCTGGCCTTGAACTCCGACGCCTTGATGGTCCGGGAGCCGCCTGGCCTGTCTGCATTTTCGGTCACTGGAGTGCTCCTCGATGTTGGAAGTGAGAGAATAGTACCGTAGTCAGGACTATGGTCTCAAAATACTTCGCGTCTGCCAGGCCCCTACACCGGACGCACGTCCCGCTTGCCAACCTCGAACGTATCCAGGTCGCGCCCCACCACCATCTCGCCGTCGTAGGTGCGTCGTGCGCCCGCGATGATGTCGTCGTCGCTCGCGCCCAGTATGTAGTGGATGTGCGAAAACACCGCGAGCGCGGGGGCAGTACGCCGGTACAGGCTGCCCGCGTCCTCCGGCGACGTGTGGCACGACACCACGCGGTTCACCAGCGGCGAGCTCGCGTCCACGCCCTCCGGCACCGCCGCCACCTCGTGGATAACCAGGTCTGCGCCGCGTGAGTTGTCCACCATGCTCTCGCAGTAGGTAGTGTCGCCAGACAGCACCACCGACCGGCCGCCGTACTCCACGCGGAAGCCGAACGCCGGCTCGATGATGACGTGCTCGACGGGGAAGGCGGTCACCCGCACGCCGTTGCGGTCGTACACCAGCCCCGGCGTCACGTCCGCCGCCTCCAGCCGCGCGGGCGCCGCTCCGAATCCCGCCATGTCCCGCGACGGCTGCCTTGCCTCCACGTCCGCGGAGTAGGCCAACTGCAGGTGCTCGGCCAGGTTCTCGGTGCCCGTCGGCCCGTAGACCCTCAGTGCCTCCTCCCGCCCGCGCATCTGCGGAATCGATCCGGTCAGCCACAGGTCGGGTATCCCGGACACGTGGTCGGAGTGCAGGTGCGTCAGGAACATCACCGTCGCGGTCTTGTAACTGCCCTCGGCCTGGTGAAGCCGCAGACCCGTGCCGCGCCCGCAGTCGAACAGCAGCGTCTCCTCACCCGCGCGCACCAGCGTGCTGATGCCGATCCTGTCGTGCAGCGGCTCAGGCGTGCCCGTGCCCAGCAGCGTTACGCTGAAGTCGCTCAAAATGGGTCTCCAAAATGTCCCTTCCCCCATCGAGGGGAAGGTCAGGATGGGGGTGAGGCCCTACGCCATGTGGAACTGCCGGGCGGGGCGCCCGCCGCTGGGGATGCCCATCGGCAGGTGCACGTTCAGCAGGAAGGGCCGGTTCTCGCGCTCCACCACGTCCAGCGCGTGCGCCACGGTCTCCGCCGCCTTGTCCTCGTCCTGCAGGTGCATCGCCTCCACGCCAAACCCCTCGGCCAGCTTCACCGGGTCGATGCCGCTCAGCACCACGCCCGCGTAGTCGCCGGTGTCCTTCATCGACGTGCCGGCGCGCTCGAACGAGTTGGCGACGATTCCGTATGCCTGGTTGTTGGGGATCACCCACAGCATCGGGATGTTGTGGTGCGCCGCAGTCCACATGCCCGAGTCGGCGTAGTACAGCGAGCCGTCGCCCACCAGGCCCACCACGGGCCGGTCGGGCGCGGCCAGTTTCGCGCCAACCGCCGCGCCGACGCCGTAGCCCTCCGAGCCGCCCGCCGCGCGGATGTACTCGTTGTTGCCCGGCGAGTCCTCGCCGCCCAGCGTGTCCAGCGGCATGGCGAACTGCTCAATGGTGACCACCCCGCCGCCGCGGCGCTCCAGCTCCGCGTCCAGCGCGTTCAGCGCCGTGGTCGGGTTCACCTGCGACGCCCCGGCGGTCACCCGGGCCGCCTCCCGCCTGCGCCGCTCGCGCAGACCCGCCGCCTGGCCCAGCGCCCACTCGCGCCGGTCGTCGTACCGCTGCGGCGTGGACTCGCTCAGCAGCAGCTCCTCGAGCTGCTCCAGCGTGCGACGCTCGTCCGCCAGAATCGCAAGGTCCAGCCCCGGCATGTTCTGCAGATTGCCCACGTCCACGCCCATCGCGATGACCTTGCTCGCCGAGGCGAATACGTCGAAGTCGGACGCCGCGCCGGCCCCGCCGTGTCGGGAGCCGATGGACAGGATCAGGTCGGGGTTCAACTCGGGAATCGCCGCGTCGATTCGCCCGCAGTGCAGCCGGTGCTTTATCGGCACGGCCCTCAGGTCGCCGAACGACGACACCACCGCCGCGCCGAAACGCTCCGCCAGGTTTGCCACCTTCTCCTGCGCGCCGCTCTTCCACACGCCGTCGCCAACGTAGATCACCGGACGCTCAGCCTCGTGCAGCGCCCGCGCCACCTGCTCCAAGTCGTCGTCGGACGGGTAGCCCGCCCGCACATCCGGCACGCCGCCGTCTATGATCTGCGTCTCCACCTGCTGCGTGCCCAGCAGCCGGTCGTACACCGCCAGGTGCACCGGCCCCACCGGCGGCGTCTTTGCGACACGGATGGCGCGGTCGATCGCCTGCGGCAGGCCCTCCGGCTCGATCACCGTCCAGTTGGCCTTGGTGAACGGCGCGGCTATGGACGTAGGCCCGAAGCTGTGGTCCAGGTCCAGGATGATGCGATCGGCGAAGCTGCCGGTGTCGCCCGCGAAGGTGATGACCACCACGGGCAGGCTGCCGTCCCACACGTTGATGAGCTGGCCCATGCACTGCGCCAGGCCCGCGCCCAGGTGCACCACCATCGCTGCGGGGTCCAGCCCCACCTGCGTGTAGCCGCCCGCCATCGCCGCGACGCTGCCCTCGTGCAGCGCCAGGATTCCGTGGATGTCGTCCCGCGAGTGCAGCGCGTCGAAGAAGTGCGCCTCCCGCGAGCCGGAGTTGTTGAACACGTACTTGATGCCCGACGCGGCGAGCTGCTCGACCATGATCTGAGATGGGTTGCCCGTGAACTGTCGTGTTGGCATGTGCGATTCTCTCCAGGCACGGCCCGGTTCACGGGCCGTCGGTTGGTGTGATTGGCGTAGCGCCGGAATGCGGGAAGTGTAGCAGCGTTCCACCCGCAATTCCAGACGACACCCACGCGCTGCCAACGTTGTATACTACCAATCGCAATCCTTCACGCCCCGCCCCCTGGAGGTCTACGCTTTGTCACGTCTCCGCGTCCCTGCCGCGCGTACCATCATTGCCCTCGCCTTACTCGCTTTGCTCGCGACGTTAACATCGGCCTGCGGCGGCGAGCCCGACCCCACGCCATCGCCCACCGCCGCGCCGACCGCCGCCCCCGCGGCCACGCCCACCGTCCCGCCCACCGTCGCGCCCGCGCCGACCGCCACGCCCGCGCCCACACCGGGGCCGGCCTTCGATCCCGGCCCGATCATCCTGCCAACCACCGTTGCCGTCATCGCCACGCCCGCGCCCACGCCCGCGGCGTCCGGGCGGCTGGATGCCACGCTCGACGACGTAGAGCGCCGCGCCTCCGGCATCCGCGAGCGCTTCGCCTTCCTGGACGTCGACCGCGAGTTCATCGACCAAGCCGAGTTGCGCGAGCGGCTGAGCGAGAACCTGGAGGAGAACAGGGAGGACATAGCCCTGGCCGACGGGATTTACAAGACGCTCGGCATCCTGGACGCCGAGGACGATCTCTTCGAGCTGCTGGTCAACCTATACTCCGGCTCCGTGCTGGGCTTCTTCGACACCGACGAGGACAAGATATACATTGTCGACGGCGACGACGATGTCTCCGCTCGTGACATCCTCACCTACGCGCACGAGTACGCCCACGCTCTTCAGCAGCGCAACTTCGACCTGAAGGCCGGGTTGGACGGGCTGGAAGACGCCGACACCGACCGCTCGCTGGCCTACCGCGGTCTGGTGGAGGGCGACGCCACTATCGTCGAGGTGCTCTACTTCAACTACGAGTTCACCGGGGAGCAGCAGCAGGAGGCCCGGGAGGAGGCCTCATCGTCCGACGACCCGTTCGCCGGCGCACCGCGCCTGGTCCGTGACTCACTGGTGTTCCCGTACACGCGCGGCTTCGAGTTTACAGTGCAGCTATTCCAACAGGCCGGCGGCTGGGCGCTCATCGACGACGCCTTCGCCAACCCGCCCGTCTCCACCGAGCAGGTGCTCCACCTCGACAAGTTCCTCGACTCCGAGGCGCCCGTGCCCGTGCAGATTCCCGACCTGGCCGCCGCGCTGGGCGAGGGATGGACCGAGACCGGGCAGGACACGCTCGGCGAGTTCCTGCTGGCGTCCTACCTTGTCACCCACGGCGAAGAGACCGCCGACGGTATTGCCGCCGCGTCGGTCGCCGCCGCCGGCTGGGGCGGCGACCGCCTCGCTCTGTGGCAGCACGCGGACGGCGGCCTGGTGCTCGCCTGGCGGCTGGCCTGGGACACCGAGCAGGACGCCGCGGAGTTCCACGACGCCGCGCGGGCCGCGCTGAGCGCCCAGTCCGACGCCGACTGGCGTCCCGCCGACGATGGCGACGGCGAGCTGCTCGACCTGCCCGGCCGCCTCGTCCGCCTCTCCGCCGGCCCCACGCATACCCTCGCCCTCTTCGCCCCCGACGCCGCCACCCTCACCGCCGCCTGGTCCGCGCTCGCAGAAAGGAGGTAGACGCGGCCGTGGCATAGGGGCCGCAGGGGTTATTGCGATGCCGTTTCTCGTTGATTCTGAAACGTGGATACGCCTATAATCCAGCAATGGAAGCAACCCCTATGTACAAGTCCGCATCTGACCGAACAGACGCGCCTACGCAATCGATGGGAGGGGTCGGCCTTAAGGGCGAATGTCACTCGCGCAGCCCCAAATCGGTGTCAGAGCAATCGGTACCGGTGCTGTCCAACAAGGCCGTCAACGTCGCGTCCGTTCCGCAGCGCAGCCCCCTACGCTATCCCGGTGGTAAGACTTGGCTCGTTCCCGAGATACGCAGATTCCTGGCTGGGCTCGGTTTTCGCCCGAAGCAGTTCGTCGAGCCGTTCGCGGGCGGAGCCATCGCGTCGTTGACGGCGGTTATGGAGGGCTACGTGAACCGCGCGGCGCTCTGTGAACGCGATCCTGACATATCCAATCTCTGGCTGAGTCTGTTGGACAACGCGGAGGAACTGGCGCGCCGGGTCGAGCGATTTGAGGCCACGCCTGAGAACGTTGGCGCCGTGTTCGCAGACGTAGGGGCGTCCGGCATGGACGCCGCATTTCGCACACTGCTGCGGAACAGGGTCAGCCGTGGCGGAATCCTGGCGAAGGGAGCTTCGGTCATGAAGCGGGGCGAAAACGGCAACGGCATCGCCTCCCGATGGTACCCTGACACGCTGGCCGCGCGCATCCGTGCAATAGGTAGCTACGCCGAGCGGTTCGACTTCTTCCAGGGGGACGGCGTAAGGCTCGTTGAACTGCTGAAGGACACTGAAGAAGCTGCCTTTTTCATTGACCCGCCCTACACCGCTGCCGGCAAGCGCGCTGGCCGACGCTTGTATACGTACAACGAAATCGACCACAACGACCTGTTCGAGCGCATGTCGCGCGTCCGAGGCGTGTTTATGATGACCTACGACGAAAGCTCCGACGTGATAGAGATGGCACGGGGATGGGGCTTTCACGTCGCCAAGGTGCCGATGAAGAACACACACCACGCTGTGATGTACGAACTTCTAATCACCTCGCACAAGCTGGCGTCGTGAGTGGGCCTAGACGCTTCGGCATTGCAGAATGGTATGGGCTCTCCTATGTCGTGCTAACTCGGGACGAGCGCCGTGCCTACGCCGCAGGCGACGGTTCCCATCCATGCCCCTTCCGGATGAACGGCGGACCATGCACCAAGAAGGGCGGCGTCTGTTCGTTCAGGTCATACGAAGACGTCGGCGGTGGGGCTATTCCGGCGGTGGACGCCGGTGCCGACTTGAGGGTGCTCTGCCCTCGTCGATTCGAAGAGGACATGACCATCTTTCAGTGGGTGGGAGAAACCATCCTGGGAACTCTCACGCCCGCCCTGGCAACCGAGATTGGTTTCTTGAGGGCCGATGACCGCAGGACTCACGTGGGGCGCATCGACATGGTTTTGGTAAACCAGCAGGCCGGCGCGACAACGCTCGATTGGTGCGCCCTCGAGATCCAGGCCGTCTATTTCTCCGGCAGAAGCATGAACGAAGAGTTCCGCAACATCTTGGCATACGAAGGCGAACGGCCGCCCTACCCCGGCCACACACGGCACCCCGACTATCGCAGCAGTGGCCCAAAACGGCTAATGCCTCAGTTGCAGATCAAGGTGCCTACGCTCCGTCGTTGGGGTAAGAAGAAGGCGGTAGTAGTGGACAAGCACTTCTTCGAGTCCATCGGGCGCATGGAAGAGGTAGAGGACCTGTCCAGCGGGGATATAGCTTGGTTCACCGTGTCCTTTGAAGAGGATGACGTCAGCAAGCGCCTCAAGCTGGTTAGGGATAGCGTCCACGTGACAACACTCGAGCGGGCTACCGAGGGGCTGACAGGCGGCTCACCCGTTACATTGACGGAGTTTGAAGGCATCATACGCTCTAAGCTCGCGTGACGAGCGGCCATACTGACCACCAGCCACCGCCCCTACCCACTACCCCAACCGATTGCTATAATACCCCCACCGCGATCAGGGAGGTGCATACACCAGTGTCCAGCCCCGACGAACGCCCGGCCGCCAGCGAGCCCGACCTGGACTCCCTCCGGTCCACCGCGCGCGCCATGCGCCGCAACATCCTCACCATGATCACCGAGGCCAACAGCGGCCACCCCGGCGGCTCCCTCTCGTCCGTCGAGATACTCGCGTCGCTCTACTTCCACACCATGCGCCACCGTCCCTCCGACCCGGCGTGGCAGGAACGCGACCGCTTCGTGCTCAGCAAGGCCCACGCCTGCCCCGTGCTCTACGCGGCGCTCGCCGAGGCCGGCTACTTCGAGACCGAAGAGCTGATGACCTTCCGCAAGATAGACAGCCGCCTCCAGGGCCACGCCCACATCAAGACGCCCGGCGTGGAGATGTCCGGCGGCTCGCTCGGCCAGGGCCTCTCTTTCGGCGTCGGCACCGCGCTCGCCGCCCGGCTGGACGGACGCCCAGCCCGCGCCTACGTGCTGCTCGGCGACGGCGAGTGCGACGAGGGCCAGGTGTGGGAGGCCGCCATGTCCGCGTCCCACTACGAGCTCGACAACCTGGTCGCCATCGTGGACCGCAACGGCATCCAGAACGACCGCTGGACCCACCAAGTGATGAACCTGGAGCCGCTGCCGGACAAGTGGCGCGCCTTCGGCTGGAACGCCCTCGAGGTGGACGGCCACGATGTCGCGCAGCTCGTCGGCGCCTTCGACGAGGCCGCCAGCACGAGCGGCAGGCCCACCGCCATCATCGCCAAGACCGTCAAGGGCAAGGGCGTCAGCTTCATGGAAAACAACGCAAACTTCCACGGCAAGGCGCCCAGCCCCGAACAGCTAGCCCAGGCCTTGGAGGAGATAGGGTAGGGCGTGCCGAAAGTCCCTTCCCCCTCGATGGGGGAAGGTCAGGATGGGGGTGACGCCCCCGCAAACCGAGGGAGACCGCCAAATGGCCGAGACCGCCGTCACACGCGAAGTAGCCGGGCAGACGCTCGTTGAGCTGGGAGCCGAGTTCCCTGACCTCGTCGTCCTCGGCGGCGACCTCAACGTCTCCACCTTCGCCTTCCTGTTCGGCGAAAAGTACCCCGACCGCTTCTTCGACTTCGGCCCCGCCGAGCAGAACATCGTCAGCGTCGCCGCGGGCATGGCCTCATCCGGAAAAATCCCCGTCGTCAGCACCTTCGCCGTCTTCTCCACCAGCCGGCCCCACGACCAGCTACGCGTCGGCGTCTCCCAGCCGCGCCTCAACGTCAAGGTCATCGCCACCCACAGCGGCATCATCACCGGCGAGGACGGCGTGTCCGCCCACAGCATCGAGGACCTCGCGCTCATGTGCGCGCTGCCGGAGTTCACCGTCGTCGTCCCCGCCGACGGCCCCGAGACCGTCCGCGCCGTCCGCAGCGCCGTCGCCACCCAGGGACCCTTCTATGTCCGGCTGTCCCGCTCCGCCACCCCGGTGGTGCACGCGCAGGACTACGACTTCCGCCTCGGCGAGGCCGAGACGATGCGCGAGGGCAACGATCTTGCGATAGTGGCCTGCGGCATCATGGTCAACGTCGCGCTGGAGGCCGCCGAGACGCTCGCCGCCGAGAGCATATCCTGCCGCGTGCTCAACATGGCGACGGTGAAGCCGCTGGACGAGGCGGCCGTGGTCGCCGCCGCGCGCGAGACCGGCGCCATCGTGACGGCCGAGGAGCACTACGTCGTCGGTGGTCTCGGCAGCATGGTCGCCCAGACCCTCGCCCGCGAGGCGCCCACGCCCCAGGAGACGGTCGCCCTGCACGGCTACGCCGAGTCCGGCGCTCCCGACGCCCTCATGGCCAAGTACCATCTCACCGCCGCCGACGTAGCCCAGGCCGCCCGCCGCGCGGTTGCGCGCAAGACGGGGTAGGGGAGTAGCCCCGTCGTCATTCCGACTTCCTCGTCCACTACGCTGGGCTGGAGCAGTGTCAAATGTGTGGGTTGACAGCGACGATTGGGATGTGCGAACATGTGTACGCCCACCAAGTAAGTCTCGTCCACCGTTGCAAGGATTGTCCACCCGTCCTAAACGAACGATGTCGAATAGGGAATTTCCAGAAGCTGATGTATTGAGCGGAGAGACTTTACATGCGCCCGCCGCTCACTTCCCCATTGATCTGAGTCTGCCCAGCCCTGAGGCAGGTTCCACGCCGGTTGAGTATGCTGAGATCCTTGGAGGGTCGTATCTGGGGTACACAGGCCGCAGTAGACGAAAGAGCGGCGGCCACTACCTGACGCCGGTCCCAATCGCCAGATTTATGGCGGAGCGCTCTTCGCACGCAGGGCCGCACGTGCGTGTGTTGGACCCGGGGAGCGGAACGGGAATTCTGTCCGCCGCAACGTGCGAAGTAGCGTCGAATGTGGAAAGCGTCAAGAGTCTGCATATCGACGCCTTTGAGACCGATCCTTTGCTGGCGCGCCTCACTAGTCTCACCCTTGCCTTTTCGAGCGACTGGCTTGCTCGACGAGATATAGAATTGACCTTCGATGTCAGAAACAGGGATTTCGTACTGGAGTACGCGCCCGAACTCAGAGTCGCGTCGGATGCCAACGGGTATGACGTTAACGGTGGATTCCGGGCTGAGTACGACTTGGTGATTTCCAATCCACCGTATTTCAAGATAGCCAAGAACGATCCGAGGGCCATCGCTTGGGCGTCTGTCGTTCATGGACAGCCCAACATATACTCACTCTTCATGGCGATTTCCGCCGAACTGCTATCGCCGGTCGGGGAGCTGGTGTACATCGTGCCAAGGAGCTTCGCGTCAGGGCCGTACTTCAGGAGATTCAGGGAGATATTCTTCCGACGCGTAGATCCAAAGTCCATCCATCTCTTCGAGTCTAGGAAGGATGTATTCAAGAACCAGTCTGTGCTCCAGGAAAATGTCGTTATCGCAGCTCAGAGGCGGTCGGAAGACAAGACCAGGCGAGAGCGTCAAGTACTCGTGTCCCATAGCAAGGCGGCTCACGATCTTGCCGAACGCCGCCACCTTCTGGTGGACTTCGACTCGGTGATGGATCTTGCGAGTGACAACAGGGAATTGTCCATCCCTCAATGCGAGGAGGACGTGAAACTGGTACAAGCCTTGCGGACTTGGCCCAACAGGCTCCGCTCTCTCGGCTTGAAAGTGTCTACCGGCCCCGTCGTTCCGTTCAGAGCAGCTCAGTTCCTGTCCCACTCCCCATCCGGTGACTCACCGGCTCCTCTGCTGTGGATGCACCACGTCCGTCCTATGAGAACGACTTGGCCCTCGACGGCAAAGGAGAAGCCACAATGGATCAAGGCCGTGCCTGAGTCCTCCAAGCTTCTATTGGAGGATGAAACCTATGTCCTTCTCCGCCGCTTCAGCGCGAAGGAAGAGAAGCGCCGGTTAGTGTCAGCACCCCTAATTCGAGGTTCCCTGGGTTTTGGCGTGGTGGGTCTGGAGAATCATCTGAACTATGTTCGAGGCGATTCGAGAAAATTGGATGAGGAGTTAGCCTACGGTCTCTCGGCGATTTTCAATTCGGCGTTCCTGGACCGCTACTTCCGAATATCGAATGGAAACACCCAGGTCAGCGCCACCGAATTGCGCGCCCTGCCGCTGCCGCATGAGCGCGACATTCGCTCAATCGGGGCGGCGGTCAAGGCCCAACCCGGGGTCGGGACGGAACTCTGCGACCTTGACGCTCTTGTCGCCGGAACCCTCGGCATATCTCCTGAACTGTGCTCCGGTCCAGAGTCTGTAGTGGTATGAGCAAGATTGACGAGGCTCGGGACATTCTGGAGCAACTGGGACTGCCTCCGGCTCAGCGGAACGACATATCCTGCCTAACCCTCTTGGCTCTCACCGGTCTAGGTGAAGATGACCCCTGGAGCGGGGCCTCCAAGCCTTCACTCACTATCCACCAGATACTGGGATTCATGCGAGACACCTATGGCCGGGAGTATGCTGAGAACACCCGGGAGACGGTTCGGCGTCAAGTCATCCACCAGTTGGAGCAGGCGCGCGTGGTAGACCGCAACCCAGACGACCCCGACCTTCCTACTAACAGTCCCAAGACACATTACGGCCTAACCGACGAAGCGCTTGATGTGCTGCGTCTGTACCAGACCGGCAGTTGGAAATCAAAACTGCGCGCCTTCCGTTCCAGCCATGGCGCTCTGCTGGAGATGTACGAGAGGCGGCGCAGGATGCGCGAGATACCTGTGCACACATCGGAAGGAAAAGAGATTCGACTTTCCCCTGGAAAGCACAACAGGTTGCAGGCCCAGGTTGTGATGGACTTTGGCCCGAGATTCGCCCCTGGCTCGATTCTGCTGTACCTGGGTGACACCGCCTATAAGCTCTTGCACTTGGACAGCGAGAAGCTAACTCGGCTCGGCGTTTCACTCACCGAACACGACAAGCTGCCGGACGTGGTGCTCTATGTCGAGGAGCGAAATCGCCTCTTTTTGGTGGAGGCAGTCACGTCTCACGGGCCGGTGACTCCCAAGCGAGTCGAGGAGATGGAAGTCGTGCTTGAGGATTGCATCGCTTCGCGCCTGTATGTCAGCGCTTTCCCGGATTTCCGGCAATTCAAGCAGCACATCGAAAAGATCGCATGGGAAACCGAAGTTTGGATAGCTGAGATTCCCGACCACCTGATCCACTTTGACGGGGATGAGTTCCTAGGTCCTAAACAGAGTGCCTGAATGTGGGGACATGTCAACCGACGGTCCGCCGTTTTGAGTGTGTACCCCCCTACACCCCGCCCGGCGCCCGCCACCCCCCGAACGCCCCCTCCAGCACCCGCGCCGCCGCCAGCGACACGTCCTCACGCCACGGACGCGCCACCATCTGCACCCCTATCGGCAGACCCTCGGGCGACGTGCCCACGCGCACTATGGCCGACGGCCAGCCTGTCACGTTGTACACGCCCGAGTAGCCCAGCCCGCGCATGTGCTCCTCATCGTAAGACGCCCCGTGCAGCAGCGCCGGCTGCGCCGAGATGGGACACACTATCAGGTCGCGCGTCTCCATGAACGCGATCATCTCGGACCGGAAGCGGTCGATCTCCTCCAGCAGCGCCGTGTAGTCACCCGTCTCCAGCGGGTTCGCCATCTCCCTCCACATCGTTATCCAGGCATGCTCCTGTGTAGTCCCGAAGCGCTCCAGCAGCCGGTCGCCCCACGCCCAGTTGTCCGAGCCGATGAACGACAGCATGCGCTCCTCGCCGTCCGCCAGCGCCGCCGGTGCCTCCTCCGACACGGTCGCCCCCGCCTCTGCCAGCGCGGCCGCCGCGTCCTGTACCGCCCGCGCCGTCTCCGGCGTCGGAGTCGCGCCCGCCGCCTCGGTGTAGTACGCCACACGCAGCCCGGCAAGGTCCACGTCGCCCGGGTCGCCTATCGGCATCGGCACGATGTGCGGGTCGCGGTAGTCGGGCCCTGCGATGATGGGAAACGCCAGCTCCAGGTCCTCCACGTAGCGCGCCATCGGCCCGACCACGGTCAGCGACTGCGCGGCCCCCATGTCGTAACCGATGATGTGGCCCGTACGCGGCACCCGCCCGGACGTGGGTTTCAGGCCCGCGATGCCGCAGTAGTGGGATGGGAACCGAATGCTGCCGCCGGTGTCGGTGCCCAGGTCCAGCGGCGAGCCGCCCGCCGTGATGATCGCCGCCGCGCCGCCGCTGCTGCCGCCCGGCGTGCGGGATACGTCGAACGGGTTGTTGGTGCGCCCGTACACCAGGTTGTCCGTCTCTGCCGCCATCGTCAGCTCCGGCGTGTTGGTCTTGCCCAGGAGCACCGCGCCCGCCGCCCGCAGCCGCGCAACCGGCGTCGCGTCCTGGTCAGGAACGTAGTCCGCGCGGCCCAGCGTGCCGCCCGTGGACACGATCCCCTCCGTGTCGAACGAGTCCTTCATCGTGATGGGCACCCCGTGCAGCGGACCCCGCACCTCGCCTTTCGCCAGCGCGTCGTCCAGCTCCCGCGCCTCCGCCTGCGCCCGACCCGCAGCAAGCTGCACCACGGCGTTGATGACGGGGTTCACCTCCTCGATCCGCCTCAGGTGCGACTCCACCACCTCCCGCACCGACACGGACTTGTCCCGAATCGCCTGCGCGATACTCTTCGCCGATTGGAATGTAATGTCGTCCATCAGTTCTCTCTCCCCGATGCTCGCTCCGCTCCGCCTATTGCGCACCTCGCGCCACAGGCCGAACCTTAACACAACCCGCGCATCTCAGTCCCTTCACCCTCGCAGGGGAAGAGCCTGCCCTGAGCCTGTCGAACGGGTTAGGATGGGGATGACGACGCGAACATAATCGTTGCCATCCGTACATTAAGGTGCGACAATGGTCTTATGACCAGCCGTGAGTTCATCGGGCGGGCGCGGCGATATGCCCGCAGAACCGGGAAGTCGTTCCGATTCGACCCGTCGCACGGCAAGGGCAGCCACGGCAGGGTCTACGTAGGCGCACGGTTTGCCACGATAAAACGCGGCGAACTGAGCAAGGGCCTGCTCGCCGCGATGCTTCGCCAGCTGGATATCGACCAAGGGGAGTTCTGAGCCATGATGTACGCCTATCCATGCGAGCTCACGCCGGACGAAGAAGGTGGTCTTGTAGTCACTTTCCCCGACGTGCCCGAGGCTATCACCGGCGGTGCTGACCGAGATGAAGCCCTGGCGATGGCCGAGGACGCGCTGGCCACCGCACTCGCGGGCTACATACTCGGCAAGAGAGACATCCCCATTCCCAGCAGCGAGACGGACGACCATACCTACGTGCCGGTGCCCAGCGTCGTCGCGGCAAAGCTCGCCCTCTACTCGGCCATGCGGGCTCAACGCATTACCAAGGTCGAGCTCGCCAATCGGCTGGGCGTCAGCGAGGCCGCCGCGCGCAAGCTGACGAACCCGGAGCACAACTCCCGCATCGGCCAGCTTCACAGAGCACTCCGCGTGGTGGGCCTCTCGCTCAAAGTCGAAGTCACCGCCGTGTGAGCCAACGCCCTATTGACATATCCGTACATACGTACTACTATCTTCTCATCGAGAGGCCGTTTCCCCAAGCGCTCCTCCCCGTAGCCGGCCCGACGAGACCTGACGGACGGCCCAGCCCCGAAGTCTCCAAGCTACGGACTGGAACGAAGTGAACGGAATGGAACACCTTTTTCCGGTTCTTTTGTTCCACCACCGGCTCCTCGCGGTCAGTTTGACTGTGACCTCCGTGAGAAGTACACTTCGCCAAACAGAAGCGCGGTTCGCCGTGGCCGGGCGGATGCGATCTGCCAAAGTGACTTGGATGCGCCGCAAGCCCAAGGAGGGGATGCAGTGATTTCACTCAGACGCACGCAACTCAAGGCTCTGTGGATTGTGGGAACCGTGCTGCTCCTGTCTGTACTCGCAGTGGCCTGCGGATCGGCGGAGGAACCGGCTGAGCCTACCCCCACCGCGACGCCTCCCGCCGCCCCCACGCCCTCGCTCGGCGGCGTATTGCCCGCGCAGCCCGACCCGACGCCCGTGCCCGCGGCGACAGCGGCGCCCGCCGCCGCGCCCGCGCCCCAGGCGACGCCCACCCAGGCCGCAGTGGCGATGCCCGAACCGTCCGACGACAGGTACGGCGGCACGCTCAAGTGGGTGCCGTCGAGCAGCTTCGTCACAACAGACCCCACAAGCAGTTGGGCGCTGGTCAACGGGCTGTCGTTCATGCTCTACGATACGCTGCTGGCCTGGGACAAGGGCGGCGCGCTCCACCCTCAGGCCTTGGACTCATGGGCCGTAGAGGACGGCGGCAAGCGATTCGTGCTGACACTGCGAGAAGACCAATCCTTCCACGATGGGCGCCCCGTCACGGTCGAGGACGTGCTCGCTTCGTTCGACCGCTGGCGCTCCGCCGATCCCTACGGGCCGTTCATAAATCCCACCCTGACCAGGGCGGACAAGGTGGACGACAAGTCGATGGTGTTCGAGTTCAGCGAGCCCAACGGCGTGTTCATTCCCGCGCTCGGCAAGGGCGACGGCCCCGTGCCGGTCATCCATCCCATCGACGAGGCGATGATTCCGAGCAGCGAATCGGTAATCACGAACGTAGGCTCCGGCCCCTACAAACTCACCGAGTGGTCGGTCACCCATAAGCTGGTGATGGAGAAGTTTGAGAACTACGTGCCCCGCGAAGAGCAGGGCGACAGCACCTCCGGCGCGAAGATAGCCTACCTTGATGTGCTGGAAGCCATTGAGATTCCCGACCAAGAGGTGCGTGTGGCCGCCCTCACCAACGGCGAGGTGGACTTCCTGCATTCCATAGACACCGACTTCTACGACGGGCTTCTCCAGGTTTCCGATGTTCAGCTTTACTTCGCCAAGCCAGGCGGCCAGCCCAATTTCTGGTTCCAGAAGCTCTATCCGCCGTTCGACAACACCCCTGAGGGAAGGAAGCTGCGCCAGGCTGTCGCAGCGGTCATCGACGCCGAGGAGATGATGACCGCCATCGCCGGCCCGCCCGATCTGTGGACGCTGTGCGACTCGTTCTGGGCCTGTGGCACCCCCTTCGGCAGGTCGGTCGCACCCGAGTACTACAACCAGAATGATATCGAGAAGGCCAAGCGCCTGATGGACGAGGCCGGCTACGACGGAGAAGAGGTAATCCTGCTCGACTTCGTACAATTCCGCATCGGCCACGTGATAGCGACGCTGCTCAAGCCCAGGCTGGAGGCGGCCGGTTTCAACGTGACGCTGAAGCCCCTCGATCCCGCCGCGGGTAGCGCGACCGTGCTGGCGGAAAAGGAAGTGCAGCTCGAAAACCGGGACTGGCACATCGCCACCACCTGGCTTAGCACCTGGCACTTCTCGCCTATCGCCAACGCATTGCTCGTATACGACGGGGGTTGGGGATGGTGGAGGAGCGACGAGTTCCGCGCCCTTCAGGGGGAACTGGCCCAGGCGGCCAGCTTCGACGAGCAGATCAGAATCTACGACGAGATGCAACTGGTCGCATTCCAGGACCCGCCCTACATACCGCTGGGCATGTTCTTCTTCATGCACCCGATGAGCAGAGACCTCGAGAATTACCAGCACACCATAGTCAACGGCCCGTACTTCCCCGGCATGTACTGGAAGGACGCCAGCAGAAGATAGGGCCCCATGCAACGATACATAGCAACAAGGCTGCTATCGGCAATTCCGGTACTGATTCTTGTCGTCGTGTTCGTGTTCGCGCTGCTTCGTCTGGCACCCGGCGATCCTGCCCAGATGATAGCCGGGGACCAGGCGACTCCCGAAAAGATTCGGGCGATACGGGCGTCGCTGGACCTCGATAAACCGGTTCAAGTGCAGTTCGTCACCTGGGTCGGCAAGCTGATGCGTGGCGACCTCGGCGAGTCGGTGGGCAAGCGCGTCGCCGTGTCCGAAATCATCGGGCAGCGCCTTACCCCCACCGTGGTCCTCGCCATCGTGAGCGAGGTGTTCGCGGTGGCGGTGGGCGTGCCGCTGGGCGTGATCGCCGCCTGGAAATCTAACACCTGGATAGACCGCGCCGTCATCCTGTTCGCCTCGATCGGGTTCGCCATGCCTGTATTTTGGTTGGCGTTCCTGGCCATATGGCTCTTCAGCCTCAATCTGGAACTGCTGCCCGTGCTGGGGTACACCAGCTTCGACAACGGCCTGGCCGCCTACGCGCGCCACCTGGTGCTGCCGTGTGTGACACTGGGCATCAGCCTGGTTGCGCTCATAGCCCGGATGACGCGGGCCACCATGCTGGAGGTGATGCGCCAGGACTACATCCGTACCGCTCGCTCCAAGGGCCTTACCGAACAGGTCGTGGTGCTGCGCCACGCCCTGAAGAACGCGTCACTGCCCATACTCACGGTGGTGGGGCTGGGCATCGCCTGGCTTCTGAACGGGGCCATCATCACAGAGACGTTTTTCGCGATTCCCGGACTCGGTGCCCTCATCGCGCAGTCCATACTCGTTCGCGACTACCCGGTCGTGCAGGCGCTGCTGATTCTGGCCACGTTCATCTACGTCTTCGTAAACATGATCATCGATCTGGCCTACGGTTACTTCGACCCGAGAATCCGATACGCATGAGCACATCTAAAGGCGTGCGAGGAGCGGACGCGCCCGGGTCGGGCGCCCTTCGAGTGTTGCAACCGTCGACGTATCTCAGGGCAGGGCTGAGGCTATCGACTCGCAACCCGGCGATGGCGTCCGCCGTGGGGCTGCTCGCGTTCATGGTGCTGACCGCCGTGCTCTCGCCCGTGCTCTCGACGCACGACCCAAAGGCGCCTAACGTTCCAGATAGGCTAGAGGGCCCGTCGCTCGACCACTGGTTCGGCACTGACGGCTTCGGTCGCGACCTGTACTCGCGGACGCTGTCGGGTGGACGTGTCGCGCTGGTGGTGGGCTTCGGCGTCGCCTTCCTCACCACCGTGATCGGAGTAGTGGTGGGACTGATCACCGGATACTACCCGCTCGCGGACAAGATCATCATGCGCTTCGTGGATGGCATAATGGCGATGCCGGCGTTCCTGCTGGCCATCGCGATAATGACCCTTCTGGGCGCTACGGTGTTCAACATCATCGCCACGCTCAGCATCGTGCTCGCGCCCGGCACCATCCGTGTGGCGCGCTCGTCGGTGCTTAGCCTCAGCAACGAGCCGTTCGTCGACGCGGCGCGGGCCATCGGCGCCGGCGCGCCGCGCATCCTGCTACGCCACATCCGCCCCAACATGCTGGCGCCGGTGGTGGTGATGGCGAGCTTCGTGACAGCGCTGGCGATTCTCATCGAGTCGAGCCTTAGCTTCCTGGGCGTCGGCGTCAACCCCGACACGCCCACCTGGGGCAACATCATGGGCGAGGCGCGCAACCACATGTCGCGCAACCCGTGGCTCATGTTCTGGCCCGGCATGGCGATAACCCTCACCGTGCTGGCGTTCAACCTCGCCGGCGACGGCCTGCGCGACGCACTCGACCCCCGCCTGCGCGGCTCTCGCGACGTCCTCTGACCCCACCGACAATCCCTTCCCCGCTCCCGCCACTACCCACCCCCCGCCGCCGTGTGCTAAACTTGGCTCATTCCATTAGCCTTTAAGCCTTGCGTTCTCGTTAGCGCAAATCACGGCGGGTCCCATGGTAACGCCACGCCAAGAGACCATCCTTAGACTCATCGTCGACGACTACGTCACCACGGCGGCGCCGATATCGTCCGACGGCATCGCGCGCCGCGGAGAGCTGGGCGTCAGCCCGGCCACGATTCGCAACGACGTCGCCGAGCTCGAAGAGCGCGACTACCTCACGCGCCCACACACCTCGGCCGGCAGCGTGCCCCTCGACAAGGCCTACCGCTTCTACGTCGAGTCCATCCTCACGCTGGAGGACGCCCACCTTCCCTACGAGGTCCAGGCCGCCGTCCGCCGCGAGCTCGGCCGCATCGAGCGCGAGATCGACGAGTGGGCCAACGTTGCCGCCGCGGTACTAGCCAGGATCGTTGGCAACATGGCCATCGCAACCTTCCCCACGGCCACCCAGCCGCGCGTCAAGCACGTCGAGCTCGTGCCCATCCGCGACATACTCGCCATGCTCATCGTGGTCCTCGAGCAGGCCGGCCTCAGGCGCCAGCTCATCCGCCTTCAGAAGCCGTCGCCGCCGGAAGAGCTCGAAGCCTCCGTCAACCGCGTTAAGAGCCGCATAACCGGCCTCACCCGCAGCGAGATTGAGGCGCTCGATCCCGACACGTCGCCCCTCGAGGACGACGTGATCGACGCCACGCTCGTCATCCTCCGTGAAGAGGACACTGCCATCTACCGGGACTACTACGTCGACGGCCTGCGCAACCTGCTCAGCCAGCCGGAGTTCGCCGGCAACGACCGGATGCGCTCCCTGGTGGAGGGCCTGGAGGACGGCTCGCTGGTGAAGCAGATCCTCGGCGACCGGCCGGGCGGCGGCGTGGTGAAGGTGGTCATCGGCCACGAGAACAGCGGCGACGTGCTCTGGCCTCTCAGCGTGGTGCTGTGCGGCTACGGCGTACCCGACCTCGCCTACGGCGCCGTCGGCGCAATCGGCCCGACGCGCATGGAGTACCACCGTGCCATCGCCGGCGTGCGGCTCATGTCCGCCATACTCAGCGACATGGTCGAAACCGTCGGCAGCTAGCCCGCCCACCTAATCGTCCCTTCCCCCTCGAAGGGGGAAGGTTAGGATGGGGGTGACTTCGCCCCAGGAGCAGTCATGTTCGAAGTCCTCACCGAAAAGCTCAACGGCGTCTTCCAGCGCCTGGGTAACAAGGGCACCCTGACCGAGCGCGACGTCGACGCCGCGCTCCGCGAGGTGCGGCTCGCGCTCCTCGAAGCCGACGTCAACTTCCGAGTGGCCCGCGACCTCGTGGGCCGCATACGCTCCCGCGCGCTGGAAGAAGAGGTGCTCAAGAGCCTCAGCCCCGGCCAGCAGGTGGTGAAGATCACCAACGAAGAGCTCACCTCCACGCTGGATGGCGGCTCGCACAGGCTGGAGACCAGCCCCCGCCGACCGTCGGTGGCGATGATGGTGGGCCTGAACGGATCCGGCAAGACCACCACTGCCGCCAAGCTCGCCCGCCACCTGTCGCAACAGGGTCAGCAGCCCCTGCTCGTGGCCGCCGACCTCCAGCGCCCCGCCGCGCCCGAGCAACTGGAGACGCTCGGCAACCAGGTGGGCGTGGAGGTCTACCGCGCCGCGGGAGCGTTCGACACGCCGGACGTGGCCCGCGACGGCGTCCGCCGCGCTGAGGAGCGCAACGCCGCTTGGGCTATCGTGGACACCGCCGGGCGCTTCCAGGTGGACGACGACCTGATGGCCGAACTGGAGCGCGTGAAGGCGGCGGTCTCGCCCGTGGAGACGCTGCTGGTCGTGGACGCGATGGCCGGCCAGGACGCCGTCAACGCCGCCCAGGAGTTTCACGACCGCATCGGCATCACCGGCCTCGTCCTCACCAAGATGGACGGCGACGCCAGGGGCGGCGCGGCCCTGTCCATCACCGCCGTCACCGGCGTGCCCATCAAGTTCATCGGCACCGGCGAGCGCGTCGACGCCCTCGAGGCCTACTACCCCGACCGGCTCGCGTCCCGCATTCTCGGCATGGGCGACGTGCTCACGCTCATCGACAAGGCGCAGGAAACAATCAGCGAGGAACAGGCGCTGGAGATGGAGCGCAAGATCCGCCAGGCCACGTTCGACCTGGAGGACTTCCTGACCCAGCTACAGCACCTCAAGAGCATGGGGCCGCTGAGCCAGATTGTGGAGATGATCCCCGGCATGGGCAACCTGAAGGGCAGGCTGTCCGGCGCCGAGGTGGACGACGGCCAGCTAAAGAAGGTGGAGGCCATCATCCACTCGATGACCCCTCACGAGCGCAGCAAGCCGGAGATCATCGGCGGTAGCCGCAGGCGCCGCATAGCGCGAGGCAGCGGCACCACGCCCCAGGACGTGAACATGCTGCTCAACCAGTTCCGCCAGATGCAGAAGACCCTGCGCCAGATGACCTCCGGCCGAGGCTCCCGCCAGATGCGCCAGATGATGCGCCAGGGCAACATCTTCGGCGCCTAGCGGCGCTTCCTCTGTCCTCCTCTCCCCTGGTGGGAGAGGATTGAGGTGAGGGGGACTGACCCCCCTAGATCTTCCCCTCGGCCCGCACCTGCCGCATGGCCGTCTCGTACTTCTCCAGCGTCAGCTCGATGTCGGCCTCGCTATGCGTCGCCGACAGTATGAAGCTCGTAGGGTTGCCCCAGATGCCCTCGTTGATGGTGGCCTGGTTCAGCAGGTGGGTCGTGTCGTCGCCCGCGGCCGTCATCATCGCCTGCTCGCCCGCCTCGCAGTAGACCTTGTCGCACTCGTGGGGGACGCCCAGCCGCATGTGCACGATCGACGACACGCCGTAGGCGCAGCCCGGAATCTCCATCTTGGTGAGAATCTCGTTCAGGCCGTTCTTCAACTGCTGCGCTCTCGC
This sequence comes from Dehalococcoidia bacterium, assembly GCA_034421955.1. Classification (GTDB taxonomy): domain Bacteria; phylum Chloroflexota; class Dehalococcoidia; order Lucifugimonadales; family CATOSD01; genus CATOSD01. Next base: position 36,573 of record DAOUJZ010000025.1, on the reverse strand, counting down.
GTCCGCCGTCTCGTTGATCGGCTCGTTCGCCACCAAGTCCAGCGCCGCCGCTCCCGCCGCCGCGGACAGCGGGTTGGCGTTGAACGTGCCGGGGTGAGCGATCCGCCCTGGCGCCACCGTGTTCACGATGTCGGCACGCCCGGCGACGCAGCCGCCGGGCAGTCCGCCGGCCAGTATCTTGGCCATGCCGGTCAGGTCGGGGACCACGTTGTACAGCCCCTGGCACCCGCCGCGCGAGAACCGGAAGCCGCTGACCACCTCGTCGAATATCAGGATCACGCCCTTCTGGCGGGTCACGTCCCTGAGCTGCTCCAGGAAGGACGGGTGTATGACCTGGTTGCCCTGGAACACCACAGCCGCTATGTCGTCGTCCTCGTCCAGTGTGCGCTCCACCGCCGCGATGTCGTAGGGCAGCACGATCATCGTCTCCCGCACCTGCGGCGGTATGCCGCCTTCCGGGCTGTCGTTCGCCGCGCCCACGAAAGGCCCGTCGGCCCAGCCGTGGAAGGCGTTTTCGAACTTCACGATCTTACTCTTGCCGGAATGGCTGCGCGCCATCCGGAACGTCATCATCATCGCCTCGGTGCCCGAGCTTACGAAGCGGAGCCGCTCGGCGGACGGCACAAGCTGCTTGACCAGCGTCCCCCACTTCATCTCGGTCTCAGTAGAGGCGCTGAGATGCGTGCCCCTGGCGACCTGCTCGGAGACCGCCTGTACGACCGCGGGATGCGCCTGCCCCAGGATCATTGCGCCGTGGCCGGTGCGGTAGTCGATGTACTCGTTGCCGTCGATGTCCCACTTCCGCGGGCCAAGCCCGTGGTCCATGTACACGCGGAACGGGCTGAACTTGCGCCCGTCGTGCGTGACGCCGTCCGGGAACAGCTCGACCGCCCTGTCGGACATCTGGGCAGACTTCGGGTGAAGTTGCAGGTAGCGTTCTTCGATTGTGCTGGCCATGGCGTCTCCTTGTGGTGTAGTTTGGGTTCCCGCGGGCCGATTATAGCACTGTTGCCATTCCGCTGCCCCGGCCCGCTTGCGGGAGGCGTCCACTGGCTTCATACTAGGTAGCGCAACAAGGCAACATCTACAACTCGCAAGGGTCGGACAGTGGCAACCGTCGACTTTCACATAGAGACCAGCAGGCGTATGCTCGAGCAGGCCGGGCGGGAGCTTGGCGCCGGTGACGTCATGCAAGCGTCCGAAAAGGGCTGGGGCGCGGCCGCGCACACGGTCAAGGCGGTCGCAGAGCAGCGCGGATGGCGTCACGAACGCCACGGCGACCTGTTCAGCGTTGCGCGCCGGATCGCTGACGAATTGGAACAGCCCCGAATCCGCGATCTGTTTAGGTATGCAGGCGCGTTGCACACCAACTTCTATGAGGGTTGGCTCGCCGATGAGGACGTGGAGAGGGGGCTGGAAGAGGTGCGTGAGCTGCTAGGCCTGCTCGAAGGGGCGCTGTCCAGTGGCTGAGCACTGCTCGGACTTGCTTTCTCGTCCTGTTGTCGACCCGCCTGAGCAAGGAGGCGCCGCATGACCAACGCCAAGCCCCTCGAAGGTGTACGTGTGCTCTCCCTCGAGCAGGTGCACGTGCTGCCCTGGGGCACCGCGTTTCTCGCCGACTTCGGCGCACAGGTCGTCCGCGTCGAGAGCGCCGAGCACATGAACGACCGCCGCTCCGGCCCCTTCCCGGAGGGTACGCCTGGCGAGGAGTGGTGGAATGAGTGCGGCACCTTCGCCTACTGGGCACGCAACAAGCAGAGCATCTGCCTGCAGGTGGCGCACCCGCTGGGCAAAGAGACGTTCCTCAGGCTCGTCCAACACGCCGACGTTGTGACCGACAACTTCCGCCCCGGCACCACCGCGCGATACGGCCTGGATCACGATTCGCTCGCCGCCGTGAAGCCCGACATCATCACGCTGAGTTGCACCGCCTACGGGCACACCGGTCCCTGGCGCGCCTACGGAGCGCGCGCCCGCACCGTGGACGCCGCCTGCGGCCTCTCCTACCTCACCGGCTACGAGGGCGGGCCGTCGCTCCGCGCAAGCGCCAACTACATGGACCACACTGGCGGCCTCAACGTGGCCTACGCGCTGCTTCTGGCTCTCTACCGCAAGCGCAAGACCGGCCAGGGCGCGCGCATAGACCTGAGCATGTACGAGACCGGCGTCTCCTGCATCGCGCCCGCCATCCTGGAGGCGCAGCGCGGCGTATCTCGGCCCAGGCTCGGACCGTCCCACCTGTGGAAGGCGCCCCATAACGTCTACCCGTGCCAGGGCGATGACCGCTGGATAGCCATCGCTGTTGCCCACGACGAGGAGTGGCACGCCCTGCGCCGGGCAATGGGCGAGCCGGGCTGGGCCGTCGACGGTTCGCTCGACATCGCCCAGATCCGGCACGCGCGCCGCACCGAACTCGACGCCCACATCGCCGAATGGACCGCCGGGCACGACAGCCAGGAGCTGTTCCATCTGCTCCAGTCCCACGGCGTGCCCGCCGGCCCCGTCAACACTGCCAAGGACCTGGTGTCCGACGGCCACCTGTGGCAGCGTGACTACTTCGAGGTCTTCGACAACCCGACCGCTCCTCGGGCGGGCTCTCGAGTTTTCGCCGGCCGCCCATTCCGTGCGCCCGACATACCGCTCTCCCTGGAGCTCGCGTCCTCGCTGGGCCAGCACAACCTCGATGTTCTGCGCGAGATGGGCGGTATGACCGACTCCGAGATTCAGCACCTGGCAGACGCGGGCGTGCTGTCCGCATGCCCCAGGGCGCCCGACGCGCCGCCCGCCGACCCGCCCCGTGACGGCGCGCCCTCCCGGCACTACGACCCCGATTACAGGTGGCACGCGGCGGAGGCGATCGCGTCTGCGCAAGGAAGGTCGGTGTTGGACGGAGGGAGGCTCGAAGCGTGACCGGCATTCTGAGCGAAATTCGCGTCGTGGAGATCAGCGCCACGCCGTCCGGCGCGTTCTGCGCCAAGCTGCTGGCTGACCAGGGCGCGGACGTCGTCAAAGTGGAGCCGCCCGCGGGCGATCCGGCGAGGCGCGAGCCGCCGTTCCTGGAGGGTGCGTCTGGAAACAGACAGAGTTCCCAGTTCCTGGCCTACAACACCAACAAGCGCGGCGTCGCGCTGGACGCAGGCTCCGAGGAGGGCAGGGAAGCGCTGCTCGGGCTCATCGCAAGCCGCGACGTGCTCGTGGAGGACTTCGCCCCCGGCCATATCGACGAGCTCGACCTGGGCTACGAGACCCTGCGGACGTTGACCCCGGGCCTCATCGTAGTGTCCATAACCCCATTCGGCCAGACCGGCCCCTACAGCGCGTACAAGGGAGGCGACCTGGTGGCCCAGGCAGTGGGAGGCTTCCTCTACACCACCGGCGAGTCCGACCGGGCGCCGATGGGCACCGTCCTCGAGCAGACCCACGTCGCCGCGGCCCGAAACGCGGCTATTGCGGTCATGGGCGCGATCCTACAGCGAGAGTTCACCGGCGAAGGTCAGCACATCGACGTGTCCATCATGGAGGCGGTGGTGAGCACGCCGCCCGCCTTCATCCACCAGTACAGCTACACCGGCGCCATCGCGGGGCGGGGGTTCGGCGAGGGCAACGTGATGGATGGGATGCACTTGCCCACGGCGGACAGTGACGTTACGCTCACCACCGCCGGCACTGGCGGCAATCCCATGCAGGCGTGGGCCGACTTCCTGGACGAGCCGCGCCTGCTCGACCGCAGGTTCGCCACGCCCCGGGGAAGGGCGCAGCACGCCTCCGACCTGCTCGAGTTAGTGCAATCCAAACTGCGCCATCGCAAGGCCCACGAGTTCATGACAGACGCCATGGACCGCCGACTGGTCGTGGGCGTGGTGCAGAGCCCCGAAGAGGTTGCCGACTGCCCGCACCTCGCCGAGCGCGGCACGTTCGTCGGCATCGACGATCCGCTCGCCGGCGCTCTCCGCTATCCCGGCCCCGGCTTTCTGATTGACGGCCTGAACCCCATGACGGGCGGCCGTCCGGCGCCGCGGCTGGGCGAGCACAACACGGAGGTGCTCGGGGGCGAGCTGGGCCTGACCGAACAGCAGATTTCGAGGCTCGCCTGAGAACGGGCGAAGCCGGAACGGAGGGCACGCGATGCGAAACAGGGTTCAGAGGTCGTGGTTGATCGCGCCCGCCAACGACGACGCACGTCTGGCCGCCGCGGCCGATAGCGGCGCTGACGTGGTGGTGCTGGATCTCCAGGACACGGTGCACGAGGCGAAGAAGCACGAGGCCAGGGCCAGGGTGAAGGCGGCAATTTCCGAGATGCGATCTCGCGGCTCCGAGGTGTACGTGCGCTGTGACCCTGAGCTGCTGTACGCCGACTTCGCCGCGTCGGTCTGGCGCGGGCTGCACGGCGTGGTGCTGCCCGGCCTGACCACGGCCGATCAGGTGCGCGAGGCCGACCGGCTGCTCGGCGAGTTCGAGGCCTCCCGCGGCGTCGTAAGGCCACCCCCTATGGACGACATCCTCGAAGCCGACGACCCCAGGGGACCGGAACAGGCGCTCGAGATTCACCTGTGCCTCGACACCGGCCGCGCCAACTGGGATGCCGAGGACCTGATAACCGCGAGTGACAGGGTGCGGTCGGTGAGCCTGGGACGCGCCGATCTGACGATGGACCTGCGCGAAGAGCCTTCGGGCGACCTTCACCTGCTGCCCTACCTCAACCAGCGGCTGATAATCGTTGCCAACGCCTGCGGCGTACAGCCCGTCGGCGCCTGGTGGCGCGCCACCTCTCGCGGTCTGGCGGCGAGTCAAAAGGACACGCTGCGCGCCGCCGTGGACGGCCGCCGCGCGGGCTACCGCGGCGCGCTCTGCATGAGGGCGGACCAAGCCCGCGCCCTGAACGAGGGCTTCACGCCCACCGCCGACGAGCTCGCGCAAGCTGGGGTCACCGCGTCCGACCCGGACGCGAGCGCCGACCGGCGTGCCTTCGCGCTCGACACCCTTGCCTGGGCCGAGGCGTGCGAAGCCCGCGACAACCTGAAAGTCGCGTCATAAGTCCCTTACCCCTTGATGGGGGAAGGTTAGGATGGGTGTGAAAGGAGGGACCGCGATGACGAGAAGGGTGAGACGCTCGGGCCTCATGATGCCGGTAAACACCGAGCGCTTCGTAAACAGCTCCTGGCTGCGCCACAGCGACAGCCTCGACTACGACCTCGAGGACTCGGTGCCGCAGTCAGAGAAGGACAACGCCCGCGCCGTTCTGCCGAACGCCATTCAGATAGGCCAGAAGGGGGGAGCCGAGGTCTCGGTGCGCATCAACGTTGCCTACCCGGAGGCCGATCTCGAAGCCGCGGTACGCCCTGGCGTGAGCCGCATATCACATCCGAAGACCGAGCACGCCGAGCAGATACGCAAGGTCGACGCCATCATCACCCGGCTGGAGCGCGAGCGTGGCGTACGCCCGGGCACCATCGAGGTCAACGCCATGATCGAGACCACGCTGGGCGTTGCAAACTCCTACGAGATAGCTTCGAGCAGCCCGCGAGTCAAGACCTTTTCGCCCGGCACCGGCTACGACATGTCCATGGACATGGGCCTGGAGATGTTCGTGGGATTCGACCAGTTCTTCTACAACCGCGGCGAGGGCGAGCTGATAGCCATGGCGCTCGGCCAGAATCGAGCGGGCGGCGTCTACATGTCCGACACCTCGGGCAGCGTAACCGACGGTGACCGGACGCTCCAGCAGGCCATCGCCAACCGCAAGGCCGGCTTTCGTTCCGGCGGCGGCCTGCATCCCAACGTGGTGCAGCCGCAGAACATCGGGCTGACACCCACGCCGGAGGAGGTGGACCGCGCGCGCCGCGTGCTCGCGCTGTTCGACCAGATCGACGCCCGCGGCGAGGTGGAGGCCGACCTGGACGGCGAGACCGTGGACGCATACGAAGCGGCGCGAGCACGAGAGCTTATCGATTGGGCCGCCGCCTGCGCCAGGCGGGATGCCGAGAAAGCCGCCAAGCGCGCCGCATCCCTTGCTGCCGAAGAGGCCGCCGGCGGATAGCCGGAGCTCTGCCGTATGAGTCCCCTCTCCCTCGATGGGAGAGGGTCAGGGTGAGGGTGAAGGCCCCGCCGCAAACGAGGAAGCACAAATGGACCCGTTCGTAAGACGCTCCTACCTGGTCGTATCTCCGCTGAACGAAGACGAAGTCGCGGCGTCCTGGACGCACAACGCCGACGCCGTCATTCTCGATCTGGCCGGCCCCGTGCCCGACGCCCGCAAGGCCGAGGCGCGCTCGACGCTTGCCGAAGCCGTGCCCATCGCGGGCAGGGGCGCCGCCGAGGTGTTCGTGCGCGTCAACAAGGACCTGCTCTACGCCGACGTCGAGGCCGCCGCCGTGCCGGGGCTGCGGGGCATCGTGCTGGGTGGCGTCGGCTGCGCGGAGGACGTTGCGCGCGCCGACGCGATTCTTGGCGAAATGGAGGCCCGCAAGGGCATACCCGAAGGCCACCTGCAGATCGTGGCGCTGCTGGAGACGGCCCGTGGCGTGTGGAATATCCGCGAGATCATCGCGGCGAGCGCGCGGGTGTCCGCCGTTGGCATCGACGAGCCGGCGCTGTCCCGCGCCCTGGGCATTACGCCCTGCGAGGAGTTTGACCCGTTCGAATACGCCAAGGGCCGCGTCGTAATCGAGACGCGCGCCGCTAAGGTCCAGCCGGTTGGCGTAAGCCACCCCTACGGCCTGCTGCCCCGGTTCGACGACGCCGACGAGATACATCGGCTCGCCCTCAGGGGAAAGAACCTGGGGTTTGCCGCCACCATCTGCCCGCATCCGTCGTGGGTCGAGCCGGTGAACCGTGCCCAGACCCCAACCGAGGAACGGCTGGAGTTCTACCGCGAGACCCGCCGGCTGTTCGCCGACGCCATCGCCAGGGGCACGGCGGCCATACCATATCCCGGCACCGGAATGATGATCGACGTGCCGGTGGACGAGCGAGCGCGCCTCACGCTCGAACTGTGGGAGCGCTGCGCCGCCCGCGACGCCGAAAAGGCGGAAGCGGTGCGCCAGGCCGGCGGCTAACGCGGCGACGGATTCCCACGCAGCTTGCCCGCCGTGCGCACCCCATCTATAATTTCTTCACGGCGAAGCTGCGGGGTGTGGCGCAGAGGGAGCGCGCCTGCTTTGGGAGCAGGAGGCCGCCGGTTCAATCCCGGCCACCCCGACCAGCGTTCGCATCGCTGACGACTCACCGCACGCGCCTGTTCTCCAACTTCGGCGTATCGCGCCGTGATCTCCTCGGGTCTACTGCACCACCCGGTAGATGGATGCCTGTTCTCCGGCGAACACCCTCTCCAGCACACCGGCCATGCCGTCGTCGAACTTGCGAATGCCTGCCTCCGGGTAGTACAGCCGCTCCAGTTGGCCCACGTACACGTAGCTGACGTCGTACTTGAGCAGCAGCCTCGCCGCCTCCTGCACGCTTCGCGTCGAGTAGATGGTGTCCACGTCGTCGACGCGGCGGCTCACCTCTCGGCCGTGCACCCCTCGCTGCTGTATCTGGTGCCACTCCCAGCCCACCACGCCCGGCAGGCCGGTGTACACGCTCACGCGGCCTCCCCACCTGTAGAGCGGCGTCTGGCCCTCCAGAGTGATCGGCGACCCGTCTACGTTGTCCAGCAGCCACCGGATGCCCTCGAAGTCGGCCTCCAGGTCGATGAGACCTTCCACGTCCCGGTAGACCGTCCCCTGTGCGTACTCGGTGCCGTCCAGCGTCAGCGGAGCGCCGTTTGTGTCGAACCGGTCGGCGAGGCGCGCGCGCGTGCCCAGCACCGGATACACCCCGGCGCACAGCACCAGCGCGGCGGCGGCGACGGCCCAGGCGACCGCCGGCGATACGGTCCGCGACTCGGACGCCCGCCAGCGGGTCATCATCCGCCACACCAGGTACGCTGAGGCAAGCGCCATGAGTGTCCACGCCTGCAGGTAGAACTTGAACACGCTGTTCATGCGTTCGATGTCGTCCTGCACGCGCACGAACTCGAGCCCGAGCACCAGAGCGAGCGCCGTGCACGCCAGCAGCCCGGCGAACGCTACCTGCGCCGCGTCGCCGCGCATCGCAACCAGGCGCGCGACGCAAACCCCGCCCGTGAGCGCGAGCAGCGCGGCAACGAGTGGCACCGTGCCGCCGACCTCGTCGGAGAGCGCCACGACCGCAAGCAATGCCGCCGCCAGGGCGGCCAGCGCGGGCACGACGACCTGGCGTCGCCGTACTCCTTCGCGCAGCCGGAACAGACTCGCGACGGCCGCTGGCGGTCGCAGGCCGGAGACGAGCGACCTTGCCTCCACCAGCGCGAACGACCCGATGACGAACACGAACAGTCCGCTAATCGCGAGAAACTGCCAGATGGTGGTCGTGTTCGTCGTAGCCTCGACGCCGCCAACGAACGTCACGTAGTTGAGGTGGAACGGCAGAAAGGCGAAGTAACCCACCACGAAGACCAGCATCGACTTGAACGCCGCTCTCACCAGCACGTTCAATCCAAGTCCGCCCTGCGCGAGATACTCGGCGAGCAGAATCGCCGCCCCGGCCAGCAGTAGCTGCGTCGGATAGTCCCAGGCGTTTATCAGCCACAGCGCGCCGACCGCGACGCCCAGGACGACCAGCCGCGCGAGTTCGCCCGCGTCCCAGCGCTCGCCCAGCGAGCCGGACCGCCGCGCCGCCAGCACGACCGACAGGCACAGCCCGATCGCGAGCAGCGCGAACGGAATCGCCATCATGTGGGCGTGAAGGTCCGCGAACAGGAACGAGAAGAACGGAAACTCCGTAATCTCGTGGCCGGGCGGGTCCGGCGGCATCATGCGCGTGCTTCGCCAGTAGTCGAAGGCGAATGGCGCGCCGGACTCGAGCCATCGCCACCCGCCGCGTACGAGCTGCGCCGCGCCGTCCAGGTTGCCCAGCACGCACACGAACAGCGCGCCGCACAGCCCCGCGGCCACGGCGGACCACTCGACGCCTGGCGGCCTGCGAAACACGGCCCGCGCCGTCGTCCCCGCCGGACGTAAGACGCTCGCGGCGAGGTTGTAGACCACGGAAAACGCGCCGCCCACCGCGAGCGCGATGAAGGTGGGCACCGCCAGATTGTAGGCGACCGCAGGCTGTATGCCGGTGGCTCTTATCAGCGTGGCGACTATGAATTGCCCCCAGTAGTAGTAGTTCAGGTAGCCGCCGCCGAACCAGGGATCGTAGGGCGGCATGATCGTCGAGCGGACCACCGCATTCAAGTAGGCGAAGTCCATCGGCTTCTCGCCGCCTCTGAACGGATGCCAAAGGTCCGGGTTCGCCATCCGCAGCAGCACGAACGCCAGGAACGCGGCCAGGAACAACGCCTCGCATATCGCTATCAGCCGCCAGCGCTCGTGGACGAACGCGCGAATCTCGCCGCCGCGTAGCGCCAACACCGCGAACGACACGACCGCCAGCACGAGCGCCGCGACCCCAATCGAGCCCTGCGAGAAGGGCATCCAGCGCAGGCTGGCCAGGAGCCACACCACCAGGCACGCCGTCAGCAACGCCAGAGCCTTCACCAGCAGGTAGCCACGGTCGGGCAGGGGTCGGAACAGCAACAGCGCGGCGGGCAGCGCGAGCAGCGACAACCCCTCGATCACGATAAGCCACGCCAGAACCGGCACGCGGTTGGCCCAGCCATCGGCGTCGACTATCTCGCGCCATGTGCCGCCCGCCTGCTGCGTGGCGGCATCCTCCGGCGAAAGCATCAGCGCCGGAACGCCATCATCGCTCCTGTCGGCCTGGACGCCGCCTACGACCTGAGGCGCGCCGTCGAGCGGCTTGCGGACCCGCTCCAGCATCTCGCCAATCGCCGAGGCGCTGAGGCGTCCGGCGTTCTCCAGCAGGAACACCTTGGGGTGGTCATACACCGTAAAGCTCTCGTCGGCGTAGCCGAGCCGCAGCGTAAGGGGGAAGTCGGCCTGTTCCCGCGATACCGCCGGCTCGGACAGGCCGGCCCTGCCGAAAGTGTCGTCCACGAGGCCCACGCCCAGCAGGCTGGGATAGGACGTCTCGACCAGCCGGATCTCGTACCCAAGCTGCCCGGAAAACAGCAGGCGGTAGTACTCGCGGCTGATCGGGTAGCGCTCCGGCAGCCGCGAAATGGTGCCGTACAGCCGGTTGCTGTACAGCACCAGGTAATCGGCGTCGGCGAGTCGTTCGGCGACGTGGCTCTGCTTGCGCGCGCCGTCCGGGTTGTACATCTCCAGTTCCCGAATGTCGTATCCTCTTAGCCTGGGCAACCCCTCCTCCCAGTGCTCCTTGAGTATTACTGAGCCGCGCGGCACGTTCTCTCTCACCCACTCGCCCGCGCGCACCGACGTTAGCGGCTGGCCGTACACACCGACCACGTAGGCCAGCGCGTACAGCGCGGTCGCGCCCACAACTATCGCTATGGCCGCCGACACCAACGGCCGAGCCTCGCCGCCGCGCCACTCGCCGGCCCGACGCCACAGGTCGATCAGCATCCTGCTCCCGAACAGCAGCAGGAAAGGCGTGATGGGGAGGAGGTAGCGTAGGAACTTGACCTCGAAGGCCCCGGTTATGAGCAGGTAGGGCACAACCCAACTCAGCAGCAGCACGTCCACCCTGGACGACGCCGAGCGCACCGCCAGCGTGGTGAGCAGGGCGGCCAGCGCGACGGCGGAGGCGGCCGCGATGGCCAGCACGCCGTCCCACGTCAGCAGCATCGCCGCGGGAGCGGCCCAGCCCGCGGCGAGGTAGGCGATACCGTGCAGCGGCCTCATGCCGCGCACCGCCGCGTACGCCAGCCCCGCCAGCGCCACGACGCCCAGAGGCCAGCCGAGTCCCCAGGCTGCGAGCTGCCGGGCGTGGTACAGGTACGGCGTCGTGTCCACGTACTGCCGCGTGTACGGATAGTCCCGGATGCGGCGCACCATCTCGGACTGCTCGGTGACGTCGGCCAGGAAGCGGTGCCAGTCCAGCAGGGCGTATGGCTGCGCGAGCGCGAACACGGCGGCGATGGCGACGGCGCCAGCTACCGCGCCCCACAGCGCGCTCGGCAGGCGTAGCGTGAACGACCTCGACCGGTCCGATGCGCCCTCCAGCGCGCCCATGACGTGCATCAGGTGGGCGACGCCGTAGGCGGCCACTATCGGGAAGAGGCTGACCTTTGTGGCCAGCCCCAGCCCTATCAGCACGCCCGCCAGGATCGAGTCGCTGAGTCTTCCGTGCCTGGCCACGCGGTACAGGAAGAACAGCGCCGCCACGCTGAACAGCGTGGCCAGCGTGTCGACGGCGAAGAAGTGGCTCAGCTGGACGTGCAGCACCGCCAGCGAGGTGAGCGCCGCCGCCAGCAGGCCGACCCCCCGACCGTACACTCGCGCGCCCAGCACGAACACCATCGCCACCGTGCCAACGTCGGCGAGCGCGGATATGGCCCGCGCCATCAACCGCAGGTCGTGCAGCTCGCCGCCGGTGAGCGTCGACGCGGCCGAGCGGACGACGGCCAGCGCGTACAGCGGCATGCTGCCGTAGGGGAACCAGCGCGGGTTCCAGGTGCTGCGCTCAGCGTCGAAGAGCGAACCGAGGTCGTCCTCAGGGAACGAAAGCTGGACGGTCTTGGCCAGTATCGCGCGCTCGTCCGGGTGGGGCGTCCAGTCGAAGCCCTCATCCCAGCCCAGGCCGTAGAGCCGCAGCCCGAGCGCGACCGCGAGAATCGCGGCCAGCGCCCCGACGGTGAGCAAGGTCGCACGGTCCCGCCCGGCGCGAGCGGACGCGCCGACGCTGTCCTGCCGATCGGCATCCATCAGCGGCGTCCCGCGCTCACGCTCCCGCCGGCAGTCGGGTTAAAGGGCCGGGTCATCCTGCCGAAAAGCGCAGCGCCTGGTCCACTATGTCCAGCCCAACCGTCTCGCTCCATGCCGCGAGCAGTTGCTCGGTGACCGGCCCCGGCTTGCCGTCGCCGACCTCCCGCCGGTCCACCCGCGTGACGGGCAGCACGCAGGGGCTGGTGCCGGAGAAGAACACCTCGTCGGCGGTGTACAGGTCGTAGGGCTGCAGCTCCTCCTCGGCGATGGGGATGTCCAGTTGCCGCGCCAGGTCCACCACCATGCCGCGCGAGACCCCTTGCAGCAGGGTGGTGTCACCCGGGAGCCGCAGCACTCCGTCCGTCACCAGGAACACGTTGTAGCCGGTGCCCTCGGTCAGGTTGCCGTCCACGTCCAGCAGGATCGGCCAGGCGGCCTCGTCGACGTCCGCGGCTTCCAGCTCGGCGAGGTTGAAGTTCATGCGGCTGTGGTGCTTCACCTTGGGGTCCAGGGACTCGGCCGGATAGCTGCGTGTGCGGGCTATGATGCCGTGCGCGCCGTCGGCGTACAGGCCGGAGAACCGGTCGAACGAGATGGGCTGCACCTCCACGCACACGCTGGGCGGCCCCGCGGTCTGCGCCCAGCGGCCCGGCCCGCGCGTGACCCACTGGCGAACGGTGAAGTCGCCCGCCTCCGGCAGCAGGTCCATGTTGCGCTCTATAGACTCCTCGCTGATGGACATCATCTCCTCGTGCGAGAGCCCCGGATCGATGCGAACGAACTTGAGTGAGCGGTACAGCCGGTCGACGTGCTGCTTCATGCGAAAGCTCTTGCCGTTGAATGTCCTCGCCACGTCGAACACGACGTCCGCGAGCATGAATCCGCGGTCGTGCGGCGACACCTTCACGTCGTCGAACGGCACCCAATCCCCGTTGAAATAGGCCGTGTAGTTTGCCATGCCTCCCCCTTTCGCCCGCGCGCCGCCGGGCGTGTCTGCTGTGTTTGGGACAGTATAGCGTTGTGGGCAAAGCGGGGGAATACGCCGCCGCTTCTCCTACGCCAGAGTCGCCGGGTCTACGTCGACCAGGCCGGCCGGTGCGGCAGGCAGTTTGGAGAGGGCCGTAGGCCGCATTCGGGTGGGCTTATGGGGAAAAGTGTTCCATTTCGTTCCATTCTGTTCCGCTCCGTAGCTGGGAGGTCAGGCGAGCGGACCAGTTGTAAGGCTTGGCGAGCGCCTTTCTGGGAATGAAAGCTATGAAATCATACGGAAATGGGACAGCCGGCTGAGAGTGCCGAATGCCGCATCCGTGGTCGCCAGGTTGGTGGGTCAGTCCCTTGTCGAAGAGATGGTAGCACAGATGTGCGGGAGAATCAAGAAGGGGTTGGAACGTCAAATGTTTGGGCCCGGCGTTCGGAGAACCACCTTATGGTGTAGAATCAATCTCCTACTCCTACTCGATCCGATAGCTAGCGATCAGCCATCGGCAGTATTAGGTTCATGTTATACTTGCGGTCCAACATGTGGGTCGTAGTGCTAGAGTGTTTCGGTTTCAGTTGAGCCTCTCGGAGCGTAAGAGTTGCCGACACTAGACTACACGGACAATGTGGGGAAGCCGGCGAATGTAAGCGTCGGTAAGCTGTTCTTGGACGAGCAAAATCCCCGTCTGGGTTCACATGACGCAAAAACTCAGGACGAGATACTTCGCGTCCTCGTACGTGAAATGAGCGTCGACGAAATAGCGCTCTCTATCGCTGCAAACGGGTACTACGCGAATGAGCGGCTGCTAGTTATTGCCCGTGGTCCTGGAGACGAGGGGGCCTACACGGTTGTCGAAGGAAATCGGCGCCTCGCAGCTGTGCTAGTGTTACTTGACGGCAAGAGGCGCCGAAGCCTGCGGATGACTGGTCTGCCGAAGCTCACCGCCAGGCAGCGTCGCGAACTTCAGAAATTACCTGTTTCGATCTTTTCTGATCGGCAACGACTCTGGCCATATCTCGGTTTCCGTCATGTCAATGGACCAAGGGAGTGGGATGCTTTCGCTAAGGCCCAATATGTCGCAACGGTTCATGAGACATATGAAGTCCCAATCAGCGAGATAACCGAGCGCATTGGAGATAGATTCTCAACTGTGAGTCGTATGTACTTGGGCTATCGGTTGATTCGTCAGGCTGAAGAAGCTGGTGTCTTTGATCGAGAGGACCGGTACTACGATAGGCGCTTCTACTTTTCTCACCTGTACACGGCGGCCGACCAGACTCCGTTCAGGGAGTTTCTGGGCATCACAGAGAAAACGGTAGATCGTCCGAATCCCGTTCCACGCAGATATCTGAGGCACCTCGGTGAGTTACTCTTGTGGATTTACGGTAGCCGGTCCAGGGGCAAGGAACCACTTGTGCAAAGGCAGAATCCAGACCTGAATCTGCTTCGGGTTGCAATCGGCGACGAGGACGCTCTATCTACAGTTAGAAGTGGCCGTGGCCTAGTGAGGGCGTCAGAGGTCGCTCGAGGCGACGAGACCGTGTTTCGAGAGCGTCTGAGCACCGCCAAAGACGGCCTTATTGACGTCGGCTCATTTGTTACCCTCGGCTACCACGGTGAACAAGACTTGATGGACACTGCATTAGACATCCGAAACCTGGCTGATGACTTGTATGAGCGAATGGACGCCATTCGCCTACGACTGTCAAGAAGGGATCGAAGGCGTCGAAGGCGAATGGAAGACTAGCACAGAGTCGGAGACACCTCACGTCAATGTTGCCGTTGCCATATGGAAATGAAGAGCCCTGGGCGCTTGCTGACTGGTTGGAGTTGAACGTCTTGGTTGGTCCTTCCGGACAAGCTAGGCTAACCGACATCATGGACGGGTTACGAATTGGATCCCTTGGCTCCAGTGTTGAAGATCCCAGCGTGCAGCGTTTGAGTCGGTTGGAAGAGGCAGCCGCAGGGATTCGTACCGAGATAGAGTACCGGAGCCGACAGGCCAGGGGCGAATACCCGTTTCGACTCCAGGGCAGTTCACTCAATCTCAGAGGTAGGAGTAGCGCTCTTGGTGCTTCCACCTACGAGTTCTGTCTAATGCTGTCAGCCATATCCTGGGAGGACAAGAGAGTAAGAGGATACTTCCCTGAGAGGATGTTTGAGGAGGTCTCGTGCCAGGCAGCAGAAACCTACTTGGGAGGGAAATCCCTACGCTTTGGGTGGCCTCGCAAAGGCAGCGGCATTCAGGCCAATTTTGGGAAGGCAGTTGCCACTCTCTGTAGGCGTATTGGAGAGGGCGACGGATATCGCGACTGCAATGCCACCGGATACGAAAAGGACGAAGGACTGGATGTTGTGGCGTGGGGGCCAATTGATGATAGACCGGGCAAGCTTGTGATCTTTGGTGCGTGTGCCACTGGCAGGAACTGGGAGAGCAAGCTTAATGAATTGCAGCCTCGATACTTCTGTGATACCTACATTGAAGGGCCAATCACACCGGATCCAGCAAGGGCATTTTTCACCCCTCAGGTGGTGCCACTTCAACGCTGGAGAAGGTACACTGCCAATGCCGGAATACTCTTTGACCGCTGCCGCCTAAGCCGGCTAGTCCCACAGCTACCCGATAGTGTTTTACATGGAGACGCGAGGGAGTGGATGCGGCTGACTATCGCAAATCTCGCCTATTGAGTTGCTGTTGACTCCTAGCTTCTCGACGGCTTCGCCTTGACTGCGAAATCGACTCCAGTCTAAGTAAGTTGTTCGGCTACACTGCGCTCCGCTCGGAATGATTATCGGTGGGGAGCGGCGGGTGGCTCACGCCAGCGTTGCGGGGTCTACGTCGACCGTCCAGCCGTTGGGGACGGCTACGGTGTCCAGCAGACGGCGCGGCTCCGGCCCGCGCAGCAGCATCTGCCAGCGGTAGCGCGCCCGCACCCTGGCGGGATAGGCGGGCGTCGGCCCCAGCAGCTCCACGTCCGATAGACCCCACGCCTCGCGCTGCTCCCGGAGCGCGCGCGCGAACCTGCGGGCCGCGCCCTCGGCGGTCTGCGCGCTGAGGTGCGAGTAGACCAGCCTGATGAGCTTGGTGTAGGGCGGGTTGGCCTGCGCGTAGCGGTGCGCCATCTCCTGGCGGTAGAAGCGCTGGTAGTCCTGCGCCGCGGCGGCGGACACCGCGTAGTTGTCCGGCTGGTAGGTCTGCACAATCACCGTGCCGGGGTTCTCGCCCCGTCCCGCGCGTCCGGCCACCTGGCACAGCAACTGGAAGGCGCGCTCGCCCGCACGGAAGTCCGGCACGTTCAGGCCGACGTCGGCGGACACCACCCCCACCAGCGTCACAGACGGGAAGTGGAGTCCCTTGGTGACCATCTGCGTGCCCACGAGCACGTCGGCCTCGCCCGACCCGAAACTCTCGGCGACCCGCGCGTGCGCTCGCGCCCCGCTCACCGCGTCGCTGTCCCATCGCGCAACGCGAGTCCCAGGAAACAGGCGACCGACCTCCTCTTCCACGCTTTGGACGCCGAAGCCGTAGTAGGAAAGCTGGAAGCTGAGGCAGCTCGGGCACTTCTGCGGCGCCCTGCGCCTGTAGCCGCAGTGGTGGCACAGCAGCCTGTCGAGGTTGGTGTGGTAGGCGAGCGACACGTCGCAGCGCCGGCAGCGCAGGCTGAATCCGCACCTGCGGCACTGCCTGAACGCCGCCGCGCCGCGCCGGTTGAGAAACAGAATGGTCTGCTCGCCCGACGCCAGGTTTCGCTCGATGGCCCGAGCCAGCCCGCGGCTGAACATGCCCCGGTTGCCGGCCCTAAGCTCCTCCTTCATGTCCACCACCGCGACGCGGGCGAGCGGCACGAGCTCGGTGCGCGACGTGGCGAACCCGGCGCGTACCCTGTGGGGGAGATGCCGCAAGCCGATGGGACCGCGCCGGCCCATGTAGTACGTGCCCACGTCCGGGGTCGCGCTGCCCATCACCAGCGCCGCGCCGCTCAGTTCGCACAGCTTCAGCGCCACGTCGCGGGCGTGGTAGCGGGGACTTACGTTGGCCTCCTTGTAGTTCCAGTCGTGCTCCTCGTCTATAACGACCAGTCCCAGGTCCGGCTGGGGCGCGAACAGCGCGCTGCGCGTGCCAATCACCACGTCGTAGTCGCCGCGCCTGATGCCCCACCACTGGTCGAATCGCTCGCCGGGCGTGAGGCCGCTGTGGAGCACCGCGACGCGCCCCGGGAACCTGGCGGAGAAGCGCTCGATGGTCTGGTGGGTGAGCGCGATCTCGGGCACCAGCGCGATGGCCCGCTTGCCGAGACGGCGGCACTCCTCCACCGCGTCGAGGTAGACCTCGGTCTTGCCGCTGCCGGTCACGCCCTGGAGCAGGAAGGCCCGCGGAGACGCGGACTCGTCGGCGAGGACGGCGCGAATCTCCCTGGCGACCTCCTCCTGTTCCAGCGTGAGCACGGGCGGCGCGACGGTCTGGAAGCTCCTTCCGGCCAGGGGGTCGCGCTGGAAGGTCGCCTCCTCCTTCTCCACCCAGCCCGTAGCGACCAGCCTGTTGACGGCGTAGCTGCCGTACCGCTCGTTGGCCTCGCTGAGCAGCAGAGGGGCGCCGCCGGAGATCAGCCGACGTGCGAGAGCGGCCTGCCTCTCATTGCGTTCTGTCTCGTCGAGCCACCGGCGCAGGCCCTGTCCGCCGCCGTCGGTCATCCGCAGCCGCTTGCGCCGCAGGGGCCGCGTGGTGGGTCGGCGTTCCTCGGTGCGACGCTCCAGCACGCCCCGGCGGGCCAGCCCCGCGGCGGACCCGCGAGCCGACTCGCCCAGCGCCGCGGCCAGGCGTCCCTCGGCGACCTCTCCCCGCCTGCGCACGTAGTCCAGTACGCGCTGCTGAAGAGGAGTCAGGGACAGTTCGTCGTCGTCGGCGTGCTCACCTGGGGACAGGACTGCCCTCGAGCGGACGCGCCGGCCGGGGGGCATCATCAGCGCGGCGGCGTCCAGGAGCGGGCACATGTAGTAGCCGCTGATCCAGGTCGCGAGCCTGAGCTGCTCGCCGGTCAGCAGAGGCTCGTCGCTCGCGGCGGCCAGGATGTCGCGGGTCTGCGGCACCTGGGGCGTGTCCTCGAGCGAGAACACCATGCCCTGCAGCAGCTGTGCCCCGAACGGCACGCGGACGAGTTGGCCCGGTCGCACGCTGAGTCCTTCCGGTATGGAGTAGCTGAACGTGCGAGCGAAGCCTGCGGGGGCGTCGACTGCGACTTCTGCGAATCTCATACGTGTTGAGATTATAGAACATTAGCCCGGCTAAGTGGGAGGGCTACGGAATCACCCCCACCTCGCGCATGAGGCGCTCGGTGGGGCGCACGTCGCCGAGCTGGGTCTGCTCCAGGTCGGGGCGGCGTATCTGGTCGAGCGGCGTCAGCACGGCGTTGGGCGCGGCGCCGTCGGCCAGCGGGTAGTCGTAGGCGCGATCGGTCAGGTAGCGCTGGGCCTCCTCGGACAGCAGGAAGCGCAGGAAGCGCTCCGCGTTGGCGCGATTGGGCGCCGTCTCCAGAATCCCGACGCCCACCACTATCAGCAGGTTGCCCGGGCCGTCGTGGGGCAGGTGGTAGTTGCGCGCCGGGAAAGACTCACCCTGCTCCTCCAGGAACCGTAGCAGGTAGTAGTGGTTCACCAGGCCCACGTCCACCTCGCCCGCGCCCACGCCCGCGACGGTGGCTGTGTGGTTGGGGTAGGCTGTCGCCTCGTTGCTCCTGATGCCCTCCAGCCAGCGCCGCGTCCGCTCCTCGCCCCAGAGGATTCGCATGGCGGTCACCATCGTCTGCGTGGGGCCGCTCGTCGGCGACCAACCGACGCGCCCCTTCCACTCCGGCTTCGTGAAGTCCTCGATGGACCGGGGCAGGTCGCTCGCCGCCAGCCTGTCGGTGTTGTACACCACCACGCGGGCGCGGGCGGACACGCCGACCCAGTTGCCGCCGTCGGCGCGCGCCCACTCCGGCACGCTGTCGAGAATGTCGCCGGGCAGGGGAGAGAGCAGTTCGGAGACCGCCAGCAGTCCGCCGGGATCGCGGGTGTAGAACACGTCGGCGGGGCTGTTCGCGCCCTCCTCGTTGAGCGTGGAGGCTATCTCCGAGGTGCTGCCGTACTTGACGAGCGTCCGTATGCCGGTGGTCTCGCTGAACTGCTCTATTAGCTCGCCCACCAGGTTCTCGTTGCGCGCGGCGTATATCACCAGCGAGTCGGGCTGTTCTCCGGCGTCAGGCGACAGGTCACCGCATCCAGCGAGAAGCGCCACGGCGAGGAGCAGCAGCCAGGCGGCGATAGGCAGCCTGGTGGACAGTGTGCTACTCAATTCGATCTGCGGTTGCATTCATGCGAGGCGCTTGCTCGTCGGCGGTGAATCAGGCTGCCGCCGCGTCTGCTTCCGGCGAGGGCCGGTAATCCGGTGCGGTCACGCGATCGAAGGTGTTGGCCACGCTCTCGTCCGGCTCGGAAGTGAGCAGCGTGACCACGACCGCGACGGCGGTGGCCACGATGAAGCCCGGCGTCGCCGCGATGGACATGTCGAACAGGTCCAGAGGGCCGCCGTCCCAGATCTGCCACACAACCGCTACAAGCGTGCCTGCCACCATGGCCGACAGCGCTCCCCAGAAGTTGAACCTGCGCCAGTAGAGCGCCAGGATGAGCACGGGGCCGAACGCCGCCCCCATTCCGCCCCAGGCAAAGCCCACCAGGCTGGCTATCGAGTCCGGATCGACTATCGCGCTCACCGCGGCCAGGCCGCCTATGATGAGCAGCATCAGCCGCCCCAGCCACACGCGTCCGTCGGCGCCCAGAATCTGGACAGCGGTCACGCGCCGCACCAGCCGTCGTACGAGCGGCACGTCGTCGGTGGCGATGGCGGAGCCCAGCAGTAGCTGCGAGTCCGCGGTGCTCATCACCGCCGCAACCACCGCCGTAAGCAGCAGCCCGGTCACCACCGGCACGAAGAACTCCTCGGCCACCACGAAGTAGATGCGTTCGGGATCGGTAACCGCATCCAGCAGTCCCATCTCGGCGAGCGCGGGCCGCGCCACCAGCCCGAACAGGAAGCCGAACGAGAATATCGCCACGATCCACACGATGCCGATGTTGCGGCTCGGCTTTATCTTTTCCTCGCTCTCCACCGCCATGAAGCGCTGGAGCACGCGCTGAGAGCCGAACGCGCCCAGACCCCAGCCGATGGCGCCCAGCATGAACACCAGGGACACTGCGTCACCACCGGCCTGGGTGAACGGGTTCAGCAGTCCGGTAATGGTGTCCAGGTTCGCCAACTCCGTTGTGGGGTCTGTAAACGTCGTGAGCCACAGCGACACAATGCCGGTGCCGGATTCGGTAACGTCGCCTACGATGGCGGTAGCCTCGCCCAATCCTTCGAAAGGCGCTTCGGTTGTCGATATGAGCCACAGCGGCAGGATTACGAAGCCGGCGAGCATGATGAGGGACTGGAACACGTCGGTGCGGGAAACGGCGAGGAAGCCGCCAATGAAGGTGTAGGAGGCTACGGCTATCAGGGTTATGACGACGCCGACAAAATGGCTGGTGTCGAACACCGTCTGCAACAGCTTGCTTCCGGCGATCAGCCCCGAGTTGACGTAGAACATGATGAAGATGATCGTGAGCACGGCGGCCAGCCCCTTCAGCACGCCGGTGCGGTCGTCGAAGCGTTTCTCCAGGAAGTCCGGGATGGTCAACGAGTCCAACTCTATGGTGTAGCGCCTCAGCCGCTTGCCCATAAAGGTCCAGGTGAGCCAGGCGCCTGCGACAATCGAGAGGGCGGTCCACATGTGCACCGCGCCCTCGGCGAACGCGAGCGCCGGCAGCACCAGCATCGTCCAGCCGCTGGTGGTCGACGAGCTGGCGCTGAGCGCGGAGGTGACGCTGCTCACGCGGCGCCCGCCCAGCACGTAGTCGGACATCTGGTGCATCCGCCTCGCGCCCACAACCGCTATGACGATGAGGGCGGCGAAGTATAGAGCGAATACGGCTATGAGCGCGGGGTGGAACGTGATCAAGGGCAGGTCTCTTGTCGGGGACGCTGTGGGCTGTGAGATTTGCCGCGGGCCGGAGGCCGTGGCAAGCCCGGTCTGGGTTTCGTGATGAACCTGTGTATTCTATACAGCGCTTCCACGTCGGGCAAATGGCTTGCCCCGCGGCCCGACTTCTGAGAGAGTTACACAATGGCTCGTCCCGCAACCGCGGGCCGGCCCAACTCCAGTCCCGGCGCGGAGCGCACGCCCGCGCCGGCGCCAGAAGGTGAACGGCATGACACTACCGACGACGGCGGAAGCGGTGATAGTCGGCGGCGGCGTGATGGGTTGCAGCATCCTCTACAACCTCGCCGAGCGCGGGCTTACCGATACGCTGCTACTGGAGAGGGACGTCCTCGCGTCCGGCTCCACCAACCGCTCGCAGGCGATTCTGCGGATGCACTACTCCAACGAGGTGACCGCTCGCATGGCGTGGGACAGCCTGCGCATATTCCGGGACTTCGAGGACATCGTGGGCAGCCCGTCGGGGTACGTCCGCACGGGCTACTTCATCATCGTCGACAGCGGGGACAGGCGGGCGCTGGAAGAGAACGTCGCCATGCAGCGCGCAATCGGCATAGACGCCAGCGTCGTCGGCGTGGAGGACGTGCGGGAGATTGCGCCCATGATGGAGCCGCAGGGTGACGAGGTGTTCGCCTACGAGCCGCAGTCCGGCTACGCGGACCCGTACTCCGTCACCACCGGCTACGCCCGCCGCGCCCGTGAGATGGGCGCCCGCGTGCTGACCGAGTCCCCCGCGACCGGCATCGAGGTGACCGGCGGCCGCGTGAGCGCGGTGCTCACGCAGAATGGCAGGGTGGAGACGCCCATCGCCGTGGTCGCCACCGGCCCGTGGTCACGCGCCTTCCTCGCCGACGTCGGCGTCAGCGTACCCCTGGACACGGTGCGCCACCAGGTGATCATGCTGCGTCGTCCCCAGGACGTCGTTCCCGAGCACCCGATCATGGGCGACGTGGTGAACGACTTTTCTGCGAGGCCGGACGCGGGCAACCTGACGCTGGTTGGAGTGGGAGAGCAGGAGAGCGTCGGCCCCGACGACTACAACCAGGGCGTGGACATGCCGGACGTGGAGAGGACGTTCCAGTCCATCGTCAAGAGGATGCCCGGAATGTCCCAGGCGCTTTTCCGCGGCGGCTGGTCGGGGCTGTTCACGATCACGCCCGACTGGCACCCGGTGCTGGATAAGGTGGACGGGATAGAGGGGCTGTACCTGTCCGTCGGATTCAGCGGCCACGGCTTCAAGCTGTCGCCGATGATTGGCGTGGTGATGTCGGAGCTGGTCACAGAAGGAAAGGCGTCCAGCGTTGACATTTCCATGCTCAACCTGGGGCGGTTCGAGCGCGGCGACCTGCTGGAATCGCGCTACAGCATGCAGGTGCTGGCTTAGAGTCCCTCTTGAGTAACCTCGAACGGCGCCTCGGTAATCTGGCCGTCCTCTGCGATGTTGAACATGCGCACGGCCGGGTTGGACTTGTCCTCCAGCGACACCAGCACGTAGATTACGTAATCGCCGAGCCATCCGCTTTCCTGGGCCATGCGCACGTCGGTGGCCGAGGGATATGCCTGGCTGTGCGTGTGGGAGTGGTAGAAGGCGAGCACGTCCCAGCCCTTGCGCTCCGATTCCAGCATGGCGTTTAGCTGCTCCTGCGGCTGCATCAGGTAGCGGTAGGGGCTGTGCGCGGTGTTGGTGATGCGGTAGACCTGGGCGACGCTGCCGTCGCTGCCGGCCAGGATTCCGCAGCACTCGTTGGGGTCGTCGGCGACGGCGTGAGCGATCATCTCGTTTACGTGGCTCTGTGAAATGCGAAGCAACGGCATTCCTTCCGGTTATGGGTTTACGGTCATCCCGCAGACGCCGCCGGGGGAAGGGTCTCCCCAAGCGTCCCTCTAGCGGGCGCCCGTACATTTTGCGATAGAAGACATACATTGTCCAATCAATACGAAGAGTCCAACATCCGGTTCCTGTTCGAGAAGCGAACGGCCATCAAGCTGACCGCCGCCGCGGCGGTCTTCCTTGCGCTGCTGCTGATACCCCTGCCGGAAAGCCTCGGCAGGCCCGGCCAGATCGCGCTCGCGGTAGTGGCCCTCGTCGTGGTCCTCTGGGTCACCGAGGTCTTCCCCATCGCCGTCTCCGGGCTGGCGGGGGTGTTGCTGCTGGCGCTGCTCGGGGGCGTCCCCGAATTTGGTGATTCCCTCTACGGATTCTCCCAGCCGGTGGCCTACTTCCTGCTGGGCATACTCACCCTGGGCCTGGCGGTGCGGCGGTCCGGACTGGCCGAGCGGATGGCGATCTACCTGATTCGCGGCGCAGGCGGCAGTCCCGCCATGCTGTACGTCCAGATGCTGTTCTCCTTCGCGGCGCTCACGTTCGCCCTCCCCTCCGCCAGTACCCGCGGGGCCATCATGGTGCACGTGTACGAGCGCGTGATGGAGCGCTGGAGCATCGCCAGGTCCCATCCCTTCAACCGGGCCGTGATGCTGGCGATGGGTTCGCTCAACCGGCTGGGGTCCACGGCCCTGCTGGCGGGAGGAGTCACACCCGTCGTGGCGTCGGGACTGCTCGGCGACTTCTCCTGGTCGCGGTGGTTCGTCCTGATGAGCGTGCCCTTCTACGTCTGCCTGGTCGTGGGAGGCGTGATCATCTTCCTGGGCTACCGCGCCGGGTTCCGGCTGGAACATGTGCAGGGCATAGCGGACATCGACCCGGGTAGACTGAAGCCCTCCGAGATCAAGATGGCAGTCATCACCATGGCGACTGCGCTGCTGTGGTTCACCGACTTCGCTCACGGTCTGCACCCCGCCGTGCCCGCCCTGATCGCCCTCGTCGTCATTCTGATGCCGGGCGTCGGAATGCTGAGCTGGCGGGACTTCGAGAGCAACGTCGGTTGGAGCAACTTCTTCGTAATCGCCACCTCCCTGTCCCTCGCCCACGCGCTAGTCAGTAGCGGGGCGGCCGCCTGGTTCTCGTCCAACCTGGTGGGCGGCCTGGACGTGATGAAGGGCCAGCCGTTGCTCGCGCTGCTGGCCTTTTGCGTATCCTTCGCCGTGGTGCGGCTGGTGGTGCCCAACATCGCGGGGTACTTGGCGTTGGTGATTCCGGTAGCGATGGCCGCGGCCGGAGACCTGGGCCTGAACCCGCTGGTGGTGGGCATGGTGGTGGTCGTCGTGGGCGACTCGCTGGTCTACTATCCCGCCGCATCGGCATCCAGCGTGTTCATCTACGAGCGGGCGGAGATAGAGGCCCCCACGGTCTTCCGGCTCGCCCTCGCCATGACCGTCGTGTCCATCGGCATCGTGTTCCTGGTGGCCGTCCCATACTGGAACCTCGTCGGCCAACCGCTGGTGGAGTAGGGGGTGAGAAGCCGTTCAGACGAACCGAGCCAGCGGCATCCGTTGGGGGGCCGCGTGATTCGAGTGGTTCTTCTGGCAGAACGAGGAAAGCTGCCGGCTTGGTTGTGAGAGCCGCTAGAGAGCCGCGAACGGATTGATGATACGCAGGCCGGCGTAGTCCTGCTGGGCGCTCATGTCTTCCGAGTAGACCGCTTCACAGCCGTGCTTGCGCGCTGTCGCAAGAATGAGTGCATCCCAATACTGCAACTGGTAACGGGAGCAGAGGTTCGCAGCGTCTCGGAAGAGGTCAAAGGTAATCGGATGTATCTCGTGCCTCCGGAGCGTGCCCACGAAGGCCAACGCCTCATTATGGGTGAGCCGACCCGGGCGTGTCGCCCGCGTCGCCTGGCTGTAGAACTCGCCTACAACTTGGACGGAAAACGCCAGGTCACTTTCTCGCAATAGTTCGATAGCTCGCCGGCGCTTGTCAGACTCCTTTGGCAGGTTGCTCACAGCGTAGAGAATGATGTTGGTATCAACAAAGCGCATTGGGCCGTCTATCGTTCGTACAACTCTTCACGAGTCAGGTTGTCTGACATGTCCAATCCTACGCCGCGCCTTTCGAAGTCAGCTAAAACTTCGTCCAAATCCCTGGGGCGAAGCGCGGCTGTGGACTCCGCTACCATCTTTTTCCACTCATCAGACTTGCCGCCGCGCTGTTCGACTTCCTCAATGCGCGGTTCAGCCACCGCGCCTTCAGCTACGCTCTTAAGATAGCCTCGCACCAGACCCTCAATCGAGCAGTCCAACTTCTTGGCATAGCGGTTGGCCGCCGCATAGACATCCTGGTCAAGCTCTACCGTTATCTGTACCATATTCCGCTCCATTCCGCTCCTCGAAAGCTGTTCGCCTTATACGATAGAAGATGGGACGAGGCGGCGCAATGACGGCGTGGTGAATTCGCGCCTCGCGTACCTACCCGCCGAACGCCTCGTCCAGCCGCCGCATCTGCTCCGGCGAGAGCCGCCAGCCGGACGCGCCGCAGTTCTCCTCGGTGCGGGACACGCTGTCGGATTTCGGTATCACCATCACGCTGTCGTGCGCGATGCACCAGTTCAGCGCGACCTGCGCCATCGTCTTGCCCGCCTCCTCCGCCACGTCGCGCAGCAGGTGCAGCGATGCGTCGTCGTCCGGGCGCGGCGGACGGGCGAGCGCGCCTTCGCCCAGCGGCGTGTAGGCCATCACGGTCACGCCGTTCTGCTGGCAGTACGGCAACAGCTCGCTCTCGATCTCGCGCTCAGTCAGGCTGTAGAGCACCTGGTTGGACACGATGGGATGCTTGATAGCCGCCTGCGCCTCTCGCATCTCGGCCACCGAGAAGTTGCTGACGCCCACGTAGCGCACCTTGCCCTCGTCGACGAGGCGCTCCATGGCGCCCATCGTTTCGGCGATGGGGACGTCGGAGTTCGGCCAGTGCACCTGGTACAGGTCCATGCAGTCGACGTTCAGGCGCTTCAGGCTGCGGTCGGCCGCGGCCATCACCTGGTCGTAGCGGAGCGTGCTGCCCAGCACCTTGGTGGCGATGAAAACCTGGTCGCGTATGCCCTCGATAGCCCGGCCCACGGCGTCCTCGGTGTGGTACATCTCCGCCGTGTCGATCAGAAAGGCGCCCAGCTCCACGCCGCGCCGCAGCGGAGCGTCACCGCCGGTGTACGCCCACGTGCCAAGCCCCACCACTGGCACCATCTCCCCGGTCCTGCCAAGCTCGATCGTTTCCATTCGCGTGCGTCCTTTCCCGTTGCTACGCGCCCCGCCCGCGCGCCCGGTCTATCGCGGCGGCGTGCAGGTCGTCGGCCATTCGTGTAATGTCGTTGGCCATGGTGAGCTTGGCGAGCCACCCGGCGGGGATGCCGGACGCGCCGTAGTGGGCGCCCGCGATCTGGCCGTAGATCGCCGCGGTGGTGTCCGCGTCGTCGCCCAGGTTGGCCGCCTTCAGCGCCCCCTCCCGGAAGTCGCCGGAGTTGTGGAACGCCCACAGCGCCGCCTCAAGCGACTCTACGACGTACCCCGACCCCTTTATCTCCGGAGGTTGACGCGCCTTGAACGACCCGTAGGCCACTGCCGCCACTCCTCCAGCCGGCTCGCCTCTCTGCCAGAGACCCTCGACCGGGGAGTAGCCGTCGGAGAGCAGCGTCGCCTTGTCCGCGCCGTTCAGCGCGCCAACCAGCAGTCCGCCGAAGTAGCGACAGGCATCCACCGCCTCCTCGGCCCCGTGCGTGGTGCGGGAGCTGTCGGCGCACCGCGCCAAGGCCTCCTCCGCATTGGCGACGTAGAGCATCGGCACCGGCGCCAGCCGCATCAGCGATCCGTTGCCGGCCGACCACCTGTCGGTCGATCCGGCGTATGGGTCGCTCGTGGCGTCGAAGCGCCTGAGCGCGTCCGACACGGTGTTGCCGATGTCGAAGCAGGTCCCCGTCGCGGACATGTAGCCCTCGTCCCGCCAGCGCACGTAGCGGCGCATCTGGTCCTCCGGGTCGAATCCGCCCGTCTCGATCAGGCTCGCCGCCAGGCACAGCGCCATCGACGTGTCGTCGGTCCACTGGCCGGGGCGCAGCCGGAACGGCCCGCCGCCGGTCATGTCCTCGATGGGGCGGAAAGTGCCGGGCGCCCGGAACTCCAGCGTCGTGCCCAGCGCGTCGCCCGCGGCCAGCCCCAGCAGGCAGCCGCGGAATCTGTCTTGCGTCGTTATGTCGGTCATGGTGCGACGCTCCTTCACCCCCATCCTAACCTTCCCCCATCGAGGGGGAAGGGACCTTTGTGAAGGCCCTTAGAATGGCCTGTACCTGTTGGCTATGGGCATCCGGCGGTCGCGGCCGAAGTTGCGCGGCGTAATCTTGATGCCCGGCGGCGCCTGCCTGCGCTTGTACTCGTTGCGGTCCGCCAGGGTGATGGCGCGCTGCACATCCGCCTCTTCGTAGCCCATCTCCACAATGTCCGCGTAGCCGACGTCGTCCTCCACGTAGGCTTTCAGAATCGGGTCCAGCACCTCGTATGGCGGCAGGCTGTCCGCGTCCTTCTGGTCCGGGCGCAACTCCGCGCTGGGCGGCTTTTCGATGACGCTGCGGGGAATGACCTCCCCGTCGCCGAGGGTGTTGCGGTACTCGCACAGCTGGTACACCAGAACCTTGGGCACGTCCTTGATGACCGCGAACCCGCCCGCCATGTCGCCGTAGATGGTGGCGTAGCCGGTGGCCATCTCGCTCTTGTTGCCGGTGGTCAGCACCAGCCAGTTGAACTTGTTGGAGAGCGCCATAATCAGGTTGCCGCGTATTCGGGACTGGATGTTTTCTTCGGCGACGCCCCACTCCGTGCCCTGAAACTGCGGATCGAGGGTGTCCAGCATGGACTGGAACGCCGGCTCGATGGGCAACTCCCACAGCTCGATGCCCAGGTTGTCGGCCAGCGCCTGGGCGTCCAGCACGCTGCCCTCGGACGAAAAGCGCGACGGCATGGCCACGCACACCACGTTGTCCCGCCCGAGCGCGTCCACGGCCACCGTGGCGACGAGACTGGAGTCGATCCCGCCGGACAGCGCGACCAGCGCCTTGCTGAACCCGCACTTGCGCACGTAGTCGCGCGTTCCCAGCACCAGCGCGGCGTACACCTCCCCGTCGCCCTCGTACCGCGCGCGTTCGACCGGGGATATAGGCGGCAGCTTGTATCCCGGCGCGCCCGGCGTCCGTCCCGCGCCCAGGGCGAGGTCCGCGACGAGCAGGTCCTCCTCGAACTGCGCGCCCCGCGCGATGCACTCGCCGTCCGGCCCGAACACCAGGCTCGCGCCGTCGAACACCAGCTCGTCTTGCCCGCCCACCAGGTTCACGTAGGCGGCGTGGACTCCGTAGCGGGACGCCAGGCCCGACACCAGACCCTCACGCTGTCGCAGCTTCTCGGCGTGGTACGGCGATCCGTTGATGGTGACGATGAGCCGCGCGCCCGCGCCGACCTGGACGGGCACGGCGTCGTCCGCGTCCTCGAACCAGATGTCCTCGCACACGTTGACGCCCACCGCTGCGCCCGCCACGTCGTGCGTGTCGTAGGGGCGGGTTTCAAACCCGCCCCTACCGCCGGGGACGAAATAGCGCGCCTCGTCGAACACGCCGTAGTTGGGCAGCCGCCGCTTGTGGTACACGGCGTCGAGCCGGCCGTCCCGTGCGATGGCCGCCGCGTTGCGCAGCCCGCCTGAGTCGTCCACGAAGCCGTACACCGCCGTGATACCGGACGTTGCGGCGGCTATCTGCCGCGTGCGCTCCAGGTTCTCGCGGACGAACTGCGATTTGAACACCAGGTCCTCGGGCGGGTAGCCGGTGACCGTGAGCTCTGGAAACGCTACCAGGTCCGCGCCCGCGTCGCGCGCCCTTCCGATGTACTCGATCGCCTTGCGCGCGTTGCCCTCCAGGTCGCCAACCGTGGTGTTTATCTGCGCCAGCGCGAGCCTGAAATTGCGCATCGAACCTCCGGTCCTCATGTCATCCGACCTTCACGGCATCCGGCCACCATGTCATTCCGAGCGTAGCCGAGGAATCTAAGGCCGTCGCGCGGGCTCAGCCCAACCTTCAGGCACCCCGCCAATCGCGCCTCACCAAGCCTCTTTCAGAAAGGCGTACAGATCGTCCGCGGCGTCGGCCCTCGGCGCGCCCCAGGAGAACGACGGCTCCTGCGCGTCGTCCTCCGCGATGGAGCGCAGGTCCTCCTCCGGCACGCCCAGTTCCCTGACGCGGGTGGGCATGCCGACGGACGACAGGAATTCGGCGACCGCATCCACCGCCGCCTCTGCCGCGGCCTCGTCTGACATTCCGGCGTCTCGCGCGCCCAGCAGCTCCGCAAGCCGTGCCTGCCCCGTCAGCAGCGCGTCGCGGTTGCGGCGCATCGTGGCGCACAGGAACGCCGCGCCGCCCGCCCCCTGGCCGACGCCCTCGTAGCGGTAGCGTATCTGCCTGTCCAGGCTGGTGCTGACGCCTCCCCCGCCCAGGCCGGCGGCGTCGGACGCGCGGTTGGCGAGCAGCGCCGCCGACGCCAGCTTGAGCCGCGGCTCGGGATCATCGGGACTGTCCACGAGCCGGGGCATGTAGGCGACCGACAGGTCCAGCGCCTCCCGCAGGTCGGAGTGGCTGAAGGCGTTGAGGTTGCGGGACTGCAGCGCGCTCACCACTCCGTTGAACGTGGTAGTGGCGGTGTCCAGGTACAGCGAGAGCGGGGCGGTGAGTAGCGCGGCGGCGTCCAGGATGATCGTGGTGGGACGCACCTTCGGGTCGAACAGCTCCAGCCGGTGGGGTCGCTTGCTGTCCAGCACCGCCGCGCCGCCGCGGTTCGCGCCGTTCGTTGGCGTGGTCAGCACCAGGATGTTGGGCAGCTTGGGCTCCATGAGCCGTGGACTTACCGGCGCCTGGCCGGGCGTGTGCTTGGTGCACAGGTCGTAGACCGTGCCCTCTTCCGCGAGCAGTATCGTGATGGCCCGCGCGGACACCACGGCGCTGCCGCCGCCCACGGCCACTATCAGGTCCGCGTCCGCCTTCTCCGCAGCCTCCACGCCCGCGACCACAGACGGGATGGGGGATTCGCGCCGCGCGCCGGTGTACGCGCCCGCGTACATATCGCCCAGCGTGCGGCCAACGTCGTCCAGCAGGCTCGTCTCCCGCGCCACCGTCGGGCTGCACACCGCGAACGCGCGCTCCGCGCCAAGACGCCTCGCCTCGCCGTGGAGGTGCGCCAGCGCGTCGGTGCCGGAGAACACGCGGACGCCGGGGTCGCGGTAGCGAAACGTATCAGAAAGAGTCAATGGGGCCTCCTGGCGAATCGGGGCGTTAGGCGCGCGGGTGCGGTTGGCGGGATTATACATGGTTTTGGGCCAGGGTCGCGTTACCAGTTCTCCAGAATGTGACTCGCTATACGGATCGCTGGCCTAGACCCCGCTGGATTGCTGGCCGCAAAGAACAGTTCGAACAGAGGCGAGTTAGTCGAGTTAACCAGGGTGCGGCTAGTAGGGGCGACTTCTGAGAACACTTCCTCTAGTCGCTGTCTGTAAGTTTGAGCGATCTGGCGGCTACCGGGATTCCGCTCACTTCTGGGCTCACTGTCGAATAGCGATAGCTGCGGCGAGTCGTGATAGGTTTCCTCCCAGTGGCGTCCCCCGAACACAAAATCCAGTCGGCTTGCCCACTGTTCGCTGGGTCTTCCTTCGGTGGGCATCATACGAGTCACAGCCATGAGCGGAAATAGAATCCAACAGTCGATTTTCCTGGTCTCGGCAATGGCTGCAACAGTATCCCAAGACACTTGCGTCGCATAAGGGTCAAGGAACACGACGGCTCGATCATTAGGGGTCATCCGTGCGCAGAATCTTGGAATCACCATGTTGGCGTCACCGGGGATGACATCAATTTGTCGACCTCGGTAATCGTTTGTCAGTATCAGCAAAGACTCCGCTGCAAGTGCGTCCTTCTCGATAAAGACTAGCCTATCGAAAGGCCTGTCATCGACGTCTAGCGCGATTCTCGTCGAACCGCTGCGCATCTCGTGAAACTCTGCGTACTCGCTCGTTGCCTCTGCATAGGACCCGGCCCCTGCAAAGGCGTCGACGTAGGTTAGCTGGAACGGCTGGTTCTTCAGCGCAGTGGTGTATGCGTCCAGATATCGGCGGAGAATCTCCAGCTTCTGCTCCGTCCACGGCCCACCGAATCGCGGCGTAGTCATGCCAGCACAGCCTCCGCTGCCACTACATGAGGCGCCTCCGTCCACGTGCGGCCGTCGATGACCGCCTGCTCGCCTGAGCGTTTGCCGCGCCGGCCGCCGAGTTGCTTGAGGAAGAACGGCACCTTCGCCCTCGCGCACTGGTCGCGCAGGCTCCGCGCCCAGTCCGGGTCCATCGGACGCGCCGCGTGCCCGCTCTCGCCCCCCGCGATCACCCAATGTAGCTGGTCTGCATCGAGCCACTCGCTCAGGTCGACCGGCCCGAGCAGCGGCTCGGCGGACACGAAACGGATCGGCGCTGGCACTCGCTTGAGCACTTCTACGCGGGGAGCGTACTTCTGCGATTCGACCGACGTCCCCAGCCAGACATTCTTGGGCCAGGTGTCGCCGAACTCGCCCCCGTACTCCATCCACCACGCGACCGCGAGGCCCGGCCGCTTCGTCAGCACTTGGAAGACGTGGCCGTGCTCGTCGGCGGCTCTCCGCATCACGTCGAATATCTCGTGCACGAAGTCGAACGGCACGCGCGGGTGGAATACGTCCGACATGCTGTTGACGAACACGCGGCGGGGGCGCTTCCAGGTCAGCGGCGCTTCCAGCCGCTCCGGCAGGAGGCGCACGTGCTGCGGCTCGCTCTCGTAGCCGCGCACTCCCATGGCCCGCAGTCGCGGGTACATGGCGAACATGTAGCAGTTGTCGCAGCCCGGCGAGACCCGCGTGCAGCCCGTCACCGGATTCCAGGTCTCGTCCGTCCACTCTATCGTCGATGGCATATCGCAACTCCTCCCGCTGGTCGCCCCGTCCGCTACGCGCAACTGCTTGGCAAATCTAGCACGACTGTCAAGCCATGCCTACACCGAACCATCCAAGACCCCTGTCCCAATGTATCCCAATCGCGTAACCCAGTCGCTGCTCACTTGCTCTATCGCCGGCCCACGTCTGCCACCCGTATGCCACCACTTTGCCACGAAAATTCCCACGTTCAGGCCCTCTTCTACGGTCTTATGTCAAGTAGCCCTGCCTTACGCCAACAAATCGGCACATTCACCTTGGCGTAGCGGCGGGTCACTTGACCTGCCGCTTGGAGGGGTAGGGAGGCCATAACGCGCCTATTGCCCTGCCCACCCTCTTGATTCTACAGCACACACGTGCTATTTTCTACCTGGAAGGTGCTTTGACAGCCTGTTGGTGGCGTCAGAAAGCCGGCATCCGGCCCTAGACCACCACCTCGTTCCTGTCACGTCCTGCGCCAAATCTAACGCCGGTGTACCGCGAATGAACACCAGGAGGACAGGCTGCCCAGCTACGAAATGAGCGGAATGTAGCAGAATCGAACGGATTTTTTCGTAAAGCCATGCCAGCCGTGCGTGTTGCGTCCGCAGAAAGGCGTGGTATACCATCGCCCGCACCACGCGACAGCGCGCACCACGGCGGAAGGAGCCTCGAAAATGACTGACCTCATACTGAAAGGCGGCGACGTGCTCGACCCCTCGCGGGGGCCGCGCGCGAGGCTGGACGTGGCGGTCAGCGACGGCCTCATTTCGGAGGTGGCGCCGGACATCGAGCCGGCGGGCGGCGCCCGCGTGATCGACGTCTCCGGCAAGCTGGTGACGCCGGGGCTGATAGACCTGCACACCCATGTTTACGAGGGCGTGAACCAGACCGCCGTGAACCCCGACCTGGCCGGCGTTCTCTCCGGCGTGACCACGCTGGTGGACGCCGGCAGCGCGGGCTGCTACACGTTCGGCGGCTTTCCCCAGTACGTGGTGCCGAACGCCCACACGCGAATCTTCTGCATGGTCCACATCTCCCGAACGGGTCTCAACTACCAGCCCGAGATCTCGGACCGCGACGACATCGACCTCGACGAGACCGTGCGCGTGGTCCAGGCCAACAGGCCGCTGGTGCAGGGCGTCAAGCTGCGCGCGGTAGGCCCCGCGGTGCCGGTCATGGGCATCGAGATGTTCAACCTCGCCAAGCGGGCCGCGCGCGAGGGCGGCGTGCGACTGATGGTGCACATCGGCGACAGGTTCGCGGGCGACGGCCCGACGCTGACGCAGCAACTGCTCCCGCTGATGGACGAGGGCGACATCATCACGCACCTGTTCTCCGGCAACGCCGGGCGCATTCTGGACGAGGACGGCCAGGTGCTGCCGGAGGTGTTCGAGGCGCAGGATCGCGGTGTCTTCTTCGATACCGCGCACGGCAGGCAGAACTTCAGCTTCGACGTGGCCCGCCGCGCCCTCGACCAGGGCGTGCGGCCCTTGAGTATCAGCACCGACCTGACCATTCCGGGCAGGCTGAACACCGTGCACAGCATGACCGAGATGCTCTCCCGCTTCATGGCGTTGGGCTTCTCGCTCGAGGACACCATCCGCATGTCCACGCTCAATCCGGCGCGGGCCATAGGCATGGACGACGAGCTGGGCAGCCTCGCGCCGGGCCGAACGGCCGACATAACCGTGCTGGAGGAGGCGACCGGCGACTGGCTCTTCCACGACACCGAGGGCGACACCCTGAGAGGCGACAAGGCGCTGGCGCCGGTGCTGACGGTCAAGGATGGCGAGGTATACCCCGCCGACTGGGGCCCGCACCCTTGGGGCTGGCTCCCGGACTCGGCCTCGTGAGGAGCGCTCCCGTGACAGACCCCCTCGACAGCGTAGACACCCTGGCATTCGACATCTTCGGCACCGTGCTGGACCTGACCGGCAGCCTGGTGCCGCCCATCCGCGCCTTCCTGGAGGGCCGCGACACGGACGTGGACGCCGATACCCTCTGGGCCGAGTGGCGCGCCCGCCAGCGCGTGGACCAGTACCAGGACGCGCTGCTCATGGTCGGGCACTGCGGCTACCAGGAGTCTTGCCGCCGCGCTTTCGTCTACTGCCTGCAGGCCAACGGAGTGCCGTACACCGACTCCGAGGTGGTGGAGTTCATGGGCTGCTACCAGGACCTGTCGCCGTTCGAGGACGCCGTGCGCGGCCTCCACCGGCTGCGGGACAGCGGACGCTACCGGCTGGTGGCGCTGTCCAACGGCGAGCCGGACTTCCTGGAGCACCTGGCGAGCAACCGCATCAAGGTCGACTTCGACGCCATCATCTCGGTCCAGGAGGGCGGCGCCTTCAAGCCGCATCCGGGCGTGTACCGCGCGGCGGCGAGAATCCTGGAGTCCGAGCCGTACCGCATCATGATGGTCGCCGCCCACTCGTTCGACATCATGGGCGCGCGCGCCAGCGGCTACCGGGGCGCGTTCGTGAACCGCTACGGCCTGCCGTTCGAGGAGACGCCCTACCAGCCCGACCTCGTGGTGGACGATTTTTCGCAGCTTGGCGACCGGCTCCTGGGCGCCTCAGACTAGGGCATTCGAACGTGGCCGTTCACCAGGGCCTGACCGTGGGGGACGCCGACGAGTTTCGCGCGCTGCTGCGCGAGGGCGCCGTCTTCGAAAGCTGCAACTTCGACGACGCGGAGATGTGGGAGCTGGACGTCGAGGAGCTCGAGCTGCGGGACTGCTCACTGCGGCGCGCCGACTTCCGCGACCTGGTGTGCGAACGGCTCGTGCTGTCCGGCTGCGACCTTGAGGGCGCGCGCTTCGACGGCGCCGACGCCCACGAGGCGGTGTTCGAGAACTGCAACTGCCAGGGCGCCGGCTTTCGCGGCGCGAAGCTGAATCTCGCCAAGCTGCTCGACAGCGACTTCTCGGCGTGCCGGTTCGAGGGCGCGAACCTGTTCGGCGCCGACCTCACCGGGTCGCGGCTGCGCGCGGTGGACCTCTCGGACACGAACCTGGACGGCGTGACCATGCAGCGCGTCGACTTCAGCATGGCGTCGCTGCGGTACAAGCGCATCGGCGGGGGTAGGCTGGCGGGCGTCAACTTCACCGAGGCGGACCTGACGGGCTGCGACCTCAGCGACACCCGGTTCGAGGACTGCCACCTGGCGAGCGTGTACGTGAGCGCCGAGACGCGCTTCGACCGCTGCGACCTGCGCGGGGCGCACGTGTCCAACGCCGCGCTGGCAACGGCCAGCATGAGGGGCGCGATCGTTTCGGCGGCGCAGGCGCGGGAGCTGCTGTTCGAGAGTTTCGGCATCGTGGTGGAGGAGTAGGGGACTATCCACGAAGGACACGAAGGGCACGAAGAATGGAAAAGAGAAGGCTGGGATGGCGGAAATGCTATTGAAGGACGAGGTCTATAACATCGTCGGCGCTGCAATCGAAGTGCATCGCGAGCTAGGGCCAGGCTTTCTTGAGGATGTTTATCAGGAAGCGCTGGAACTGGAAATGGGTAGCAGGGCGATTCCTTTCGAGGCTCAGAAGCAGCTTAAGATTCTCTACAAAGGCCACGTCCTGAGCAAGGTGTACTTTGCGGACCTTCTCTGTTACAACAAGGTCATTGTCGAAATCAAGGCGCTGGCGCGTCTCTCTGGAAGTGAACAGGCCCAGATAATCAACTATCTCAAGGCGACTGACTACAGGGTGGGAGTTCTGATCAACTTCGGAAGCAAAGGAAGACTCGAGTGGAAGCGCTTCATCAACTAGTAGATCAAATGCGAAGGACACGAGGGACATCAAGGACAGCACTGAAGGTATCTTCTGTTCTCTTTACAATTCCTTCGTGAACTTCGTGCCCTTCGTGGATAGTCCAGTGAGGAGGTAAGTATGTCGGTACGTATTGGCATTGGCTTTGGCGGATGGCCGTTCCCGCACAAGGACCCCGGCCTGCTGTGGGAGTACGTGGACGCCTGCGAGGAGCTGGACATCGACTCGCTCTGGCTCAGCGACAGGATCGTGTCCGAGGCCATGAACGTGGAGCCTATGATCGCGCTGTCGTTCATCGCGGCCCGCACACAGAAGCTCAAGTTCGGTACCAGCGTGCTGGCTCTACCTCTGCGCAACCCTACGGTGCTCGCCAAGGAGGTAGCCACGCTGGACTTTCTGTCCGGCGGCCGGTCGCTGCCCGCGGTGGGGCTCGGTACCGAGGAGGAGCGGGAGTACGAGGCGTGCGGCACGCGGCGCTCCCAGCGCGTGGGGCGCACCGAGGAGGCCATCCAGATAATGCGGCTGCTCTGGTCGCAGGACAGCGTCACGTTCCACGGGCGCTACTACACCCTGAACGACGTGAGCGTGCATCCCAAGCCGGTGCAGAAGGAGTTGCCGCCCGTCTGGATCGGCGGTCGCACCGAACCCGCGCTGCGCCGGACCGCGAGGGTAGGGGACGGCTGGCTCGTGTCCCAGGCCACGCCGGAGGAGGTGTGCGACGGGGTGAACAAGATCAAGTCCTGGGCCGTGGAGTACGGCAACGACATCGAGGACGACCACTACGGCGCGCTGTTCAGCTTCAGCATCGCCGACAGCCACGAGGAGGCGCGGAGACAGGCCGAGCCGTACATGCTCCGCCGGCGCACGGACGTGGACTACGAGGCGTTCTCCGCCTTCGGCTCCGCGGACGACGTCGCCGATCTCATAGACCGCTATATCGAGGGCGGCGCGACCAAGTTCGTAGCGCGTCCCGCCTGCCCGCCCGAGAAGATGATGGAGCAGCTAGAGCTGCTGGGCCGGGACGTGGTGCCCCGTTACCACAACTGAGCGCGCCGCGGCCACACGGCCAGCCCGCGGAAGAGGTGACCGATGACCGCACAC
>DAOUJZ010000024.1:0-31379 GCA_034421955.1 Dehalococcoidia bacterium | reverse complement strand
CGGCACGAGCATCCTCAAGAGGGCGCTGGAGGAGCCGCTGAAGCTCATCGCCGAGAACACCGGAGTGTCCGGCGACGTCATCCTCTCCGAGAGCCGCAAGAGCGAGGGCGACTGGGGCTACGACGCCGAGGCCGGCGAGTTCTCCCCGCTGCTCGAGCGCGGCATCATGGACCCGGCGAAGGTGACCCGGGCCGCCGTCGAGAACGCGGCCAGCGTGGCGGCAATGGTGCTGACCACCGAGTCGCTCATCACCGACATCAAGGAGAAGGACGCGGCCGCGGCCCCCGCCATGCCGCCGATGGACTACTAGCCCACCAACGCAGCCTGTAACGAGGCCCCGGACGAGTCGATCGTCCGGGGCCTTTTTTCTTGCCCGGCCCATTGCAACCGCCGCCGCTGATTGTGTTAGCATTACGCCAGCCTTGGATAGCCGGCTTCCAGGGCGTGGAGTAACTGCCCCGGAACACGCGGCGGAGGACCCTTGTTCACCCACCTTCACGTTCACACCGAGTACAGCATGTTGGACGGCCTCAGCCGCATCGACGGGCTGGTGGAGCGCGCCGAGCAACTGGGCATGGACAGCCTCGCCATCACCGACCACGGCGGAATGTACGGCGCCATCGACTTCTACAACAAGGCCCGCGCGCATGGCATCAAGCCCATTGTGGGCTGCGAGATGTACGTGGCGCCCGGCAGCCGCCACGAGAGGAACCCCGGCGACAAGAGCCCCTACCACATGACGGTGCTGGCCCAGAACGCCGAGGGCTACCGCAACCTCATCAAGCTGGTGACCAAGTCCCACGTCGAGGGCTTCTACTACCGGCCCCGGATCGACAGGGAGCTGCTGGAGCGGCACCACAAGGGCCTCATCGTGCTTTCCGGCTGCCCAAGCGGAGAGGTGCCCGGCCTGCTGGCCCAGGGCAGGCACGACGAGGCCGCGGAGGTCGCGGGATGGTACCGCGAGCTGCTCGGCGAGCGCTACTTCCTGGAAGTGATGCGTCACGGCGGGGTTCCCGAACTGCCCGCCATCAACCGCGGACTGATCGCGCTGAGCGACCGCGTGGGCATTCCCGTGGTGGGAACCAACGACTCCCACTACGTCGACAAGGACGATGCCCACCTGCAGGACATCGTCATCTGCATCCACACCAACACCAACATAAACGACGAAAAGCGGCTGAGGATGGAGGAGCCTTCCTATTATCTGAAGAGCCACCAGGAGATGGTACAGCTCTTCGAGGATCTGCCCGATGCCGTGACCAACACCGAGCGTATCGCCGAGATGTGCGATCTCAAGCTCGACTTCTCCCAGCTTCGGCTGCCGCAGTTCCCAACGCCCGACGGCATGACCGCGGACGACTACCTCACGCGGCTGTGCGAGGAGGGGCTGCGCCGCCGCACGGGCGGGCCCACGCCCGCTGAGGAGGAGAGGCTGCGGTACGAGCTGGGCGTCATCCGCCATACGCAGTTCGCCGACTACTTCCTGGTGGTGTGGGACATAGCAAAGTTCGTGCGCGAGCGCGACATCTTCTTCGCCGTGCGCGGCAGCGCCGCCGCCAGCCTGGCCCTGTTCTGCCTGGGCGTTACGGACGTGAACCCGCTGGAGTTCGACCTGGTCTTCGAGCGCTTCCTGAACATGGAGCGCAAGGAGATGCCGGACATCGACATGGACTTCCAGGACGACCGCCGCGAGGAGGTGATCAACTACGTGGTGGCCAAGTACGGCCGCGAGCACGTGGCGCAGATCATCACGTTCGGCACGCTTGGCGCGCGGGCCAGCATACGCGACGTGGGCCGCGCGCTCGGAATGTCCTACGCCGACGTGGACAGGGTGGCGCGGCTGGTGCCGTTCAGGCTGAACATCACCCTGCCCGACGTGATGAAGGAAAACGCCGAGTTCAGCGAAGTGTATGGGGCGGACGAGAGCATTCGGAACCTCATCGACACCAGCATGAAACTGGAGGGTCTGACGCGCCACTCCAGCACCCACGCCGCGGGCGTGGTCATATCGGGCGAGCCGCTCGACGACGTAGTGCCGCTCCAGCGTCCCTCCAGGGGCGATGGCGACGGCGTGCTGACGACGCAGTACTCGATGGACCCCATTGCCGATCTCGGCCTGCTGAAGATGGACTTCCTCGGGCTTGCCAACCTTACCGTGCTGGCGAAGACGCGGGACCTGATACTCGAAACGCGCGGCGAGCATATCGAGCTCCAGGAGATTTCGCTCGACGACGCCAGGACGTTCGAGCTGTTGTCGCGCGGCGACACCGTGGGCGTGTTCCAGATGGAAGGCTCGGGGATGACCCGCTACATCAGGGAGCTGAAGCCCTCTTCCCTGGGCGACGTTGCCGCCATGATAGCACTGTACCGTCCCGGACCGATGGAGCACATTACCGCCTTCATCAACGCCAAACACGGGCGCGAAAAGGCCCGCTACCTGCATCCTGCGCTTGAAGACATCCTCCGTGAGACTTACGGGATCATCGTGTACCAGGACCAGGTGCTGCAGATCTTCCGCACGTTCGCCGGCTACTCGCTGGGCGCCGCGGACATCGTGCGCAAGGCGATGGGAAAGAAGATCGCCGAGATAATGGCGGAGGAGGAGCAGCAATTCATCGAAGGTGCCGTAGAGAACGGGTACACGCGGGAACTCGCAGAGCAACTCTTCGCCCTGATAACCCCCTTCGCCGGCTACGCCTTCAACAAGGCGCACAGCGTGAGCTACGGCCTCATCTCCTACTGGACGGCGTTTTTCAAGGCCAACTACCCGGTGGAGTACATGGCCTCGCTCCTCAACGCGAACAGCGCCAGCACCGACAGGATCGCCAACGCGGTGAACGAGTGCAGGCGCATGGGCATCCAGGTGCTGCCGCCGGACATACGCCTGGGCGAGGAGGTGTTCTCAATCGAGGCCGGGCAGGACGACAAGCCCGCGATACGCTTCGGGATGGCGTCGGTGAAGAACGTCGGCGGCGCGGCCCTCGAGCCCGTCATTGCGGCCCGCAAGAAGGAGGGCCCCTTCGAGTCGATAGAGCAGATGTGCCGGGTCTCCGATTTCAGCGGCGTCAACCGCAAGGCGTTGGAGAGCCTGATAAGGGCCGGTGCCTTCGATTCGTTCGGCGAGCGCAACGGTCTGCTCAGCGTGATCGACAGGATCATATCGCTGGCCCAGAGCGAGTCGCGTCTGCGAAACTCCAACCAGTCTTCCATGTTCGACATGTTCGGCGAAAGCGTCCCAGCGCCCCTGTTCGACCTGCAGGTGCCGGCGGACGCCACGAGCGAGGCCGAGAAGTGGCGCTGGGAAAAGGAGTTGATGGGCGTCTCGGTTTCGAACAACAGCCTGCTCGCGTCGCTTTCCGCTGACGGCGACCCGAGTGTCTACGTCCTGATGAGCCAGCTCACTGATGCGCCGAGAAACTCGACGGTGCGCGTCAGGGGGCAGGTCGCGTCGGTCGATCACAGAAGCACGCGCGAGAACAAGCCCTTTGCCATAGCATCGCTGGCGCTGATGGACGGCCCCGTGGAAGTGTTCGTGTGGGAGGAGGCGCTGCGGAATACTCGCGGCCTGTGGCAGGAGGGCAACCTGGTCACGGTGACCGGCACCGTCAGGGTGCGAGACGACGAGATAAGCCTGAGCTGCAGGGCGGCCGAGGAGTTTCGCATAGGTGAAGAGGCCGCGCCGGCAAACGAGAGGCCGGCGCCCGCGTCCGTGTCCGAGGCGCCGCGACCCACCTACTCGCCGCCCCCGCAGCCGGCCGGCCAGCCGCCCGTGGCGTCGGAGGGTGCGGAGTCTCGCAGCGCGACGCCGGCCCGCGCGAACGGGTCTCGGGAATCGGCCGCACCGCCGCCCGAGGAGCAACGAAACGGACTGCGGCTGACGGTGCGCATGCGAGAGACCGGCCAGCCTACGGACGACAACAACCGCCTCCAGGACGTTAAACGAGCGCTGCTGAACTTTCGCGGCGAAGACGAGGTGGGCCTGCAGATAGTGTACGAGGGCAGGGTGGTGCACATGGACTGGCCGCAGGTGCGAGTCACCGTGTGCGACGAGTTGGCGAATGAGCTGGAGGAGGCGTTGAGCGGACAGGGCGAGGTTATCGTGGAAGCGGCGTCGTGGTGAAGTGGGCGCGCCTGACCACCGCGCCCGACCAGCTTACCGCCGAGATGTGGCGCGATCTGCTACTGGGCGAGGGCATACCTGCCATGGTGCGCGGCGGGGACACGTCGTCGTACTTTGGCGTGACGCCGTTCCCACGTCCCATCTTGGTGGACGAGAGCCTGGAGTCCGAGGCCAGGCAGGCCCTGGAGGGCTACCTCGGCCGCGAGCTAGACGCCTAGGCGACGCACTCCTCGCTCGAGTTCCAGAAGGCGGCGCTTCAGGTTCAGCCGCGTTGTGCCGCTGCCGTATCCGCGCAGCGAGCCGTCCGCCCCGATCACCCGATGACACGGCACCACTATCGGAAGCCTGTTGCGCGCCATCGCCTGCCCGGCGGCCCTGGAGGCGCCTGGGTTGCCCGCCCGAACGGCGATCCACTTGTACGAGCGAGTCTCCCCCGATGGAATCGAGCGGCAGGCCAGCCACGCCGCGCGCTGGAAGGAGGGAGTATCCTCCACGTCAATGGGGACGCAGGCAAATGCGTCGCTCCCGTCCGCGAAGTAGCGATCGTACATCGTAGACAGTTCGGCGAACCGTTCGGGCGCCGGGGCGGCAGTTCCGAAGTCGGCGCCCAACTCGTCCGCGCACGCTCCCGGCTTACGCTGGGGCAGAGTGCAGCGGCGCAGGCCGTGCTCCGACGCGACTGCGCCGACCCATCCGAGCGGCGTTTCGAATACGGCGTAGTAGAGCATCATTACGCCCTTGCCCGGAGCGGCACAAGCCGGGTCACCGCGTGGCCAAGCAGCCTCAGCCGCATTTCGCGCCATGCGCCGTCGATCTCGTCTTCCGCGCCATCGTCCTCTCCGGTCGCGGTGCCGTATCTGCCGACGGCGAATGCCCAGCCGATGCGCTGCGCGGCCGCCGCGACAGCGGGTGCGGCCGCGCCGACGCTGCGGGCGTACTCGAGCGGTGTCTGGTTGTGGCCCCGGCGCAGTCCGGCGATTGCCCCCAGCCGGGTCATCTTGGTGTATGCCCTTTCGGCGGGCGTCGCCCCGCCCAGATTTCGCGTCCACGCGAGCCACAACAGCAGCCACACTACGGCCACGCTGCCCAGGACGATGGCGGTCGGGCGAAGCAGCGCCACCACGTCGATGTTGAGACCGCCGCCGCCCGGCTCGACGGGAGGCACGCCCACGGCGTCCAGCGCGGAATCGAAGATATCCTCCAGCGCCTCGTCGATTGCCTCGGCGTCCTCACGGCCCGTTCCGATTGCGACAACGGCCGGATCGCTGAGCAACTGGCGCTCGTGCCTCGGCCAGTTTGGAGTCGGCTCAAAGTCGATCCATCCGTAGCTGGGGAAATAGACCTGGACCCAGCCGTGGCTGTCCAGGTCGCGCACGACGTGCATTCCCGTCTCGGAGTAGTACAGTCCAGGCCCGTAGCCCGCTGCCAGCCTGGAGGGCACACCCACCGCTCTCAGCATCACCGCCATGGCGGAGGCGTAGTAGTCGCTGTATCCGGTCCGGGTCTCGAATAGGAAGTGGTCCACGCCGTCGGCGCCCGCCGGGGGCGCCTCGATGTCCTGGGAGTATGTGAACCTGTCGCTGCGCAGGAACTCCTGGACCGTCACCGCCTTGTCCAGCGGCGTCTCCGCGGTCACCGTGATCCGCTCGGCCAGCTCGATCACTCTGTCGGGCAGGTCGGGCGGCAGCGCCAGGTAATGGTCCCGGATGAAACCGTGGTAGTCGGTGCCGGCCTGCCGCAGGTCGTCGTCGGTGGCAAGCGAGACGTAGGAGACCATGGTGTAGGGGTTGTTCCTGGGCAGCGGACTAGAGAAGTTCCATGCCACTATCTCCGGGGCTATAGGCTCCTTTCTGGCGACGGTTACCGTTTCGACAGCCTGCGGGGTATCTATCGTCGCGTGCCGGTAGGTGACGCCTTCCAGCACCATGTCGGGCGGCAAGCTGCGGGAAATGAGCGACTCCTCGACTGAGCTGACGGAACGCTCTTCGAGCTCCTCTCTCAGGGTCTCAGCCAGCTCGCGCATGTCCTCGGGAAGCTCCTCATCGGTCGAGGGGTCGAGAAGGTCGAGCGTGTACTTCTTTGGGGCGAGCGTCTGCAGGGTGGCGCCGTGGCTTACCCAGTCCAGACCGCCTCCCGACAGGAACGCCTTGGACTCGAAGTCCAGTTGCAGGAGCTGCTGCACCGGCTCGCGCTTGAGATCGTCCACCCTGGGCGGGGGCACAATCTCAGGACCGACGTCGATGGGCTGCGTTTCGCCCGCCACCCAGCCCGCGGCGGTGTACTCGCTGTAAGTACGCGAGATCCAGTAGGACGGATAGTCGGACTCTG
The DNA here is from genome assembly GCA_034421955.1 of Dehalococcoidia bacterium. GTDB lineage: Bacteria > Chloroflexota > Dehalococcoidia > Lucifugimonadales > CATOSD01 > CATOSD01. Next base: position 24,931 of record DAOUJZ010000024.1, on the reverse strand, counting down.
CCCAGAACACCGGCTCGCCTCCGAACGAGATGGAGCCCAGGAAGGGCAGCGTGTCCCCGAAGAGCCGGCCGGGCAAATCCTTGCGCGACGGGATGGCGGAGAACAGCCTCGCGAACTCGCCCTCCAGCGCGCTCACCGGGGAGCGCGCCGTTCGCCAGACGTCCGCCAGGGTCGGCGAAACGTAAACGTGCAGTGGCAGAAGAGACGCGATCAGGAGCACCACTATGCCGAACACGAAGGTGTTGTTGAGAGTCATCCAGCCGTTTGAGCGTTCGTAACCGATGCCGGCCTTTGTCCACTCCTGTTGCTGGATGACGATGCTGAGCCGCACTATCAGCAAGATGGCGACGAACGCGAACACGAAAAACTCGTAGGCGCGGCCGATGGGCAGAAAGCTGAGGTTCGTGAGCAGGGCCGTGCCCATGAGCACCACGCCCACCCACACGTTGTTGCTCCTGAAGATGAACCAGGAGCTCACGTAGGCGATGATCCAGGCCGCGGCGAGCAGAATCAACGAGACGGGCAGCAGGTCGGTGCTGATGCCGCCTGTGGTCGCGGCCTCGTACCACACGCTGAGCCGCTCGTACGCGAGGCGCTGCTGCTCGAACAGCGTCTCGCCCTCGGTGATCGAGCCGATGCGCCACATCACCATCACAAAGCCCACCGCCAGCCCTATGGGGTGCAGGAAAGCGGCATGAACGCGCAGCTTCGCGAGCGCGAGGCCCAGAACGGCGGCCCAGAACATGACCGCCAGCATTGACGGTGTGCGCGCCCAGCCGGCCGCCGAGACCGACTGGCCCAACACGAGAAGGGCCAGCATGAGCAGCACGAACGTGGACCAGCCCTGTGAGGGCGTGTAGCGGGTGTAAAGTCTCAGCAGCGGGTGGCGCTGCCGGGTGCCAATCCCGCCGCGGCCGGTGGGATACAGTACAGACGCGGAGTCGGCTGCCACTACGCGACCTCCCGCCTGGCGCGCTCGACGTCGGCGATCATGTAGGGTCGGCTCATCGCGATAGGTATCGACTCGCCGGAGCGGACGGCGTAGGTGGGAATGCCGGCCTCATGCAGGGCGGGAGCCACGCTCAGCGTCGGGAAGACGCCGCCGAAGGTGACACCGTCCAGCAGCACGGCCACTATCCTGACCCGCCGGCGGGCCAGCTCTCGCAGCCCCGCCACCCAGGCGGGCCGGTGCGAGGGCGTAATCACGACGAGCGTGCTGTGGTAGCCCCACAGCCCCTCCTCGAGCGGCAGGGCGTCCGCCAGCGGAACCCTGCCCTCGGCCTTGCTCCGCGCAAGAACCTCCATCACCCGGTTCATCTGCCCCGAACCGGTCTCCGCCGGTAGATAGTATCGCTGGTCGCCGTAGGACACCAAGCCCACCGGCATGTCGGAAGACAGGTACTTTCTCGCCAGCGACGCGGCTATGGAGACGCCGTACTCGTCGGTGCTCTCCTCCAGCTCGCCCGCCTGCACGTCCCTGTGAAGGTCCACCATGATCCACACGTCGCTGGACTGACCCAGGTCGAACTCCTTGGACATCAGCCGTCCCAGGCGGGCCGTGCTGTTCCAGTGGACGCGGCTGATGCTGTCGCCGAAGGCGTAGTCGCGAACACTCGACGCGTGCGGGCTCAGGTCGTGGCTGCGCCGTCTCGCCGTGCTCTCGCCGGTGAGGTCGGCCGCCGGTATGGAGAAGCCCGGCAGATCGAACACACGGGGGTAAACAACCAACTCGTCGGTGCCGCAAAACTCGCGGCTTCGCCGAAACAGACCCAGGAAGTCGGTGTTGGACACGCGCACTGGACCCATGGTGTACACGCCCCTCTTGCGGGCCGGCGTCAGCGTGCGCCAGGACCGGAAGCTCTTCGCGCCCAGGGCGAGCGCCATGCCGCTGGAGTAGCCGGGCAGGTCTGTGAGGTCCTCGACCTCCAGCACCGGCTTGGGCAGGGTGCCCATATTGCGAATCGTAATCCGCTCTTCCACGTCGTCGCCCACGCGGACGCGATGGCTTCGCCGGTCGACCTCCACGTGGAGAGTACGGACGCTCATCCAGTTCCACAGGAAGCCGAAAACCGCGGCGAGGCCGAAGATGTACAGCAGCCTGTAGAACAGCCCGAATCCGGTGGCCGCTCCGGTTACAGCGGTCACGCCCATAAGAGCGGCGACGAGGTAGAACCGCTTCAGGACGAACACCCTTACAGCGTCTATCGGCTACCTCCTGACCCAGCCACGGGCCTCGGCGCCGGGCACCGGAATCTCGCCCGCGAGGCCGGAGATGACCTCGCCGCCCTGCACGCCGCGCATACGGGCCGCGGCGGACACGATGATGCGGTGGCCCAGCATTGGCACAGCAAGCTCCTTCACGTCGTCCGGCAGCACGAAGTCGCGCCCGCGTATCAAAGCCAGCGCCTGCGCGGCCCTGTACTGCGCGAGCGAGCCGCGCGGTGAACTGCCCAGCGCGACGTCGGGGTGCTCGCGCGTAGACTCGGTTATCGTCACAATGTATCGCTTTATGGCGTCATCGACGTAGACCTGCTTGACCGCCTCCTGCAGCTCGAAGATCTCCTGCGGGTTCGTCACCGGTCCCAGCGATTCGATAGGGTGCTCCATGCGCTGGCCCTCGACTATCGCCAGCTCTTCATCCAGGGTGGGATAGCCCAGCCTGATCATAAGCAGGAACCGGTCGAGCTGCGCCTCGGGCAGGGGAAAGGTGCCCTCGTATTCGATGGGGTTCTGGGTGGCCATCACCATGAACGGGCGGCCGATGGGGTGAGTTTCGCCCTCCACCGTCACCTGCCGCTCGTCCATCGCCTCCAGCAGCGCCGACTGGGTCTTGGGCGTGGCGCGGTTGATCTCGTCGGCGAGCACGATCTGGGAGATGATGGGGCCCTGGCGGAACTCGAACTCGCCGGTCTTCTGGTTGAAGATGGACACGCCGGTTATGTCGGTGGGCAGCAGGTCGGGCGTGAACTGGATGCGCTTGAACTCGCTACCCGTCGACCGGGCGATGCTCCGGGCGAGCATGGTCTTGCCCACGCCCGGCACGTCCTCGATGAGTGCGTGGCCCTGGCAGGTGAGCGCGACTACGCCCAGTTCCACGGCCTCGTCCTTGCCGATGATCACCTTCTTTACGTTTTCGACGATGCTGTGGGCGACTGCCCTGGCCTTTTCCAAGTCGGTGGCTAGTTGCTGCAAAACGGCTCTCCTATGCGAGGTGGACGGGCGGCCGGAGCGGGACCCCGGCGTCGTCTACACGGATGGCGGAAGGCGCAACAAACCCGATGGCCCGGGCGGCGCCGGCTGACGGGATGGCTACACAACTAGCGGGGTGTCCTGCAGGTTGGCCCACTCCGACATGGAAGCGTCGTAGTTTCGGGCGTCGCCGTATCCCAACAGCTTGAGGACGAGAACTCCGTGCGCCGCACGGATTCCGCCCTGTCAATAGGTCACCACTCGTTTGTCCGGCGTGACCCCCCTCGATTCGAGCATGGCCCTCAACTCCGAGGCGGGCTTCACGGTCTGGTACTCGCCCTCGGAGAGGAAGTTGAGCCACTCCAGGTGGACGGCGCCGGGGATGTGTCCGCGCCTGTCGTTGCCGCGGTTGTTCGAGCCGTCCCACTCGCCGTCCGAGCGCACGTCCAGGAACACCACGTCGGAGTTGCCCACGCTGGCGACGCCGTCGTCGAGCAGGCAGATGACGCTGTCGTCGGTCTTCGGCGTGAAGGTGGCGGCTTGCGGCTCCGCAGGCGTGGCGGTGATGGGCCGTCCCTCGCCGAACCACTTGGCCCAGCCGCCGTTGAGCATCTTGACGTTGGTGTGGCCGTAGTAGTTGAGCACCCACCAGAAGCGGGAGGCGCTGAGGCCCCAGCCGCTGTCGTAGGTCACTATCAGGTCGTCGTCGCCCAGGCCCATCTCGGAGGCGAGCTTGGCGAAATCATCCGCTTCCATGACGCGGGGGCGATTCGGGTCCTTGATGTAGGGGTGGACGCTGATGCCCACGGCGCCCTTGATGTGGGCGCGGCGGTAGGCGTCGAACGGTTCGCAGTCCACGATGCGAAGGTTGGGGTCGTCGAGATGGGCTTCGAGCCAATCGGTCTCGGCGAGCAAGTCGGGGTTGGTGTAGCCTTCGGTTGCCACGTAGTCACCTCAAGGCGCCGGTAATATCGTCTGCGGCGGCGTCTAGGTGCGATTATACAACAAAGGGCGTGGGCGGCGCGATTTTGGGGGAAGTGGGGCAGGGCCGTATCATTCTCCCCCCTCCGGCCAGTAGAGCGGCTCAGGATGAAGGGAATCCGAGCGGCGATTGCGCCTCTGGGCGCGGCTCTCCGAAATATCTGCTCAATTCTGCTACATTCCGCCCATTCCGTAGCTGGGCGGCCCGATGTTCTTGTCACTTTTTGTGAGCCAAGTTGTTAAGGTTCGTCACGCGCATTGCGCCGAATGTCGCAGAACGCGACGGTGGTCTTGGGCCGGATGCTGGCCTTGTGACGCCGCCCGTCCGGCGCCCCCAGCGCCTGCTACGTAGAAAATAGCACGTGCGTGCTATAGAATCAAGAGGGGGTTGGGGCGACGTCCTTACCGGCTGGCGAGAGTGAGCGGGCAACCACAAGGGATTGCCCCTACAAACGCCTGACCGAATAGGCTGGTGCAGGTTCATACTTGACATAAGATCGTGGGAGCGGGCCTGGAGGTGGGAATTTTTGTGGCATGTGTGTGGCATGTGCATGGCAGGTTCGAGACGCCGGCGAGATATGGGTGTGGCGTTTGGGTTACGCGGATGGGAAGGTTTGAGACACGATCTTTGGGGTGGTTCCGGCTATCGGGCGTGGGGGCGCCGGCTTTCCATCCAAGAGGTATCGCTAAAGATACTTGCGAGCATCCTTGCGATGGACAATGAAAAGGCCCAGCCGATAGGCGGCGCTACAGCCTATCTTCGCTAAGAACCTGACGGACTCCGGTCGTCTTGCCTTCACCCGGTGAGATGCGTCAAGCTCTTCCTCGGCTACTTCGTAGTCGCCGCTCTCGATGTCGATTACGATGAACTTCCCGTTCTCCAGGGGTTCTACCCGGTGCCTGATCTGCTCCTCGTAGATTTGTTCGCCCCGGTCGCAGATTTCGTCGATGGTGTACTGTTGGGAATTCATTGGGCGCTCACGTTTCGCTTCTAGGATTGGCCCAACGCCTACGCTTAGCCCACTATAGTGGCTGTGCCCAGTGGGTGGCTTGAGGATGCATGGAGGGTGAGGACGTCAGCCGAGCAACACTTGGAATTGCGTAGGGTGCAGCCCTGCATGTTCAACGATGGTTCGCGTCGCACTTACTAGCTGACCATACGGAAGCTTCGTGTTTACATAGTATGGTCCTACGGGAGCGCGGTCACTTTTTGCGAATGGACTACCATCGGAGTGGGCAGGCTTTGTAGATACGTAGTAGTTCTTGCCTCTCTTCGGCCCTATGGGGCAGTGAGCCTTGGTCAAGTTACCCTGCTGCCATAGCCATTCAACAGTGGCTAACATTAGATCTCGCTGGCTTTTCAAACGTCCAGTTGTACCATCTGGGAATTGAATCTCGGCAGGGTTAGGGTCGCCTGATGATGGTATGAAGTCCGACAGCCGGATTTGCTCTCCACTGACTGCGGCCGCAGGGCTACTAGAAGATGCACGATGTCCGCCGGCCTTAGCCGTGGGGCGGACTTCGGGAGTAGTTGCTGCACTTGGCCGCATACCCATTTCTTCCGCCACATCGTTCAGCAATCCTATCAACTTCCTCTGAGCTCCACCCAGCACAGATACTTCGTTCGATTGGTTCGACAGAACACTGAGCTCAGTCTGCCACCGTCGGAGGTCATTCTTCAGTCCCGACTCCCACTCATTGAACAGGCGCCTTTCCTGTGGGCGACTCTGCGGCTGCCGCTCTTCAGGAAGTGCATTCACATACGCCGTGAACTCAGAATCAAGTCTGTTGTCGTCTGCTAAGAGTTCATCATGCCCCTGAATGTTCTCAAGCAACTCCCGCCGTTTGGCCTCTTATTCAGCTTCCACTCTTTCTCCCTCATCTTCTAGAAGCTCCTTGAGAATAGGCGTAAGTCGACCGGCCAAGTCATCGCCCAGGTCCATATCAAATTCCTCTTCGTCGTTAAGCTCCGCGACTTCGTTCAGCTCCGGTATGTTCGCTTGCACGTGAGCGTCATTATGACAAAAGTCGCACACTATGTCGTGCGCTTCACCACAATAGTCCTCATACTCCCAGCGAGGCCACCAACGAAACTTGACGCAGCGAGTGCACTCTTGGCCGAAGGGAGCGCCGCAACTACTGCAACTGTGGCTGGATGCCGGGGAGACGGATCCGCACTCTTCGCACCACTGGACGGGAGCATCGCCAAAGCTCTGCTCACCTCTTGCATTCAAAGACCACTGTCGAAGGTCTGTAGGGAGTCCGTGGGTGATGTAGTTGCCAGCCAAATCCAGAATCAGGCAGTCTCCGCCGTCTTCCTTTGGACGTAAGCCCCTTCCTACCATCTGTAGGTACAGGGCCAAGCTCAGCGTTGGCCGCGTAATCACTATGCAGGAAGCATCCGGCAGGTCGAATCCTTCGGTTGCAATCTGCAGGTTGACCAAGACCTGTAGGTAGTCACTCTTGAACGCTTCGACTGCCCAGTTTCGCTCTTCCTCAGGTGTGTCGCTGAGTAGCTCGGCGGCCCTTACGCCTTCGTCCTTTAACACCTTCACGAGGTTCCGGGCATGTCCACTGGAAACCGCGTACATGATTGTTTTGCGCTCGCCAGCATGCTCTTTCCACACCCTCACCGCTCCCGCCGTCATCACGTCTCCATCCCGCGCTGAATTTGCTGCGGTGATTCCATCCGGGGTATAGTCCCCAGCGCGAATCACACCACCCACGATCAGTTGATCAGATTGAGGTGCCCACACCGTGACTTCGCAGAGAGCATCTTCCTCCTGCAGCTCGACGGTCTGAGGTCCTTCAATCAAGCTAGAAAAAAGGTGATCGAACCCCTCCTGTTTCTTGAGGCGCCACGGGGTCGCGGTCATTCCCAGCACTCTTCCAGGCCACAGCTCGATAGCTCGCTCCCAACCCTTGGCCGGTGCGTGGTGCGACTCGTCAACAACCAAGAGGTCGTGGTGATCGAATCGGCCCCACACTTGCCTGTTCGTGGACGTTCGTCTGCCCACAGTCTGAGCAGTGAGAATCACCACACCGCCCGCAATCGCCGGAGCGTCCGTCGCGGTGTGCCAACGAGGAGTGGCAACTGCTTGTAATTGTTGGCTGGTCAGCATCTTGTGAGTCTGTTCAGCCAACTCTCTGCGGTGCGTCAGCCAGACGGCCTTACGTCCGTCAGCCAGCCATTCATTCAGCAATGCGCCTGCAATCACAGTCTTGCCCCCACCCGTAGGTAGTTGCATCATCACCCTTGCCGCTTCGGGTTCCAGTGCGACCAGTACCCTCTGGAGAAGTTCCTCTTGGTATGGCCGTAGGCTAATGTTCGCCATGTCCCCAGTCCAAGGATGTGCAAAGCCAGGCTCAGTGTGCGTAATGACCTAGTGGTGGCACCCCCGCGCGGTGATGGGCATGACGACCTCGACGACGCCGTTGCGCACGCCGATCATGTTGTCCCAGCGGTTGACCATGATGTCGGACTGGCCGCTGAGCAGGTAGAAGTTGTCGCCCACCTCCAGCGGCATGGCGCCGTCCGAGCGCAGCACCACGTGGTGCTCGTGCAGCGCCTCGACGCTGACTCCCGCCGGTCCCTCGAAATCGGGCAGCACGCCGTTGGGCGAGCCGAGCGCGCGGTGGCCGACGTCGCCTATCGCGACGCCGGGACGCGGCGTGCTGATCACGGTGCCCAGCACGCGGCCCGCCCGCTCGAACTCGTCCATGTAGGTGTAGTTCGACCCCATCAGCGCGTAGGTGCCGCCCTCGACCTCGGTGACGCCCTCTATGGTGGCTGCCACGTCGTAGCTCCAGGACTCGCCGGACGAGACTATCTCGACGGGTATGCCTTCGCCCTCGATGGCGTCCTTGACGTCCAGGCACATCTGGATGTACCTGCGGCCCTCGATCATCCGTGTCTCCTTGTCGGGTCGCCCAGGCAGGGTCTGGTGGCTCATCACGCCCTTGAAGGAGATTCCGGGCAGCGAATCGGCGAGCTTGGCAAGCTCGACGCCGTGTTCCACCGCGCGTATGCCTGCGCGGCCCATCGACGTGTTGACCTCTATCACCACGCCGACGTTGGCGCCGCTCGCCTCCGCGATCTCGGACAGCAGCCGGACGTTGCGAGGGTCGTCTATCGTCACCTTCACGTCGGCGCGCCGGGCCAGGGCGCACACGCGCTCAAGCTTGTCTGCGGTAGGCACCTCGCTGGTGATGAGAATGTCCTCGATGCCGCCCTCGATCATGGCCTCGGCCTCGGCGGTCTTGGCGGTGCAGACGCCGCCGACGGTGCCACCGGCGCGCATCTGCATCCGGGCCAGGAGCGGCGTCTTGATGTCCTTCGAGTGCTCGCGCATCTTGCACACCGTGTCCGCGTAGGTGTCTGCGACCACCTTGAAGTTGTGCTCCACCAGGTCCAGGTCCACGAGCAGGCAGGGCGTATCTAACTCCTCTATGGGCGTGCCAACCGGCGGTCTGTAGTTCTCCATGCGTTTCTCCCGTTGATGCGGCGTCTTACCGGCGCCGGCCCTGTTCTAGCGGTAGCGGCCTCGCGCAGATACGTCCCAGACGACCTCCAGCTTGCCGCCGCGCACTCCGTTTACGTAGTCGTAGATGTTGGCCGTGGTGCCTATTTCCCACGGCGTGAGCCACACCTTGTCGCCCAGATCCACGCTGTCGCGAGCCTCCGGCTCAAGCATCAGGAAGCCGTGCTCGGCGCTCATGCGCGCGATCTCGGCGCCGTCGATGTCCTCCACCGCGGGCAGGCCCGTGTCTATGCCGATAGCCTTCTGTCCGCAGTCCAGGAAGGCCCTGTCCTCCTCCGGTCGGCTCATCACCGTGGTGAGCACCCGCGCGGCCTGCTTCAGGTGCGGTCGGCGGAAGCTGTACCGATAATCGAGCAGCGCGTACGACCCGGCGGGCACCTCCGTCACCCCGGCCATGTCGCCCACCACGTCGTAGTTGTGCGTGCCGCCCGCACTCACGGTCCCCACGTCGATGCCCGCTCGCTCCACCATCTCCCGGGTGTCCAGCAGGCGCTGGACACAGGCCCTGGACTCGGCGGCGCGCTCGTCCCCGTCCTCGGTCAGTATCGCGCCCTCGTAGGTCATCAGTCCCGCGAATCGCAGGCCGTCCGCGTCGTGGGCCTGTCGCGCGAGCGCAACGGCCGGCTCGCCAGGGGCGACGCCGCAGCGCTCCAGCCGGGTGTGTACGTCCACCAGCGCGCCGATGACGACGCCCGCGTTCTGCGCCGCCCGAGACGTGCGCTCCACAACGCGCGGATTGTCCACCGCGACCGTCACTCGGCAGGTCTGGGCCAGCGCGCACAGACGCGCGATCTTCTGGGCAGTTACGACCTCGTTGGCGACGGTGATGTCGGTGATACCCGCCTGCGCGAAGACCTCCGCCTCGCCCACGGTGGACACCGAAACGCCGCCGACGGTCCCTGCGGACGCGAGCTGGCGGTGCGCGATGCCTGGGCAACCGTGCGCCTCGACGTGGGGGCGCAGCTTGGCCTCCCGGTCTCGGAAGAACGAGTGGACCGCTTCGATGTTGTGCGCGAGGGCGTCGAGGTCGACGACCAGGGTCGGGGTGTCGAGTTGTTCGGTTGGTGTGCCGATAGGTTTGAAAATCGGTCTTTCCATGCGCATTCCTGTCTATTGGGCCGCCACGCGGCCGGACCTGCCGATGGCTGGCAGAATACCACGCGCGCGGGCGGCGCGTCTATCGCGCACTTGGACGCCGTTGGTGTGCGTGATAACATTGCGGCGCAGCACGTGAAGCATCGCTCAACCGGGGAGGCAGGCATGAAGGCGATAACCGGCGCCACTCTAATCGACGGCAAGGGGGGCACACCCGTGCCCGACGCCACCGTGCTGATCGAGGGCGCGAGCATCGCCGCCGCCGGGCTGTCCGCCGAGGTGGCCGTGCCGGACGGCGCGGAAGTCGTCCAGGCCCGCGGGCTGACACTGCTGCCCGGCCTGATCGACTGCCACGACCACCTGGCCAACTTCGGCTACGAGATCGCCAGCCGCTGGGGAATCACCGAGACCCGGGCGCTGCGCGACATGCGTATCGCCGCCGTCATGCGGCAGACGCTGGAAACCGGCTACACCACGGTCCGGGACGCCGGCGGGCTGGCCGCTGGGTTCCGCGACGCGGTGGACGAGGGCCTCGTGCCCGGACCGCGCCTCCAGGTGTCGCTGAATATCATTTCGCCCACCGGCGGCATCGGCGACCACATCAGCCCATCAGGCCACGGCAACCCGACGGACCACGACCCCGCGCTGCCCCCGGGCGTTGCCAACGGGCCTGACGCGATGCGCGCCAAGGTGCGCGAGATGGTGCGCATGGGCGCGGACGTCATCAAGACCGCGACCACGGGCGGCGCCAGTTCCAGGGCCGGGCTTGGCCCCAAGGACATGCTGATGAGCCGCGACGAGCTGGAGGCGCTCATCGACGAGGCGCACGGCCTGGGCCGCCGCGTGATGTGCCACGCGCTTGGAGGGCCGGGACTGCGCGCGGGCGTGGAGCTTGGCGCGAACTCGATAGAGCACGGCGCGTACCTGGACGAGGACCCGGACCTGCTGCCGCTGATGGCCGAGCAGGACTGCTTTCTCATCCCGACATTCAGTGTGTACACCTTCCACGCCACGCGGGGGACGCCCCACGGGCGCGAGCGTTCGGCGCAGCTCCGGGAGCACCACGTCAGAACGCTCGCAATTGCCCTGGATGCGGGCGTGAAGGTGGTCGCTGGCACCGACGAGGGCGGCTGGGAGCACGGCAACAACGCCCACGAGCTGAGCTGCCTGGTGGACGCGGGCATGACGCCCATGCAGGCCATCGTGGCCGGCACGAGCCTGGCTGCCGAATGCCTCGGCTTGGACGGCGTGACAGGGTCTGTCGAGCCGGGCAAGGCGGCAGACCTGGTGCTGGTAGACTCCGATCCACTTCTCGATGTATCCACGCTCGAGCGCGGCGGGAGCGTCGTGCTGGTGATGAAGGACGGGGAGACTTTCGTGGACAGACGGTCCGATGGCTGAGGTGTCATCGCGGGGGCGACACTCCACGGCCCAGAGCGCCGGAGCGGTGCTGCCGTTGGAGCCGGAGCTCGAAAACCACAGGTCACACGGCTTGGATCTGCTGGACGGTGAAGGCGTCGAGCAGGTGATCCGCCTTGACGACGCCTCCGACGAAGACACGTCCGGGACGCTTCTGGCGCTCACCGACAAGCGCGTCATCTACCTGAGCGGCCAGGGCAAGCGTCGGCGCGCAATGTACGCCTCGGTCCAGGACGTGCAGGCGGTGGAGATCGGCTACCACGCCCGTGGAAGCGGTGCCTACGTGTGGGCCGGGCTGGCGTTTCTGGCCGCGTTTTTCCTGTTCTTCGTCATCGAGAACACGCTCGGCAGAATAGCCGGGCCGGTCGTGGTTGCCGGTCTGGGCGTTTACCTCGTGGTCGACAATCTCCTGACCCCTAACAAGCAGTTCGTGGTCTTCCGGGCTGCCGGCGGTCAACTGCTGGTGGACCTAGACGGCGACGGTGTCACGGACGCCGTGAACGAGTTCATAGCCAGGCTCTTCCAGTTGAAGGAAGGCCCGCCCCGCGAATCGCCATTCGGCTGGGTCGACCGCTTCGCGCCGCGGTAGCCATGCTTACAGGCGCATTCCCGCCTGCGCCCCAGCTCTAGCCCAGGCTGAGGTTTGGCACCACGTCCACGTCCCAGTCCTAGCGGGCGCCCTGCCGCCCAAAATACACGCATGTGTATACCTTAATATCACAGCTGTGTTACACTTCTGACGCGCGATTCCCCGCCGCGCCTTCTGTCCAGAATGATGAGAGAGGTGCTCATCGTGAAGACCAACATCCTTAATCCCGGCGCACTCTTTCAACAGAATATTCGCTACACGATTCCGCAGTTTCAGCGTCACTACGTTTGGACGCAGGACGACCAGTGGGAGCCGCTCTGGGAGGATGTGCGAAACGTGGCCGACAACTTCCTGGATCAGATGAAGTTGACTGGAGACAACGCAGTAGAGGCCGAGCAGCGGACTACGCCTCACTTTCTCGGCGCAATAGTGTTGCAACAGATACCGGTCCCGGTCAACGACATTGATCGAAGGGAAGTGATAGACGGCCAACAACGCATAACCACGCTGCAACTTCTGCTCGACGCAATCCAGTTCGTTTACGAGGAAATGGGCTATCGGATACCCGCTGCCCACCTTTCCAATCTGGTTTTAAATCATCCTGACTTCGTTGGTGACGACAAGAATCATGCATTCAAAGTCTGGCCGTCTCGAACTGACAGACAGGCCTTCAAGCACGCCATGGACAACGGCCTCGCGGTGAACGAATACGCGGAATCGCTGATAGTTCAGGGGCATGAGTTCTTCCAGCAACAGGTACGCCACTGGTTGACAGCCGCCGAAGGGTCAGTTGAGCGTCGCGTTCAAGCGTTGCAGACCGCTGTAACGAACATGCTCAACCTCGTTGTGATTGACCTCGATCAGAAAGACGATCCCAACGTCATCTTCGAGACGCTGAACGCTCGCGGCACCCCGCTTGAGCAATCCGATCTTATCCGGAACTTCGTTCTGGCCCAACGGCCTAACGATGCAGCGTGGCAGGAAGTCTGGAACGACTTGGATGACAAGTGGTGGCTGGACGAAGTTCGTCAGGGACGCCTTCTGCGGCCGCGCATTGACATGCTTCTGAACTACTGGCTGGCTATGAGGACAGGTCAGGAAGTCTCGCCGACCAGGGTCTTCTCCACGTTCCAGGCGCACGCGGATGGCAGAGAAATCAATGTGCTGATGCGAGACGTCAACCGCGACATGGCGAACTACCGCCGATTTGAGGAGGGACAGCGCACCGAGTACGAGAACTTGTTCCACTACCGGGCAATTCAGGTGATGCAGTCTGGTGTGATCACGCCGGTGATGCTTGTGTTGTTGCTAGCTGAGGAATCGGTGCGTGAGCGGGCTTTCCGCGCCTTGGAGAGCTTCCTTGTCCGTCGAATGATTTGCAGAATGACGACCAAGGACTACAACCGGCTCATCCTGGAACTCGCTACAAGACTGCGGAAGGCTGATTTGAAACAAGCCGATAAAGTCGTCGCTGAATACTTGAAAGAGCAGGACGCATACTCCAGAGAGTGGCCTAGCGACCAGACTATCGCCAATTCCCTGTCGTGGTCTCCACTCTACCGCCTGTTGACAAGGGGCAGGCTGCGTGTGGTGCTGGAAGGCATTGAGAGCGTGCTACGCACGCAATTGTCCGAAACGAGCGACGTGCCGAGAAATCTCACCATCGAGCATCTGATGCCGGTGAGTTGGAACAACGAGAACTGGCCCCTTCCGGAATGCGTGGACGAGGAAGAAGAGACAGAGGCGCGCAACGGTCTCATTCACACCATCGGCAATCTCACACTAGTAACCCAGCGGCTCAACTCGAAGCTGTCAAACGCGCCTTGGCATGAGAAGAGAGCGACAATTCAGAAACATGCCGTGTTGAACCTGAACGGTGAGTTGGTGACCAAAGAAACATGGGACGAAGAGTCTATCCGGAGTCGCAACAAGCAGATGGCCGATCTGATCGCAAAGTGCTGGCCCGGCCCGGATTCCGACGTGTGGGGGATCTAGCGGCTGGTCAACGCAATCCCGAAACAGTGCGCATACCAGTCTACCGGTGGGTTCCCGCTTTCGCGGGAACGACGGGTGGCTGGCCCCGCCGCTAGCCCAGGCTGAGGTTTGGCACCACGTCCACGTCCCACTCGTAGCGGGCGCCCTGCCGCAGGTGGAAGTACGCCGCGGCCCCTATCATGGCCGCGTTGTCGGTGCACAGCGCCGGGCGCGGCACCACCACCTCGACCGGGCAGCGCGCCGCCATTTCCTTGCGCAGCAGGCTGTTCGCGGCCACGCCGCCGCCGAGCAGCACGCCGCGCACACTATGGCGCTCCACCGCCTCCAGCGTGCGGCGCACCATCGTGTCCACGATGGCCTCCTGGAACTCGCGCGCCACGTTGGCGACCTTCTGCGCGTCCGGATCCCCGTCGGGCTGGGGCGGGTACAGACCCCGCTCCTCCGCGCGGCGCACCAGCGCGGACTTGAGGCCGCTGAAGCTGAAGTCCAGCGAATCCCTCACCCGCGGGCGGGGCAGCCGCGGCTCCTCGCCGTCGCCGTCGACAGACACGCGCTGGATCTCCGGGCCGCCCGGGAATCCCAGACCCAGCACGCGCGCCGCCTTGTCGAACGCCTCGCCGGCCGCGTCGTCGCGCGTCCGACCGATAAGAGTGAACCTGCCGTGCCCCTCCATCAGTATCAGGTCGGTGTGGCCGCCTGAGGCGATGAGACACAACAGCGGGAAGCCCGGCCCCGTCTCCGGGTCTGAGTCTTCCAGCCAGGCCGCGTAGACGTGGCCCTCCAGGTGGTTGATTCCCACGAATGGCAGGTCCTTCGCCATCGCGTAGCCCTTGGCAGCGTTCACGCCGATGAGCAGCGCCCCCGCGAGTCCGGGGCCGTGCGTTACCGCCACGCCGTCCAGTTGATCCAGCTCCACGCCTGCCGTGTCCAGCGCCTGCTCCACCACGGGCACGATGGTCAGGAAGTGCTGGCGCGCGGCCACTTCCGGCACGATGCCGCCGAACCGCGCGTGCATCTCGACCTGCGTCGCTACCACGTTGGAGTGTATGATCCTGCCGTCCTCGATGACCGCGGCGGCGGTCTCGTCGCAGGAAGTCTCGATTCCGAGTACCTTCATGCCGCCATTTTAGCAGGCGACGACGGGCCATGCTTGCGGCATAGCGTCTCATTGAGATATAACAAGGGCGGCGCCCAAGCCTAACGAATGAGGGAGAGTGACCCAATGAAAGCAGCGCGGATCAGCGGTCCCAAGCAGTTCGAGATAATGGACGTGGACATGCCCGAGGTCAAGGATGGCGAGTGCCTCGTCAAGCTGGAGCGCTGGTCGATCTGCGGCAGCGACATCCGGCACGCCTACGGCCCCGTCCACCCCGAAGAGGAATACCCGATGCGCGTCGGCGGGCCCTGCCACGAGTGCGCCGGCACCATTGTCGAGAGCCGCTCCGACCAGTTCCAGGTAGGACAACGGGTAATCGTGCTTCCCGGAGGTGATGGCCCCGGCGGGCTCGTCGAGTACATCGCAGGCGATGCCGGACGAATGGCGGCGCTGCCGGACGAAGGCGACCTCACGGAGTGGGTCATGTGCCAGCCGTCGGGCACCGTGCTCTACTCGTGCCAGCAGATGGGCACCATCCTGGGCAAGCGCGTCCTGATTTTCGGGCAGGGGGCGATAGGTCTGTCGTTCACGGCCATCTGCGCACGGGCCGGCGCTCGCCAGGTCATCGCGGTGGACCTGCTCGACTACCGGCTGGAGTACTCGAAGAAGTTCGGCGCGACGGACACCATCAACCCAACCCGGGACAACCTGGACGAGGCGGTCGCGGAGATCACCGGCGGCCAGATGCCCGACATCTCCGTGGAGGCCGCGGGCTATCCCGACGCGCTCAACAACGCCATCCGGCTCATCCGCCAGTTCGGTCGCGTCATCGTGTTCGGCATACAGGAGAACGCCGCCGAGGGCGCGCGGACGCCGCTGAACACCCACTGGCTCATGCAGAACGCCCCCACCATCGTGCCCACCACCGGCGCGCGCAGCGGCGACCCGATTACCCACATCAACAACATGGTCGCGCTACGGGAGCGAGGCTGGTGGGACCCCGCGGAGATGATCACCCACCGCCTGAGCTTCGACGAGGTGGGCAAGGCCTACGAGCAGTACGAGAACAGGGACGACGAAATCGTAAAAGTCGTTATGAGCATGTAGGCTGGATAGAGGAATCCCTTCCCCCTCGACGGGGGAAGGTTAGGATGGGGGTGACGGCTCAGTCCAGCCCCGCGACCATTCGCCGCACAGCGTCGACAACCTCGCCCGCCGGCACGGAGGACGCTTCGTCCTCGCTGCGCCGCTTGACCTCCACCACGCCCTGTCGCAGGTTGCGCGCGCTCACGACCAGCCGCAGGGGCAGGCCGAGCAGGTCCGCGTCGTTGAACTTGACGCCCGCGGACTCGGCGCGGTCGTCGTAGAGCGTCTCCACGCCCGCCCGGCACAACTCGTCGTACAGCGAGTCCGCCGCCGCCGCGACGTCCGGGTTCTCCACATTCAGCGCGGTCAGGCACACCTGGTAGGGGGCGATGGGCGCCGGGAACACGATGCCCCGGTCGTCGTGGTGCTGCTCGATGGCCGCGCCCAGCAGTCTGCCCACGCCGATGCCGTAGCAGCCCATGATTATAGGGCGCTGCACGTCCTGCTGGTCCGGGAAGTAGGCCTCCAGCGCCTCGCTGTAGCGCGTGCCCAGCTTGAAGATGTGGCCCACCTCGATGCCCCTGCGAATGACGAGCGGCGTCTCGCAGAGTGGGCAACCAAAGCCAACCTCGGCCAGCGCGAGGTCGGTAATCACGTCTGCCTCGAAGTCGCGTGGGTAGTTGGCGTTGACCAGGTGGTAGTCCTCCCGGTTTGCGCCCACCGCGAAGTTCGACCCCATCTGGATCGAGTCGTCGGCGAACACCCTCACGCCTTCCAGGCCGACGGGCGACGCCGACCCGGCCACCAGCCCGGCCCGCTCCACCTCCTCCGGTGTGGCGAGCCGCAGTTCATTGGCCCCTAGAGCGTTCCGCAGCTTGATCTCGTTTACCTCCAGGTCGCCACGTATGACGACGAACACCACCTCGCCGTCGGCGAAGTAGAACACCGCCTTGAGCGTATCGGACGTGGGAATGCCGAGCAGCTCGGCGAGGCCCTCTATCGTCTTCACGCCCGGGGTGTGCCGCTCCTCCAGCGGCAGCGGCTCCTCGATGGGCATGGGCGGCTTGGTGAACGCGGCCTTTTCGACGTTCGCGGCGTAATCGCACGATTCACACAGTATTATCGAGTCTTCTCCCGAGTCCGCCAGCAGGATGAACTCGTTGGAGTCCTTGCCCCCAATCGCGCCGCTGTCGGCGTCCACCATGATTGCGGTCAGGCCGATGCGGGCATAGATGTTCCTGTAGGCACGCGCCATGGCCTGGAAGCTGTCGTCCAGGCCCGCCTCGTCCATGTCGAAGCTGTAGGCGTCCTTCATGTCGAACTCGCGCACGCGTATGAGGCCGCCCCTGGGTCTCGGCTCGTCGCGGAACTTGGTCTGGATCTGGTACAGGATGAGCGGTAGGTCACGGTAGCTGAACACGTTGGCCGTGACCATCATCGTGAGGATTTCCTCGTGCGTGGGGGCGATCACGAGCGGGCGCTGCCGCCTGTCCTCCAGCCGGAACAGGTCGGGTCCATAGGCCTCGTCGCGGCCGGATCGCTGCCACAGGTCACGCGGCTGGAGCGCGGGCAGCCGCAGCTCCTGGCCGCCTTCCGCGTCGATCTCCTCGCGTATGATCTGCTCGATCTTCCGCAGCGAGCGCCAGGCGAGTGGCAGGTAGCCGTACACGCCGGAGGCGGCCTGGTAGATCATACCCGCCTTGAGCATCAGCCGGTGGCTCGCCAGCTCCGCCTCGGCGGGTTCCTCCCTCAGGGTTTTGCCAAACAGCTTAGACCAGCGCATAACCGTCCCCGTGGCGTCCTAGATCCTCACGCTCAGCGCAACTCATCCAGCAGCCGCCGCAACGCCTCCCGGTCGACGCCACCGTTACCGTCATCGAGGGCTTCGATGAGCGCGGCCATCATGCGCTCGGAGCGGCGGTGCGCCGCCTCGGCCCTCTCATGCGCCGCCTCCGACCGCTCGTGTGCCGCCTCCGACCGCTGCTGCGCAGCCTCGGCCCACTCCTGCGCAGCCTTCGCGCGCGCCTCGGCCGTCTCCGCCTGCATACGCCACATCTCGGCCATTTCCGCCCTGGTCTCTGCGGCGACAGCGCGCGCTTCGGCGGCCGTAGCCTGCGCCTGCGCCGCGACCCTCTCAGCGCGCTCGCCTCTCACAAACATATCCGCGAATACCATGTTCGGAATCTCCAACGCCAGGAATGTCAGAAAAGCCACCGAGGCCCCGGTGGAAAACGACTCCGCCCAACTCGACTCGAGTCTCAATCCGTAGTATAGCAGAGTAGACACGCCTCCAAGCAAGGCAAACGAGGGGGACACGAGCCGTCGCGCGAGCGCGTATCTCTCCGCCCGGCGGCGGCGATTGGCAATTCTGCGTCGCCGGACGCGGGCGCGTCTCAAGCGCCATCTCGCCCGGCAGTAACGTATTCTCTTTCTCAAATGGTAACTACTTTCCGAGCGCTCGAACTAGCCTGGTCTGCGCGGCGGAAAGTGGCTTTCAAAATTGGGATCAGCCCGCCGCGCCGATGTCTACCTCGGCCCGGCGCACTTCTTCCATCAGCGCGTCCAGCATGTCCGCCTCTTCCACTATGCGGGACTTCTGCCCCTTGCGGAATATGATGGCCCGGCCCGCGCCGGCCGCGATCCCGACGTCGGCGTCCTTCGCCTCGCCCGGCCCGTTCACCTCGCAGCCCATGACAGCCACCTTGATGGGCGTCTTCGTGCTCTTGAGCAGGCCATCCACGTCGTTGGCGAGCTTGCGGATGTCTACGTCGGCCCGGCCGCAACTCGGGCAGGCGACCATCACCGCGCCCTCTTTGCGAAGCCCGAGCGCCTTCAGTATCTCGAAGCCGGTGTACACCTCTTCCCGCGAATCGTCGCTGAGCGACACTCGGATCGTGTCGCCTATGCCTTCGTACAGCAGCGCGCCCAGTCCTATCGCGCTGCGTATGCTGCCCGACCTTGCCGTGCCCGCCTCGGTTATGCCCAGGTGGAGCGGGTAGGGCACAAGCCGCGACATGCGACGGTAGGACTCGATGGTTGTGTCGACGTCGAAGGCCTTGAGCGAAATCTTGATGAGGTCGAAATCCAGGTCTTCCAGGATGCCGATCTCCCACAGTCCGGTCTGCACCATGTGGTCGACTATCGAATACTGGCTGGTGCCGGTTTCACCGGCTTTGGGCAGCGTGTTCACACCGTCGGTGTGGCGGGAGAGACCGCGGGTGACGCCGATGCCACCCACGGGCGGTAGGCTGCCGAAATTTACGCCGATGCGGATGGGCACGCGCCGCGCCTTCGCCTCGCGCACGACCATCTCAACCTTCTCGCGGTCCCTTATGTTGCCCGGATTCAGCCGCAGGCAGTCCACGCCGCTATCCAGCGCCTGGAGCGCGAGTTGGTAGTGGAAGTGAATGTCGGCGATGAGCGGGATGGAAATCTGCCGTTTGATTTCGGCGAGCGCCTGGGCGGCCTCCATGTCCGGCACGGCGCAGCGAATCAGCTCGCAGCCCTCCTCCTCGAGACCGTGAATCTCGGCGACCGTGGCGGCCACGTCGCGCGTGTCCGTCTTGGTCATGGACTGGACGGTAATGGGGGCGTCGCCGCCTACCTTTACGTCGCCAACGTGGATTGCTTTTGATACACGGCGCTGTCGCATTGGCGTGGTTCCCCCTCATCCTGCCTTCTCCCGCTATGAGAGAAGGGACTTAGTTGTACCTACTAGACTATCTGAAAAAACTGTCGCCGTTCAAGATGCGGGAAACGTCGAAGTAGGTTATCACCACCACCAGCCCTATCAGCGCCACGAAACCCGCGAAGTGAATCAGCCCCTCGCGCTGCGGCGAAACCCGCTTGCCTCCACGCACCCACTCCAGCACCACGAACACAAGCCTACCGCCGTCCAGACCCGGAATCGGCAGCACGTTGACAATGGCGAGGCTGAGGCTGATGAACGCGGTCAGCTCGAGCACCGGCAGCAGCCCACCGACGTCCGCCGCCTCGCCCGTGATCTGCGCGATGCCGACCGGTCCCGCGAGGCCGGGGTCATCGCCCCCGACGATCCAGCGGTGCAAGCCGTTCTTGGTGATGGTCAGGATCTCCCACATGCTGACGAAAGACATCGGCACCGCCTCCCAGACCGGATGGCTGCGCCTGACGACTTTGGGGTTGGCGGTTCCCACGATAACTCCCACCGCGCCCTGGGTAAGGGTGTCGCCGACGCTGAGTGACGCGTCGTATCGGCGCGCCTCGGTGAGCGACACTTCGCGTTCGGGGTCGGTCACCTCGTCCACCACGAGCAGGTCCGGCGGGTCAAGACGCGGCGTAACGGTGATGGCGTCGACGACCGCGTACTCCGGCGATCCGCCGAGGCCGCTGATAATCGCGCCGCGGCGCACCGCAAGCTCGCTTGGGCTGCCAAGCCTGGCCATGATTTTGCGGATGAGGTCCGCGTGGTTGTCGACCGGCTGACCCTGCACCGCAATTATGGTGTCTCCGGCCCGCAGCCCCGCCTCCGCCGCGGGCGAGTTGGGCGCGACGCCGGTGATGTGCACTGCGCCGACGTACGTTTCCCGCCCGACCACCAGCAGCGCCGACAGTATGGCCGCCGCCACCAGCAGGTTCATGAACGAGCCGGCGAGCAGCACGATGGTGCGCGCCACCGGGCTTTTTCGCGCGAAGCTTTCAGGCGCGCTCGGGTCCTCCTCCCCTAACATGCGCACGAATCCGCCGAGTGGAATGGCGTTGACGGAGTAGATAGTGCCACCGCCGTCGTGCTCCGGGGAGTATTCACCGTCGTCGTAGGGCGAGTTGTCACGCCCGAGCAGCCGGCGAATCGGCCTCGGAGCCACCAGCCGCAGGCGGCCTCGGCCCATGGGCCGGACTCCCGCCACGCGGGGAGGGAAGCCGAACCCGAACTCGATCACGCCTATGCGGAACCACTTCGCCGATACGAAGTGCCCCAGCTCGTGGACGAAAATCAGGAACGCCAGGATGGGGACGACGAGCAGCCAGGATGGTAGATCGAACAACTGCGGTCCTACTGCGCAGCGGCCCGCGCCCGGTCCATGGCCGACCGCGCCGCCGCTATGGTGTCGGGAATCTCAGGATCGGGCACGTTGCGATGGCCGGCGAGGGCTTCCCGGATCAGGTCGGGAATCTCCATGAAGCCGATGCGGCCCGCCAGGAACATCTCCACGGCGGCCTCGTCCGCGCCGCACAGCGCCGCCGGCCAGGTCCCGCCGCGCCGCGCCACCTCGATGGCCATGTTGAAGCACGGGTAACGCTCGGGGTCCCATTCTTTGAAGGTGAGCGATCCGGCCTCCGGCAGGTCCAGACTGGGCAGCTTGCTGTTACGCACCCGCCGTGGGTAGAACAGGGCGCACTGTATGGGCAGCCGCATGTCGGGCAGTCCCATCTGCGCCTTGACTGACCCGTCCAGGAACTCGACCAGAGAGTGCACCACGCTCTGTGGGTGGATGACCACGTCGATGTCGTCCCACGGCACGTCGAACAGCCAGCGAGCCTCGATCACCTCGAACGCCTTGTTCATCAGCGTCGCGGAGTCCACGGTGATCTTCGCGCCCATGCTCCAGGTGGGGTGCTTCAGGGCGTCGGCGGGCGTTACGTCGGCCAGGCGCTCGATCGGCATATCGCGCAGCGCGCCGCCCGACCCGGTGATGATGAGCCTCTTGACCTCAGGCGCCTCACCTCTCATGCACTGCCAGATGGCGTTCGGCTCGCTGTCCAGCGGCAGAATCGCCGTGCCGTGCCGCGCGGCGAGACCTGTCACGATCTCGCCCGCCATGACAACGGTCTCCTTGTTCGCGAGGGCGATGTCCTTGCCCGCCTCAATCGCCGCGCAGGTTGGCGCGAGCGCAACGTCGCCGGTCGTCGCCGTCACGAGCATGTCCACGTCGGGGTGCGACGCCATTTCGCTCAGCCCGTACTCACGGCAGCCGTGGGCGAGGATGGGCTTCTTCTCCTGTGGGGTCCCTTCGCAGGCAACCAGGTCGGGGGAGAACTCCCGTACCTGCTCTTCCAGCAGCGCCAGGCTCCTGCGGGCCGCGAGCCCTACCGCGCGGAATTCGTCGGGGAAAGCGCGCACGATGTCCAGCGTCTGCGTGCCGATAGACCCCGTGGAGCCCAGGATGGCGAGTCTCTTCTTTGTGGGGGTCATAGCACGAAATAGTATACCACGACCAGATTGAGCACCACGGAGTCGAGCCGGTCGAGCAGGCCCCCGTGGCCGGGCATAAGCCGCCCGGAGTCCTTGACGTCCGCTATGCGCTTCAGCCGGGACTCTACGAGGTCGCCAAGCTGCCCAACGATTCCGAGCGCGCCTCCCAGCAACGCCGCCTGCCACCACGTGGCGGGCAGACCCAGGACCTCGTCCAGCGCCATGCACGCGGCCACCGCGCACAGCAGCCCGCCCGCCGCGCCCTCGCGCGTCTTGGACGGGCTGATGGCGGGCGCGAGTGGCGCTCTCCCCACGGCCTTGCCAACAAAGTATGCGCCCGTGTCGGTGGCGAATGTGGTCAGCAACAGCAGCAGCACCCAATCGCGCCCGTCGCTCGCCGCGCGCAGCAGCGGCGCGTGGAAGAGCAGCCCACCGACGAACAGCGCCGGGGCGAGCGTCGCCAGCCACCGGGAGGGACCGCTCTCGGATGCCCCATGCCTCAGCAGCCACGCCAGCGCGAGCGCCGACAGCAGCAGCGCCGCGGAATGGGCGAGGGTGGCCGGGAAGGTGTCGGGTTCCAGCAACAGCGCAGCCGCGACGAGCGCGCCGGCCAGGGCGGCAGCGACCGTGTCGACCGGCCGGTCGCCCCAGCCTCGCGCCATGCCGCACAGCTCCCATGCGCCGAGGGCGGCCGCAGAGGCACACAAAACGGCGAAGGGCAGGGGACTGTCGAGCCAGACTACCAGAAAAAGTAGCGGCAGCCCGACGGCGGCCGTCGCGATTCGCGCTTTCATAGGCGGCGCAGCCCCTTTGCGGACGCGGCCCTAGAGCCGGCTCTCTGCCGGAGCACGCCCGAAACGCCGGCGGCGACCGGCGTAGGCGGACAGGGCGGCGAGGGCTTCGCTTTCGCCGAAGTCCGGCCACAGAACGTCGGTGGTATAGAACTCGGCGTAGGCCGACTGCCAGAGCAGGAAGTTGCTGAGCCTCATCTCCCCCGCGGTCCTGATGACGAGGTCCGGGTCCGGGAGTTCGCGTGTGTGGAGGTAGCGCTCGAACAACTCGTGCGTTACGTCTTCGAGTGGGATGCCGTCGGCAATAATGCCCCGCACAGCGTTCACTATCTCGTCGCGCCCGCCATAGTCGAACGCCACGCTGAGCGTCATGCCAGTGTTGTCGCGGGTCAACTCGATGCTCTGGCGAACGAGCGATTGAAGCTCCTGGGATAGCCGGTCCAGCCTTCCCAGGTGTCGTATTCTGACGCCGTTGTCGTGCAGGTCGCGCAGGTCGCGGATGATGACCTCGCGCAACAGGTCGATTAGCGCGCTCACCTCATCCCCGGGGCGGAGCCAGTTCTCGGTAGAAAACGCGAAGAGCGTGAGATAGCTGACACCGCCGCGGGAAAAGGTCTCTATCACGGTGCGCAGGTTCCGAGTGCCGGCGCGGTGGCCGTCCGAGCGTGAGCCTCCGCGGCTGCGGGCCCAGCGGCCGTTGCCGTCCATGATGATCGCTACATGCTGCGGTGCGGCAAGCTCCGGCGCGACGCTGGCGCCCGCGGCGTCGGCTTCAGCCATGGCCCCGCTCAGACCTCCATCACCTCGGCTTCCTTCTCCTGCCTCTGCTCACCGTTCTGGCCGATGTAGGTATCCGTGACCTGCTGGAGTTGCGTCTGCGCGCGCCTGCTCTCGTCCTGGGAGATGTCCTTGCTCTTCTCCATGCTGCGGAACGCCTCCAGGCTGTCGCGGCGGATGTTGCGCACCGCCACGTTGGCCTCTTCCGTCTTTCGGCCCACCAGCTTTACCAGGTCGCGCCGCCGCTCCTCGGTCAGCGTGGGAATGTTGATGCGAATCACGTTGCCGTCGTTGTTGGGCGTCAGCCCGAGATCCGAACGAAGAATCCCCTTTTCGACGTCCTTCATCGACTGCTTGTCCCAGGGCTGGATCATCAGCATCCGTGCCTCGGGCACGGATATCGAGGCCAGCTGGTTGAGCGGGGTAGGCACTCCGTAGTAGTCCACCATCAGGTTTTCGACCAGGGCGGGCGACGCCCGGCCCGTGCGGATGGTGCTCAACTCCCTCTTGAGCGCCTCGACCGACTTGTTCATCCTCGTTTCGGTGTCCGCTAAGACCTCTTCGACCGTTGCCATGGCAATACTCTCCCGTCTGAATCAGTGTTCCGTCCCGCGCGGTCGCGCCTGGGCGGGCGCTTCCCAGGCGCCGCCATTTCGACACGGTGATCAGCCGACCGCGCTTACCACCGAGCCTACGCTTTCACCCTGTATGATGCGCTCCAGGCTTCCGGGTGTAAACAGATCGAAAACGATGATGGGTAGGCTGTTCTCCATGCACAGCGAAAGGGCGGTGCTGTCCATCACCTTCAGCCGCCTCTCCAGCGCCTCGAGGTAAGTGAGGGTGTCCAGCTTCTCGGCGGCTGGGTCCAGGTTGGGGTCCGTGGCATAAACGCCGTCCACCCCGTGCTTGGCCATGAGCAGCACTTTCGCGTTGATCTCGATGGCTCGGAGCGCGGCAGCCGTATCCGTGGTCATGAACGGGTTGCCGGTTCCCGCGGCGAACAGCACCACTCGCTCCTTTTCCAGGTGGCGAATCGCGCGGCGGCGAATGTAGGGTTCCGCGACCTGCTGAATCGTCAGCGCCGTTTGCGTTCTGGTGGGGATATCGAACCGGCGCTCCAGCGAGTCCTGCAGAGCGAGGGCGTCTATCACGGTGGCCAGCATGCCGGCGTAGTCCGCGGTCGCCCTGTCCATGCCGGAA
>DAOUJZ010000023.1:0-47285 GCA_034421955.1 Dehalococcoidia bacterium | reverse complement strand
ATCTCGCGCCCGGTCCGGTACGCTCCGGGATAGCCGCCGGAGGCGAGCACCACGCCCACGCAGGGGCGGTCGTCCCACTCCAGCGAAACATCCTCGAGCTTTCCGGTGACCGTATCAATCATAATTGCGGCAAGGTCGGTTTTCAATCTCGGAAGCACCGCCTGGGCCTCCGGATCGCCCATCCTGCAATTGAACTCCACCACCTTGGGGCCGTCCGAGGTGAGCATCAGGCCGCCGTAGAGTATGCCGCGGAAGGGCGAGCCGAGCGCCGCCAGCGCACGGGCCGTGGGAACCATGATGCGCTCGCGAACCTCGCATTCCAGCTCCTCGTTCCACGCGGCGGGCGGGCTGTACGCGCCCATGCCTCCGGTGTTCGGCCCTACGTCGCCGTCGAGGGCGCGCTTGTAGTCGCACGCCACCGCCAGGTCGGAGACCTGTTCGCCGTCCACGAACGCGAACACGCTGATTTCCTGGCCGTCGAGATACTCCTCGATGAGCACGCGCCGGCCCGCGTCGCCGAACTCCAGGTCCACCATCTGCCTGCGGAGCGCGCCACGCGCCTCTTCCAGCGTGTTCGCCACAACCACGCCCTTGCCGGCGGCGAGCCCGTCGGCCTTGACGACGATGGGCGGTGGGGCGGCGACGAGGTACTCGAGCGCCTGCCCGTAGTCGGTGAACGCCTCGGCGCGCCCGGTGGGGATGCCGTTCCGCAGCATGAGGTCTTTGGCGAAAGACTTGCTGCTCTCGATGCGGGCGGCGGCGGCGGTCGGCCCGAACGTGGGGATGCCCGCCGCCTGGAAGCGGTCCACTATTCCGGCGGCGAGCGGTGCCTCCGGTCCTATCACCGCGAACTCCACGCCCTCGCTCTGAGCCAGGCCAAGCAGCCCGTCCACGTCCTCGGCGACGACCGGCGCGTTCGTGCCGAGCGCGGCGGTGCCCGCGTTGCCGGGCGCGACGATGAGCTGGCTCACCATCGGGCTTTGCGCCAGCTTCCAGGCGATGGTGTGCTCCCGCGCGCCGTTCCCCACCAGCAGCGTCTTCATGCCTGATCTGCGCCGCGCCGGGACCTGCGCAGCACCTTGCCCGACGACTTCTCCAGGTAGTGCGTGTCCAACGTCTTGGCGTCGTTCTTTAGCGCAACGTCGCGGCAGGCGTCGAGGGCCGGACTACCCGCCGTGAGCACGCTGCCAGCGGCTACGAAGGCCACGTCGGCAAGCTCCAGCATCGCGTCATCCGGGTCGTCGTTGTTCAGCGCCTTGGAGTGCTCGCCCAACTCCTCCACCAGGTAGGGCAGGCGCGCCCTCAGCGCATCCAGCCCCTGCTCCGGGGAGAGTCCGGCGCCGACCATCGGCAGGCCGAACCGGGAGTGGAAGTCGTACACGCTCTCGGCGATTCGGGCCATCGCCGCGACGAAATCTTCCCGTGTCACGCCGCTGTCGCGGTGTTCGTGCCCGGTCATGGGGAGTCCTCCGGCTGCGCCGAAGCGTAATCGTAGGCGGCCTTCAGCCAGGGCACCACCGCTCCCACGTCCTCCGGCAGCAGCAGCAGAAACTGCATCCAGCCGGCGAGGAGCGGTTCGTCATCGCCCGCGGGCAGCGGCGACACGCCGGCGAGCGAGAGCGCACGCCTGGCCAGATCGAGGGGCAGGGACATGGCGACCACGCCCTCCAGCAAGACGGCGAACGGCCTGTCCTTCACGACGTAGCCCACGCCGCCCAGCAGCGGCGCGCCGGACACGCCGGGCCACTCCAGCAGCCGGGCGTCCAGCGCCGCGCGCACCTCGGGGTCGATCTCGAACTCGTCGTCCAGGTAGTCCGCTTGGGTCACAGGACTATCCGCTCACTCCCACTCTATCGTCCCCGGCGGCTTGCTGGTGATGTCGTACACGACCCGGTTCACGCCCGGCACCTCGTTGGCGATGCGCGTGGAGATGCGCGCCAGCACGTCGTAGGGCAGCCGCGCCCAGTCCGCGGTCATGGCGTCGCTGCTGGTCACGGCGCGCACGGCAATCACGTAGTCGTAGGTGCGGTAGTCGCCCATCACGCCCACGGTGTGGGTGTCGGTGAGCACGGCGAAGCTCTGCCACAGCTCGCGGTAAAGGCCGGCGGACTCGATCTCACGCATGACGATCCAGTCGGCGGCGCGCAGCGTCTCCAGCTTCTCGTGGGTGACGTCGCCGATGATGCGAATAGCGAGTCCGGGGCCGGGGAACGGCTGGCGGTACACGATGTCCTCGGAGAGGCCGAGCTCCAGGCCGACCTGCCGCGCCTCGTCCTTGAACAGGTAGCGCAGCGGCTCGACCAGCTTCAGTCTCATGCGCTCGGGCAGCCCGCCGACGTTGTGGTGGGACTTTATTCGCGCGCCCTCCTTGCTTTCGGGCGTCTTGCTCTCGATGACGTCGGGGTAGAGCGTACCCTGCGCCAGGTAGTCCACGCTGCCGATGCCCGCGGCCTGCTCGTCGAAGACGCGGATGAACTCCTCGCCGATGGTCAGCCGCTTCCGCTCCGGGTCGGTCACTCCCCGCAGTGCGCCCAGGAAACCCTCGGTGGCGTCGACGTGTACGAGGTTCAGGTCCAGGCGCTGGAACACGTCCACTATCTGCTCCGGCTCGCCGCGCCGCATCAGCCCGTTGTTCACGAACACGCACGTGAGCTGGTCGCCGATGGCGCGGTGCACCAGCGCGGCTGTGACGGCGGAATCGACGCCGCCGGAGAGTGCGCAGATGACCCGGCCGTCCCCGACCGTCTCGCGTATCTCGCTCACCGAGCGCTCCACGAAGTTGGCCGCGGACCACTCCCCCTCGCAGCCGCACACCTTGAACAGGAAGTTCTCCAGCAGCGCCTTACCCAGCGGCGTGTGCTCCACCTCCGCGTGGAACTGGATGCCGTACGCGCCGCTGCCGTTTCCGAGCGCCGCAATGGGCGAGTTGTCGGAGTGCGCCAGCGGCTCGAAGCCGGGCGGGGGAGCGGTGATGTGGTCGCCGTGGCTCATCCACACCGGAAACGAGCCGGGCAGCCCATCGAACAGGGGACTGTCGGCGCCGTTCAGGTGGAGCGTGGCCGGCCCGTACTCCCTGGCGTCTGTCCGGCCCACGCCGCCGCCGAGCTGGTGCACCATCGCCTGCATGCCGTAGCAGATGCCCAGCACGGGCAACCCGCCGTCGTACACCCAGCCGGGCGCGAGCGGCGCGCCCTCCTCGTAGACGCTGGCCGGTCCGCCGGAGAGGATTACGCCCTTGGGGTTGAGGCGCTCAACGTCCTCCCAGGCGGCGTCGTGCGGAACTATCTCGCAGAACACCCGGCACTCGCGCACTCTCCGCGCTATGAGGCGGCTGTACTGCGACCCGAAGTCGATCACCAGCACCGCCTCGCGCGGTGAGTTTTCGGTTGGCTCGACCAAACGACTCACCTCTGTAAGCAGGCCAAAGGCCATATGCCTGAAGCCAAATGAAGGTAACATTTATGCTACAATCTATCAACCTTGATGCCGAACCAATCCCCCAGCTCCGACCCCTCCGTCAACCCTCTCCCAGCACAAATAGAGGCTGCCGCCGAGCACCTGCGGAGCGGCGGAGTGGCGGCGATACCCACCGACACCATCTACGGACTGGCGGCGAACGCGCTGGACGAAGGCGCCGTCGAGCGCGTGTTCCGGCTGAAGCGCCGGCCCGCGGGCATGGCGCTTCCGCTGCTCGTCGCCGACGCCTCCGACCTGGACCGCTGGGCGCGCGACGTGCCCGACGAGGCGCGGCGTCTGGCCGATCGCTTCTGGCCGGGTGCGCTGACGCTGGTGCTCCGCAAGGCCCCGGACGTCCCGCACGTCGCCACCGGCGGTCTGGACACCGTGGCCCTGCGGGTGCCCGCCCACGACACCCCGCGCGCGCTGGCGCGGCTGCTCGGCTGCCCGGTGACCGGCACCAGCGCCAACCGCAGCGGACGGCCCGGGCTGACGGACGCCGACGACGTGCGCCGCGAGTTCGAGGGCGAGTGCTGCCTGGTGCTCGACGGCCAATGCCACGGCGGCGTCGCCTCCACGCTGGTAGACCTGACGGGCGCCGAGCCGCGAATACTGCGCGAGGGAGCCGTCTCGCGCGAGGAACTCTCCGAAGTCTGGGCCGGTATCGCGTCAGCGGACGGGTAGGGTATCGGCGATTCTTGAGGATGCAGTGACGACTATCGAAGACCTTTCCACCCAAGTCGAGGACGCGCTCAAGAGCGTGGTCGCCGGGCGGGACATGCCCTTCTACCAGATGATGACCTATCACATGGGCTGGACAGGCGAGCCTGGCGAGTCGGCCCCGGCCCGGACGAACGCGAGGCCGCTCGGGTCGCTGTGCCTCCTCGCCTGCCGCGCGGCGGGCGGTGACGCCATGCTCGCGCTGCCCGCCGCCGCCGCCGTGGAGCTCGTGGTGAACTTCTGCGAGATACACGCGGACGTGCAGGCCGGCACGCCAACCAGGGACGGCCGCGACACCGTGTGGTGGAAGTGGGGACCCGCGCAGGCGATCAACGCCGGAGACGGCATGCACGCACTCGCGAGACTGGCGCTGTTCGGGCTGCAGGACGCCGGGCTTTCGGCTAAGGCCACGTTCCGCGCCGTGCAGGTCCTGGACGAGGCCAGCCTTCGCACCTGCGAGGGCCGCTTTCTCGACCTCCAGGCGCAGGAGCGCATAGACCTCGGACTGGACGACTACCTCGAGATGGTGCGGCTCAAGTCCGGTTCGCTAGCCGCCTGCGCCGCCCGTCTCGGCGCGCTCGCGGCTTCCGCCGACGCGGGGGTGTCGGACGCCCTGGCGGCGTGCGGCGAGAGTCTGGGCGTCGCCTGGCAGCTACGCGAGGACGTCCGGCTCTTCTGGGACCTGTCGCCCGGTGGGTCGGAGCCGTACCCGGAAGTCGCCAACAAGATGAAGCTGCTGCCGGTGGTGTACGCCTTCTCCAACGCCAACGCGAACCAGAAGCGCCGCATGGGAGAGTTTTACTTCAAGCGGGTGCTAGAGCCGGACGACGTGGGCCGCCTCCGCGAGCTCGTGGACGAGATGTCGGTGCGCGACGCCTGCGATGGGCTGATCGCGCGATACCGTGACGACTCCGCGCGGGCGCTCGCCGACGCGGGCGTTTCGGAAGAGGGCAGGGCAGCAATACAGGCGCTCTCCGACGAGCTGACCCTGTGACGCGGCATAGCCCACGCCAACCCAACTTTGTCCCTTCCCCCTCGCAGGGGGAAGAGCCTGCCCTGAGCTTGTCGAACGGGTTAGGATGGGGGTGAAACACTTGGCCGCCAAGCAAACGATAGAGGACATCCCCGTCGACGGCCGCACCGTACTTGTTCGCGTCGACTACAACGTGCCCTTCCGCCCCGGCACCGTCCACATCTCGGACGACAGCCGCATCGCGGCGTCGCTGCCCACGCTCCGCTACCTGCTCGAGCGCGGATGCCGGCTGATAGTCTGCTCGCACCTGGGCCGCCCGCGCGGTCGCGTCGTGGAAGACCTCCGCATGGCGCCCGTCTCGGCGCGGCTCGCCGAGCTGCTCGGCGCGCCCGTCCGCCAGTTGGACGACTGCGTGGGCCCCGATGTGATGGACGCCGTGTACGCCATGCGTCCCGGCGAGGTCGTGATGCTCGAAAACCTGCGCTTCCACGCGGGCGAGGAGGCCAACGACGTCGAGTTCGCCACCGCGCTCGCCATGCCCGCCGACCTGTTCGTCAACGACGCGTTCGGCGCCGCCCACCGCGCCCACGCCTCCACCGAGGGCGTCGCGCGCCTGCTGCCCGCCGCGGCCGGTTTCCTCATGGCGAAGGAGCTCGCAATGCTCGGCCAGGCGCTGGACGAGCCGCGCCGCCCCTTCGCGGCCATCATGGGCGGCGCCAAGGTGTCGGACAAGATAGCCGTGCTCGAAAGCCTGGCGGCCAAGGTCGACAAGCTAATCATCGGCGGCGGCATGGCCGCCACGTTCTTCAGTGCCGCCGGCCTGCCCATTGGCGATTCCCTGATCGAAGAAGAGCGAGTCCCGTTCGCGCGTGACTTCATCGAGCGGGCAGCCGAGAGCGGCCTCGAGTTGCGGCTGCCCACCGACGTGACGATAGCCGACGACTTCGCCCAGGACGCGGCAACCCGCGTGGTGGGCGTGGGCGCGATACCGGACGGCTGGCGCGTGATGGACGTCGGGCCGAACAGCGCCGACGCCTTCGCGCGCGCGGTGTCCGATTGCCGCACCGTCCTGTGGAACGGTCCCATGGGCGTGTTCGAGTGGCAAAACTTCTCGCGCGGCACCGTGCGTCTAGCCGAGGCGCTCTCCGCCCTGGCAGACGCCACCACCGTCGTTGGCGGCGGCTCCACCGCGGAGGCCGTGCAGTCGCTGGGCTACGCCGATGCCATGACGCACGTCTCCACCGGCGGCGGCGCGTCCCTCGAGTTCCTGGAGGGCAGGGAGCTGCCCGGCGTGGCCGCCCTCCCGGATCGCGACTAATGTACCAACATCTCAGAATTGAACGGCAAAGAGATTGGGATTTGGTAGGGGCGGGTTTCAAACCCGCCCTGCCGTTCCAAGCGCAACAGCCTCTGTAATTGTGAGCACAACATCACTTCCATTCTGAGCGTAGCCGAAGAATCCGGAGTACACGTTGATAGACCTTCCCTTCCTGGACGAAATCGCCCGCCCCACGCCGTCCCGCATCATCATGCTCGTCGTCGACGGCCTCGGCGGCGCGCCCCACCCCGACACCCGCAAGACCGAGCTTGAGACGGCGCGCCTGCCCAACCTGGACGCCCTGGCGGCCCAGAGCGCGACCGGCCTCACCACGCCCGTGCTTCCCGGCATCACCCCCGGCAGCGGACCCGGCCACATGGCCCTGTTCGGCTATGCCCCCGTCAAGTACCTGATGGGCCGCGGCGTGCTGGAGGCGCTCGGCTCCGGCATCGAGATGGCCGCCGGCGACGTCGCCGCGCGCGGCAACTTCTGCACTATCAACGGCAGCGGCGCAATAACCGACCGCCGCGCCGGTCGCATCCCCACCGCCGAGAGCGCGCCCCTCGTCGAGCGTCTGGATGCCATTGAGGTGCCGGGCGTCGAGGCGTCGGTGTACCCCGTGCAGGACTACCGCTTCGTGCTGCTGCTCCGCGGCGACGGCCTCAGCGACGCCATCACCGGCACCGACCCGCAGGTCGAGGGCACGGAGCCGCTCGAGTCGCAGCCGCTCGACGAGTACGCCCGCAAGACGGCAGACGCGGTAAACAGCTTCGCCGCCTCCGCCCGCGCCGTCCTCGCCGGAAGGGAGTGGGCCAACATGGTGGTGATGCGCGGATTCTCAGGCGTGCCCACGCTGCCGGACTTCGGCTCCGGCTACAGCCTCAACCCCGCCGCCATCGCCGCTTATCCCATGTACCGCGGCCTGGCGCAACTCGTAGGCATGAAGATAGTCCCCACGGGCGGCGACTTCGACGCCGAACTCGACACGCTGGAGGCCGTCTCCGCCGACCACGACTTCATCTTCCTGCACTACAAGCCCGCCGACGCCGCCGGCGAGGACGGCGACTTCGACGCCAAGGTGCGCGCCCTGGAGGCGCTGGACGCCCGCATCCCCCGCGTGCTGGCCACCGAGCCGGACGTGCTCGTGGTGGCGGGCGACCACGCCACGCCCGCCATCGTAGTCGGCCACAGTTGGCACCCCGTGCCCCTGCTCATCCGCTCGCGGTACACCCGCGGCGACGGCGTTGCGGCCTTCTCCGAGTCCGCCTTCCGCGCCGGCTCCCTCGGCTCGCTTGCCGCCGAGAACGTCATGCTCCTCGCCATGGCCCACGCCGAAAAGCTCAACAAGTACGGCCCGTAGCGGGGAGCGGGGTGGCCCTGGCAGTGTGAGCAGGGGCGGCAAAGCCTTAGCACACGCGGAGCCCTTCTCTTTGAACAACATTCTCTTGAATGTGTTACAATTGTGTGGTTGTTCCGTGAATTTCCAGTGAGGAAGGAGCCATGCCTGCCAGATATACGGGGGACGGCGTAGAAAACGTCTATGCAGCCGCGGAGAAGTGGGTCGATTGCGCCCTGCGTAGCGATGACTCGCTGTTCACACCGGGGAAGGCGATCTGGACGCGGGAGTTGCTAGGCGAGTTGCGTACGCGGTACTTGGACCAACCGGACGTGGCCGGGAATGACTTCTATGACAAGTTGCGTCAGCAGTTGGAAGGCAGCCCGCCAGAAGTCTATCAACTGATGTCGGAAGTGCTCTACGCGCACTTCCTGATTATCTGGCGGACGACCATGCGGGGTGACACTAAACTAGAGCGGCTTCGCCGAACACTGGATTGGTCAGGACAGCAGATAGCAATCCCCGAGGATCTGGTGGAGGGACTGTCGCCTGGCATCGCGGCAATCGGGGGTGGTTACGGTGGTCTCTTGCCTTACATGGTTGGATTCCTTGTTGAATACGTCGATCAGTGGAAGGAGCAAGACTCGGAGAAGCGTCAAAGATTGCTAGTCGACCCTTGGGAGTTCAAAGACTTTGGAGCAGGGATCGATCTCAAAGGTGCTCTGTTCCAAGAAGGCTCCAATTTACACCGCCTTCAACGGGAAGCCCTGCTTCACCTCGTCTTCCCTGACATCTTCGAGGGAACCGTTTCTATCCAGCAAAAGGAGCAGACTGCCGGAGCGAAGGCATTTGCTCACTTCGTCACGAAAGACACGACTGATGTTGACCAACGACTGTTACAGATTCGACAAGGCCTCGAGGCCGGACTCGGGAGAGACTTCGGTTTCTACGACCCGCACATCAGAGATTTGTGGGACTCGGCTCAGACGAATGCCTGGGACGACTACATAAGGCTCGGCTGGCAGTTCATCGAATCCGGGAAGATGTGGGACTTCGAGCTCAGGTGGAAGTACGACATCGCACAGAAGCTTGCGGAGGGACGAAAGGCGGTCCTTGATGGAGCGAGCAACTGGGCAGACGAGGTGAAGAAAGGAATTACCGGAATCCTCATCCACCCAATTGCCCAGGCGAAAGTCAAGGATTGGATCAACGACTCCTCGGAAGACGCGCTGAAGGCCCTTCAGTCGCTTTGGGCGCGCGAGGACATTCCCATTCGCAACCAGATTCACGGCTTCAGCAGCCTGTTCCCATCTGAGGTGCTGAGTGGCGCCGGAACACGCCTGAACGTGATAGCCCAGCTTCTGATGGCCTTGGGTGTTGAGGAACATCCGCCGTTCAGGGTTGTGCACTTTGACGACACGTGCAAAGCACTGGGTTATCCGCTGAGAGCAGGGAATGCGGACGAGGCGGCGCTGTATGAGCACTACCTGGGATTCCTGGACTGGTTCATCGCTGAGGCTCGGGTGCGCGACCTTCCGGTGCGCCACCGCTTGGATGCTCAATCGATTATCTGGCAAATCCCGTACTCTGAAACTGACAACAGCGAACAGCAGACGCCTCCGCCGGCGGAAGAAATTGCTGTGGAGTCATCCGTCGACCTGGATGACCTCGCCGCCCAGCTTTTCCTCACCCCCGACTTCCTCCATGAAATCGACGCCCTCCTTACCGACAAGCGGCAGATCATCTTCCAAGGCCCGCCCGGCACCGGCAAGACCTACGTCGCGCAGCAACTCGCCAGACACCTGGCCGGGTCGGAAGACCGCGTGACCCTCGTGCAATTCCACCCGTCCTATGCCTATGAGGATTTCGTGCAGGGCTTCCGCCCAACTCTGCAAGGCAACCAGGCGGGGTTCGTGCTAAGGGACGGACCGCTGTTGCGGGCCGCCGAGCGAGCGGAAAATGACAAGGAAGGCGCTAAGCACATCCTCATCATCGACGAGATCAACCGTGGCAATCTGGCCAAGGTGTTCGGGGAACTCTACTACCTACTGGAGTACCGAGACGAGGAGATCACGCTCCAGTACCAGGCGGACGAGGAGAAG
Source organism: Dehalococcoidia bacterium (assembly GCA_034421955.1). GTDB lineage: Bacteria > Chloroflexota > Dehalococcoidia > Lucifugimonadales > CATOSD01 > CATOSD01. Next base: position 37,380 of record DAOUJZ010000023.1, on the reverse strand, counting down.
AAGTTCTCCCTACCGGACAACCTCTACATCATCGGGACCATGAACACCGCAGACCGCTCCATAGCCCTCGTAGACCTGGCGCTGCGCCGCCGCTTCTACTTCGTGGAGTTCCATCCCGACGCCGAGCCGATCAAGGGCGTACTCCGCCGCTGGCTGCGCGCGAGCCATTCCGACATGGAGTGGGTAGCCGACGTCGTCGAGTGTGTAAACGAGTCGCTTAAGGACGACCGGCACGCCGCCATTGGGCCGAGCTACTTTATGCGAGACGGCCTGAACGAAGAGATGGTGAACCGCATCTGGAAACACAGCGTCCTCCCATACGTCGAAGAGCGGCGGTTCGGGGGCGAGCAGGTTTCGGAAGACTTCAGCCTTGAGAAACTCAGAGGGCAGACACCATCAGACGGAGACCCGTCTGGTGACGAGGAGTCTAGCGACGCGGAAACCGGCGAGTAATGCTCAATCTTGATCTGGCGGAATACGAGCAGAGCCGTCCATACAGGCTATCGGCAGTAGATCGTGACTCCCTGCGCGCCGCGATTCCTTCGCTGACGATCGAGCCGGCGAAAGGCGCGGACGCCGCCTACCACATCACCCCGTCATCCACCGTCGGCGCGGTGGACATAGACAACCTGTCCGTCCTCATCCGGCCCAAGATCGGCATCCCTCAGTTGCTCTCGCTGGCCTGCTACGCCATGGGCGTGTACAAGCCGCAGGAGCAGCGATTGTTCGACTTCCAGGAAGAACCCGCGCTCCCCGACACGCTGGCGCTCGCCCTCACCGCCGCGGCCCGCAGGGCGTTCGCGCGCGGCCTGCTGCACGGCTACCGCACCGAGGAGGAGGCGCTGTACGCCGTGCGCGGCCGCATCCGGTTCGACGAGCAGATCCGGCGCAGGTTCGGCATTCCCATGCCCGTGGAGGTGCGCTACGACGAGTTCACGGACGACATCACCGAAAACCGGCTCGTGAAGGCGGCCGTCGCCCGGCTCGGCGAGATGCGCCTGCGCTCCTCGCAAGCGCGCCGCGGCCTGGGCTGGACCGCCGCGATGCTAGAGAACGTCTCGCTAGTCGAGTACGCTCAGGGGGACGTGCCCGACGTCACGTTCGACAGGCTGAACGAGCACTACCGAGGCGTAGTCGGGCTGTCGCGCCTCATCCTGGAACACAGCGCCTTCGAGGCAAAGCGAGGCAAAGTACGGGCCACCGGGTTCCTGATGGACATGAACGTCCTGTTCCAGGAGTTCGTCACCGTGGCGCTGCGTGAATCGCTTGGCGTTTCCGAGCGCGTCTTCCTCGAAAGGAGCATTCCCACGCTCGATGTGCAAGGTGAAGTGCGCCTCCGGCCCGACCTCACCTGGTGGGACGGCAACACCTGCACCTTCGTGGGCGACGCGAAGTACAAGCGCATCGAGAGCGTGCCCAACGCCGACCTGTACCAACTCCTCGCCTACGTGACCGCGCTGGACCTCCCCGGCGGCCTTCTGGTCTACGCGGCGGGCGAGGCGGCTGAGGCGAGCTACCGGGTACGCAAATCCGGCAAGACGCTGGAGATCTCCACGCTCAACCTGGAAGGGTCGCTCGAGAGCGTGCTCAGGCGAGTCTGCGACGTGGCCGCCCAGGTGAGGGAACTGCGGGACGACGCTTTGGGCCTTGCCCTACCGCGTAACCGCATCCGGACAAAATCCCCTATACTGGACGGCGAAGTAGCAGCTTACGCCTGACAGGAGTCCCGCCTTGCCAACCACCATCATCGCCGGAAACTGGAAGATGAACACCACCCGACAGGAAGCAGTCTCGCTCGTGGAGCAGATGCGCGACGCCCTGGACGCCGTGGCGGGCGTCACCTCGCTCGTGTGCCCGCCGTTCGTGCACCTGGAGGCTGTCGCGGAGGCGCTGCGCGGCACGTCCGTCGCGCTGGGCGCGCAGAACATGCACCCCGAAGGCTCCGGGGCCTTCACCGGCGAGGTCTCGCCCGACATGCTCGTCGGCCTGTGCCAGTTCGTCATCCTGGGCCACTCCGAGCGGCGCGAGCTGTTCGGCGAGACGGACGAGTTCGTCAACCGCAAGGTTCGCGCCGCGCGCGCCGCCGGCCTGCGGCCCATCCTGTGCGTCGGCGAGCGTCTGGAGCAGCGCGAGGGCGGGGAAGCGGAAGCCGTCGTCGAAAGACAGGTCGCCCTTGGACTGGAAGGCGTGGAGGACGCCTCGGCGCTGGTCGTCGCCTACGAGCCGGTCTGGGCCATCGGGACGGGTAGGGCGGCCACCCCGGACGTGGCGCAGTCCATGATGGCGACCATTCGAGGCGCGCTGGCGGCGCGGTTCGGCGCGAATGCGGCTGGCGAAGTCCCGCTGCTGTACGGCGGCAGCGTCAACCCCGGTAACGCCGAGGACTACGCGCGCCAGCCGGACGTCAACGGCGCGCTCGTCGGCGGCGCCAGCCTCGACGCCGAGGCGTTCACCCAGATAGCGCGCCTCGCCGCTCCTTAGTCCCTTCCCCCTCGCAGGGGGAAGGCTAGTATGGGGGTGATAAACGGGTCGCCGGTAAGTCCCTTCCCTCTCCCAACTGTAGGGGCAGGTTTCAAACCTGCCCGCCCCGCAAGTCCCTTCCCCCTTGACGGGGGAAGGTTAGGATGGGGGTGACGAACAGCTCCCCAAACGCCCAACTGCCACCATGCCCGCCTCACCCGAAAAGACCCCCGTCATCGCTATAGTCGGCCAAACCGCCGTCGGCAAGAGCAGCCTCGCCATGTGCCTCGCCAACCGACTCGGCGGCGAGATTGTGAGCGCCGACAGCCGCCAGGTCTACCGCCGCATGGACATCGGCACCGCCAAGCCGCCGCCGAAAGACCTCGCGGCGGTTCCCCATCACCTCATCGACGTCGCCGATCCCGACGACGAATACAGCCTGGCGCTGTTTCTACAGGATGCGCGCAAAGCTATCCAAAACGTAAACGCCCGATCCCAGCTTCCCATAGTGGCTGGCGGCACCGGCCAGTACCTGTGGGGACTGCTGGAGGGCTGGAATCCCGCCCCGGTCGCGCCCGATCCGCGGTTCCGCGCCGAGCTGGAGGCGCGCCTGGAGTCCGAGGGCGTCGCGGCGCTCCACCGCGAGCTCGCCGAGCACGACCCGGACGCCGCCACCCGCGTCGACGCCCGCAACCCGAGGCGGGTCGTGCGGGCGCTCGAGGTGGCCCACGCGAAAGGGGAGGGCGCGATGCATCCCGCTCGCCGGACCCCGCCCCCGTACGACGTCGCCATCCTGGGCCTTACGATGGATTCTGAGGCCCTGCGCCGGCGCATCGACGAGCGGGTGGATGCCATGCTCGCCGCCGGGTGGGTCGACGAGGTGCGCGGCCTGATCGAGTCGGGCTACGGCCCGGAGCTGCCCTCCATGTCGAGCCTTGGTTACCGCGAGATCGCCGACCACCTGTGCGGTCGCCTTTCGCTCGACGAGGCGGCGGACGCCGTCAAGCGCGGCACTCGCCGGTTCGCCCGCCGCCAGCGCGCCTGGTTCAAGCCGGCCGACCCGCGCATACGCTGGTTCGACTCCGAAACGGAGCGAGACAAGGCGCTACTCTACGCCGAGCAATGGCTGAACGGCCTCCAATCGTCCTGAGACCCGCGCCCAAAAGTTCGCATTCGCACGCTTTACGTCTTGGTTAGCTCCCGTTTACCCCGATGGCACGGCACGCAGCCATATTATCCCTTCCGCCCTCAACCACCCCAAAATCGTGTCTCAAACCTTCCCAACCGCGTAACCCAAACGCCACACCCGTTCTCATCAGTGCGCAATCCCTTCCCAACCGTGTCGCAAAAATTCCCACCCCCAGGCCACTCCCCCTTGCCATCCGGCAGGGGCGGGTCTGTGACCCGTCCGGCGGGCGGCCCTCTGCATTCGTCCCTCCCGCTCCTCAGTCGCCGTTCCCGTTAAGCCTGTCCCCATGGAAACCGGGAACGGGAATCCAGGGGGCGCGGCCCTGACCCCTCTTGATTCTACAGCACGAACGTGCTACTTTCGACCACGTAGGCGCTGCGGCCGCCGGCTGTAGGGTAGGGGCGGGTTTCAAACCCGCCCGCCCCATGCCGAACGGAGCCTGCCCTGAGCTTGCCAAACGGGTCGCGTTCCTGTGACATTCCGCGCCAAACTAGACACCGGTGTACAGCGATCGAACACAAATAGGACAGCCCGCCCAGCTACGAAATGGGCGGAATGTAGCAGAATCGAACAGAACTTTTCGTGCACGCCGCTACCGGACCGGCAATCCTCGAAACTGTGTTAGAATAGTTGACCGATAACCCCCCGCAAGAGGCCCCGCATGAACTTCACCAAGATGCACGGCGCCGGCAACGACTACGTGTTCGTCGACGGCAGAGACGGCGACCGCGACTGGCCCGCGCTCTCGGTCGCCATGAGCGACCGGCACCTGGGCGTAGGATCCGACGGCGTTATCGTGCTCCAGAGCGCCGACGATGCCGACGTGCGCATGTCCATGTTCAACGCCGACGGCTCCCAGGGCGAGATGTGCGGCAACGGCATCCGGTGCTTCGTGAGGTTCGCCATCGACAACGGCGCGGTGTCCGCCGACCGGTCTCCCATCACCGTGAAGACGCTGGCGGGCGTGCTCGAAGTCTCCCCCGGCTGGGAGCGCGGCGAGCTGACTCACGCCAGCGTGAGCATGGGCGAGCCCATCCTGGAGCCTGCGGAGGTGCCCGTGCTGGCCCCCGGTCCCGGCCCCGTGCTGCACCATCCGCTCAGCGTGGGAGGGCGCACGTTCGACCTCGCGTTCGTGTCGATGGGCAACCCGCACGCCGTAGCCTTCATCGACGAGCCAGTGGACGAAGTGCCGCTGCACGAGATAGGGCCGCTCGTCGAACGCGACCCCATCTTTCCCAACCGCGTGAACTTCGAGATCGTGAACGTGCTCGGCGAATCATCCCTGGCCGCGCGCGTCTGGGAGCGCGGGTCGGGCCTCACGCAGGCGTGCGGCACCGGCGCCTGCGCCATCGCGGTCGCGGCGCGGCTGCGCGGCCTGACCGGCGACGAGGCTTGCCCTGAGCCTGCCGAATGGGTCACCGTGGCGCTGCCCGGCGGCGACCTGACCGTGCGTTGGCCCGGACACGGCGAAGTCATACTCAACGGCCCCGTCGCCAAGGTCTACGAAGGCGCCTGGCCCGATTAAGGGGGCCTCATACATCCCCTCTCCCACGCGGGGGAGAGGGTTAGGGTGAGGGGGCACTCGGGACGGGAATGCCGAACATTGAAACTGAATTTCGACTAACTGAGGGAGGATGCCAGTGAAGCTCGCCAGACGTTTAGACAAGATACCACCGTACCTCTTCGTCGAGATCAGCCGAAAGATCGCCGCGAAGAAGGAGCAGGGTATCGAGGTCATCAGCTTTGGCATAGGCGACCCGGACATTCCGACGCCTCCCCACGTCGTCGAGCGCCTCCGCGAGACCGCCCTGGACGCGCCGAACCACCGCTACCCGGAATCCGACGGACTGCCCGAGTTCCGGCAGGCCGCCGCCGACTGGTACCAGCGACGCTTCGGCATCTCGCTCGACTCCGACAAGGAGGTGCTGTCCCTCATCGGCGCGAAGGAGGGCATAGGACACGCCGCGCTCTGCTTCCTGGACCCGGGCGACGTCGCGCTCGTTCCCGACCCCGGCTATCCCGTCTACTCGGTGGGCACCTGGTTCGCGGGCGGCGAATGCCACTGGATGCCGCTGCTGGAGGAGAACGGCTGGCTGCCAGACCTGGAGGCCATACCGGAGGACGTGGCGCGCGCGGCAAAGGTGATGTGGCTCAACTACCCGAACAATCCCACCGGCGCCATTGCCGAGTCCGACTACTTTGAGCAGGTGGTCGAGTTCGCGTCCCGCTACGACATTGCCGTGCTGCACGACGCCTCCTACACCGAGGTCGCGTTCGACGGCTACAAGCCCTCCAGCTTCCTGCAAACGCCGGGCGCGATGGAAGTGGGCATGGAGTTTCACTCTCTGTCCAAGAGCTACAACATGACCGGATGGCGGCTCGGCGTCGCGGCCGGCAACGCGGACATGATCGACGCGCTGATGGTCGTCAAGTCGAACCTAGACTCTGGCGTGCCCCAGGCCATCCAGTACATGGGCATCGAGGCGCTGAAGGACCCGCTCGACGCCATCGACGAGCGAAACGCCGTCTACCAGCGCCGCAGGGACCGCGTGCTGGAGACGCTCCAGGGCATCGGCCTGCACGTCGACCCGCCCAAGGCGGGCCTGTACGTGTGGGCGCGCATCCCGCACGGCTACACCTCGGCCCAGATAGCCGAATCGCTGCTCGAGCAGTGCGACATCGTCGTCACGCCCGGCAAAGGCTACGGCGCGTACGGCGAGGGCTACATCCGGCTGACTCTGACCATAAACGACGAGGATATGGAGCGGGGCCTCCAGCGGCTGGCCGACTGGAAGCTTCCTCCTCTCCCATAAGTCCCTTCCCCCTTGACGGGGCAAGGTTAGGCCAGATGCACAACAAGGGGGTGAAACCATACCTAACCGGACCGTCGAGACCCAAATGCACAACGTGGGGCGGCGGCGCGAACGTGCTCTGCTGGTCGGGGTGCGGCTGAAGTCGCGCCAAAAGCCGCTCTGGCCGCTGGAGGAGTCCCTGGACGAGCTCGGCGACCTGGCCGTGAGCGCCGGCGCGCACGTCGTGGCCCGGATGAAGCAGCGGTTGGCCAAGCCGGCGAACACCTACGTTGGCAAGGGCAAGCTCCGGGAGCTGCGCGAGGTCGTGCAGTACCGCGACGTGGGCACCGTCATCTGTGACGACGAGCTCACGCCCACCCAGCAGCGCAACCTCGAAAACGCGCTCGGCGGCGGGCGGCCAGATGCACAAGTCCCAAATGCACAAGTGAAGGTCATCGACCGCACTGCTCTCATCCTCGACGTGTTCGCGCAGAGGGCGCGCACCAGGGAGGGCCGGCTGCAGGTGGAGCTCGCGCAGCACGAGTACCTGCTGCCAAGACTGGCCGGACAGTGGTCGCACCTGGAGCGGCTCGGCGGCGGTATCGGCACCCGCGGCCCCGGCGAGACCCAGATAGAGACCGACCGCAGGCTGGTGCGCGACCGCATCCTGCGGCTGAAGAAGAGCCTGGACGACGTGAGACGCCACCGCCGCGGATACCGCGCCCGCCGCCGCGAAATGCGGCTGCCCGTGGCGTCGCTGGTGGGGTACACCAACGCCGGCAAGAGTACGCTGCTGAACAATCTTACCGGCGCGGGCGTCTTGGCCGAGGACCGGCTGTTCTCCACGCTCGATCCGGTGACCCGAAAGGTGCGGCTCCCGTCGGGAAGCACGGTCCTGGTGTCCGACACGGTGGGATTCATCCAGAAGCTGCCCACGGCGCTGGTCGCCGCGTTCCGGGCAACACTCGAGGAGATCGAGGAGTCGACCCTCATCGTCCACGTGCTGGACATCACCCGGCCCAACGCCGCCGAGCAGGCCCACGTCGTGACGGGAATCCTGGACGACATGGGACTGGCGGACCGCCCCCAGATCCTGGTGCTCAACAAGATCGACCTGCTGCCTGAGTTCGATCTGTTGGACAGCCTCGTTGAGGAGGACGACCGGGTGGTGTTCGCGTCCGCGCTGACCGGCGAGGGCGTGGGTGAACTGCTATCCGAGATAGACGACGTGCTGAGCCGCTCGGAAGCGGCTGTTATCGCGTAAGCGCATCCGGGGATGCCGGGTGTGCGGTAGGGGGGAGAAATCAGGGTGCGTGGGGGCCATGGCGCGATGTTCGCACTATAATTGTTATGTAAAGTACAGCTACGGCCCGGACCGAAAAACTACTTTACATAACGTATCATCGCCACTTCGCCAGTGCCAACCGTCTGGACCCTGATTTCTCCAGATGGCCTTACCCCCGCGCCTGAGTCGCCTCCGCCTCGTCCGAGCGCCCGCACTGGCCTTCCGCGACATGCGGCTGCTGACTGCGGCGGGCGTGTTCGACGGGGTCGGCTTCTTGGGCGAGCATCTCGTGCTGGGATGGCTCATGCTCGAGTTGACCGACTCGCCCTTCATGGTCGGCGCGGCGCTCGGCATTCGAATGGCGCCGGCCTTCCTCCTCGGAGCGGTCGCCGGAGCGCTGGCGGACATCGTGGACCGCCGCGCGGTGTTGATCCTGATAAACGGACCGCTCGCGGCCACCGCGGTCATCTCGGGCGCGCTGTACTACTTCGATCTGCTGGAGCCGTGGCACCTGTTCGTTCTGGCAGCGGCGGGCGGCAGTTTGCCTCCTCTGAAGATGACGCTGCAACAGAGCTACGTCTCGGACCTGGTAGGCCTGCCAAACCTGCTCAACGGCATCGCATTCCTCAACATTGGAACCAGGGGCGGCGGCTTCCTGGGCTCGTTCCTGCTGGGATTCGTGCTGGAGCGCCTTGGCGCCGACTACGCCTACTTCACCATGGCCTCGACCTACCTGTTGACGGCGGGTATCCTCGCTTTCACGCGCGGTCCAGCCGACGCTGACGGCTGCGGCGGCAGACCACCCCGGCCGCGGCGCGCCGCAGGTCTGGGAGGCGTGCTTGGCGAGCTGGCGGGCAACGTTGCCCGCCTTGCGGCAGAGCTGAGGCGCAACCGCCTGCTCCTGACGCTCGCCACCACCAGCATGATCATAGAATTAGCGGGGTTTTCTCACTTTTCACTGTATCCCAGCATCGCGCGGGACGTGCTCGGCGTCGGCCCGCAGGAGCTGGGCTACATGAGCGCGGCGCGCTCGCTGGGAGGAGTTCTTGCAGTTATGATGATGGCCGCCATCGGAGTACAGAGCCACCGGGGGGTCAGCTACATGGCCACCATTTTCGTGTTCGGCCTCGGCGTGGTGCTTCTGGCGTTCATCGGCAACTTCTGGCTCGCGTTGGTCGCCATAACTGTGATATGTGGCATGGCGTCGCTGCTGGACGTCTACTCGCAGAGCATGATGCTCACCATCGTGCCGCCCGACCTGAGGGGCCGCGCGGCGGGCGCGTGGGTAGTGGCCACAGGCACCGCGCCCCTTGGAAGCCTGCAAATAGGCGCTCTCGCCTCTTCGACCACCATTGCCTTCGCGCTGGGCGCTAACGGGGCCGTACTCGTGGTGCTGGCGGTCTTCGGGCTGTTGTTCTTGCCGACCCTGCGCCGCCTTTAAACGCATCCGTCGGCTAGGTGACTACTCTTATGATCCCCGCGTCCCTCAACGACAGCAGCAGCGCCAGCCCGACGTCCTCGGGACGTTCCCGCGTGTAGTCGATGGTCTCCAGACCCACGAACGGGCTGTAGGCCTGCGTATCGCTCTCGCACAGCACCACTACCTTCCTGCTGTAGAGTGCGGACGCGGCGCCGACGTGGAACAGCATTCGGTCCGGTCCCTGCCCAGGCGGGCTCGCCGTCAACACCAGTATGGCCGAGTTGCAGGCCTTCATGGCCTCTGAGACCCGCGGCGATACCGGCTGCGTGCTCTCCGCCTCCTCGTCGACCGAGCTGTAAGGAATGCCGAACTCCTGTAGAAGGTCCTTGACAAACTCCACAACTTCCGTCTCGATCTGATAGCCTAAGTACACCCTGCCGGCGGGCGACGGCTCCACTTCTTGCTCCGGCTCCGCTGGGCGCTCCCCTTCCCTGCCGGTGGGACCGGAGGCGTCGATAGCGGGCTGAGGTTCGGTTGCCGCAGAGGCGCCGCTCAGATCCACGTTCAGTATCCCGTCGGCGTCCGCTGTCAGGATGCCGACGAACAAGCCGTTCGCCCTTATGAGCCCTATGCATTCGGCGGAGATCGAGGGGTCGATTCCCCATCCCCGCTCCAGGACGTTGCGTGAGAAGTCGTCCCTGGGCAGCGCCTGGCCGTCCATCTGCTCGTAGAACCCCACAAAAACGTCCGGATTACAGGCCGCCTCCAGCAGCGCGCCGCGGCGCTCCCCCTCCGACATTGGCGAAACCGCCGCCTCTCCCAGTGGCGTCAGGCCGATCACGTCGTCGTTCACGCCGCCCTCGGTCAGCCCATACTTTACCGACGACGTCAGCTTCATCCTGAACGCGCTGCTCCCCTTCGTGGTGCCCATCGCATCCGCGAGCCGGTCGGGAGCCAGCGGCTGGCCCCGGTTTACCGCGCGTATAGCTTCCGCTGCCGCCAGGGTGTCCTGAAGGCTGTGGGTCGGGTACGGGCGCCTTATGAGCAGTCTCTTCGGCCTGCGGCCCGCGCCCTCTCTGGTGGACGTCCTCTGTGTCATCTCACACGCACCCGAAGTTATTTCAGCTATATTTCAGATAATTCAGATTTCAGAAATACTAGCAGACAGCAGACCGCCTGTAAAGCTATTTCATCTAGATTTCAATTGTCTACGCCGTGTTACAGGCGCAGAAATGTGTCCTTGCCTCGACATTCGGGCCGCGACGACGGATGTCAATCGCTGAAGTAGTCCAGCGGCCGCCACAGTCCGGAGCGCCGCTGGCGCACGCCCGACGGCATGGTCCCATATTTCAGCCCGTGTCACGTGTGCCTGCGACGCTCTTCCGCAGGCTCCAAATGCCCGCCCCGCCGTCGCCATGCTATGATGTACGGAGCAACTACGCGAAGGTGAACGACTTGAGACACACACCACAAGGATTCGGTTGGGCGGCCGCCATCGCTGTCACCTGGATGTTCGCCATCCTTGTGGCGTGCGGCGGCGAGGCTGCGGACGCCCCCACTCCGGCGCCCTCCCCCACCTCGCCCCCGACGTCGGGGAGCGATCAGCCGGTCGCCCCGGAGGTAATACAGCTCGACGAACCGCTCAATGCACCGTCCGAGGTGCCTGAGGAACTGCTGGCCGTCTGGGAGGCCTGGGCGCTGCTCGCGCGGGAGCACATCGACCGCGAGAACCTGGACCCCGCCGAGGCGACCGAGGAAGCCATCCGGGGAGTTATCGACACCCTCGGCGACCCCCACACCCACTACGTCGCGCCCGAAGAGTTCGACATTCAGAGCCAGGACCTGCAGGGCGAGTTCGAAGGCATCGGCGCGAGCGTATCGATGCGGCTGGACGGCAACCTGGTCGTGGTCGCCCCTATCGCGGGCAGCCCCGCCGAGGCCGCGGGCGTCCGGCCCGGCGACATCATCCTGGAGATCGACGGGGTCAGCGTCGAGGGTATGAGCCTCATGGGCGCCGTGAACAAGATCAGGGGCAAGCGGGGCACCAAGGTCACCATCCTGGTGCGCCACCTCGGCGCCATAGATCCGGTCGCCATCGAGATCATAAGGGGCATCATTCCGCTGGAAAGCGTGCTACTCCGCAGCGAGCCGGGCGACAGGATAGCGCACATCAGGGTCACGGAGTTCTTCGCCGACACCGCCGACGACCTCGCCAACATGCTGCTCCAGGTGCAGTCCGGTGGCGCGAAGGGCGTCATACTCGATTTCCGGGACAATCCCGGAGGCCTGCTTAGCTCCGTGATCGACGTCGTCAACCTGTTTCTCGACGCCAACCAACTCCCCGACGGCGCGCTGGTAACCTACGAGATCGACTCCAGCGGCAAACGCACCAACTTCCACGTACAGCCGGGCGGCATAGCCGCGGAGATTCCGATTGTCATCTTGACGAACGAGTTCAGCGCCAGCGCGACCGAGATTCTCGCCGGGGCGCTCCAGGACCACGGAAGGGCCCAGATCGTAGGGGCCACTACCTACGGCAAGGGCAGCGTCAACATTCTGCGCCGCCTCAGCAACGGCGGAGGCCTCATAATTACGTTCGCACGCTGGTACACGCCGGAGGGACGCCAGATCGAGGAACAAGGCATCGCGCCGGACTTCGAGGTCACGTCCAGAGACCGCCAGACCGCGGAAGCGACGCAGCTCGAGAAGGCGAGAGAAGTCATGGAGTCGATTCTCGAAGAGGAAGGCCTGTAGCCCGGTCGGACCATGAGCCAGTACAGGACAATCGCCACCAACAGAAGGGCCAGGCGCGACTACGACATCCTCGACACCTTCGAGGCGGGCATCGTGCTGACCGGCACGGAGATCAAGTCGCTGCGCGCCAACCGCGCCAACATCGGGGACGCCTACGCCCGCCCCGAAGGCGGCGAGCTCTGGCTACACAACCTTCACATCTCGCAGTACGACGCCGGAAACTCCGCCAACCACGACCCCATGCGCCCGCGCAAGCTGCTTCTTCACAAGGCGCAGATCCGGCGGCTGAGCAGGGACGTGTCCGAGAAGGGTTTCACCCTGGTGCCGCTGCGCGTCTACCTGAAGCGGCACCTGGCCAAGGTGGAGCTTGCCCTGGCGAAAGGGCGCCGGCGCCACGACAAGCGCCGCGCCATAATCGACCGCTACCGGGAGCAGGAGGCGCGGGAAGCGATCGGCAGCCGCCGCTAGGAAACTGAGACAGCGCACCACGCAAATCGGCGCCGCATATCGGAATCGACCGGTGTGCGGCGCCGTTGTCTTGCCAGAGCGAGCGCCGACCACGTCGGCGCCAGCGGCGTTGCTTCCCTACTTGACCCGGGTCACCTTGATGGTGTCGCCGGGCGCGAGCGCTATCCTCTGCACGCTGATGCCCAGCTTGAGCAGCCAGTAGCCGAGCGTGGCCTTGCTTACCCCCAGGTGGTCGGCGGTTGCCGTCAGGCCCATCTCCGTGACCATCCCGGGAAGCATCTTCTCCAGCGGCTGGTCAAACTTCGACTCGACTGCCAGCATCTTCTTCGTCTTCTTAGTCGTCACTTCAACCTCCTTTGTGCTGTACAGAGTTCCTGTGACATTGACCCTGTACCCGCCGCCTGGTAGACCACTGCTGAAATACCGCTCACGTTTGACTGTGCGCTAATGCTAAACCCGCCACTAATCGAATGTCAATGCCTCTTCAAAACATTTCTGACGCAATTCTAATACTGTCAGAGTTTGTCTGGTAGACCCGGAAGTCCTCGGACCTGGCGTCTGGGCGTCTCTCGGCATCGACTCTCGGCCCCAGGCAGCGCGGTCCCGCACCTACATATATTACACGACACGGCGATTTAGCGTGTAATGTTCTCTTGTGGAAGTTACAGACGCCGCGGTGCCGCAAGCGCCACGATGGGCGAGCAGATCGCCGCTGGGTTATGATGGAGGTGTGTGCCGGCGAACCGGTCCCCGTCCCTAACCGAACGCCAGGAGGCAGTGCTTGGCATCGAACATACTGGACAGCGTCCGACGCAACCACGCGCTGGAGCACGCCACCGTCGCGATGCTCCTCGAGGCCAGGTCCCCTACCCCACTGGGGGGCTACTCTACGCCCGGCGGGTTCTTCATCTTCGGCCGGGCGTCACTCGAAGAGGTCGCAGCCGCCGCTCGGAAGGCCCTCGCATCTCTCCAGGCCGGCCGCGAGGAACTCGCGATCTCCCCCCACTGCGGCACCAACATCGCCACCGCCGCGCTGCTGGGCGGACTCCTCGCCAGGGCGATCATGGCCCGCGGCCGACGCATCGTCCGGCTGCCGGTCGCCATCGCCGCCATGGTCGGAGTCGGCCTTCTGAGCCGACCCATCGGCAACGCGCTGCAACGCCACTTCACTACCCTCGCCGAGCTCGACGGCGTGGAGATTACCAGAATCAGAAGAGTATGGGCCGGCGGACTCTCGATATACCGCGTCAGCACGTCCGCGCCGATGTAGGTGACAGAGGTAGCAGCTGCGGAAAGGACGTTATGCGCACCGGGGGCACGCACGATTCAGGAACGAATTCGGCCCGTTGTGCTACACTTGAATACAGTCCTCCGTTGTCCCTGTAGCTCAGTTGGACAGAGCGGCTGCCTTCTAAGCAGCGGGTCGCGGGTTCGAATCCTGCCAGGGACGCCAGGCCATACCATGGTCCGCCGGTTCCCACGCAACGAATCAACCGCGGATGCGCGCGAGTTTCGATATTGCGATTGCCAAATTACGCCGGGAATCTCCGTTACAATGTCGGAATCGCGAAAACGCACGGAAACTGCTGCTATCACAATATGCCAATTGGCAATAGAGGAGTGAATATGGCCACCAGTTTTTCATCCGAGCTGCGGCAGGATGCCGCTTCCATCTGGGGCGACATCATGGAACACCCCTTCCTGCTGGAGCTGCAGAGGGGCACCCTGCCCGTCGAGAGCTTCCGATACTACGTGATCCAGGACTACCACTACATGGAGGGGTTCGGCAGAGTGGTCTCGATCGCGCTGTCCAAGGCCCCGGACACCGAGGCCATCCGCCAGTTGGCCAGGCGTGTCACCACGCCGGTGGAGCGTCCCCTGCACTCCCGCATGTTCGAGCTGCTGGGCGTAACCGAAGAGGAGGCCGACGCCGCCGCGCAGTCGCCCACCAACCTCGCCTACGTCAACCACATGCTCACCGCCGCCTCCATGGGCGGAGTCGGCGAGGCCGCCGCGGCAATACTCCCCTGCCCCTGGAGCTACCACGAGATAGGCCAGCAACTCCAGCCATCGCCCCATCCCGTCTACGGCCATTGGGTCGACGCCTACTCCTCTGGTATCCTTGAGGAGAGCACGGCGGCCTGGCGCGAGCTTGTGGACCGGTTCGGCGCGGAGGGCGGCCCCGCCGTCAGGTCGGCCATGCGAGACGCGTTCCTGGCCAGCTCGCGCTACGAGCATATGTTTTGGTCCATGGCCTACTCGCGCGAACAGTGGCCCGTGGCCTTGTAGGGCAGTGCCTATCGAAGTCCCTTCCCTCTTGATGAGGGAAGGTCAGGCCTATCAAAGTCCCTTCCCCCGTCAAGGGGGAAGGTTAGGATGGGGGTGAAAGGGAGATAACCATGGCAACACAGAGCTACGCGGGCACCGTGAACGCGCCCGACTTCCCCAAGGGAATGGACTGGCTGAACACCGAGCGGCCCCTCTCGCTTGAGGACCTGCGCGGGAAGATCGTGATCCTGGACTTCTGGACCTACTGTTGAGTCAACTGCATGCACGTATTTCCGCAGTTGCGGAAACTGGAAGAGAAGTACCGGAACGAGCTGGTGGTAGTCGGGGTGCACTCCGCGAAGTTCACCGCCGAGAAGGACACCGAGAACGTGCGCAAAGCCATCCTGCGCTACGAGATCGAGCACCCGGTCGCCAACGACTCCGATTTCGTCATCTGGCAGACCTACACCGTCAGGGCGTGGCCCACGCTGATGTTCATAGACCCGCGCGGCAAGGTCATCGGCAAGCACGAGGGTGAGATCGTACTCGAGCCGTTCGACAACATCATCGCCGAGATGGTGCGCGAATTCGACGGTGACGGGCTGCTTGACCGCCGGCCCATGACCTTCAAGCTCGAAAGCGAAACGGAATGGGAGCGGCCCCTGTCCTTCCCGGGCAAGGTGCTCGCGGACGCGGCTTCTCGCCGCCTGTTCATCGCGGACTCCAACCACAACCGCGTGGTCGTGGCGACGCTGGACGGCGAAGTCACGCAGGTAATCGGCAGCGGCGAGCGCGGCCTGGCCGACGGCCCGGCGCACGAGGCGCAATTCGACGACCCGCAGGGCATGGCGCTCGACGGCGACGTCCTGTACGTCGCGGACACCAAGAACCACTCGATTCGGCGCGTCGCGCTCGACACCGGCCGCGTGGACACCATCGCGGGCGTAGGCGAGCAGGCGATGCGCTTCCACGCGGGCGGCGACGGGCTGTCCACGGCGCTCAACTCCCCCTGGGACCTCGAACTACGCGACAGCACGCTCTACATAGCCATGGCCGGCTTCCACCAGCTCTGGCGCATGCGCCTGGACACTGGCGAAGTCCTGCCCCACGCCGGCTCCGGGCGAGAGAACATCGTGGACGGCCCCCTACCCTCCGCGCAACTCGCGCAGCCCAGCGGCATCGCGTCCATCGGTGACAAGCTGTACTTCACCGACAGCGAGACTAGCGCCATACGCTCCGCCGACGTGGACACCGGCGGCCGCGTCCAGACCGTCGTGGGCCAGGGCCTGTTCACCTTCGGCGACGCCGACGGCGTGGGCGACGCGGTGCGTCTCCAGCATCCCATCGGCATCGACGCCGATGAAGGCGTGCTCTACATCACCGACAGCTACAACAACAAGATCAAGCGCGTGTATCCCGCCACTCGTGGCTGCACCACGATGCTGGGCAGCGGCAGCGCCGGCCACAAAGACGGATCCGCGAGCGAGGCCGAGTTCTACGAGCCGTCCGGCGTGAGCGCGGCGGCGGGCAAGCTCTACGTCGCCGACACCAACAACCACGCCATCCGCGTGGCCGACCTCGACACGGGCGAGGTGAGCACGCTGGAGCTGAGCGGGCTGTAGGCCCCCCTACCGCCCCTGCCCACTCTCGTTGGCGGCAGCCGAACGCAGCAGCTCTTCCGGGGCCTTGATCGAGCGGAACTGCAGGTATAGCGCGAAGTTGTAGAGCAGCTTGAAAAAGGTGCCGATGAGGAACGGCGTGCCCAGCGTCGTAGCGCTCGCAATCGCGCCGCCGATGATGGGACTGGCGGCCTGAGTCACGTTTCGGCCCAGGTTCGTCACGCCCGCCATCGCCATGCGACTCTCCGGCGGCACTATCGCCATCGTATATGACTGCCGCGTCGGCACGTCCATCTCGTTCAAGAGCTCCCTGGCCACGTTGAACGCCACAGCCAGCAGCGCGTTACCGGACAGCGCGAGAGCGATGATCAGCAGGTTGGCGAGCACCTGGGTGAACACCATCGTGTTTACTAGCCCGATTCTCCTGGCGCACGGGGCGGCGAGCAGCACCGAGACGACGTTGGCTAGCTGGCCCAGGAAAAACACCGCGGTGATCGCGTTGAGGCTGAGTCCGAACTTGGTCGCGAACCAGTATGCGACGAAACTCTTGACGTAGAAGCCGCCACCCAGCGAGTCGATGGAGAAGAGCGCCGCGATGCGGATGATGGCCCCGCGTGCGCTCAGGCCCCCCTCGGCTGGTGGAGACGCGCTCCCTGCGACAGCCCGCACCTCCGCCTGGGGAGTCAGCGCGCCGTAGAAGGCCAGCCCCCCTATGGCCACGACGGCGTATCCAAAGAACATCGCCCGGTACGACGCAAGCTCTTCCATACCCAGCGTGGACTGCAACAGTTCCGGTACCGCTATCAGCAGCGCGCCGCCCGTCTTGGTCACGATGCTGACGAGGTTGTAAAGGCTGAACACCAAGGTGCGCTCACGTTCGGAGGCGGACTGCGCCAGAATTGCGGAGTCCATCGACACGAACGCGGTGCGGTCGCCTCCGGTGGTGGTGGTCATGGCGAACAGGCCGATTGCGGCAAGCTGCCATTCGTTGGTGCCCAGCGCGAACAGCGCGCCGCCCAGCGACATCAGCAGCGTCATCACAATCAGCAACCGCCGCCGCCCTATCCTGTCGCCTTTCCAACTGGCCACCACGTTGGAGACCGCGCCGCCGGCCATTATGCCGCTGAATACCACGCCCGCCTGGAACGCGCTGAACTCCAGTACGCTGAGATACACGCCCAGGAAGACGCTCAGAAAGCTGTAGTCGATTCCCCTGACGGCCGTTGCGCCGAACACCATCCAGCCGTCGCGGCTGAGCGAAGGAATGGTGTTTCGAACGAAACCTAGCAACAGGCGGCGTCAGGCCGTGGCGAGCTTCTCCAGGATGTCGGCCACCCTGGCCTGGCGCTCCTCTATGGTGCGCCTCCGCTCGCGCTCCCTCTCGACCACCTCTTCGGGCGCGCGCGACAGGAAGTTCTCGTTGGCCAGTAGCTGTGACAGCTTGGCCATCTGGCCATCGAGCTGCCGCTGCTCCTCGGAGAGCCTCTCGCGCTCCTGCCCGACGTCGATCAGGCCGCCCAGCGGCACCCTGACCGTGGCGCGCTCCAGCACCAGCGACACGGTGTCCGGCTCGTCTCCGCCCGACTCCCGCGCCACGCTGAGCGGCTCGATGCGGCCCAGCGCGGCTATCGCACCGGACTCGCGGGCCAGCGGGGCGTCCAGAGGCCCGGCCTCGACGGAGGCGGCGACCCGCTGGTTGGGCTGTATCTTGAATTCCGCGCGCAAGTTCCGCACGGCCCGCACGATGTCGATGAGCGCCCCAATCTCGGCCTCGGCGTCCGCGTCGAAGCGGGCCGAGTCTGGCGCCGGGTAGTCCGCTGCGATGAGCGCGTCGGGGCGCCCCGGCTCGTCCGGCAACATGCGCGTGAGCAACTGCCAAAGCTCCTCGGTGACGAACGGCAGGAAGGGATGCAGCAGGCGCAGAATGCGCTCCAGGACGTACGCCAGTGTCGGCAGGGGCGACTCCCCGTCCTCCTCGTCCGAGCGCAGCCGTATCTTGGCCAGCTCGATGTACCAGTCGGCGAACTCGTGCCACATGAAGTCGTGGATGGCGCGCTGGGCCTCGCCGAAGTTGTACTCGCCCATGAACCGCTCCACTTGCTCGGCGGTGCGATTCAGCCGGCTCACGATCCAGCGGTCGTGGCGGTGCGTCGGCTCCGGGTAGTACCAGCCCTCCAGTCCGTCCGCGCCCTCCAGATTCTGCATGGCGAAGCGCGCGGCGTTCCACAGCTTGTTGGCGAAGTTGCGGCTGGCCTCCAGCTTGCCCTGGTTCAGCCGCATGTCGTTGCCCGGCGAGTTGCCGGTCGTGAGGGCGAAGCGGAGCGCGTCCGCGCCGTACATGTCTATGAGCTCCAGCGGGTCCACCACGTTGCCCCTGGACTTGCTCATCTTGAGGCCCTCGGGGTCGACCACGAGGCCGTGCAGGTACACGGTGCGGAACGGCACGTCGCCCATGTTCTCCAGTCCCAGCACTATCATGCGCGCCACCCAGAAGAACAGGATGTCGTAGCCCGTCTCGAGCACGCTGCCCGGGTAGAAGTAGTCGAGGTCCTCGGTCTCGTCGGGCCACCCCAGCGTCGAGTGCGGCCACAGGCCGGAACTGAACCAGGTGTCCAGCACGTCCGGGTCGCGCTCCAGGTCGGCGGAGCCGCACTCCGGGCAGGCGGTGGGGTCTCGTTCTTCCACGATCACCGCCTCGCACCCCTGGCAGTACCAGACCGGGATGCGGTGTCCCCACCACAACTGGCGGCTGATGCACCAGTCCCGGATGTTGTCCATCCAGTTGTAGTACACCCGCGTGAACCGCTCGGGCACGATCCTGATCGAGCCGTCGGCGACGCGGTCTCGCGCGGGCCTGGCCAGCGGCTCCATGCGAACGTACCACTGGCGGCTGATGATCGGCTCGACCACCTCGTCGCACCGGTCGCAGTGGCCCACCGAGTGGCGGTGCGGCTCGCTGCCCACCAGCAGCCCCTCGGCCTCCAGTTGCAGGAGGATGTTGTCTCGCGCCACCATTCGGTCCTGCCCCTCGTAGGGGCCGGCGTTCTCGTTCAGCGTGCCGTCCAGGTTCAGGATGCTGACAGTCGGAAGGTCGTGGCGCGCGCCAATGTCGAAGTCGTTGGGGTCGTGCCCTGGCGTAACCTTGAGCGCGCCCGTGCCGAAGCCCAGCTCCACCGCCTCGTCGGCAACAACCGGCAGGCGTCGTCCCAGCACCGGCAGCACGGCGGTGCGGCCCACGAGCCGGCTTGCGCGGTCGTCCTCCGGGTTGACGGCCACGGCGGTATCGCCCAGCAGCGTCTCCGGCCGCGTGGTTGCTATCGTGACAGAGCCGCCGCCTTCCAGGTCGTAGCGGATGTCGTACAGCCGCCCGTCCTCGTCCCGGTGCTTCACCTCCAGGTCCGACAGCGCGGTGCGGCAGCGCGGGCACCAGTTGGTGATGCGCTCGCCCCGGTAGATGAGGCCCTTCTTGTACAAGCTCACGAACGTCTTGCGCACCGCCCTCGCCGGGCCGGCGTCCAGCGTGAAGGCCGTGCGTGTCCAGTCGCACGACGCGCCCAGCCGTCTGAGCTGCTGGTAGATCCGGTCTCCGTACTGGTCCACCCACTGCCACACGCGTTCCACGAACTTCTGCCTGCCCAGGTCGTGGCGGCTGATGCCGTCCGACGCCAGCGCGCGCTCGACCACCACCTGCGTGGCAATGCCCGCGTGGTCAGAGCCTGGCAGGTACAGCGACGGGTCGCCCTTCATCCGGTGCCAGCGGATCATCAGGTCTTCCAGCGCGGTGGTGAGCGCGTGGCCCATGTGCAGCTCGCCGGTCACGTTCGGCGGCGGCATGATGATGACGAACGGCTCCTTGTCGCGGTCTATCTCCGGCGTGAAGTGGCCGCTGTCGAGCCACAGATCGTAGATGCGCCGCTCCACGGCCTGCGGATCGTATGCCTTGGGCACATTGCTTCTGCGGGCGGTCTGGGTCATGAATTTTTCCTGGCGGTATCAGTTAGGTCCCCTCTCCCAAGACTGGGAGAGGGTCAGGGTGAGGGTTGAGAGCACACGCTCTCTAACCCCTGTAAAGAAACTGCCCGGACACCTGGTCGCGGTTCAGTTTCCGGTTGAGGTGCAGCCCCTCCAGCAGGAACTCGACGGCGGAGGCGACTGCCGAGGGGTCGTCGGACGGCTCGATGCGCTGGATGAGCTCCCCGATGTTGCCGAGCGCCTCCGCCGCCTCGCCGTAGGCTGAGGATGGCAGATCGCTGCCCGTGCGCACCTCGTAGCCCTCCTCGAACCGCTCCAACACCTCGTCGAACTCCGCCGGGCTGTAGTAGCGCCGGAAGACGTTCGTGACGCCCTTCTTGATAAGGTCCTCGACGACCTTGAACTCCCTGCCCTCCTCCACGCTCTCAAGCTCGATCTTGCCGGTGGTGGAGGCAACGATGGCGGGAAGGTCGCTCACCCTGGGCGAGGTCGGCTCGCCGCTCCTCAGGCTGCGTTTGAAGGCGTTGCCCACTATCGTCTCGTAGTTGGCGATGGACACGCGCAGGCTCACGCCGGAGCGTTGGTTGACCTCCGGGCTTCGCCGCGCGAGCGAGGTTATCTCGGCAACTATCTCCTTCATGTACGGCGGCACCGACACGCGCTCGTCCGTGTCCGGGAACCGGACGTACTCCTGCTCGACGATCTCGATTTCCTGGTCGAGAGACCTGGGGTAGTGGGTGCGGATCTGGGCGCCGAACCGGTCCTTCAGCGGCGTCACGATACGCCCGCGGTTGGTGTAGTCCTCCGGGTTCGCGCTCGACACCAGCATCACGTCCAGCGGAAGCATGATGCGATAGCCCTTGATCTGGATGTCGCGCTCCTCCATGAGGTTGAACAGGCTGACCTGTATGCGCTCGGACAGGTCGGGCAGCTCGTTAATGCAGAAGATGCCCCGGTTGGTGCGCGGAATCAGCCCGTAGTGGATGGTCAGTTCGTCGGACAGGTAGCGCCCCTCGGCCACTTTGATCGGGTCGATCTCGCCAATCAGGTCGGCCACCGATATGTCCGGCGTCGCCAGCTTCTCCGAGTACCGCTCGTCTCGCCCCATCCAGTGGATGGCCGCGCCGTCGCCCTTCTCCTCGATTATCTGCTTGCACGACGGGCAGATGGGATCGAAAGGGTCGCAGTTCAACTCGCAGCCCGACATCACCGGAATCTCGTCGTCCAGCAGCGACACCAAGCGGCGAATCAGCCGGGACTTCGCCTGGCCCCTCTCGCCCAGCAGGATGATGTCCTGGCCCGCGAGCACCGCGTTCTCGAGCTGCGGGATGACGCTTTCGTCGAAGCCTACTATCCCCGGAAACAGGTCGTCCGCACTCTCGATCTTGCGAATGAGGTTCTTGCGGACCTCCTGCTTCACAGTCTGGGAAGTGTAACCGCTGCTGCGAAGCTCGCCTATGGTGCTCGGCTTGACAGGGCCCTTGGGCATATCGTGCCTCCTGTTCACGCGGGCGCGAAGGGTCGCGCTCGGCTTGCAACGCGGGCTATGATACTACGGATAGGCCGGGTTTGTCAGTTCCGAAGTCCCCTCTCCCCGGC
The DNA here is from genome assembly GCA_034421955.1 of Dehalococcoidia bacterium. Classification (GTDB taxonomy): domain Bacteria; phylum Chloroflexota; class Dehalococcoidia; order Lucifugimonadales; family CATOSD01; genus CATOSD01. The sequence goes on along the minus strand of DAOUJZ010000023.1, from coordinate 15,554 downwards.
GTGGGAGAGGGTTAGGGTGAGGGGGAAACACAACTCCCTCAAACGGAGGAGCCATGCGAAACTACATCTGCGTCACCTGCGGCGTCGAACATGCCGAGAGCGAGCAGCCGCCCGCTCGCTGCCCCATCTGCGAGGACCCGAGGCAGTACGTCGGCTGGGACGGCCAGCGCTGGACCACGATGGCCGACATGAAGGCCGACGGCTATCGCAACGAAGTCTGGGAGGAGGAGCCCGGCCTCACCGGCATCGGCATAGAGCCATCATTCTCGATCGGCCAAAGGGCGCTGCTGGTCCAGACGCCCGGCGGCAACGTCCTGTACGACTGCATCAGCTACCTGGACGACGACACCGTCGAGCGCCTGAACGCCCTCGGCGGCGTGCAGGCCATCTGCTTCTCACACCCCCACTTCTACGACAGCATGGTCACATGGAGCCGCGCGTTCGGCGGAGCGCCCATCTACGTGCCGGAGGCGGACCGCGAGCACGTGATGCGCCCGGACCCCGCGATACGCTACTGGGACGGCGCGCCGCTGGAGTTGGCCCCCGGCGTCACGCTCATCCAGTGCGGCGGCCACTTCGCGGGCAGCGCCGTGCTGCACTGGGCCGGCGGCGCGGACGGCCGGGGCGCGCTGATGGTCGGCGACAGCATCACCGTCGTCCCCGACCGCCGCTTCGTGAGCTTCATGACCAGCTACCCGAACCTCATACCACTCTCCGCGCCGGAGGTCCGCGCCATAGTCGAGGCCGTCGAGCCTTACGAGTTCGACCGTATCTACGGCGGCTGGTGGCGACGCAACGTCAGCAGCGGCGGCAAGCAAGCCGTCCGCGCCTCCGCCGAGCGCTACATCGCCCACATCACCGGCGGCTAACCGCGAAACATATAGCCGGTTCGCTAAGGGAATCATCCACGTAGCCACGCAGGGGTGTCCCGGTCACTCTCCGACGGCCCCTGCTTCGCTACCCAAGCCACGTTCTCGGGAGTGCCCCGGGATAGGCTCAGGCACATTATTTTTCACCAGTCCGCCACCCGGCCACATTTTCTACTGTTCATTCATATCCTGTTTCCCGAATGTCCACTGTATTCCGGATTCTCAGAGCGCCAACTGTTTTCTGAAAATCTGACTCGAACTGTGGTATGATCAACCCCGCTACAGTCAGGGTTGTCAACCCTCAACCTCGCACTCTTTGAGGCAAACCTCGCCAAGAGGAAGCTGGAAAGGGCCGTATGCGTCCTCTTCTGGCTTGCCTCAAAGGGTTGACTGACTGTAGCAAGCGGTCTTTCTAGCGGCCAGGAGGGGGCCTCCCCCACTTGCTACTTGCTCCTGACTGGCATCTGGATACAGCCAGAAAGGGAGTACCTCCGTGACCAAGCCCATCAAGCACAGAATGTGCTATTGCAAGCATGGTTCCACAAGGAGGTTAGCATGAAGAAAGACAAAGATAGGCTAAGTAGATTCTACGATGATTTGCCATTTCGACAGCCTGAAACACCTGAGCAGGCGGACTTCATAAAGAGGCGCAATGAAGCGTCTGATTATGGACATGAGACAGGTGATTGGGAGCCGTTGAGGGAGGTATTCCGGGCGGCGAGTAATGCAGCTAGGGCAAAGTCCAACGTGATAGGAGGAGAGGAGAACCTAATGCCAGCTAACGACCGATTCAGCGACAACCCCTTCCGCGACCCGAACCTTCCCCCTGAGAAGGTAGCGATTTTGGAGGAACGCAACAAGGCTCTACGCGCCTACAGAGAGACGGGAGATGAAGGCCCGGCCATTGCGCTAGGGCTATTCCCTGCCAAGTCAGAACCAACCTACATGTCCTACATGGACACAGACTTCACGCTTCATCGGCCCGTTCCCGACGGTCCTACTGTTGACGTGTCCGTAGTCTGCGCCAGCCACAAACACGAGCCCTACACCATCAGCCTTTTCGAGAATACGAACCGCTGGGCCTATGGACGCAAGACAGAAGGCGGCAAGACGGCTCCCGGCTCCTTCAAATCCGTTGTGCGGCGGTCTGCTAGCCTACTCCGTAGAGAGTGCAGGGCCATCACCGAAGTTGACAACTTCTTCGCGGAATCGACTATCTTCTGCGTACTCGAAGGCGACGAATCCAAGTCAGTTCAACAGATTGTCCTGCCGCCGCTCAAGCCTAAGTCCAAGCCGCAACCCAAGGACGAGGAATGATTGGCAGCGGCACTAATGCCCCAATACCCCGCTGATAGCTAGTCCGTTCATCTAAACGACATCCATAGATACAGGCAGACAGGGAGGGATGAAGTGAACACCTTGGGTAGGGGCGGTGCGCGCCTCCGCCGACCGCTACATCGCCCACATCACCGGCGCATGACACGACCCATCCTCGTTCCCGCTGCGAATCTACAAATTCCGCCACATCATCCGGTAGCTGGCCGACTCTGAGAAGGAGTGCCAATTGACAGCGAAACTGACAGACCTCATCGCCCGCGCCCCCTGGCGGGAGGCGGTCACCTACCGGGACACCTGGCCCCATGAATACGTCCTCAGCATAAAGGACGGACAGCGGGAACTGCAGGACGCCATCTACGCCCGCTTCCTCGACGGCGAGGGGGTTACCTGCCGCTTCTTCAGGGTGAGCAACAAGTACCTCTTCATCGGCGACTTCAAGTACTGGTTCAACAACAAGTGGGAAGGCTTCGACCCCAATGATAACAACGTGATTAACCGCGCCCGCCTGTATCGGGACCGCCGGGACTTCGTGATCCAGCCCGGCGACACGGGAAAGCCGGAGGACTACCCAACCAATCCGGCCCACAAGAATCCAATCGAGGAGCGCACTACGTCTGAAGAGTCAACCCTGCTCAGTTTCATCGCGCAACGTCACACCATAGGACTCGAGGACGTGGCCACGGACGCACTGTACTTCATCCTCTCTCGATCTACATCCGCCATGGAGGCGTTGTCAGAGCTTCTGAGGGACGAACATGGGCCGTTACCTATCGCAAAAGCGCAACCCTGGGCGACAGACGCATTTGGAGCCATACCGGACCTCGCCTGCCTGGACGAAGACGACAACCTGGTCGCATTGATCGAGTCCAAATTCTGGGCACCACTAACCCACAACCAGCCTGTCACGTACTGGCAGGGGCTTCCCCCTCAGAGGCCCGCCGTTCTCCTGTTCCTGGCTCCAGACTATCGCGTCGACCAAGGGGACCTGTGGGACGAGTTGGTAAGTAGGTTGCGCGACGCGGGTCACGAATTGGGCTCTGCTGACAGGCGCCCTGGGCTGATTACCGCGCCATCCAGCGGTGACCAGCGGCGCCTGCTTCTGACCACATGGCAATTGCTTCTCGACAGGATGGCAGAGAAGGCCAAGGAGGATGGCGATACTCAGGCTTGCTTCGAGATCGCCGAACTGCAAGGGCTTGCCGCCACCGCCATCGAGGGTGAAAGACCCACGCGCGACGAGAACCTGAAACAGCTAATCGCGGAGGCCGTACAGCGCCTTGAGCAATCGAAATGGGCGGACGCCAGTGGACTGGCTGTCGGACAGGGGGCCGACTTCCACGGAAGATATCTTCGACTCGCGGGCGCGTTGGCCTGGCTTGGCATCGATTACAGAGCCCTGAAAGAGACGGGAAAACCGCTGTGGCTACACTTTCACGAGGAAGGCGCACCCGGCATAAGTGCGAACCTGGAACAAGTTCGTAACCGGCTTGAGGGCTGGTTGGAAACGAAACTTACGTGGCGCAGTGACGGCGAGGTATACCTGCCAGTAGAATTGCCACGGGGAGCCGACCGCGAAACAACCCTGAACGCTATAGTTGATCAAATGGAACGCATAGCCGCGCTGATTGACCCCGAGGGTCCAACCTACCGCTAGGTTACCCACATCACCGGCGCATAGCGGCGCCAACCTCGCTCAGCTTCTCGTAGCGCCTGATACCACCATCCTCGATGGACCAGATAGCGGTGGCGAACCTCCCTATCAGGTCGCGGTCGTGCACGGCCATGAGTACCGATCCCGGATAAGCGCCCAGCGCCTGCTCGAACCGCTCCCTGGACGGGATGTCCAGGTGGTTCACCGGTTCGTCCAGCGCCAGCAGGTTGGCCCCCTCCAGCACCAGCTTGGCAAGCAGCAGGCGCGTGCGCTGGCCATAGCTCAGCCGGCCCGCCGGAAGCAGCGCCTCGTCCCCCTCGAAGAGATACAGGTGCAGCATCGTCCTCGCCTCCGTCTCTGACAGTTCGGCCGCCCGCCGCACCATATCCAACGGCGTCACGTCCCAGTCCAGCCCCGCCTGGTCCTGCGGCATGTAGCCCGTCCGCACGTTCGCGCCGACGCGCACCTTGCCCACGTCCGGGGCGACCAGTCCCATAACGATTCCGAGCAGCGTGGACTTGCCGCTGCCGTTCGGGCCCAGCAGTGCCACACGCTCGCCGTGCTCCAGCACAAGATCAACGTTCCGGAACAGCCACCGACCGCCGAACCCGTGGCCGACGCCCTCGAAACGCAGCGCAAGCGTCCCGCCGCGAGCCGGTTCACCGAAGTCCAGGTTCATCTTCCACGCCGCCCTGGGCCGCTCCACCCTGTCCGGTGAGTCGAGCATCCGCTCCAACCGCCGCTCCCGCACCTTGGCCTTGCGCGCCACCTTCTTGGCGCGTCCCCGGTAGAAGTCGTGCGTGGTGTTCCTCTCCGTGCGCAGCGCCGTCTGCTTAGTCCGCTCTATGTCCCTGCGAATCCTCCTCTGCTCCGCCTCCTGGTCCTTCCACGCCGCCGTCTGTTTTTCCAGCTCGCGCTCCTTCGCCAGCCGGTACTGCGAGTAGTTCCCCGAATAAGCACGGATGCCTACGGCCTCGGCGTCCAACTCCAGGATGCCTGTCACTACACCGTCCAGGAAGGCCCTGTCGTGGGACGCGACCAGCGCCGCCCCGGAGTAACCGGACAGGTACGCCTCCAGCCACTCCAGCGCCGCGATGTCGAGGTGGTTCGTCGGCTCGTCCAGCAGCAGCACGCCCGGACTGGCCGCGATGATGCCCGCCAGCGCGGCCCTGGTCCGTTCGCCGCCACTGAGCTTCGACAGCGGCGTGCATTCCGGCACGTCGCCAAGCCCAAGCCCCTGGAGCACGGCGGCAGCGCGCTGCTCCACCTCGTAGCCGCCCAGCGCCTCGAACTCCTCCGACGCCCGCCCGTACTCTGCGATAAGCGCCTCAAGCTCCCGGCCCGACGCGCGCGCCATTCGGTCCTCGATGCCCACCAGGCGTTCGTGTGAGTCCGCGTGCTCGATCAGCCCGCGCCGCACCGCCTGCCCAAGCGTCTGCGCCTGGTCCGCCTCGAACCCCTGCGGCAGCCACGCCGCCGTCGCTCCCCCGCCAAGCACCACCCTGCCCCTGTCCGCCGACTCGTCGCCCGCGACTATCCGCAGCAGCGTGGACTTCCCGGACCCGTTGGGGCCGACCAGCCCCACGCGCTCCCCGGGATTGACGACGAAAGACACGTCCTCCAGGACGGTCTCGGAACCGTAGTATTTCGTGACTTTGACGACTTGCAGCATCTCGACCCTCCGACGCGGCGTGGATGAAAGCAAATGCCGGCTGGAATCGAGAAGTCGAAAGGGGAACAGGGGCCGCCCAGGCATCCTGAGGGTCCCACCGAGGCGCGATCCGGCCGGTGGGAACTGCCGCGGCAACGACGCATCCACTCGCCCGGCACGGCTGCACCGGGACTACGCGGGACTGGCGTCGGTTTGCCTCAGCAGCTAGCGAATCCTCAAGGGTTAGCGGCTCCTTGAATTCCGGCGATGATGCGGCCCGGCTCGGCTGTTGTCGCAGCGAGGGGTCTGTTGCACGCCGGTGGTGCCACAGATTGTACCACACCATCGCGCTTCGGAGTCACCCCGCCTCCGGCGCATGGCCCCGCATCGCCGCCTGTGCTATATTGCCCCCAGCGCGCCGGACGCCCGGTGCAGCGTAAGATGCAATCCCAGACGGAGGCCTGCTCCATGAAGTTCACCGACATCCTCTACTCCAAGAGCGACGGCATCGCCCGCATCGTCATCAACCGGCCCGAGGTTTACAACGCCATCCGCGGCAAGACCACGGACGAGATGATCGTCGCGATGGAAGACACCCACAAGGACGACAGCATCCGCGTGCTGGTGATCGAGGGCGCGGGGCCGAACGCCTTCTGCTCCGGTCGTGACCAGGGCGAGGACCGCACCAGCCCCGAGTACGCCGGCGAGAGCGAAGGCAACATCGACGACATGGTGCGCAACATGCCCAAGCCCGTCATCGCCAAGGTGGACGGCTACGCCATCGGCTCGGGCAACATCCTCGCCTACACCTGCGACTTCACCGTCGCCTCCACGCGTTCCATCTTCGGACAGACCGGCCCGCGCGTCGGCAGCCCGGCCACCGGGTTCGGCGTCGGCTATCTCGCGCACGTCGTGGGCCAGAAGCGCGCCCGCGAGATCTGGATGCTCACCCAGCAGTACAGCGCGCAGCAGGCCTACGACATGGGCCTCGCCAACTCGGTCGTGCCCCACGACCAGCTCGAGGCCGAGGTGCAGCGCTACTGCGCCCTCATCAAGAACAACAGCCCCGTCATCCTGGAGCTGCAGAAGATGACCTTCAACGAGGTCACCGACTACATGGAGGACATTCCCAACCCAGCCGCGACGTTCATGCCCGAGTACAGCAGCTCCGAGGAGTCCGAGGAACGGCGGCTCGCCTTCATCGAGCGACGGCCCATCGATGCGTCCAAGAACATGCGCTTCCTTCACGCAAGGCGCGCACACAAGGTGGCCGCCGAATAGCCAAACAGTCCCTTCCCCTATACCAGCTACTAACGGAGGAACCTCAATGCCAAACTCAACCGGCGTGCAAGTCAGCGTTAACCTCGCATTCCCAGCAGCGGGCGTCGCGTTCAAGATCGACGCGAACGACTCCGCCGATGGCGGCGCGACGGCGTTTCGGCTGTCCGTGACCGACACCGACGGCGGACGCGACATCCCCTTCCGCGTCGACGCCTCCCGCCCCCTCGCCGACTGGGTGCGCGGCTACAGCCGGTGGCTCGTCCGCGCCCGCGTCTCGGCCACGTTCGACGAGAACGCGATCACCGGCACCTTCCACGAGGGCCTCACCCCCGAACAGACCCTGGAGGGCGTGGCCCACGCCTGCGACATGATTCGCCAGCGCTTCGAACTGTACGAGGAAAGCGTTCTGGAATAGCACCGCCTTCCCTAATCATCCCTCCCCCCTCGCAACTGTAGGGGCAGGTTTCAAACCTGCCCGCTGGTCCCGCCCCTCGCAGGGGGAAGGCCACCCTTAATCCCTTCCCCCTCGCAGGGGGAAGGTTAGGATGGGGGTCTGAAAGAAAAATGTTCGTTGCCCAGAAGCTAGCCAACTTCGTCCACGGCCTGCGCTACGAGGAGCTACCGCCCGACGCCGTAGCCGCCGCTAGGCGCTACCTGGCCGACAGCTTCGCCTGCGCCCTCGCCGCCTACCACGCCGAGCCGGTCGCCAGGGCGCGCGAGTACGCGCTCGCCCGCGGCGGCGCACAGGACGCCACGCTCATCGGCACCACCCACAAGACCCCCGCCGACACCGCGGCCCTGGTCAACGGCACGATGGTGCGCTATCTCGACGCCAACGACATCTTCGCCCCCACGCCCGGGCGCGAGGGCGGCCACTTCAGCGACGTCATACCCGCTCTGGCGGCCCTTGCTGAAGCCCGTGGCCACGACGCCAACGAGCTTGTCACCGCCGTCGTCGCCAACTACGAGCTGCTCGGCGCACTCTCCGAGACCTACCACTTCTCCCGCCGCGGCTACCACGCCATCACCGTCGAGCCGTGGACGCTGGCCCTGGTCGCCTCGCGACTGCTGCGCGCCGGCCCGGACGCCGCCGTGCACGCCTGCGGACTCGCCGGCGCCACGGGCATGGTGCTGAACACCTGGCTCCGACCGTCGCCCAGCATCCCCATGATCAAGGCCGTCGCCGTCGGCCTCGCGTCCCAGCGCGCGGTGCAATCCGCGGAATTGGCGGCGCTCGGCGTCACCGCGTCAGAGGACGCCTTGGAGACCACGTTCGAGCGCCTCCTCCCGCTTCACGACGCCCCCGCCGACCTCGCCCGCATCGACCAGCTCGGCGAGCGATGGACCACCACCCGCAACGTCATCAAGTCCTATCCGTCACAGATCTCCACCCAGGCCGCCGTCGAGGCCGCGCTCGCGCTGCACCGCGCCGGCGTGCGTTCAGAGTCCGTCGCCAAGCTCACCGTGTACGGCCACAACGGCGTCTGCGGCGGCGTCCAGGGCTCGCCCGAGGCCTACGCCCCCGCCACGCGCGAAGCCGCCGACCACAGCACGCCCTTCGTCGTCGCCATGGCCCTGCTGCGCGGCCGACTCACCGCGCGCGAGTACGAGGGCGACCCCTGGGACACCGCCGAGTACAAGTCCCTCGCGTCGCGCATCGAGCTTGTGCGCGAGCCCGAGCGCGACCAGGCGATGGCCCAACACGGCATCATGGGCGTGAAGCTGGTCGCCGAGCTGACGGACGGGCGCTCCGAGGAGGCGGCCGTCCACCAGCCCAAGGGCCACCCCGACGCGCCAATGTCCGATGACGATCTGCTCGCCAAGATGACCTGGCTCCTCGAGGACGTCGCCCCCGCCAACACCCCCGAGCGCATACTCGACCTGTGCCAGACCATGACCACCAAAGACGACCTCGACGCGCTCCTGGCAGCGTGCCGGCTGTAGCTCGTAGGCTCTAAGCGGAAGAACCCGCCCCCGCCGCGCCGCCGAACCGGCGGCGATGCTCACGCAGCGTTCAATTGTCCATCACCACGCTCATCCCCGCCGCGCGCGCCCTCTCCGCCGCCTCCTCGTTCACCACCCCGTCCTGCATCCACACGTACCGTGCCCCCGCCTCGATCGCGTCCTCCACCACCGGCCCAACCAGCTCCGACCGCCGGAACACGTCCACCATGTCGATCGGCTCCGGCACCGACTTCAGGTCCGGGTACGCCTTCTCCCCCAGCACCTCGTCGATCAGCGGGTTCACCGGGATGATCCGGTAGCCCTGCTCCTGCATGTACTTCGACACGTAGTGGCTCGGCCTCTCCGGGTTCAGCGAGATTCCCACCACCGCGATGGTCTTGCTACTGGTCAATTGCTCATGCACCGTATCCATTGCTCGCCTCCTTGTCGCTCGCCTTCATTGCAGTCCCCTCTCCCCCGCGTGGGAGAGGGTTAGGGTGAGGGGGCTCCCCACAGACAACCCTCACCGCAACTCCCGGAAGAACCCGCGTATGTCCTCCGCAAGCTCTCGCGGCGTCTCCATTGCGGCAAAGTGGCCGCCGTAAGGCATGTCGTTGAACCGCCGCAGGTCCGCGAAGATGCGCTCGCACCACTCCCTCGGAGGATGCGCTATCTCCTTAGGAAACGTCGCCACCGCCGCCGGCGGAAGTATCCACTCGTCCCTGCCGAGCTGAAGAGGGTCCCGCTGCGATTCGTAGTACAGCCGCACCGACGACCCTATCGTCCCCGTGAACCAGTAGATACTGACGTTGGTCAGCAGTTCGTCCTTAGTGTACACGCTCTCGACGTCCCCGCCGCAGTCGCTCCACGTCCGGAACTTCTCCACGATCCACGCCGCCAGCCCCACCGGCGAGTCCGTCAGCCCGTAGCCCAGCGTCTGCGGCTTCGTGCCCTGTATGTGGCCGTACCCGCCCTCCGCGTGCCGCCACTGCTCGCGCTCCGCCTGCAACGCCTTCTCCGCCTCCGTGAGCGGCGCTGCGCCCTCGCCCAGGTACGGCGCGCCTATCACCAGCGTCACGTGCCCGCCGATCACGTCGTCCGGCCTGGCGTGCGCCACGCTCGCTGTCACCGCGCCGCCCCAGTCGCCGCCGTGCGCGCCGAACCGCCCATAGCCCAGCTCGTCCGTCATCAGCCGACCGAACAGGTCCGCCACCCGCCGGTAGCTCATCCCCGGCGCCGTGGGCTTGCCCGAGAAGCCGTACCCCGGCATCGACGGCGCCACCACGTCAAAGGCGTCCGCCGCGTCGCCACCGTGCGAGGCGGGGTCGGTCAGCAGCGGAATCAGCTTGTACATCTCCCAGAAGGTGCTCGGCCAGCCGTGCGTGATGAGCAGCGGCATCGGGTTGGGCCCCTGCCCCCGCACGTGCACGAAGTGCAGCCGCTGGCCGTCCACGTCCGCCGTGAACTGCGGAAGCTCGTTCAGCCGCCGCTCCTGCTCGCGCCAGTCGAACCCCGTCAGCCAGTAGTCCGCGAGCTCCCGCATGTAGCCCAGGTTGGAGCCGTAGTCCCACCCCGCGCCGTCCACCTCATCCGGCCACCGCGTCGCCGCAATCCGCCGCCGCAGGTCCTCCAGGTCCGCCTCCGCTATGTCAATCCTGAATGGCTGTGCCATATCGGATTCTCTCCTACGCCCGTTCCCCCACCGGCACTGTAGGGGCGGGTTTCAAACCCGCCCGCCGCCCTTCAACATGCCTCCCCCGTTCACTCCAACCCCAACTCCCCGCTCAGCCCGTATTCCGCCGCCAGCGACCGCAGCCGCTCCCACGTCGCATCCTCCACCTCGATCCCGTCCCGCCGCTTCTGCGCCGACCGCAGGTGTTCCAGTTCGCCCGGGTAATACACCCTGTCGAACCCCTCGGCGGGCGGCGTGCTCGTCAGGTACTCGGCAAACTCCGTGACCTCGCGCCTGAACTCCGCCAGGTCGCGGAACGCGTCCACGCTGAACGCCGCCATGAAGCAGCCGTCGTTGTGACGCCCCGTCGGATCGATGCCGAACCCCAGCCCGGTCAGGATGCCAGAGAAAATCTCCACCATCGCCGACAGCCCGTACCCCTTGTGGCCCTCCGGCCCGCCCAGCGGTAGCATCACGCCGCCCTGACGCAGCGCGCCCGGGTCCGTCGTCTGGTTGCCGTCCTTGTCCAGCAGCCAGCCCTCCGGGATGGGCGCGTTGCGCGCCGTCGCCACCGCGAGCTTGCCCGCGGCCACGGCGCTCGTCGCCATGTCGATGAAGAATGGGCCGTCCAAGTCACTGGGCATGGCGATGCAGATGGGATTCGTGCCCAGCCGCGCCTCGCGCCCCCCGAACGGCGCGACCGACTTGGCCGACCGCCCGGAGTCCGCGGTCATCATCCCGATCATCCCCGCCTGTGCCGCCATGATCGGATAGTCCGCGACGCGCCCGACGTGGCTCTGCCGGAACACGGTCGCCGCCGCGATGCTGTTCTGCCGAGCCTTCTCGATCGTCATGTTCATCGCGCGCTCGGACACCACGTACCCGAACCCCCAGTGACCGTCGATCACGGTCGTGGTGGCCGTCTCCCGCACCACCTCGAACGGCGCGCCCGGCACGATGTGCTCCTGATTCACCCGGTCGATGTACGTGGGAATCTGGATGATCCCGTGCGAGTCGTGGCCCGCGAGATTCGCGCCGATGGAGTGTCGGCTGACGATAGCCGCCTCCTCCTCGCTCGCGCCCGCCGCCTGCAGCAGCCTGCTGGCGATATCCTCGAGCCGGTCGGCCTCGATGGTGGGCATATGCTCACCTCCCTGTCCAGTATCAGCATTGCCGCCAAGTCTAGCAGGTTTCCCCGCCCGGCGTGCGTCCCCCGGAACGCCGCCGTATTGTGCTAGAGTAACTGAGCCAGTCCAGCCGAAACTGCCGATGGGGTGATAGTATTCGCGTCCTGAGCGGCCAGCGCGTCGCCGTATACATTGACGGCTTCAACCTCTTCTACGGGCTGAGAGACAAGCGCTGGCGGCGCTACTACTGGCTCGACGTGTACAGGCTCGCCGAGAACATGCTCCGTCCGAGTCAGACGCTCGCCGCGGCCAGGTACTTCACCGCCCGCGTCTATCCCGACGCCGACGACCCCGGCAAGGTCGCCCGCCAGAACGTCTACCTGGAAGCGTTGGGAACCATCCCCGGCCTGAGCATCCACTACGGCCACTTTCTGCCTAGGACCCGGCGCTGCCACAACTGCGGAGAGTTGACGCAGTCCTACGAAGAAAAGATGACCGACGTAAACATCGCCGTCGAAATGGTCCGAGACGCGCACGACGACCTGTTCGACGCCGCGATAGTGGTATCCGCAGACAGCGATCTCTCGCGACCCATCACCGCCATCAGAGAGCGGTTCCCCGAAAAGCGCGCAATCGTCGCATTCCCGCCCAACCGCTTCTCAAGCCATCTCAGGCAAATCGCGAACGCAGCGTTCACCATAGGCCGTGCAACCGTGAGGAACAGTCAGTTTCCGGAACATGTCGCCAAGCAAGACGGGTTCGTATTGACGCGCCCGACATTGTGGAGTTAGGGGAATCTTGGGGAACAACGAGACGCCCCCCATAACAGGGGGCACCGTGCCCAGCGATACTCTCACTGGGGGAGTAGACATACCATAAAGAGAAACGTCCCCCACGTCAACCATGGGGAACGTCGGCCCAGCGATACTCTCACTGGGGGGGTATATCCACTGTAATGCAGGACGCCCGCGCTGTCAACACACCTTCGCCGCAAATTAGCGCGTGGCGTGGCGAAAGTGAAGACCACCGGGAGTTTGTCAAAGTCATTGCCATAGGCCACGATGTAAGGCCAACGGCCACTCTTCAAGGAAGCGGAGCGTCTTCAATGTTTGAATCCACCATAACCGTGAAGGGCCAGACCACGCTGCCCAAAGCCGTCAGGGATTCGCTGGCGGTGAAGGCAGGAGACAGGGTACGCTACGTCATTCTGGACGAGGGAGTGCTGATAATGCCCGTGCGGCCCACGAGCCGGCTGTTCGCTAGCCTCAAGTACGACGGCCCGCCGGTGAGTTTGGAAGACATGGACCGCGCCATCGCTGAGGGAGCAATCTTGATTGATGCACCCATACAAACCCGAACCACGTAAGCCTCGCCAACAGGTTCGGTCGTCTGCGTGAGCCTCGATTTGTGATTGCAGCCCCCTGCACCATGCACCGTCTAAGGGGATCAAGTCCTGTTCGTTGAGTGCGAGTCCCCAGGTATAGACTCGGGATCAGTTTCCAGCGCCCGGAAAATGTCGACGACTACTCGATAGATCTGCTGAAACTCACCTTCAGCGAAGTTGGACACCCACTCCAGTACTCGACTCCTCAAGACTGGGTTTTCTTCGTGGATGATGTTGCGCTCAGAAAGGACAGGGCTAGATGCGAAGAGTCGCACGGTTTGAACACTGTATTCACCTCTCGGGCTGCCCTTATGGCCAAAGACGTCCGGATGTCTTCCCCGTGTGCCGTGGAACATCTGCTTCCTGATGCTACTCTCTATGTCGCCTGCCGACATGGTCAGAATCAAAGTAACCTGCCCAATCACTCTGAAGTCGAAATCAAACCAAACCAGAGCATCGTCCTTCGGCAGCGTGGTCCCGGTGTGGAAAGCACTGAATTCCTTCCAACTTCTCGGGATGAAGGCAAACAGTTTGTTTCCTTCACGTTTACCGAGGTATTCCCACCCCTCCTGGTGTTTGACGGCTTCCACAAAGAACCCTGTCAGAGAGTCAATGTAGTCTTCCCTGTGCCTGTATATCAGATCAATGGCGTCCTTGTGCTCAAGGTAGATTTTCGTAGCCATCCGCTTTACCTCATCATTGGGCACGATTATTCTCCTGAGAGTGGTCGTGTACTGTCGCAGAAACGCAATTGCATCCTCATTGGCACGGTTGGCTCCCCGGCTAATGAGAGTCTCAACCAGCCTAAGTATCGTCTCGTATCCTACGGGAGTCCATGCGTCCCGTTCATCAATCTGTTCCGGGAGTGCAGCCAGGCGAGTTACAAACAAGAGGCTCCTGTAGAATCCGCCGAACTCATTCTCGATGGCCTTCCTGTAGCGACTCAACTGATTGCTGTGTTCGCTCGAAAACACCTTGTTTTCTATGGCGCAAACAAAGCGCGCCTTGTCATTCCGAACCAGAATGTCTAGGAAGCCGACTTCTTCGTCTACGACGTTGTACCACTCGCGCTCAACAATAGAGCAAGACCAATCAGTAGTTCGGAACTGCTTTTCAGTGGCCGCGCCAGTATCAGACAACAGCATGGTCAAGAACAAGTCACCCATGTCATGGCTCTCTCCGGGATCGAGGAGCCACGCTAGCAGCTTGGAGTGCGTTTCCTCGTAACGCGACACACCAAGGAAGGAAAATGCGTCGAACTCCCCTAGGTTCGTCTCAAGTTGGCTGAGGTCCGGATTGACAGTGGCAAACCTCTCCAGAGCGATAAGCTGTGCAGCGGTGCCTTCGGTCTCCACGGTTTCAACCTCTCTTGCTGTCACACAACTCTTCTTTGTATCACCAGCTACGGTAAAACCTCAACTGAGAAACCTACCCTACCACTCTGATTGTTGCCGTCACAACCCAACACATCCTAAATCTCGCCAACCCCCCCTTGCCTGTCCCGCACATCCGTGCTACTATCCCCTCGACATGAACACCACCACGCCAACCATCAACCGCCGACGACTAGCCCCCTCTCCCTTGATGGGAGAGGGTTGGGGTGAGGGTGAACGTCCCCGACCGTCCCATTCCCGTCCCGTTTCATCCCAAAAGCCGTCCCGTCAGCATCCGCCAGTCGTCCCACAAGTCCCGCCCCCAGCTACGATACCGGGACGAATGGAACAGAATGGAACGGAATGGAACAAACACCGCCGGGGGTTTCACACCGCCCGCCGGTTCGTGCTACGCTGAGGGCGCAATCAGACCACCATCCCCTCACGGAGGCCGCACATGGGATTCTCGGACGAACTGAGGCGCACCGCGGCACCCATCTGGGACAAGGAGCACAGCCACCCGTTCGTGACCGGAATCGGCGACGGCTCGCTCTCCCTCGACCAGTTCAAGTACTACATGAGGCAGGACTACCTGTTCCTGGTCGACTTCAGCCGCGCCATCGCCCTCGCCGCCGCCAAGGCCAGGACCCTCGACGACATGGGCTGGTTCGCACGCCTGCTGCACGAGACCCTCAACACCGAGATGGCCCTACACGTGAGCTTCTGCGGAGACTTCGGCATCACCGAGGAAGAGCTGCTCGCCACCAGGACCTCGCCCACCACCCTGGCCTACACCCGCTTCCTGCTGCAGACCGCCTTCTCCCAGTCCGCCGGCGTCATCGCATCCGCGATCCTGCCCTGCTCCTGGGGCTACAGCGAGATCGGCAAGATGCTGTACGACAGGGGACTCCCCGAGGGCCAGCCGCTGCTCGCCCGCTGGATAGAGATGTACAACGCGCCCGAGTTCGCCGAGCTCGCGGACTGGCTACGCTCTTTCATCGACCGCGAGGCCGAAGTCAGCGGACAGCCGGAGCTAGAACTGATGGAGTCGTCCTTCATCCGCGGCAGCCAGTACGAGTACATGTTCTGGGACGCCGCCTACCGCATGGAAGACTGGCCCGTCTAGCGACGTGTATCCCCTCTCCCTTGATGGGTGTATAGACCGGAGAGATGGGTAACAGTTGTTCGGAGACATAGGTAACACATTTCAGTTGTCGAGGTCTATGGTAGCGATGGGCTGGGTGGAGAAGTAGACGGTCCAGGC
>DAOUJZ010000022.1:0-92267 GCA_034421955.1 Dehalococcoidia bacterium | reverse complement strand
CGTGCTCACCGTGTGCGCGCTGGGCGAGGACCTGACCGAGGCGCGGGAGCGTGCTTACGAGTCCGCGGACCGCGTGAGCTTCGAAGGGGCGCAGTTCCGCCGCGATATAGCGGCACGGGGGCCGCTGCTAAGATAGCTAACCAAAACGTAAATAGCGATTTATGCCATTCCGGTGCTGACTCGTACCACTGGATTCCCGCTTTCGCGGGAATGACGGGTATGCGGCACACGAACGCTGAAGCTGAAAAGGTATGACAGAAGGGGGTACAGCCAATGCCACTGGTGGGAGTGTTGATGGGCAGCGCGTCGGACGAGCCAATCATGCGCGAAACTACCGCCGTCCTCGATCAGATGGGCGTGAGCCACGAGGTCGAGGTGATGTCGGCGCACCGCACGCCCGACAAAGTCCGCAGCTACGGACTGTCGGCGAGGGAGCGCGGCGTGGAGGTCATCATCGCGGGCGCGGGCGGCTCCGCCGGACTGCCAGGCGTGCTGGCGTCCTGGACCACGCTGCCCATCATCGGCGTGCCCATAGCGTCGAGCGAACTGAAGGGCGTGGACGCCCTGTACGCCATCGCGCAGATGCCGCCCGGCGTCCCGGTCGCCGCCGTTGCGGTCGGAAGCTGGGGCGCGCGCAACGCGGCGTTCCTCGCGACGCAGATTCTCGGCATCAAGCACGAGGCCATCCGCAAGGCATACGACGACTACCGCGAGGCGCAGCGACGATGATAGCGCCCTCGCGTCCATCCCAATCGGCGGAGAGCAGATGATCGACCGATACGCCAGGCCGAAGATGAAGCAGGTCTGGTCTGAAGAGAACAAGTACGACAAGTGGCTCGAGGTCGAGCTGGCGGTATGCGAGGCGTGGACGGCGGAGGGCGTCATTCCCGCCGAGGACATGGCCAAGCTGCGCGGCGCCCGGCACGACATGACCCGGCTCAACGAGATTCTGGCTCGGACGCGCCACGACGTTACCGCGTTCCTGTCGTCGATCACCGAACAGTTGGGGCCGGAGGGCCGCTGGATCCACCTGGGCCTCACCTCCAGCGACGTCTGGGACACCGCGACCAACCTGCAACTCATGGACGCCGCCGACCTGCTGGACGCGGAGATCGACGCCCTGCTGACCGCCCTGGAGCAGCGAGCACAGGAGCACAAGCACACGCTGATGATGGGCCGCACCCACGGGGTCCACGCCGAGCCGGTCACTTTCGGGCTGAAGCTGGCCCTGTGGTGGGACGAGATGCGCCGCAACCGTGACCGTCTCGCGCAGGCTCGGGAGTCCATCGCCGTCGGCAAGATTTCCGGCCCCGTCGGCACGCACGCCACCGCTCCGCCGTCCATCGAGGCGCGCGTCTGCAAGGCGCTCGGCATCGCGTCCGCGCCGGTGTCGAACCAGATAATCCAGCGCGACCGCCACGCGCAGTTCGTCACGACGCTGGCGCTGGTCGCCGCCTCCCTGGAGAAGATCTCGACGGAGATACGCGGCCTCCAGCGCACCGAGGTGCGTGAGGTCGAGGAGCCGTTCCGCGAGGGGCAGACGGGCTCGTCGTCCATGCCGCACAAGCGCAACCCGGAGCTGACCGAGCGCGTGTGCGGCCTGGCCCGGCTGGTGCGCGGCCACGCGGTGACGGCGCTGGAGAACGTGGCGCTGTGGGGCGAGCGCGACATAAGCCACTCATCCGCCGAGCGCATCATCCTGCCCGACTCCTGCATGGCGCTGGACTACACGCTCGACCTGCTGGCGGGCGTTGTGCGCGGGATGCGCGTCTACCCCGACCGCATGGCCGCCAACATGGAGCTTACGCGCGGCCTGCTCTTCTCCCAGCGCGTGCTGCTGTCGCTGGTGGAACGGGGCATGAGCCGCGAGGACGCCTACAAGGTGGTGCAGGCCAACTCGATGCGCACATGGGACGAGGACAGCGATTTTCGTGAACTGGTTAGGCGCGACCCCGAGGTGAAGTCCCGGATTGGCGGCGCCGATCTGGATGACATTTTCGATTACGGCTATTACGTGCGTCACGTAGACGCAATCTTCGAGAGGGTGGGACTATGACCGCGATTAGAGAGACAAACCTTCCAGACATGCTGTACCGGGGCAAGGTGCGAGACACCTACGGCCTGGGCGAGGGCCGGCTGCTCATAGTGGCCACCGACCGCATTTCGGCGTTCGACGTGGTGCTGCCGACCGCCATACCCGAAAAGGGCGTGGTGCTCAACAGCATGTCCGCCTTCTGGTTCGAGAGGACCGGACACATCGTGCCCAACCACCTGATTCACCTCGCGGGGGGACACGACGAGCTTTCCCTGCCGGACGAGGTGGCCAGGCGCGCGATGGTGGTGAAGCGCGCCGAGCGCATAGACGTCGAGTGCGTGGTGCGCGGCTACATCACCGGCTCCGCCTGGGCGGAGTACCGCCGCGAGGGGACGGTGTCCGGCATGGAGATGCCGGCTGGCCTGCAGGAGGGCGACCGCTTCCCAGAGCCGCTGTTTACGCCCACGACCAAGGCCGAGGTGGGCCACGACGAGAACATCACCATGGACCAGATGCGGGACATGGTGGGCGTGGAGCTCACGGCGCGGCTGGAAGAAACCACCATCGCGGTCTACAGCCACGCGCGCGACTACGCGCTGGAGCGGGGCATCGTGCTGGCCGACACCAAGCTGGAGTTTGGCCTGGTGGACGGCGAGCTTACGCTCATCGACGAGCTGCTGACGCCCGACTCCAGCCGCTTCTGGGACGCCGACGGCTACGCGCCCGGCAAGTCCCAGCCAAACTACGACAAGCAGTTCGTCCGCGACTGGCTGGACGACCAGGGCTGGGACCACGAGCCGCCCGCGCCCGACCTGCCCGAGGACGTGGTGCGACGCACGACCGAGCGCTACATGGAGGCTCACCGCAAGCTCACGGGGCTCGACCCGGCCTAGGACACACACGAAGCCCTTCCCCGTCGATGGGGGAGCGCTAATAGTCCCTTCCCCTTGATGGGGTAAGGTTAGGATGGGGGTGACGTAGTTAAATGGCGTCCAGTCAACGACGCTCTCGAAACAGGCCCACGCCGACACAGACGCGGGCGGCGCGGCGCGCCAGGCAGCGTTCCCGGAGCCGTCTCAAGCGCATCGCCGCGTTCACCGCGGTTGGGCTTATCGCCGGGCTTTTCATCCTGTCGCTCATCCTGCCCAGCGTGCCGTTCGGCGGATTTGCCGACCTGTTCGGCAGCAACGTGCCCGACGGCCCCGGGCAGAAGATAGCGGACCAGGGTCGCAACCACGTGGTGCCCGGGCAGGAGCACGCGGCCTACAACTCGGTGCCCGCGACGTCGGGCTGGCACTACAACCTGCCCCTCGCGCCTGTCGATTGGGCCATTTACGAAGATTTCGTGGCGGACGAGTACCTGCTCCACAACCTCGAACACGGCGGAATCGGTATCCACTACAACTGCCCCGACGGCTGCGACGACCTCGTGAGAGACTTGTCCCGCATCGCCAACCGGGCGCTCGCGGAGAACCTCAAGGTGGTGCTTTCGCCTTACCCTGACATGCCGACGCGCATCGCGCTCACCGCGTGGACCTTCCTCGACGCCTTCGAGGAGTTCGACGAAGGCAGGGTCGTCGAGTTCATCGAGACCCACGAGAGCTCCCCCACCGCGCCGGAGAACCAGGCCCGGTAAGGCTAATGTACCTAGCCAGGATTCGGGTTTTGCTCAGGTCGGACGTCAGCGACCCACAGGGCCAGACCGTGGAGGGCGGCCTGCGCCAGCTCGGTTTCGAGGGCGTGGAATCTGTCCGCGTGGGCAAGTACATCGAGGTGCGCGTCCAGGCCGGGGACGAGGCACAGGTCAGGCAATCCGTAGAGGATATGTGCGACCGGCTGCTCGCCAACCCGGTAATCGAGGACTACACCTTCGACCTGGAGCGCGTGAGCTAAGAAATAGTGCCCTTGGTGCTCGGCACCTCCCCTTCCTGCCTGGGGTCGGGCGTGAGCGCGGCCCTCGCGGCGCGCGCCAGCGCCTTGAAGATGGCCTCCGCCTTGTGGTGGTTGTTGACCCCCGCCAGCACGCGGACGTGCAGGTTGAAGCCGCCCTCGCGCGCCAGCGACTCCAGGAAGTGGCGCACCAGGTCCGCTGGAAGTCCGCCCATGTCGCTGTCGTCCATCTCCGCGTCGATTACCGAGTAGCCCCGCCCGCCGAAGTCGACGACGACCAGCGCCAGCGCCTCGTCCAGCGGCACGTAGGCGTGCCCCATGCGGGTGATGCCCCGTCCCTCGCCCACGGCCTCGCGGAACGCCCTACCCAGCAGTATGCCCAAGTCCTCCACCAGGTGGTGCCAGCCAACGTCCACGTCGCCGTTCGCCTTGACGCGCAAGTCGAACAGGCCGTGACGCGCAAGCTGCGCCAGCAGGTGGTTCAGCATCCCGTTCGGCGTGTCGAGCTCGTAGGTCCCCTGCCCGTCCAGGTCCAGCGCGACCTCGATCTGGGTCTCGTTGGTGTGGCGGCTCAGGCTGCTGGTGCGGTGTGTCATCTCAGCGGCTAGACCAGCTCGCGCAGCGCGTCCACGAGGGCGTCGGTCTGCTCGGGCGTGCCGATGGCGGCCCGGAAGCAGTCGCGCAGCCGGTCGGTGTTGAAGAAGCGCACGAAGATGCCCTTTCGCGCCAGCCCCTGGTACATTTCCGGCGCCCTGCCCGGCGCGAACTGGCAGAGCACGTAGTTGCCGGACGACGGCCAGCAGGTGACGCCCGGAAGCTCGTTCAGCAGCCGCGTCATGCGCTCGCGCTCGTCCACTATGAGCTGGACGTTGTCCAGCAGCGTGGGAGCGTCCTCCAGCGAAGCCAGCAGCGCGGCCTCGGCGGCGACGTTGATGTTGTAGGGCGGCTTGACGTCGAAGATACGCCTCACGAGGTCCTCGCTCATCATGCCGTAGCCGATTCGCAGGCCGGCGAGTCCCGCCCACTTGCTCATCGTCCTCAGGATGACGAGGTTCTCGTGCTCCGCGATCATCGACGCCGAGGTCTGGCCGCAGAACTCGAAGTAGGCCTCGTCCACCACCACCACGCGCCCGGTGTCCAGCAGGCCGGCTATCTGCTCGTCCGAGGCCAGGTTGCCCGTCGGGTTGTTGGGCGTGGCGACGAAGATGATCTTCGTGCGGTCGTCTATCGCGGAGCGCGCGGCGTCCAGGTCGATCTCGAAAAGCTCGTCTCTCGACACCATCTCGATGGTCGCCCCGGCAACCCTGGCGCAGAAGTTGTACATGCCGAACGTGGGGTCGAAATCCAGGATCTTGTCCCCCGGCGACACGAACATCTGGAACACCAGGTGGATAAGCTCGTCGCTGCCCGCGCCCAGTATGATGTGTTCCGGACCGAGGCCGGTGTAGTCCGACAGCGCGTCGCGCATCCTGCGCTGCAGCGGGTCCGGGTAGTGTTGCAGCGGCGCATTGGCGACGGCGTCTCTTACCTTCGGCGAGTAGCCGTAGGGGTTCTCGTTGCCGTTCAGCTTGATCACGTCCTCGGGCGCGACGCCGTACTGCTGCGCGAGCACTTCCGGCGGGTCCATCGAGTCGTAGGTCTGGACGTCTCCGGCCAGGTGTGGCCGCATCAGTTTTGTCAGGTCCACCGTCATCGCTCTTCCCCTCGTTCCTGGTCTAACTCTATTCCCTGCCCGTTCCGGCTGAGCCGGCGCTAGGCCAACTCCTCCCGCACCTCCGCCGCCTCTGCGTGGGCTGTCAGGCCCTCCACGCGGGCGATGGTGGATGCTGCGCCGGATATGCGCGCCGCGGTCGCGTCGTCAAGTGCAAGTATAGGGCTTGTCTTCACGAAAGTGTGGACTCCCACGCCCGAATTGAAGCGCGCTGTTCCCGCGGTCGGCATGATGTGACTCGGCCCCGCCACGTAGTCGCCCAGCACCTCGTGCGACATCTCGCCCACGAACACCGCCCCCGCGTGCCTGATGCGCCCCACGTGCGTCCACGCGTCCTCGACCATCAGACACACGTGCTCGGGCGCGAACGCGTTGGCAAGCACAAGCGCGTCCTTGACCGTATCCAGAATCGCCACGCACCCCTGCTCGTTCACGGACGCCGCCGCGATTGCGGAGCGGTCCAGCCGGACCAGGCGCGACTCCACCTCGGCCTGCACCGCGGCGGCGAGCCGTTCCGACGTGGTGGCCAGCACCGGCTTGGCCAGCTCGTCGTGCTCGGCCTGCGCCAGCAGGTCCACGGCGCACAGCGTGGGGTTGGCGGATTCGTCGGCTATCACCATCGTCTCCGTTGGCCCATACAGCCCGTCTATGCCCACGTCGCCATAGACCTGCTTCTTGGCGAGCGTGACGAACAGGTTGCCCGGGCCGCATATCAGGTCGACGCGCGGCACCGACTCCGTGCCGTACGCCATGGCCGCCACCGCCTGCGCGCCGCCTATGCGGTACACGCCGTCCACGCCGGCGAGGTGGGCCGCCGCGAGCAGCGCCGGGTGCGGGTGGTCATCGCCGCGCGTGGGAGTGCACACGATGACCTCACTGACACCGGCGACGCGCGCGGGAATCACCCCCATCAGCAGCGTGGACGGGTACAGCGCGGTCCCGCCGGGCACGTAGACTCCCACGCGCTCTACGGGATTCATCAACTCGCCGTAGCCACGGTCGAAGTCGAACCAGCTCTGCCTGAGGCTCTGCTTGTGGAACCCCGCGACGCGGGCCGCCGCACTCGCCAGCGCGTCCACCACGTCGGGCGGCGCAACGTCACGTGCCTTCGCGATGTCCTGGGGCGGCACGCGCAACTCTTCCAGCCGCGCGCCGTCCAGCCTGAGCGCGAGATCGCGCAGCGCGTCGTCGCCGCGCTCGCGCACCTGCGCGATGATGCGCTCCACCACCTGCGCGGGAGTCAGCGGCTCGCCGAACGTCCTCTCGATGCCTGCGGCCAGGCGCGGATCGGAGTCGTCAAGATTCAGCCCCCTGCCCTCGCACAGGAGCGCGAGAGCGTCCGGCAGCCCCCGCGCCACCCTCATGGTAGGTACTCTTCGATGGCCTTCACGAGAGCGTCTACCGAGCGGTCTCTGTACTCGTCCAGGTTTCTCTGCGGAACATAGCCGTACAGGCTCGCCAGCCCGTTGGAAACGCCCCGCACGAACTGATCGGCCAGCGCGTGTGCTGGGTGGGACTCGTCGCCCCGCGAGATTCGGCTCGCCATGAAGCGCAGCCGCTCCCAGGTGAATCCGCGCGACAGGCTGGACACGACCCAGTCGCGCCAGTCGTTGAGCGTCTCCGTGGGCAGGAAACCCACGTCTATGTCGGCAACAGGCATCCGGCGGAGCATAGCCTCGGCGTCCGACGGCCGCGTGCTCTGACGGTCCAGCTCCAACTGCAGCGCGCGGTCGTACACGTTCCCCATCGCGCCGTCCTCGAACACCTTCCGGTTGCCGAAGTACGGGCGGTACATGTCCACTATCCAGGACTCGTCCACGATGAGGTGCGTCAGGTAGCCGCACACGAACGCCTGCGTCTGCTCGTTGTGCCCATTGGCGTGTTTGAGCGCGGGATGCTCAGCGAACAGGCCCTCCATGCCGGCGCCCAGTTCGTCGAAGTCCAACTGCGCGAAGTGATAGATAGACCTGTCTCGGCGCGTGATCACGCGGATGTCGGGGGAGGTGGAGCCGAACAGGAAGAAGCCCATGTTGGCGTCGAGCGTCGGATGCGCCAGCCGCTCCGCGGCGCGGTGCGCTAGGTCGATGTGTGCGCGTAAATTGGGCAATCGAGACTCCTGTGCGCCGGTTCAGCCGAGGCGGGCGTGTGCCTCGCACGCCGAGCCGAAAACGTAGCTCGGCTGGGATACCGTGACGCTGCCGCCCACCCTCCGCAGGTGCGCGACGGCGTCGAGCAGCTTGTCCTTTTGCACGACGACCGTGACCGCGTACCAGTCCTCGCCGTCAGGCGTGTACACCTTCGCGATTGTCGGACCGCGCAGCCCCGCGATCTCGGCGTGCTTGAATACGTACCCGGCTATCTCTTCGGGATCCTCGCCCTGCATGTTGGCGGTCACGCTGTAAAACTCCTGCGACTGCAGCCGTCCTTCCATGAGCTCCGCCATGGACTTGGCGAGCCTCAGCTTGTCCGGGTCAGCCGCCAGCAGCGCCTTGTTGCCGATCAGGCACGCGCTGGAGGTCATTATCGTGCCGCCGTGCACGTTCTTCAGGTGGTTCTCCCGCATCGTCACGCCGCTCTCGGTGATGTCGGCGATGACGTCCGCGAAGCCCATCGCCGGCGCCGCCTCCAGCGTGCCGCTGGACTGCACCAGCGTGAAGTAGTTGACACCGTTGCCGAGCAGGAACCGCTCCACCAAACGCGGGTACTTGGTGGCTATGCGTATGTCCCTGCCCTCCTCGCGCATCTCGACCGAAAGCTCCGCGAGGTCGGCCAACGACGACACATCCACCCAAGAGTCGGGCACCCCCAGCACCAGCCTGGAGTGGCCGTAGCCGAGGGTGTCGATGACCATTATGGCGTCGCCGCCCTCGCGCCGCGAGTCCAGGTAGCGGTCGTGTCCAACAATCCCCATGTCGGCGCTGCCCTCTTCCACCTTGGAGGTGATGTCGGAGCCGCGCTGGAACAGCACCGTAACGCCGTCCAGGGCCGGGATCACCGCGGTGTACCTGCGGGAGTTGGGGCGCTGCACGCCCAGCCCGCAGGAGCGAAGGAACATCAGCGTCGATTCGTGCAGCGCGCCGTCGCTCGGAATCGCCAGCCTCAGCACTTGCGTCCGGTGGTTCACTGGGCCACCGCCGCTTCGCCCGCGCTCACCAGCGCCTCCAGCACGCTCTCCAGATTGTACGCGAACCCCATGGCCGGCACATCGCCGCCGCCCAGCGCCCTCACCAGCCCGTCGTAGCGGCCCCCACCGCCAAGTGACGGGCCACCCTCCGGGCCGGCGTACATCTCGAAGATGGCGCCGGTGTAGTAGGCGATCCCCCTGGCCAGCCCGACGTCCAGAGACACCGCGTCCTCCGGCACGCCGCGCTCGCCGAGCGCGTCCAGGAGCCGCGACAGGTCGTCGTAAGCACCGCACCGCACCGCCGCGCCGCCCGCGGCCTCCCTGAGCGACGAAAGCGCGAGGCCGGGCGGACCTTCGACGCGCGCCAGTTCGTCCACCATCTCCAGCGCCGCCTCGAAGACCGCCGGATCGTGGGCGCGGCGCATCTTGCGAAGCAGCCGCGACGCTATCTGCTCCGGGGTGCGCTGCCCCATGGGGGAGGCTCCCGGCTCCGCGACCACGCGATGGACCAATTCTTGCGCCGCTCGCAGATCCATCGAGCCCGCTTCGCCGATGCCGTCTTCTGCCTGTTCCCTCAGCAGTCCGGCGTCCTCGGCGCGGAGCTTCAGCTCTTCGATGTCGGTCTCACCCTCCTTGAGCGTCCGCAGGTTCCCCACGATGAACAGCTTGGCGGCCTCGGACAGGTCGTGCTCCGCCAGAAGCGCGTTGACGGCGCCGAGGTGGCCGACGCGGAGCGTGCACCGCGCCAGTCCCGCGCGGGCCAGTCCGCTCCAGGCCAGGTGGATAATCTCGGAGTCAGCATCCACCCCGTTGGCCCCGACCAGCTCCGCGCCAAGCTGGGTAAACTCGCTTAACGAGCCCTCGCCGCCGTCCGTCTCGTAGCGAAACACCGGACCGCGGTACTGCCACCGCACCGGCGTCCGTAGGCTGTCCGCCACCTCCACGTAGTGGCGAATGACCGAGGACGTAAACTCCGGGCGCAGGCTCACGGTGTTGCCGCCGGGGTCCTGGAAGGTGTATAGGCTGTTGACCAGGTCTCCCCCCGACTTTCGGACGAACAGCTCCGTCTGCTCCAGCAACGGCGTGTGAATGGGGTGGTAGCCCTGCTCCTCGAAGTAGGCTTCGGTGGCCGATGCCAACCCGCTCATGCGGTCGCGCTGCTCGGCGGTCACGTCGCGCATTCCCGGTAGCCGTTCGATTGGTCGTCTGGTCAAGCTAAGCTCCTGTCAGTTCGCAGAAAGTATAACGCGAAGGCTTGCGCCAATGAAAGTGAAGTGCGGCGGTTTGACTTGGCGGCGGCCCGCAATTTAGGATTGGCGGCGGCTTTTGGGCCGCCCGGAAAGGTCTAGTCCCCCAGGCGAGGTAGCAGCTTGGCGCAACCACCGCAGCACCACGGAGAGGCCGCCAGCGGGCCTGTGGCGGTCGTGGTGCCCACCTACAACGAGGCCGAAAATCTGCCCGAGCTGTTCGCGCGGCTGTCCTCGCTCGGCATCCCGGGACTGCGGCTCATCATCGTGGACGACGGCTCGCCCGACGGCACGGCGGAGCTCGCGTCGAGCCTGGAAACCGGGTTCGACGGCAGCGTCGAGGTGGTGCAGCGCGGCAGCAAGCAGGGCCTCGGTACGGCTTACGTCGACGGGTTCGGCCTCGCCCTGTCACTCGGCGCCTGCCGCGTGGTGCAGATGGACGCCGATCTCTCCCACTCCCCCGAGTACATTCCCACGATGCTGGACGCCCTCGGCGACGCCGACGTGGTGGTCGGCTCCCGCTATGCCAGGGGCGGCGGCGTGGACGAGTCCTGGGGCCTGTCCCGCCGACTCCTCAGCTCGCTGGGCAACCTCGGCATAAGGCTGGTGGGCGGCATTTCGGTGCGGGATGCGACTTCCGGTTTCAAGGCGTTTCGAGCCTCCGCGCTCTCCCGGCTGGACATGAGCGAGTTCCGCTGCGCAGGGTTCGGCTTCCAGGCCGAGGTCGCCCACTCGTGCCAGCGAAAGGGCCTTCGCGTCGTGGAGCAGCCTATCCTGTTCGTAGACCGCACCAAAGGCCGCTCCAAGATGAGCGCGTTCATCGTCTTCGAGGCCATATGGCGGCTGCTGCCCTATCGCTTCAGGCGTCCCCAGGTCCAGCGTCCCCGGGCCGGCGTGGCTGCCGATGACGACTGAGCCGCCGGGTAGCGGCCGCGTGGCGCTGGTCGTCGACAGCGCGGCCACGCTGCCCGCGGAGGCGCTCGCAAGCCCATCGCTCCACGTCGCGCCGATGAGCCTCACGCTCGCCGGCCGCACCTACCTGGACGGTGAGGACGTTTCTCCGTCCGAGTTCTACAGGATGCTCAGGGCAGCCTCCGCGCCGCCGACCACGTCCGCTCCCTCGCCCTCCACGTTTCTCGACGCCTACCGCCGCGCGGCGCGGGACTCGGCCTCGATCCTGTGCCTGCCGGTGGCATCGAGGGTCAGCGCGTCACACGAATCCGCGAAAGTGGCAGCCCGCCTGGCGGCCGACGCCCTGCCCGGCGTCGAGGTGCGCGTGCTGGACTCGGAGAGCGCGGCGGGCGGCCAGGGGCTGGTGGCGCTGGAGGCGCTGCGGTCGGTGGAGGCGGGCGCGAGCCTGGAGGAGGCGGCAGAGGCCGCGCGGCGGGCCATCCCGCGAGTGCGTCTGCTCGCCTTTCCCGACACGCTCTACTACCTCTGGAAAAGCGGCCGCGTCCCTGGGATCGCGCACGCGGGCTCCGCCTTGCTGGGCGTAAAGCCCATATTCGAGCTTTACCGCGGGGCCGTGGCCACGGTGGCGCGCCCGAGAACGATGAAGCGCGCGGTCCGGCGGCTGGTTGCGCTGATGCGGGAACGCGCGGGCGACCGGCCCATAAGCGCCTGCGTGATGCACGCCGACTCCGAGCAGGCGGCGCTGGAGCTACGCGCCGAGGTGGAAGCCGTGTTCGAGTGCGACTGCATCTTCGTGGCCGAGTTCACCCCCGTGATGGGCGCGCACATCGGCCCCGGGCTACTCGGCGTCGCGTTCCTGGAGCGCTAGGCCCATGGCGTCAGCCCGTCGTTGCGCACCAGGTTCATGCGCGGCAGCAGTATGCCGGTCGCCTTGCCGCCGCCATCCCCGAGCTGCAGCGCGAGTCCGGGCGGCTCCGGCGCTCCGGTGTCCAACCGGAAGAAGCCCGGGTCGTTCGCGTCCGGCTGGTAGAGCCGTACCCCCTCGCGCCACGCGCCGCGCCTGGAACGCAACTCCAGTCCGCCGTCCCTCTCCGTAATCTGGATGCGCCCCACGCCCCGTATGATGCGGTAGCTGGTGAGAAAGCCGGCGGGCGGCTCGTACACGCCAACCGCCGCTGATGCCGCGTCGGCCGATATGGGGCTGCCGGTGGCGTCGGGGTCCGGCTCGTTCAGCACCGACTGGATGACCTTCGAGAAGATGGCGTCCGAGCCGCCGAAGCTGATGTTCAGGTGTGTCAGCACGGCCAAGTTCTCGGACGGGAACACGTCAATGTGCGTGTTCCAGCCGCCGGAGATGCCCCCGCCGTGACCGAAGCTGCGCCGCCCGAACCGCTCCACGCGCATGAGGGTCAGGCCCAGGCTGAGCAGCCGCTCGTCCGGGCAGTACTGGGGAGACGTCATCTCGTCGAACGTCTCAGGGCTTACGATACCCTTGCTCTTCGCCAGCAGCGCCGAGGCGTACCTCGCCATGTCCGGAATCGTCGACTGCACCGCGCCCGCCGCCCGCGTCGCCACGTAGATGTACTCGCCGGGTATGTTGTGGCCGTCGACGCTCGGCGAGTCCGGCGGGTCGATCCCCAGGATCGAAAGCGCGTCGAGGTCGTCGTGGTCGGGCGCGTGGTGGTAGCCCGTCGTCAGGTCAGGCCGCTGCTGGTCCCAGCAGTCGGAGTTCGCCATTCCCAGCGGCCCGAACACGCGCTGCTCCAGCACCTCCTCGATGCGCCGGCCCTCCGTCCTGGCGACGATCTCGCCCAGCAGGCAGAAGGCGTGGTTCGCGTAGGCCCACTTGGTGCCCACCGGCACCTCGATGTCGATGCCGTCCGGGTACATCCGGTTCACCGGCGTCGGCGTGGGGCTGTTGGACCACAGCTTGCCCAGGGCGTCGCGGTAGTCTCCCATCGTCGGCGCTTCGCCTATGCCGTTGGTGTGCGTCATCAGGTGCCGCACCCGCAGCGTCTCGCCAGGCCCGTTGAAGCGGATGTCCGGCAGACGGTCCACCACCCGCTCGTCCAGGCTCAGCTTGCCCTCGTCCACCAGCGCCATGGCGCACAGCCCCACCATCGTCTTCGTGATGGAGCCGATGCGCTGCCGCAGCTCCGGAGCCTGTCGCCTGCCGGACTCAATGTCCGCGTAGCCGAAGCCTTGAGAGTAGACCAGCTCGTCGCCGCATACGACGCCTATCGACATGCCCGGCACGTGATACTCGTCCACCACCGCGATCGCCGTCGCGCGCACCCGGTCGATGTCCGCCGAAGTGAATGTCGCCATCTTCAGTGTCTCCCGCCGCTACGCCGGCTCGAACATGGGCAGCGAAATCTCGCCCTCGCCCTGGTCCTCCCAGCGCAGTTTCACGCGCATTCCGCACTGCACGTCGTTCACCGGGTCGTCCACGCCCACGATGTTGGTCATGATGCGGAAGCCCTCGTCCAGGTCGACGTAGGCAACCGCGTAGGCGCCGAGGTCCTTGAACGCCGGATGGCGGCTCTGCATCACCACGCTGTAGGTGTAGACCGTGCCCTCGCCCTTGGACACCTTCCAGGTGTTGTTGTCCGAACCGCACTCGGTGCAGTGCCGGCGCGGGAAGAAGATCACGGTCGGGCAGTCGTTGCAGAACTGGTAGGTCAGCTCGTGGCGCTTGGTCGCCTCCCAGAACGGCTCGGTATCCGGCTCGGGAAAGCGGGGCTGCGGCCTCAACGGTGTGCTGGTCATTATCGTCGCTCCTCGTACTGTGAAAATCCCTTCCCCCTCGCAGGGGAAAGAGCCTGCCCTGAGCTTGTCGAATGGGTCAGGATGGGGGTGAAAGCGCTAGCTCCTCAGTCCGCCGCCAGGATCGTCACGCCCGTCGCGTGCCGCGAGCCGAGCTGCCCGCCGTTTCCGACCGCCACCGCCAGCTTGGGATCGTCGACCTGCGACGTCGACTCGCCGCGTAGCTGCCGCGTGGCCTCCAGCAGCAGGAAGATGCCCCGCTCGCCCGGGTGGTTCGAGGACAGCCCTCCGCCGTCCGTGTTCATGGCGGGCTTGCCCGGCGCGTCGAAGGCCAGGTGCAGGTCCTCCACGTAAGCGCCGCCCTCTCCCTTGGTGCAGAAGCCCAGGTCCTCGATCATGCACATCACGGTTATCGAGAACGAGTCGTACGCCATCAGCACGTCGATCTCGGACGGCGTGACGCCCGCCTCGCCGAACGCCACCGGCGCCGCCTGCGCGCCCGCGCTGACGGTGATGTCGCCGCCGTTCTCGGTGTACTTGGTCGCCTCGCCCGTGCCTATGATCCACACCGGCTTCTTGCGCGTGTCGCGCACCACGTCCGGCGACGCGATGACGACCGCGCCACCGCCGTCGGACACCATGCAGCACTCCAGCAGGTGAAGCGGGTGGGCTATCATCCGCGACTCGATCACGTCCTGCACCGTTATCTCGCGCACGCCTACGAACTCCAGGTCGGTCATGGCCTTCACCGCCTCGGGGTTGCGCATCGCGTGCTTGCGCGTGGTGACGGAGATAGCCGCGAACTGCTCGTCGGTGGTGCCGTACTGGTACATGTGCCGCTGCTTGACCATGGCGTAGTTGCTGATCAGCGTCAGCCCCCACGGGTCCTCCATGTTGTTGAGCGGATTGGCCGGCCCCTGCCCCGTCGCGCCCGCTGTGCCTATGGCGCGGCGGTCGGCGTGGGCGGTGGAGCCGTAGGTGAGCAGCGCCACCTTGCACTTGCCGGCGGCGATCATCTCCCGCGCGTGGTTGGCCTGGAACTCGTAGGACGAGCCGCCAACCGCGGTGTTGTCGATGACGTTGGGCTTGAGTCCCAGGTACTCGGAGATTCCGAGTCCGCCGATTCCCTGGTGGCTGCCGTTGTCGTAGATGGCGTCCACGTCCTGCCACGACAGGCCCGCGTCCTCCAGCGCCTTCGCGGCGGAGGACGCCTTTATCTGGAGCGCGCTGACCCCCCCGCCGGTAACTCTGAGGGGGTATTCGTGAATGCCGACGATGGCTGCGTCTCTGCTTCCGGCCATAAGCTGCTCCTTTCGATCTCAGTTGGGGATTCCCAGGTGCGCCGAAAACGTAGCACACGTCTTGAGACTAGTCAACGCGGTCATTCCTCCGCATTGACGCCCCACGCCCTTTCGCCTACCATGCACCATATGCGCATCGGACTTCTCGCCGACACCCACCTGCCCGGGCGAATCCGCACCCTCGACGAGCTTGGGCCGGAACCCGCCCAGTTCTTCTCCACCGTCGACCTGATTCTGCACGCCGGCGACCTCACGTCCCCCATCGTGCTGGACTGGCTGGAGCAGTTCGCCCCCGTGCTCTGCGCAACCGGCAACAACGACCCGATTCCCGACCCGCGCATCCAGGACGTTCAGACCCTCGAGGTCCACGGCTGGCGCATCGGCATGGTGCACAGCCTCGACCGGCAGTTCCGCCCCATGAGCGAGTTGCAGCGCCACTTCCCCGCGCCAGTGGACGTGATGATCGCCGGCCACACGCACATGGAGGTGCTGGAGTACCGCGAAGGCGTGGTGCTGATCAACACCGGCAGCATCACCTTCCCACGCCACAAGGAGCTGCGGCTGGGCGGCGTGGGCCTGCTGGAGCTTGCGCCCGAGCATCTCAGCGCCCGCGTCTGGCCGATTGGGCAGACGCCGGGGCACCCCAACCCCTGCCGCGACCTGTCGCTGGAGATACGCGCAGGCCGCGTGGTCGGCGGCCGCGGCGGTCCCGAGTCCTTCGCGGCCGCGGCGGACGGCCTGGGCTAGCCGGGCAGCGCGTTCATGCTTGACAGAGTGAGCGTCGTTGGATATGCTCTAAGTGAAGGGCCAGACGTGACTCCCTGGAGGAATCACAACTGGCCCTCTGGTCTTCAGTCCTCGGACTCGGTTGTTTCCTCTTCCCCCGCGTCTAGAACGTGATGCATTCTTTCAGACATGAAGTAAATGCCGTACCACGTCTCGGCATTTGCTGTCGGTGAGGGGAGATTGACGGTCTTGTGCTCCAGTATTCTGTAATACCTGCTGATGGCTGACAGGAACGGATCACCCATCGGGACATTCAGGTGGAGATTTGCCTCTTGGTAGATTCGGATTGCCCCGGCTGCCATATCCGCTACCTGGATGCCGGGCGTGAACTCGGAATTGACGAAAAACGGGCTTTCCGCTAGGTTGCGCAGAGATTGCCCGCCGATCGATCTGAAGAGCCAGTTACTGAAACGTTCGGACAACCTGTTGTACTGCGTGCCATCGCCATCGAACATGACGGCGGACAAGTCGCTCGGTTGCGCGGTTTCTGCTAGGCGATTTATTCGATAGAGTATGTATCTGAATGGAATTGGCAGTAAATTGCGTGCCGTCGGCGGAGGTCTCGAAGGGCGTTCCATCACTACGGCGAAGATAGTCATTGGAAAGTTGCGGCACATCTCGAAGAATGCTTCGGCAAATTCGCGCTTTTCCGGGCGGTTTCTGAATGTGGCGCGGTTAAGTATCAGATTTGCCTTAGCCTCGAATTCAAACTGCCCCTTGCCTAGAAGATTCCGCTTCAATTGGAACAGTTGGCTGTTCAGATCTCGAAGGTGCCGCGCATCAATGCAGACCGCCGCCAGCACAGGCCTAGTGCAAGGGTCTTTAGGATGTGGATGACCACTTTCATCAATGAAT
Organism: Dehalococcoidia bacterium; assembly: GCA_034421955.1. Taxonomy (GTDB): domain Bacteria; phylum Chloroflexota; class Dehalococcoidia; order Lucifugimonadales; family CATOSD01; genus CATOSD01. The sequence goes on along the minus strand of DAOUJZ010000022.1, from coordinate 75,640 downwards.
GAGAATATCATGATTTGGACACCATATCATATTCAACCCCGTCCGATAGTGACTAAAAGGCCCACATGCTAAGGATCTCCACCTTCTCCTCCTTCAGGTACAGGGACTTCCGCTTCCTGTGGGGGAGCATGGTCTTCTCCAGCTCCGGCCAATGGATGGAACAGGTCGCCCTGAGCTGGCTGGTCTGGAAGCTGACCGAGGACCCGCTGATGCTGGGCCTGATAAACGGCGCGCGGGCCATTCCATTCCTGCTCAGTCCTCTTGGAGGCGTGGCTGCGGACCGCATCGACCGCAAGCTGCTCATGCTCCTCACCCAGGTCGCCGTGATGACCCTGTCCGCGTCGATGGCGCTGCTGCTCTATCTGGACGTCATCGAGCTCTGGATGGTGTTCGCCTTCACGATGGTCTCGGGCCTCACCTGGGCGTTCAACCAGCCCGTGCGCCAGGCCATAGTGCCCAACCTGGTGCCGCGCCACGAGATAACGAACGCCGTAGCGCTCACCTCCAGCGCCTTCAACCTGACGCGCCTGGTGGGCCCCATCGCGGCGGGATTCATCATAAACGCCGTGGGAACGGAGGGCGCGTTCGCCGGCAAGGCCATCGCCTACGTCGGCGTGATAGGCATGATCCTGTTCATGCGGGTTCCGCCCATCCAGCGACGAGCGCGCCGCGAGAGCGTGTACCAGAGCATGATCGGCGGATTCAAGTACGTTCGCGGCAATCCCACCGTGCTGTCCCTGCTGGTGCTCGCGCTCATTCCCATGCTGGTGTCCATGCCCTACATGATGGCCTTCATGCCGGTGTTCGCGGACGCGGTGTACGGCATCGGCCCCGACGGCATGGGTATGCTGTACACCTTCGCCGGCATAGGCTCGCTGGCGGGTACGTTCACCGTGGCGTCGCTCGGACGCTCCAATCGCAAGGGACTGCTGTTGCTGCTCAGCGGCGTGGCCATGGGCATCATGCTGATGCTGTTCGGCTGGTCAACACAGCTCTGGCTGACGCTGCTCATCCTGGTCGGCGCGGGCTTCCCGCAGATGTTCACCATGTCGATGACGCAGACGCTGCTGCAGATGAGCGTTCCGGACGAGTACCGGGGCCGCGTGATGAGCATCTACATGCTGGACCGCGCCCTGGCGCCGCTCGGCTCGGCATTCGCGGGAGGGCTGGGCCGCCTGTACACCGCGCCGGGCGCCGTGGTCATCGGCGGGGCGCTCACCGTGTTCCTCAGCCTGATGGCGTTGGTGTTCCTGCCGCGCATTCGCAACTGGCGCGACGAGGACGCCGTGTCCTACGCCGGACCCGGCATGGGTGCGCGCCGCCGCCAGTCCGAATCTCCTGCGCCGGAACAATCGGCCGGCTCGGAAAGCCGCGCGCCAGCCCCCAGGGGCGCCAGCGGCGAGAACGGCAGCTAGACGCAGCGCCTACGCCGTCACCAGCGGGTACTTTGACACGTCCACGCCCGCCTCGGTCAGCATGTCCAGGTCATACAGGATTCTGCCCGTGCACTCCCTGGGGTCCTGGACGCAGATCAACACCGCCGCGTCGCCCATGCTGATGCCGTCCTCCATCGCGCCGATGTAGTTGCGCGTGTCGCCGCGGAACCACCGCTGCCCCTCCGACGCGATGCTCTTGTTCGGCGACAGCGCGTTCACGGCGATGCCATCGTCCCACAGTTCCTGCGCCAGCCCCTGCGTGAACCGCTCGAGGTGCGCCTTCCCCGACCCGTAGGCGATGCCTCCGCCGCCGCCCGACTCGTAGGGGCCGGGACCCGGCGAGATGGCGCCCACCGACGAGATGTTGATGATGTGTCCTCCGCCCTGCTCGCGCATGTGCGGAATCGCGTACTTGCAGCCCAGGAACGGCCCCTTGATGTTCACGCGGTAGAGCAAGTCCCAGTGCCGCACCTGCATGTCCTCCACCTTGCCGGGAATGAGGATTGCGGCGTTGTTCACCAGGATGTCGACGCGGCCCAGCCGCTCGACCGTTCCGTCCAGCAGCGCCTTGACCTGCTCATCGTCGCTCACGTCGCAGGTAATGCCGATGGCGCTGCCGCCCTCGTCCTGTATCCGCTTGACCGTGGTGTTCACGCTGCCGGATATACGGAAATCGCCCTCGTTCTCCGTCCGCGCCGACACCACCACCTGCGCGCCCTCCCTGGCAAACACCAGGGCGATATCCCGCCCGATACCCCGGCTCGCGCCCGTAACCACCGCAACCTTGCCGTCCAGTTGGCCCATGTTTCGCTCCTTTAGTACACCGAATCTACACATTCACTGGCACGAGTTCCGTCTTAATCATCTTCACCCACGTGGTTGACAGAACACACAGTCTATAATATAAAAGTGTATCATAGGAGCGAAATGAACCAAGAAAGGGAATCCATCTGGAGTGTTCCTTCTGGATTAAAGCAAGGCTACTTCGTTGTCTTCTCTGTTCTGCTCATTCTGTCTGCTGTGATATTGGCTCTTCGTACCTCCTATGCATCAGACAATGTACTTGATCGATGGACTGAGTTTCTACAAAGTCTTGGGCCCATAGCCATTGCTATAGCCGCAATTTCGATAGTGGCAACTGAAATGTGGAGGATTGTTATGGTAATGGCACAAGCATTTCAAGATTGGATGAAGAAGCGGCAAGACAGGAAGATCGCTGAAGCTCAGCAAGAGTTTGCTAGGCGCCTGAGAGACATGTCCGAGTCCGAAAGGTTGTCGGAAATAGAGCGCGTAGCCAACGGCGACGAGTAAACTCAAGAAAAATCACAATGCAAGGGAGCCTGCTGTTGAACATTCGGCAGGCTCTCTCTTTTCTCCGCGTCCCTTCCCTCTCGCAGGGGAAACGGCCTGCCCTGAGCCTGCCGAATGGATGAGAGTGAAGACCCACCCGCCGCCGTCCGTGTCACTCCGAGCCCAACGCATCGCCCCCCTGTCATTCCATGCCGCCTCTGCCATTCCGAGCGCAGCCGAGGAATCTAAAGCGGTTGCCCTAGCCCTAGCCGCCGCATTCTTACAGCTTCTTCCCGCGCCCCTCATGCCTGCCTCTCTGATTGGCCTGCCTTAAGAGGCATATGCAATCACACAAAACCAAGGGGAGGGGCTTTGGCGAAGGGTTGTCCAGTAATCTGAAACAGGTTCCTTGCTAATGCGACAGAGGAATCGACGATGAACGTCCTCACAGTCGGTGTCCTTCGTGTCTCGACTCCAGCATCTCATCCGTTGTGAAGGGGACTCGCTCCCATCCCGCGCGGAGTTGACGAAACCGCTCAACTGCCTCATCCCTCGAAGCGCGATCCTGCGCCGGAGCAGGGACTATATGCGCAACCGGCCTGCCGTGTCGGGTTATGGCAATCGTTTCTCCGCTTTCCACTTCCCTCAGGAGTTCGGCCAAGCGAGCCTTCGCCTCCGTGGCATTCACCTCACGCATGAGACCTCCAACCGACATCCGCGGTCCTGGCATTCCAGATTGCGAGCAAGAGGACTGGTAGTGACATCAGGAAGAATATCCCGGATACGGCCAGCAGTCCGATTATCACGAATCCGGCCCCCATGCCGATAACGCTCAGTGTCGTGGATGCGACCGCAATCAACAGCACACTTCTGGCCGTCGCGCGGTCCTTTCTGTCCATCCATGTGTAGATGCAAGATAACGCTACAGCACCCACGCAAGGTGTGACGACAACCAGGGTCAAAAGGCGTTCTCCGCCGCTGTCTCTGCCCTGAACGAACACGAGATCCCCCAAAACGGCCGTAACCGCCAGGAATACCAATTGCGGCGCCAGCACCGCCATGACAGCCATCAACACCGATAACAGACGCATTGGGAAAGCTCCGATGAAATCAGCGCCAAGACCGCGCCTAGCAAAGTTCTGGCATGAGCGCATCCTAAGGAGTGCTGCAAGGCCAAGCAAACTGGAACATGTTCCTTGCTAATGCGACAGCGGACTCGACGACGAGCGCGCTCACAGACGGTGACCCTCGTGTCGCGATTCCAGTATCTCATCCGTCGTGAAGGGGACTCGCTCCCATCCAGCGCGGAGCCGACGAAACCGCTCAATCGCCTCCAACCTCGATGCGCGATTCTGCGCCGGAGCGGGTACCATGTGCACAACCGGCCTGCCGTGGCGGGTTATTGCTATCGTCTCTCCGCCTTCCACCACCCTCAGAAGTTCGGCAAAGCGAGCCTTCGCCTCCGTAGCTTCGACCTCACGCATAGTCCCTCCAACTGGTTGTTTAACCAGGAAACGTAGCGCTGGTTCCAGACTATTCGCAAGCGTGAACGTTGAGAGGTTCCGTTTGGAATTGGCGTCTGCAAGTTTTTCAGCACCCATCCCCAATCACGTGAATCGTCTCGTTCGCTCGTGAGGTACTTCAATGTGCCCACTGGCCGGAGCTGCAGATCTCCTTCAGGACAAATGGGGAAGACGGATTGTCTTGGTCTTTCCCAAGCACTTGGAAAACTCGGTGGACGACTCCACATCCTTCTGTTAGTCGGAAGTTCGTCTGCTGTCCCATAATCTCTCGAACACGTTCCTCAGACCCAAGTGCTTCAAGCATCTTCTTGTCAGTCAGGGAGCATAACCCTTTCAAGACATCACCGCCTTGGGTTTCGGTGGACAAGTCAGTAAGCCTCACGTCGACGAATTCCACCAGTATGGGCGGACAGTCGGTACCACTTAGAAGTGTGGACAAGTCTGGTACACGCCCGATCAGTTGCTTGGCCCTCTCTGGGTCAACTCTCGTAAGGGAGTCTAGGGCGTCTTTACACATGGTCACCAACTCTCCCCCATACCTTGCTCCACCGCGAGCGTATTCAACCGCCTTTAGTTTGGATGGAGTCAAGTAGAGTTCCCCATGTTGCCAGTTGCTATGTCGACTCACTTGGTCGATTATGTTTCTCACATAGAATGGCATTTCATCGTACGTGATGTCCCATAGTAGGCCGTCCCGAATCTCTGCGGGCAGTTGACCTCTACGTTGCGACAAATCGGCCCACACGTCGTTGAGTAAACATAGTGCCGCGCGCTTGTATGGCCATGGCGCGGGCGTTGTCCCGGGCTTGAATGACGACAGAAAGAGGCTCGACGACCCATGATACAGAGGGAATGGCACGAGTTCCTTGGAGTTGCACATAGTTTTTGACCTTCCTCGTCAGTACTCTCTGCCCCGCGCCTCCCGTGCCCCCGCTAGTCCCTTTCCCCACTCCCACCGTCTTTCCCGCGCAAGCGGGACTCCGGGGGCGGGGTGACTCTAGGCACGATTCACCGCCCAGCCTCGTTGAGCGCTAGCAACTCTCGCAGAACCTCGTCATCCGAGATGTCCGACGGCCAGCCGTACGCGGCAGCCACAGCGTAGTCGAGGGATTCGTGGGCGTCGGCGAGCCACTGCGGCCGAGCGTTGTACAGGTTCGTCAGCGTGCGCTTCTTGAGTGCCTTCGCCACTTCCTCGTTGGGGGGGACGGGCCGCTTTGGATAACCGGACACTGGCTCGTCGACCCATTCGACCCACTCAGGCGGGTCAAGCCAGCGGTCCCGAAGCTTGACGAGCCGGCGAGAGGCCTCAGAGATGGCAATAGCGTATGCGTTGTTGGCGTAACTTGCGGTGGGAATGTCGAGCGCCAGGCCGGGCGGGAATGGGAACGTCCCGAAAGTGGTTGTCGGCGTGTATCGCGGATCGTTGCCTTTGCCGAGCCATGTCCCTAGCCGTAGTGACCAAACTTCGTGGAACCGGCTGTGCAAGATTCCAAACGTCGTATCGTCGTCACGTGCGATGGCAATCGTTGCCGAGTCGGGACAGACGCGAACATCGTGCCAGACGAACAGGCGGTACTTTGCTACGCGAGGCGTGATGATGTAACGCGATAAGCCTTCGAGTGCTGCCCACATTGCAGGCCGAGGGTTCCAATGCCGGAACCAAAACTCGCGGCTAGACTGCTCACGGTTTTGTTGGCGAAACGGTCTTACATGCTCGAGAGCATATGTGAATGGTGCCTCATAGAGCGCAGCTTCGGCTTCGCTCATTTCGTTGCCAAAGTCGATGATCCACTTTCCTTGCGAACGGCTGGTCAGGTCCTTCGCATTTGTCCAAGGCTTGAGCACATCGGAGTTTGGTCGGCCGTTCGGGTTCGCCGGCATACGGAGCCATTCACGTGCCAAGTCGCCTGGGATGTCAAACGGTCCACGCTTGATATCGCCCTGAAAGGCCACACCTTCATTTCTTCTCAATGGTGTGGCCAGTGTCAAATCGAGCGAGCCGGCAGTTAAGTCAGCGTTGATTTGTGACGTGCCTTCTCCATCAAGGCAGGCAGACAAACCATCCTCGCTGCTAGCGAAACAGATCAGAGAAACCCTGACGGCGGCCCCATCAACGACCCACGGTTCGTCCGACCACGCTTCGAAGATGGAGCTCTGTTCGAGAATGCGGCCCAGTACAAGCCGGTTAGTGCCGCCACGGATGGAGTTTGTAGCCACAAGGCCGACCCGCTGCAGTCGACCTTCGGCGACGAGCCGCCCGGCTTTGGCGAACCAGTAACATACGAGATCCGGTTTACCGCCTACCCAATCGGCGTACACTGCGGGCAGCGTGTCGGCGACAGCGTCCCCTAACTCCCGGCGTATTCGCCGATTGCCCAGGAACGGCGGATTTCCGATTACGACATCCGCTGCTGGCCAGTCCGGTTCGGTGTTGTCCGGCGTCAAGATCGCGTCGCGGCACTCGATGGTGTCGAGCGGCTTCAGAATCGGGTCGCGCGCCTCCAAGAATCCGTTGCGCCGCATCCACTGGATTTCGCCGATCCAGACCGACACGCGGGCCAATTCGGCCGCATAGGGGTTGATCTCGATGCCTTTGACGTTCGCCGGCCCAATCTCGGGAAACGCACGCTGGAAGCCAAGCACCTCCGCCTCGACCTGAATCCGGTGTTCCAGGTCTTTGAGCGCTTGCAAGGCCAAGTACAAGAAATTGCCGGAGCCGCACGCCGGATCAAGCACCGTGAACGCTCGCAACCGGTTGAGGAACGACCGGTACCGGCGCTCGGCTTCATTCCGCCGGTTCCTGCGAGTGGAGGGCGACTTGGCGGCGTCCGCACTTTCCAGACCAACAGCGATTTCGGCTTTCTCCGCAGCCCATTCGGCAAGCCATGGGCGGATCACGACCGGCTCGACGAGCAACATGATTTTGTCGCGATCGGTGTAGTGCGCACCAAGCTGGGCGCGCTTGCCGGGGTCCAGCCCGCGCTCGAAGAGCGTACCCAGAATCGATGGGTCGATGTCAGACCAATCAAGGCGCGACGCCACCAGAACCCTGTCGATGTCGGATTGTTCCAGCGGCAACGCCGTGTCGTCATCGAACAGCCCGCCATTGAACCAATCGACCTGCTCGAAGCCGACGTGGCCTCCGGAGGCCATGACTCGGAACAGGTCGCCGGCAAAGTCGGCGAAGTTCTCCGGCGTACCCCGCGCCTGCTCCAGCATCCGAGTAAACATGTGGCTGGGTAGCAGCCCCACATCGTCTGCGAACATGCAGAAGACCAGCCGATTCACGAAATGCGCAACTGTGTGCGGATCGTGTCCGCGCTCCCGAAGCGCCTGCGCGAGCTTCGCGAAGGACTCCGCCGCCTGCTCGGTGAGCGCTTGCCGGGTCTGCCCCGGCTGTAGCCGTAAGGGGTCTGAGAACGCCCACTTGAGCAGATTGCGCGTCCCCGCGTCAGCCAGGTCGTCCAGGCCGAACTCGTAGGTCTTGCTGACGCTGTTCGTCCAGTTGGTGCGGATGCGGAACCGCATCATGTCGGACACGATCAACAGAGGGGGATTCTCCAGCGCCAGGGCGTACTGCCGGAGCTGATCGAATGCAGCGTCGAGGTCCTTCCGCTTCCCCTTGTACTCCCAGGCGAAGTGATGGCGCTTCCAGACATCGGCCCATCCGTCTCCGCCAGTGTCCTTGCGAGCACCCCTCTCAAAGCAGTATGACTCGCCAACTGGGTCGACTTCCGCAGGCTTAGGTTCGTCCAGCAACTCGCAGAGGTCGAGGAAATGTTGCTGCGCTGCTGAGCGCTCCGTCAGCGTGGAGGCTCGCCACTTCTTGATGAACTCGTCCGGCGTTATAGGCATGCTTCTAGGCCACCTGTAAGGCGATTTAGACCGTGCTGCATAGCGGAGAATCCAGTGTGAAAGAACAATCGTCTTCGACGCGATGGACGTCCCAACCTAAGCTGGTAGTCACCACCCATTGGTAACATACAGTCCCTGCCCTTGCCAAGTGTATGGCCAGAAATCTGTCAACGCTGACTTACACCTTCCAAACTATGCCTCGTGGGTCAGTGTAGTATCGACCAGGTACTGAGTCCCGCCGACGACCTGATGCGTTCGACGTGGACGCCAGGTAGCTGGCCATTGCACAACCAACCTCAGGTGGTTCATCATAAGGGGGTTATGTGCGGTAGATATAGCCTGATAGCGGACCTGAGTGAACTCGCGCGGCAGTACGAGTTCGACGGCGACATAGACGCTTTCGACAAGAGGTACAATATCGCTCCCACCCAGGAGGTCCTGACCGTAGTGGGCGGCGAAACACGCCGCGCGGGACTCATGCGATGGGGACTGATTCCCCACTGGGCCAAGGACCCGAAGATTGGGCGCCGGATGATCAACGCGAGGGCGGAGACCGTGGCCGAGAAGCCCGCCTTCCGGGATGCACTGAGGCGGCGACGGTGCCTCGTGCTCGCCGATGGCTTCTACGAGTGGCAGAAGAGCGGCCAGTCCAAGAGACCCATGCGCGTCGCCATGCGGTCGGGGCAGCCATTCGCCTTCGCGGGCCTATGGTCCGTCTGGAAGGACCCGGAGGGCAACCGCATACCGTCGTGCACCATCATCACGACCTCGGCCAAGAACCTGCTCAGGCCGATATACCACCGTATGCCGGCCATTTTGCCCAGAGACACCGAAGACCTATGGCTGGACGAGAACGTCGACGATCCCGCCGTGCTCAGTAACGTCCTTGCCCCTTACGAGGACGATGCGCTGGAGATCCATGCGGTGTCCCCCCTGGTCAACTCCGTCGCCAACGAGGGGCCGGAGCTCATCGCCCGACAGCCCTGAGCTTGTCAAACGGGCTAGGGTGAGGGTGCCGCTCGCACTCGACCCCCATCCGCGTTTGACATCGGACGGCGGCGAAAATAGACTCGTTGCGGCGCCCGCACTACCGCGTGCGCCCGCAACTTCGCCCCGCTACCGGAGGACGTCTCGGCTTGGAAGCTCTCTCGAACGTGCGAGTCCTCGACTTCACGCACTACGTCGCCGGCCCCTACTGCACCAAGCTGCTGGCCGACTACGGCGCGGACGTGCTGAAGGTCGAGCGCCCCGGCACAGGCGACCCCGCGCGCCGGATGGGTCCCTTCCCTGATGACGCGCCGCACACCGAGAAGAGCGGCCTCTTCCTGCATCTCAACACCAACAAGCGCAGCGTCACGCTGGACCTGAAGAGCCGTGAGGGCGCGAGCATCGCGCGCAGGCTGGCCGAGTCCGCCGATGTCGTAGTGGAGAACTTTCGACCGGGCGTGATGGAGCGGCTGGGACTCGGCTACGAGGCGCTGGTCGAGCGCAACCCCCGGCTGGTGATGGTGTCCATATCCAACTTCGGGCAGGACGGACCCTACCGCGACTGGCGAGGCTCGGACGCCATCTTCTACGCCATGGGCGGCGAGATGTACTCGACCGGCCTCGACGACCGCGAGCCGCTGAAGATGGCCGACGACGTGGTGCTGTACCAGGCGGGCGCGGTCGGCGCCGTGGCGGCCATGGGCGCGCTGTTCGCCGCACGCCGCAACGGCGAGGCCCAGCACGTCGACGTCTCCATATTCGAGACGCAGACCGGCTCCATCGACCGCCGCATGAGCACCCTCATCGCCTACCAGTACACCGGCGGCACCAGCGGCAGGCGCCCGGTGGAGAGCACCGGCGGCTACCCCCAGGGCGTCTTTCCCTGCAAGGACGGCTACGTGGAGATCACCGGCGGCGGAATCTACTTCCCCCGCTCGGTCAGAATGCTGGGCGAGCCGGACTTCCTTGCCGAAGAACGCTGGCACGCGCCGGGCGCGCAGCAGGACCCCGACCTGAAGGCCGAGTTCGAGGAGTTCTTCTATCCCTGGGTGTTGTCGCGCACCAAGCGGGAGGTGTGGACCGCCGCGCAGGCCGCGCGCGTTCTGAGCGCGCCAATCAACACCATGGAGGACTTGCACGCCGACCCGGTCTTCGCGGAGCGCGGCGTGTTCGCCGAGGCCGAGCACACGGTCGCTGGGAGTCTGCGCTATCCCGGCCGGCCGTTCCTCATGGAGCGGACTCCCTGGTCGATACGAGCGCCCGCTCCGCTGCTGGGCCAGCACACGTCGGAGGTGCTCAAGGAGCTTGGATACACCGCCACCGACGTCGACGCGCTGAGGGTCGACGGCGTTGTCTGAGCGAGGCGGCGCGGAGCCGCGCGCCGGAACCCTGCCGCTGGAGGGCGTCCGCGTGCTCGACCTGACCATCGTGTGGGCAGGTCCCTACTGCACGTCCTTCCTGGCCGACATGGGCGCCGAGGTCATTCGCATCGAGTCCACGCAGACGTTTCCACCCGCGCCCACTCGCGGCGCGCGGGCGCGGCCGAGCCAGGAGGAGCTGGGTCGCAGCCCCTACTACCTCGGTGGGCTCCCCGGCCGCGTGCCCGGAGACCGGCCCTGGAACCGCACTCCCCTCTTCAACGCGCACGCCCGCAACAAGCTGAGTATGACCGTCGACCTGCTGCGGCCCGAGGGCCAGGAGGTGTTGGACCAGCTCGTCGAGGTGAGCGACGTGTTCGTCGAGAACAACCCGACCCGCACGATGGAGCGTCTCTCGATCTCCTACGAGCGCTTCCGGGCGATCAACCCGCGCATCATCATGATGAGAATGCCCGCATATGGAAACTCCGGCCCCTACCGCGACTACCGAGGCTTCGGGCTGCACATGGACAGCGTGGTCGGACACACCGTGCTGAGGGGCTACGCCGACATGGACGCCTCCACCGTGACGCCGGTGCTGGTGTGCGACGCGGCGGGCGGCACTCACGGGGCGTTCGCTATCCTGGCCGCCCTGAACCACCGCGAGCGCACCGGCGAGGGCCAACTCATCGAGCTGCCGCAGGCCGAGGCCTTCATCCCCATGCTGGGTTCGCACTTCATGGACTACTCCATGAACGGCCGGAACGGCGGCACGCGCGGCAACAGGCACCCCTCCGCCATCCAGGGCTGCTACCCCTGCGACGGCGAGGACCGCTGGGTGGTCATCACGCTGTATGATGAGCAGGACTGGCGGCGCTTCCGGGCCGCGCTGGGCGAGCCGGAGTGGGCGCGGGACGCGGCGTTCGCCGACCACGAGTCGCGAATGCGCAACCAGGACTCGCTCGACGCCCGCATCGCTGAGTGGACATCCGGCCTTGGCCACACCGAGGTCATGGAGGCCCTCCAAGCCGCAGGAATCGCCGCGGGCGCGGTGCTGGACCAGGCGGACGCCTACGCCGACCCCCAGCTACGCGAGCGCGGCTTCTTCCAGGAGGCGTACCAGGAGGATACCGGCACGCATCTGTACCCCGGCGCGCCCTACAGGTTGTCGGGCGAGTTCCCCCGATTCCGGCGCGGGCCGGTGAGGCTCGGCGAGGACAACGAGTACGTCTACAAGCGGCTGCTCGGCTACTCCGACGACGAGTACGCCCGCCTGGAAGCGGACGGTCACGTCGGGATGGACTACGACGAGAGCATAGAGTGAGGATACGGTGAGCTCAGCCCACACTCCAAGCGAAGGCAGCCTGCCCGCGCTGCTCGTCTCCATAGCCGATGGCGTGATCGACCTCGGTTGGGGCCACCCGTCGGAGGCGCTGCACCCCCTCGCGGACGTGCGCCGCGCCGCCGAGTTCGTGCTGGGCGGCGAGTCCGTCACGGCACTCCAGTACGGCGCCGTACAGGGCTACGGGCCGCTGCTCGAGTCTCTCGCCGGCTTCCTGTCCAACCAGCCGGCCTACGGCATGACGGTACTGCCGGACAACCTGTTCCTGACGAGCGGAGCCTCCCAGGGACTGGACATGGCAAGCACGCTGTTCACCCAGGCGGGCGACACCGTCTACGTCGAGGAGCCGACCTACCACCTGGCGCACGGCATCTTTCGCGACCACCGGCTGAACGTCGTCGGCGTCGCCACCGATGCTCACGGCATGAGGATGGACGCGCTGGAAAGGCAGCTATCCAATACGCAAAGTCTCAGTCCGGCGGCTTTGTACATCATCCCCACGTATCAGAACCCCACGGGCCGCGTGCTGCCCGAGGACCGCCGCCGCAGGCTCGTGGATCTGGCCGAAGAGCACGGCTTCCTGGTGTTCGCCGACGAGGTCTACCAGCTTCTGCACGCCTCATCTCCGCCGCCTCCGCCCCTCACCGCATTCGACGACACGCCGGGGGGCCGCGTGGTGTCGTTCGGGTCGTTCTCCAAGATCCTGTCGCCGGGGTTGCGCGCGGGCTGGGTGCAGGCGCAGCCTGCGCTCGCGGCGCGCTTCACCGACTCCGGGTTCGCTATCAGCGGCGGCGGCATCAGCCACTTCGCCTCGAACATCGCCCACGCCACCATCGAGCTCGGCCTGCTGGGCGAGAACATCGCCCGGCTCCGCGCTACCTACGCCGAGCGCATCCGCGCGGTCGATGCCGCCCTGCGAGAGCTGCTCGACAGGCGCTGCGACTACGCGACGCCAACAGGCGGCTACTTCTTCTGGCTGGACCTGGGCGAGGGCGTGGACACTGAGGCGCTGCTGCCCTACGCGCAGCGGGCGGGCGTCTCGTATCTGCCGGGCAGTCTGTTCTCGGTGGACGGGGCCCCTTCGAGCTGCCTCCGCATCAGCTTCGCGCTCTACGACACCGACGGCCTGAAAGAGGGCGTGCGTCGGCTTGCCAGCGCGCTCGACGCCTACACCGCCGAGCGGCACGCCGCGGCGGACGGGGAGACCGATCATCGCCAGTAGCGGCGCCGCGGACGGCATAGTGCTGCGACCCGGCTCGGCGCTGTACCGGGACGTGGAGCGCCTCGCGCTCAACGCGAGGGTCGCGGTGCTGTGCGGTATCCCCGGATCGGGCAAGAGCCTGATGCTGGGGCAGGTCGCGCGGCTCGCGCACGCGGCGGGCCGCCCGGTCCACCTGCTGCAATGGGACGTCGTGCGGCTGGCGTTCGAGACGCCCACGGTCCTGGCCCGATTTCCGGAGGTGGACGGCGTTACGCACGCGGTCATCCGGCGCGCCGCCGGGGTGTGGGCGAGGACGGCCATTATCGAGTGGCTCGCGAGGCACGACGGAGATGACTGCCTGCTGGCCGTCGAGGCGCCACTGGTTGGGGGCCGGTTCGGGGAACTGACAATGTCCCTCGGAGGCGGACCCAAGGACGAGCTGAGTCTGCCGGACATACGGTTCGTAGTGGTCGTGCCATCGGTGAAGGTGCGCCGCGAGATCGAGCGCGCCCGCGACCGCACGTCCGCGTCGCCGGGCCACGAGCGGGAGACCGCGGACGCCGCGCCCCAGGTCGTGAGCGGGCTGTGGGACGAGGTGCTGCGGGCCGCAGGGGAACTGGGTTTCGCCACCGCCACCGATGGCTACGACCCGCGCGTCTACCGCCGCGTGTACGCCCGCGCGCTACGGCTTCGCAACACCGACGTGCTCAGGCTGGACGAGGTGCTGCCCACCGGCGGGCGCTCGGCCCACGACATCGGGTTCTGGGTCAAGCGCCTGCAGCCGGGTCGGCAGCGCGCCGAGAACATGGTGGGCCAAGTGGCCTACGTGTACGACAATCCTGCCGAACTGGAAGAGTACCTGGCCCGCTGGTTCCTGCAGTGAGCTAGGGCAGCACCTTGTAGGCCACGCACTCGACGAGCTCGATGGTGATGGATTTCTGGGCGAGGCCTGTGGTTCCGATGACGGCGCGGCAGGGCGGGTTGGGTATGAACTCGCGGTAGACGTGGTTGAACAGCGGCCAGTTGTCCATGTCCGTCAGGAAGACGACCAGCGTGACGACGCGGTGGAAGTCGGTGCCCGCTGCGTGGAGCGAGGTCTGGATGTGGCGGAAGGCGGCGCGGTACTGCTCCTCGTCGGTGTCGCCCACCACCACGCCGTCGAATCCCGAAGACGTGGTGCCGCGGCAGAGGACGCGCACGGCGCGGAGCTTGAGCATCCGGGTCAGGTCCTCTTCGAAGTAGTCGCAGTAGAGGCCGGTGCGGTAGGACACCTTGTCCGTGGCCTCGCTGCGGCCGTCGGCGATCGCCAGGTCGAGCAGCGCGTCGCGCTCCTCGAACGGCAGCGCCTGCGCCTGCTCGATGGACATTGCGTCCAGGTCCTTCAGGGTCAACGCCATGACGTGTCCTCCCCTACTCTGCTCCCAGGTTGATTACGCCGTCCCCGGCCAAGGCGGCGATCTCCGGCTCGCTCAGGCCGAGCGCCGTTTCCAGCACCTCGGCGGTGTGCTCGGCGAGCAGCGGCGGGTGGCTCGCAGGCGTAGCGGCACTCTCGCTCGCGTGGCGCAGAGGATTGGCGATGAGCGAGAGGGTTCCCAGCGTCGGATGGTCCACGTCCCAGAGCACGCCCCGGGCGTCGGACTGCGGGTCGCGCATCACCTCCGGCACGTCGTAGATGGGCGATGCGGGCACGGTGGCGCGTTCGAGGGTCCGCAGCAGGTCCGCACGCGGCCAGCCGGCGAACGCGGCGCTGAGCGTGCCGACCACCTCGGCGCGGTGAGCCACGCGGCCGGCGTTGGTCTTGAGCCGGTCGTCCTGCGCAAGCTCTGGCAGGCCCACGGCCTCGGCCATCCTCACGAACTGGGCGTCGTTGCCGACCGCGAGCATGAAGTAGCCGTCCGACGCCTCGAACGCCTGGTACGGCACTATCTGGGCGTGGGCGGTGCCGAGCCTGGGCGGCGTGACGCCGTCGGCGAGGTAGCTCTGGGCCAGGTTGACCATGGCCATGACACCCACGTCGAACAGCGACAGGTCCAGGTGCTTGCCGCGTCCGGTGCGGGCGCGCTCGTGCAGGGCGCTGAGGACGCCGATGGCGGTCGTCAGGCCGGTCATCAGGTCGACGACGGCGACGCCCACACGCATCGGGGGGCCGTCGGGGGCACCGGTCACGCTCATCAGGCCGGTCATGCCCTGGAGCACGGCGTCGTAGCCCGGTTCGGAGGCTCGGGGGCCGGTCTGGCCGAAGCCGGTGACCGATGCGTAGACGAGGCCGGGGTTGGACTTCGACAGGCTGGCGTAGTCGAGGCCGTAGCGCGCGAGGTCTCCGACCTTGAAGTTCTCGATCAGCACGTCGGCCTTGCGTGCGAGTCCCCGCACAAGCTCCTGTCCGCGCTCGTCCTTGAGGTTGACGGCGACGCTCTTCTTGCCCCGGTTGGTGGACAGGTAGTAGGCGCTCTCACCCTCCACGAACGGCGGTCCCCAGCGCCGGGTGTCGTCGCCCCAGGGGGACTCGACCTTCCACACGGTGGCTCCCAGGTCAGACAGCATCTGCGTGCAGAAGGGGCCCGCGAGTATGCGGGAGAGGTCGAGGACGGTTATGTCGTTCAGCGCGCCCATGTCTACGGCCTCGAAGGGATTAAGGTTGTGGCGCGCCTGAAGGGATTCGAACCCCCAACCCTCGGTTCCGAAGACCGATGCTCTGTCCGTTGAGCTACAGGCGCGCGCCGCTTTCGTTGTTCACTTTGCGAGCTTGGCCGCGGCCGATTCGCCGACGAGCCGCAGGTAGTTGCGCGACCCGGTGGCGCGCAGCCCGCCGTCGCCGGCTATCTCCAGGTCGCCGGACTCGTGAAGCAGTTCCACGTGGGCCACGGCTTCCGTCATCGCCAGGTGGTAGACGGGGCTCTCCGGCGTCTGCCTCGGGAAGAGCGCGCGGGTCACGTCGGTGAGCGTGCCGCCGGCGCCGTCCACGACGTCCAGCGCCATCTCCAGGCGCTCGGCGTGGTGCTCGACGATCTCGTCGATGCGGCCAACGTCGGTGAAATTGAAGCGGCCCTTGTTGAAGAGCCGGTGCGCCGGCAGCACCTGGAACTCGCGGCCAAGCTCCTCCACGATGCGGAGGGACCGGATGTAGGTCTCCAGGCCATACAGCGCGTCGGCGTCGGTGTACTCCGGCGAGAGCGCCCGCTCGACCTCATGGGAGAAACGCACCCTACACGTGGGGTGGGGCGTGATCTCCGGCAGCACGTGGTCGCCGGTGAAGACGACGTTGTCCAGCACGACGCACAGCTCATCGGGCGAGTGGCCGGGCGTGTGCATGAGCGTCATGGCTCCCACACGCTCGCCGCCGCGAACCCGCCTGTGCACCTGGGCGGCCTTCTTGGCCTCGTGGTAGCCGGGCTCGGTGCGCCATGAGAAGTCCGAGCCGCGCGAGCGGCCGTTGCGGGACTTCAGGGCGTCCATCTGCGCGGCGAGCGGCGTCTTCAGGCCGCGCTGTATCCGCCAGTCGTCGAACGGCAGCGTACGGGCGTATACGTCGTGCGCCCATAGCTCGGCGTCGTTCTCGCGCACGAACCGGAAGGCCGCGCCGTCGTGGTCGGAGTGGCCGTGGGTGATGATGACGCGGTCGACGTCGCGGGGGGAGTAGCCCGCCGTCTCGATGCCGGCGGTCAGGTCTGCGAGAGTGCCGTGAGCGCCCGCGTCGACGAGGTTCATGCCCTCGCACTCGAACAGGTACGCCCAGGTCGGGCCGAGGCGGTCCTCGATGTCGGGCTGGGGCACGCCGATGGCGAAGATCCTGCGACCCGCCGACGTAGTGAGTCTGACCACCATGCGGTTACCCCTGGCGTCGCCGTCGCGGACGACCAGGACATCCTCGTAAGCGTGGGGCATTCGGGCATCCTCCATTACCGGGATTGAGTGCGGAGAAGTCGGCGCCTCAGATGGGATGGGGTGAGCGAAGGGATTTGAACCCTCGATCTCCAGGGCCACAACCTGGCGCCTTAACCAACTTGGCCACGCTCACCATCTGCGCAGAAGCGATTCTAGCACCGGGCGAGTCCGACGGTCAATATCGGCGGTCTCGAAGAGCTTGTGATTGAATTGTTAAAGGCTCGCGGGTGAGCGTCACCCCCTTCCTAGCCTTCCCCCGTCGAGGGGGAAGGGACAAGCGGAGTTGGCGGCGCGGCAGGGCCGGGACTGGCTCGCGCGGTGGCCACGAGGACAGACCGCGCAGCACCTCTCGACCTGCTGCCGCGTGTATTGGGCCAGGGACGCCGTCGGCAAGGTGATGCGGAACCGGGACCGGAACTCCGCGCCGGCCTGGTGGCGTGCGCGGTACGGGTCTCGGACGGCTTTTCGCTTCGGCCATACGTCCGGAGCAGGACGGAATGGACGGGCTACCAAGCGGAGTAGCATCCGGGCGGAGGCAGGTGCCAAACTGCCGGGTGGGACAAACAAGCTAGAAAAAAGTGTTCCGTTTCGTTTCTTTTGTTCTGTCTCCTCGGATTTCGTAGCTGGGCGGTGGTCGGTGGTCAGTTATCGGTCGTTTGTGATGAAGGGAGCGTAGCACGGATGTACTGGGGTGTCAAGGGGGCGCATGACCTCAAAATTCTGGCCACCGAGCAGAAAGTCGGGGACACGGCTGCTGCTGGTCCGGAGACGAGAACGTAAGGGAGGTGGGCTGGGCAGGCCTGTTGGATATGGCAGGCTCAGGGCAGGCTCCTCTCCCATCACGGGAAAGGGGACAATTGCGGCGCGGGTTCGAAACCCGCCCCCGCAGCGTTGCGGGCGTGGGGTCAGTGGGGTTTTCTCAAGTCACGGGAAGGTGTACGGTATTCAACTGTATATTCACAGAATTGTTACTGACAAGCGGCTTGCCTTTCGCTAAACTGCCGTCCTATGAAGCTGTGAGGCTTTCGACGCGCAGGGCGAGGTGAATCGCAATGACTATCGAAAACTTGAAGCCCACCAAGTCAGTTCGCCGCGTTGCGGCGCTGGCGGCGCTGCTGCTGTGGCTGGCTCTCGCAACAACGGCGCACGGGCAGTTGAGGGACGACGCGCCGAGGGCGGTACGCCCATCCATGTCCACAGTCACACCGGTTTCACCAGCCGATGTGGCGCTGGGTTCGACTCCTAGTCAACCCCCCTGTCACGAAGATGGCTGGAGCTTTTACCCGGAATACCTGCATGAACAATTCCTGGACTGGACTCCGGACGGGTCGCGGATCATATTCAGTTACGGCACAACCATACAATCCATCGACTCCGAGGGCTCACTCCCACAAACCGTCATTGACGTGTACGACGCGTACCTCAGAAGGAGCTATGAATACCCCCTGGTCCTCCGCTTCCACTTTCACGCCGACGTGTCGCCGCTCAGTTCACGCATCGTCTACACCACCTGTAGACTCCCCAGCGCCCTGCCGCCTCGGCCGCCATCGACATTCTGGTATGACCCGATGTCCTTTGAGTGGTACGACCCCCTGTTTGTTCCGTACCACTTTGACCTCGCCGCGATGAACCTGGATGGTTCGGAAAAGCTGCGGCTGACGGATAACCCTCTGTTCGACCACTACCCGGTATGGTCCCCCGATGAGACGCGCATCGCCTTCATATCCCGTCACATGGAGCCAACCCCGGATCGGACTGGGGGACGCCTTTACACGATGGCCCCGGACGGGTCCGACGTTCGGCTGATTACGCCCACCATGGACAGTGTCGCCTTCTACCCCCCGGCGTGGTCCCCGGACGGCCAGCGCATCGCGTTCACGACCGTGAGCAATAGGCTGTACACCGTCGGAGCGGATGGTTCGGGCTTGACCAGGGTGGCCGAGAACCTCAGTGTGTTGTCTCCCACGTGGTCATCGGATGGCTCGGAGCTTGCGTTCGCGATGAGCGGTGAGGACGAAGCAGGTATCTACGCTGTGCGCTCCGACGGGAGACGACTGCGACTGATAGCTCCCGGCGAGGCCTCGCTGGTGTCGTGGTCGCCCGACGGCACGGAGATACTCTTCATAACCGACACGGTCTCCCTGGTGAGACCGGACGGCGGCGGCCTCAGAAGTCTTGGCGACGCGAACACCATCGTCGACGCCGCGTGGTCTCCCGACGGCTCCAGGATAGCCCTGTTCTCTTTCACCCATGAGACTGCATACGACGATTGGGTATATGGTGGGGCTTACTCCGACACGTCCGGCTCGATCAGCACGGTCGCCCGCGACGGGACCGACCGGCGTCTGCTCGTCAGTTGGGAGCCGCATTGGGGCGCGTACTATCGTCCAGGCCCGCTGGTGGCGGCGAACCCCGAGGACCGCGTGAGCGCTGCGGAGACCTGCGGAGCGGGCATCGTGGTGCCTCAGCCCGAATCCAATCCGGGCCTCGTCGGGGACTGCGAGATTCTATTGCGGTTCAACGACATGGTTTCGGACACCGCCTACCTGAACTGGGGAGTGCGCGTTCCCATCACCAATTGGGAGGGCGTCGTGGTGAGCGGTTCTCCTCCCCGCGTGAGAGAACTGCGGCTAAGGTACCACGAGTTGTCGAGCGCCATACTGCCGGAGTTCGGAGGACTGAGGGCGCTCGAACGGCTGTATCTCGGGGAGACCGACCTCAGGGGAGCCATACCGCCCGAACTGGGACGCCTCACGGCGCTCGAAGAGCTGGACCTTCCATCCAACTCGCTGGATTCTTACATCCCGCCGGAGTTGGCCGACCTCGCAAACCTGAAGCGGCTGAACCTCAGCGACAACCGACTGGTCGGAAGTATTCCACATGAGTTCGGCGGACTTGCCTGGTGGGAGGGAACTGGGCTTGCCCGTCTGCAGGAGTTGGACCTGAGCCGCAATAATTTGACCGGGTACATTCCTCGGGAACTGGAGAACATCGAAACACTGGTCGTATTGCGTCTGGGCGGCAACGACCTTAGCGGTAGCTTAGACCGCTTGCGAGCGTTGACCAACCTACGGGTGCTGGACGTCAGCGGTAACCACTTCAGGGGGCCATTTCCACGACGGTGGATGGACATGAAGGAGCTGACGTCGTTGGACATGAGCGGAAATTCCCTTTATGGGGAGATCCCATCATACCTGGGCAACTGGACCAACTTGAAGGTGCTGAACCTCAGGGGTAATTTTCTCGAAGGGGCCATAGTGCCGGAACTGGGCAACTTGACCAATCTGGAGGGGCTGAATCTCAGCAGGAACAGACTGACGGGGAACATTCCCCCGGAGCTGGGCAACTTGACCAACCTGGAGATGTTGAATCTCAGCAGGAACAGACTGACGGGGAACATTCCTCCAGAGCTGGGCGACCTGGAGAATCATCTCTATTGTTTGAACCTTGGGGACAACAACCTCGAAGAAGGCATTCCAGAGGGGTTGGGCAGACTGGATAACCGGGGAGATTTGTACTTCGTATCCAGGGATGCGGATCTATATACACCTGGCACCTGTAGATAGACCTGGGAAACCCGCGGCAGGCCCAACAACCTCCACTACGAGACATTCGGCGACGACGTGGACTTACACGACGGGGCGCTGGTCAGGCAACGCATACAGTATCGACGGCTGAGGTTTGGCCCCGGCGACAAGTCCGAGTGGTTGACGGTCGGAGGGGGCTGGAACGACCACTTCCTCGAATAGACCGCTCGGCTCCGAGCGAGCGCGAACGAAACACAGAACCTTCAACAAGGAGCAGACCATGATACGGAAGATAACCGCCCACAAGAGGCTCGCCGCGGCGACGCTCGCCGTGACACTGGGCGCGGCGATAATCGCGCTCGGTCTGGCCTTCGCGAGCCCCAACAAGCCGGGCCTGGCGGACGCGCCGAACACGATTCCGCCCATGACGCTCACCTACGAGGTCTACGGCCCGTCGATAGGGGTCGGGACCCGATCCATCCCTCGCTTCAAGGAGACCAGACGGCTGGAATATCGCGGGGAGAACGACTGGACGGAGACCGTGATAACGTCGCCTGACATTGACCTCGGCAGGTACGGCACGGGCTCGAACGTGGGCTCGTACATCACGGTCAAGGGCACCACGGAGACCTACCACGACGCGATGGTGGGCACGACCGATTCGACCGCGCTGGACGCGGACACCATACACATGCCGTTCGGTCTGTTCGGGGTCGCGCTCGTCCCGCCCGGCTACTCGCCCATCGGCACAGGGAGCGGGGTGGCAATCGACATCGACGCCAGAATCTCCGTGGGCGGCGTCTTGGTGCCGAACGCGCGCGGCGTCAAATACACCGAGGGCAACCAGAACCTCGTGATGTACGAGGGCGACGGCTTCACCATCCCCGTCAAGAATGGAGACACTTTCGTCTTGAAATCCGCGGACATCAGGCCGTAGATGCGGCGACGGCAAGCAACCCCTCTAGCCCAGGCCCCGGTGGATTGTCTCCACTGGGGCCTGACTTCTTCTTCTCACCTCCCCATCGGTACGTGGACACGAGCCAATCCCTCGTCCGAATCGCCGCGTTCGAGCAGCGGCACAAGGTGCGGATCGGGGAGATCGACAATCCGGGGCCGGTGGCGGCGGCGCTTCGGGAGCTTGTGCCGTAGGGGCCGGGGCCGGCAGGCGACGCCTTCACCCCCATCCTAGCCTTCCCCCATCGAGGGGGAAGGGACTGCGCGAGCGGCGGGCTGTCACCCGCATCCTAGCCCATTTGGCAGGCTCAGGGTAGGCTCTTTCCCCGTCAAGGGTGAAGGCACTGCGGGCGGGTTGAAAACCCGCCCCTACAGCGTCGAGGGGGAAGGGACTGGCGACGGCGGCGCGTCTCAGTTGCCGCGCGCCAGCCGCGCGGTCACAAGCCGGTTCAGGCTTACGCCTTCCTCCGCCGCTTCCAAAGCGAGGGCGCGATGTGTCTCCGGCGGCACACGCACAACGAACTTGCCGCTGTAGCTCCGGTCGGCCATCGGTTGGGGTGGTGTTTCGTTGGCGGCCAGCATCTCATCGACAGACTCCGAGACGACACGGCGAATGCCGGCGAACGCTTCTTCTGGAGTGATCGCAAGCCAGCTCAGGGACGGGAATTCGGCGCAAAGGCCGACATACTCGTCGTCCTCGGCCGACCAGGTAACGCGGAATGTGTAGTGGTCTTTCACTTTGGCGGAATGCTCGAACGAGCTTGCGAAACTTGGGCCGCGCTCATGTATTCCCCTCAAGTTCAAGATGACGCATAGTCATTCACCTCGATTGACAGATTACCCTGTGGGCCACACGATAGTATCACATACGATACTGAAAAGCGACCGCTTTAGATTCCTCGGCTACGCTCGGAATGGCAGGGGGGCGGCGTGGCTAAGTCGTCACCCCCATCCTAGCCTTCCCCCGTCAAGGGGGAAGGGACTTTATGGAGTGGCGATCTTGTGACGGAGATTGGCGGGTGGTGTAGAATGACGCCCGCACAACAACGCCCTAGAGAACAGCGGCGCAAGCCCAGCCGTCTGCTGACAGGTGTGACATGACTACGCCCGATGCCTTTACCAAGACGACCAGATCATCCCAAGCCACGGGTCGATTCCGGCTGCCGGATGCGCCCGAGCGGGAGTTAGACGAAGTGACGCAGTTCGACCACCTGTTCAGGAGCGGCAACTCCCACCACCTGGCCGTGCACCTGGGCAATCCTGAGACGACCCTGGTGGTGGCGGACCGCTGGGTCTGTCCGGACACCAACTTCAATAAGGCGCGGGCCCGAGTGCCAGACCTGCTCATCGCCTTCAACGTGGACCCCGAAATCTACGACGCCAACAACGGTTACATCGTCTCGGAGCAGGGCAAGCCGCCGGACTTCGTGCTGGAGGTGGCATCGGTCAGCACGGCGCACGTCGATACGGGAGACAAGAGGCTGTACTACGCCGACCTGGGGATACCGGAGTATTGGCGATTCGACAAGACGGGCGAGTATCACGGGGCGCGACTGGCCGGCGATAGCCTGGCGGACGGAGAGTACGTCGCCATGCCCATCGAGGAACTCCCGGACGGGGGCTTGCAGGGCTACAGCGCGGCGCTGGGCCTGAACATCCGGTGGGAAGAGGGCGAGATAGTGTTTTACGACCCGGATACGGGCGGGCCTATAGCGACCTTCGAGGATGAGCGGGAGGCGCGCGTCGCAGCCGAGACTCGGGCGGACCGCGCCGAGGCACGCGCGGACCGCGCTGAGGCTCGGGCGGACCGCGCCGAGGCACGGGTCCGCGAACTCGAAGAGAAGTTGCGCCGACTGGACCGCTGACGCGCGACTAGCCTTCGGCGAGCTTGTGGGCCAGGTTGACCAGGGTTCTTACGGGCACGCCGGTGGCTCCCTTGGGGACGTGGCCCTTTTCGGTGGTGGTCCGGGCGGTGCCGGCGATGTCGAGGTGGACCCAGGACGCGCCCTCGGTGAACTCACCTATGATCTGGGCTCCGATGGTGGCTCCCGCGCCGCGCCCGCCGGTGTTCTTGATGTCGGCGACGTCGCTCCTGTACTGCTGTTTGTACTCGTCGAACGTGGGGAGCTGCCAGATGCGCTCTCCGACCTCGTTGCCGGCCGCGACGACGCTGTCGGTGAACTGCTGGTCGTTGCCGAACGCGCCGGTGCACACGTCGCCGAGCGCCACCACCACGGCGCCAGTCAGCGTTGCCACGTCGACGATGCGCGTGTGGTTCTTGGAGCGCGCGTAGGACACGGCGTCGGCGAGGACCAGGCGGCCCTCGGCGTCGGTGTTGTCTATCTCGATGGTCTTGCCGTTCATGGTCCTGACGACGTCGCCCGGCCGTTGGGCGCGGCCGCCGGGCATGTTTTCGGTTGCGGGCACGATGCCGGTGACGTTGATGCGCGGCCTGAGCCTGCCGATGGCCAGCATGGAGCCGATGATCGACGCCCCGCCGGCCATGTCGCCCTTCATGGTGGCCATTCCAGCGGCGCCCTTGATGTCGAGGCCGCCGCTGTCGAACGTTATGCCCTTGCCCAGTATCGCAAGCGAGTTGTCGGGGTTATCGGGGTCTCCCTCGAAGCTGAGGATGATGAACTTGGGCGGCTCCTCGCTTCCCTGCGCCACTCCGAGCAGAGCGCCCATTCCGAGTTCGGCCATCTGCGGGCGGTCGAGCACCTCGAGCTGGAGGCCGGTTTCTCGGGCCACATCGAGGGCGATTTCGGACATGCGCGTGGGCGTCATGTGGTTGGCGGGCTCGTTGGCCATGTCGCGGCACAGGTTGACGGCGGCGGCGATGGCGCGTCCGCGCTCGACGGCCGCCTCTATCTCGGCGGCTTTGGCCTCGTCGGCCTCGACGATGAGTATCTCCTCGAGGTTGGAGTCCCCGCTTTCGGACTTGTACTTGTCGAAAGAGTAGAGGCCAAGCTCGATGCCCTCGGCCATAGCCTGTCCCGCCTCCGCGGCGTTCAGCCCGCCGATGCCCGCGCCGTGCGCGATCGTCGCGGCGGTGGAGACGCCGACGCCGCGGAGCCGCCGGGCGCTCACGGCCGCAGCCTCGCGCACGCCGTTGGCGTCGAAGTCGTCGGACTTGCCGAGTCCGGCCACGACCACGCGGGCGGGGGTCATGTTGCCCAGCGTGTGGATGAGGGTGGTCTCGCCGCGCTTGCCCTTGATCTCGCCGTCCTCGATGAGCCGGGAGATCGCGCCGCCGAGCGCGCGGTCCACGGCGCCGGTCGCGCCGCCGGGCGCGGTGACGCCCTCGAACAGATTGACAACAATGGCGCCGACCTGCTGCTGCGTGATGTCGCCGCGCACTACTTTGATTTCCACGTATCGCCTCCTGGTCTGGTATAGCGGGCATTATAGAACATGCCCGCGGGGATAGCGATTGCGCGCGGCGGCGGTTGGGTGCGGTGTTGGGGCGGTGCTGCTATAATTCGGGCTGACCGGCGCGCCAGTGGCGGGCGGCGGCGAGTAGCTAATGGTGGAGGCAGATCATGTCCGAACGGATTACAACCGACGAGGAGAGAGCGCTCAGAGACAAGGCCAATCAGTTCCTGCCCGGCGGGAGCATCGGCAACATGTCGAACGACCTGATAATTCGCGAGGGTCGCGGCGGCAGGGTCTGGGACGTGAGCGGCAACGAGTACATCGACTTCCTGATCGGCTCCGGCCCCATGCTGCTGGGCCACGCCCATCCCGAAGTGGTGGCCGCGGTGCGCGAGCAGATCGAGCGCGGCTCTACGTTCTTCGCCAACAACGAGCACGCCATACAGCTCGCGGAAGAGATCTGCAACGCCATGGCCTGCGCGGACAAGGTGCGCTTCGCCAGCAGCGGCTCCGAGGCGACCTTCTTCGCGATGCGCGCCGCCCGCGCCTTCCGCAAGCGCGACAAGATAATGAAGTTCGAGGGCGGCTTCCACGGCATGAACGACTACGCCCTGATGAGCATGGGACCGAGCGCGCCGCAGGAGTTTCCGGCGCCCACGCCCGACTCCGCGGGCATACCCAGGGCCGTTGAGAACGAGATGCTGATTGCGCCGTTCAACGACCTGGAGGCGGCCACCGCGCTCATCGAGCGCCACCACGACGAGCTCGCGGGTGTGATAGTGGAGCCGTTCCAGCGGCTCATCCCGCCCAAGCCCGGCTTCCTGGAGGGACTTCGCGAGGTTACGGAGCAGTACGAGATACCGCTGATCTTCGACGAGGTGGTGACCGGCTTCCGGTTCGCCTACGGGGGCGCCCAGGAGTACTACGGGGTGACACCCGACCTGTGCTCGCTGGGCAAGGTGGTGGCCGGCGGCTATCCGCTCTCGGCGGTCGCCGGGCGCGACGAGATCATGGCGCAGTTCGACGCCAACCAGACGCAGCCGGGCGAGCACCTGCCGATGGTCGGGACGCTGAGCGGCAATCCCGTCGCGGCCGTGGCCGGGCTGACGACGCTCAACATCCTCAAGCGGGAGGGTACCTACGAGAGGCTCTTCGCGACGGGCCGCCGGCTGATGGGCGAACTGCAGCGGCTGCTGGACGAGGCCGAGATCCCGGCGAAGGTGGTTGGCGAGCCTCCGCTGTTCGACGTCTACTTCACCAGCGACGACGTGACGGACTACCGGTCCACGCTGCGTGCCGACCAGTCCCTGTTCAGCGAGTTCAACCGGCTGCTGCGCGAGCGTGGCGTGATCAAGGGCACGTCCAAGTTCTACGTGTCGCTCGCTCACACCGAGGAGGACGTCCAGCAGACCATCGACGCGATGGCGTCCGCGATATCGGAGCTGCGGGGCTAGGTTTCGGGCGGGGACGTTACCGCGTCACACGACCAGGCAATTCAGGGGGCGACTTCCCTGCCTCAGACCGGGAAGCCGCCCCCTCACTTTGCCGTCGCGTTCTGGCGTAAACAACGCCGAGTTTACGCTTTACAAGTTCTAGAATTCGTCTTAGACTTCATACACGAAGACTAGAGGACTTCGAGGGACGCAGAGCAAGAAACGCCCCGTGAGCCGACAGCGGCTACCCTCAATCCGGACACCAGGATCATCGGCTGTTTCGGGCAGATGGAGGGACGGGGCGAGGGCACATTCCAGGTTTGGAAATGCCCCCGAACTCCCCACTTTCGCGGGAGTGCCGACGGGAATGCAAAGGGCGGCGTACTTGAAAGCCGTGGTCCCTGTCACAGGGATACGGAGCGCCGACCGCAAAACGTCTGACCGGTCCGGCCGCAAGCCTGGCCGACATTGGCATATTTCCCGCGAAGAGGCTACCAAGGCCGCTGTTTTCGCGGCCGATTGCCAGTTCCGAGTGGAGATTCCTCCCTTCGTCCGGCTCGCTCATCCACTGCACTGGATACCAGCGCGGCCCGTTACAGGGGCGGCATCGCCGTCCGCCCCTTCCGCGCTAGCTGTTCCCTGGTCGAGCCGGGCACGGCGAGTATGCTTGACGGCATTGCCTTTTACTCGACAAAAGCCCTCGCCGTCGCCAGCGGCGTGTTGCAGTCCGACTCCTGGCGCGCGAGCGGCATCCATCCAGGGCAACGGAGGTATTAGGGGTGGAGCTTGGTACGACTTCCATAAACGTGATTAGTGACGGCACCTTTCTGCTGGACGGGGGATCCGTATTCGGCCAGGTGCCAAAGTCAACCTGGGAGCAGCACGTGAAGCCCGACCGGAGAAACCGCGTCCGGCTCGCGCTGAACTGCCTCCTGATACGCACCCCGGAGCACAACATTCTGGTGGACACCGGAGCGGGGTCGAAGCGGGCGGAGAAGCTCAAGGATCTGTACAGTCTCAACGGAAACAAGCTGCTGAAGGGCCTCCGGGAGGTGGGCCTGACTGCCCGGGACATCGACATCGTGATCCTGTCCCATCTTACGTTCGAGCACGCGGGCGGCTGCACCAAGCTGGACCGCAGCGGCAACGCCGTTCCCACGTTCCCGAAGGCGCGATACCTCGTGCAGCGGACATGCTGGGAAGAGGCCAACAGCCCCAACGAGCGCGTGGCGCCCTACATCTACACCGACGACTTTCTCCCCCTCTACGAGAAGGGGGTGGTGGACCTGATCGACAAGGAGCACGAGGTGATCCCGGGCATTACGGTCAAGGCGACGAGCGGACCGTCCACCGGCCACCAAATCGTGCTGATCCAGCGCGGGGGCGAGCGCGTGGTGTACGCCAGCGATCTGATCCCGACGCCTTATCACCTTCCCCTGCCCTACATACCGGCGATCGACGAGCATCCCAACGAGACGCTGGTACAGAAGCGCGAGCTGCTGAACATGATCATGGGCGGCGGCTGGGTGGTCGCGTTCGGACACGGAAACGATCACCGCGCCGGGTACGTGGAGGAGAGGCACGGCAGGCCGCAGCTTCTGCCCGTGGTGATCTAGCCGACACCGTGGCGAGCGGGGCGCGCCAGCTCGGCAGAGACGACGCCGTCGTCACCAAGTTCGCCCAGGCGGGCGGGCGTGATGGTGTTGGCGAGATCGAGGGGGCTGGTGGCCGCTACCCGCAGGTAGTTGTCGGTCAGCCCGTACCACCTGGTCGTGCCGCCGTCCGCCCTGCCCTCTTCCCAGAGCACGGGCCTGACCTGGCCGAGGGCCGCGCGCCGATAGCCGGCGAAATGCCGCCTCGCGAGCGACAGCAGGCGCTGGACCCTGTCCGCCTTCACGCGCGGGTCCACCTGGCCGTCGTAGTGGGCGGCGCTGGTGCCCGGACGCACCGAGTACGGGAATACGTGCGCGTCCGCGAACGCCAGGCTCTCGCAGAGGGCGTAGCTGGCCTCGAAGTCCGCGTCCCGCTCGCCGGGGAACCCCACTATGACGTCCGCGGTGATCGAGACTGCGGGCACGGCGGCGCGTATCTGCTCCACGGCTTCCGCGTAGCGTTCGGCGCTGTAGCGGCGTCTCATGCGGCGCAACACCGCGTCGCTGCCGCTCTGCAGGGGCAGATGAAAGTGCGGGCACAGGCGCGGGTCCGACCACAGCTCGAGCAGCCCGTCGTCCACATCCTGCGGCTGGAGGGATGACAGCCTGAGCCGGGTCACGTCGGTTTCCCGGAGTATGCGCCGCAGCAGGCCCGCGAGCGTCTCGCCGTCCAGGTCGAACCCGTAGGAGCCGAGTTGCGTGCCGGTGAGGACGACCTCCCTGTGGCCACGCTCGAGGTTGCGGCCAATCTCCGCGACTATCTCCGAGGACGGGATGCTGCGCTCCCTGCCCCGGACCTTGGGGACGATGCAGTAGGCGCAGACCTGGTCGCAGCCCTCCTGGATCTTCACCATCGCGCGTGTGCGGACGGCCCTGGGGCTACGGGCCAGGTCCACGTCGTCGCCCACGGCGCAGGGCTGGACGGCGCCGCCCATGCGCTCGACCACCTGCCGCACCAGCACGGGCTTGGCGGTGTTTCCGGCCACGACGTCCACCTCGTCCAGGCCGTCCAGGTCGCCGGGGGCGCGCTGGGCGTAGCACCCGGTGGCCACGATGGTCGCGCCGGGGTTGCGACGCCTGGCGGCCCGCAGCGAGCGGCGCGCCTTGCGGTCGGCGACGTGGGTGACCGTGCACGAGTTGACGACGTACACGTCGGAGGGTTCGTCGTTGGCAACGACGCGAAATCCGGCCTGCTCGAACTCCCTGGCCAGCACGTTGGAGTCGGCCTGGTTGAGCTTGCAGCCGTGCGTTTCGATGGTCACGCTGGGCGGTGGCTTGTCCGCGGCTAGCGGCAGAACCGCGCCGTCTGGGAGGGTGAGAATATCCATAGTCGAGCCTGTGGTATTATATGGACAGCTCTCGAAAGGCGTCAACGAACCGTTGTTGTATGCCTTGGCCGTGTGTGTGCCGCGGTGCCGGCAGACAAGGAGTTGGATTGGCAGGGGCAGGCTTCGGGGACGGGCTTTCGTGGATTGAACGCGCGAGGAGGCTGACCGCGTATCATGCCGAGGCGGTCGATTTCGTCGGGCGCGTCGGGCAGAGCCTGCCGGCCGCCCCCGCCGACGCGCGGGCCGTGCGCGAGCTGTGGGCCGAGGCCGACCGGCTGGACGCGATGGTCTGCTCGCTGCTGGACCAGATGAACAGCGAGCTGCTGGGCGGTTCGGGCGAGATGGACGCCACGCGCGGCGCGGCGATTCGTCCCATGACCTTCGAGGAGGAGGCGCTGTTCTACGAGTGCTCCTGGCTACTGGAGTGGGGCCGCGGCCGCGGGGTAAAGGTGGACCTGGCCGTGGAGCCGCGCACCATGTTCTTCGACGCCAACGTATACGGGGTGAGCACCGACGAGAAGCTGAACCTGCCCCACCCTATCAGCGAATCGGAGCTGAAGGAGGGCCTTGTGGACGCCTACGTTTCCGAGGTGACGCTTGCTGAACCGGGAATCGCTGGAGATGCCCTACCATGAGCAATAGAGTCGTCGTAACCGGCGTTGGGATAGTCAGCCCAGTAGGGCTTGACGCGGAATCGACCTGGAAGAGCCTGGTGGCCGGCAAGTCCGGCATCGACCACATATCGGCGTTCGATCCCGAGGGTTTCGAGACGACGATTGCCGCCGAGGTGAAGGACTACGACGTCACGACGCTGGTGGGCCGCAAGGAGGCCCGGCGCATGGACCGGTTCGTGCAACTGGCGGTCGGCGCGGCGCTTGAGGCGCTGGAGCGCTCCGGCGTGAAGATCGAGCCTGCCAACAACGAGCGCGTGTCCGTGATGATAACGAGCGGCATAGGCGGCATAATCACGCTGTCCGAGCAGATCGGCGTGATGGGCGCGCGCGGTCCCAAGCGGGTCAGCCCGTTCCTGGTGCCGATGATGCTGCCGGACATGGCGGCCGGACAGGTGTCCATGCTTCTTGGCGCGAAGGGGCCCAACTACGCGGCGGTGTCGGCCTGCTCCAGCAGCGGGGACAGCATCGGCCTGGCCTACGAGGCCATACGGCGCGGGGAGATCGACGTCGCCCTGGCCGGGGGAGCCGAGGCCAGCATCTGCCCCATCGGCGTGGCCGGATTCAACGCGTGCCACGCGCTGTCAACGCAGAACGACGAGCCGGAGAAGGCGTCCCGCCCGTTCGACGCCACCCGCGACGGCTTCGTGATGGGCGAGGGCGCGGCGGTGCTGGTGCTGGAGAGCATGGAGAGCGCGGAGGAGCGGGGCGCGGAGCCGATCGCCGAGCTGGTGGGCTACGGAGCCACCGCGGACGCGCACCACATAACGCAGCCGGCGCCCGGCGGAGAGGGCGGCGCGCGGGCGATGAAGATCGCCCTGAAGGCCGCGGGCCTACAGCCGCACGAGATCGATTACATCAACGCCCACGGCACTTCCACACCGCTCAACGACAAGTTCGAGACGCTTGCCACCAAGTCCGTGTTTGGCGAGGAAGCTTACAAGATTCCGATAAGCTCCACCAAGTCCATGACGGGCCATCTGCTGGGCGCGAGCGGCGCCCTGGAGGCAAGCGTGTGCGTGCTCGCCATCTCCAACTGGGTGGTGCCCCCCACGATCAATCTCGAAAACCCCGACATGGACTGCGACCTGGACTACACTCCGCACATACCGCGCAGGGGCCGCATAACGAACGCGATGAGCAACTCGTTCGGGTTCGGCGGGCACAACTCCTCGCTCATCTTCCAGTCGGTGGAGTAGCTCAGCCAGGCATGGCCGGGAAGCGATGGCAGGTCAGACCGCCTCCACCGAGCGGCTTCGCGAGCGAGCTTGGGCTGCCGCCATTCCAGGCCCGGATCTTCTATAACCGGGGCGTGCGGAGCCGCGAGGAGGCGGCCGCATTCGCCGGCTCGGGGTCGTCCGAGTGGAACGAACCGGCGCTGCTGCCCGACATGGCGGCGGGCGTCGAACGGCTGGCGGCCGCCGTCGGATCGGGCGAGACGATCGGCATCTTCGGCGACTTCGACGCCGACGGAATCACCGGCACCGCGCTGCTCACCACTGCCTTGCGAGACGTTGGCGGTCTGGTCGAGCCTTACATCCCGCACCGCGTGGAGGAAGGTCACGGCCTGAACTCCGGCGCCGTTCGCGACCTGGCGGAGAGGTCGGTGACGCTGCTGGTGACCGTCGACTGCGGGGCTACGTCGGTGGAGGAGATCGGCCTGGCGTCGTCGCTGGGCGTGGACACCATCGTCACCGACCACCACACTATGACCACTGCGGTGCCGGACGCGCGCGCCGTGATCAACTGCCGCCGCGAGGACTCGCGCTATCCCTTCGACGGGCTGACGGGCGCCGGCACCGCGCTCAAGCTGGCCGAGGCGCTGTACCAGCGGCTGGAGAGGCCGTACCCGGAGCACCTGCTGGAGCTTGCCGCGCTTGGCACCGTGGCGGACGTGGGGCCGCTCACCGGGGAGAACCGCTACATCGTGAAGCAGGGTCTCAAGCGCATCAACTCCACTCGGAATCACGGCATTCGGGCGCTGGCGGAGGCCGCGCAGGCCACGCCGGGCAGCATCGACACCGAATCGCTCTCGTTCGGACTCATCCCCCGGATCAACTCGGCCGGTCGCCTTGGGCGCGCCGACCTGAGCCTGGCGCTGCTAACCGCGCCGAGCCGCCAGAGGGCCAGGTTCATCGCGGGCCAGCTCGATGAGATGAACTCGGAGCGCAAGCGCGTCACCGAGGCCGCGATGCGCGTGGCGCGCCGCCAGGTGGCGGACCGGAATGGCGACGAAGGGCCGCCCCACCTGCTCTGGGTGGCGAGCGAGACGTGGATTCCGGGAGTGCTGGGACTTATCGCGGGCAGGCTGTCTGATCGGCACTACCGGCCGGTCGTCGCGGTGTCTCTTGGCGGAGAGGTAAGCCGGGCGAGCGCGCGCAGCATCCCGGAGTTCGACATCGTGGCCGCGCTCGCGGAGAGCGGCGCGCCGTTCGTAAAGTACGGCGGCCACCCCCAGGCGGCGGGGTTCACGCTGGCCACCTCCAATCTGGGCGACCTCGAGGCGGGGCTGGTCGAGCGTGCGCGGCGAGAGCTGGACGGTATGGACTTGTCGCCAACGGTCGACGTGGACTGCGAGGTGGACTTGGACGATGCTACGGGGGAGAACTTCGAATTCATGCGAACGCTCGAGCCTTTCGGGGCCGGGAATCCGGCGCCGGTACTGCTGACGCGGGGCGCGAGAGCCGTCGAGGCGCGGCGTGTGGGCAGCAGCGGCAGGCACCTGAAGATGGTGGTGGAGCAAGGCGGCGTCGTGGTGGACGCCATCGCCTTCGGCCAGGGGGAGATGCTGGAAGGCGTGAGGCGCGGACTGGACCTGGTGTACCGCGTCGAACTGGACACCTGGGGCTACAGGCCGAAGGTCCAGCTAAACGTCCTGGACATGCGCCCGTCCGCCCCTGCGAGCACATAGCATAATGATGAGCCGGTCGGTCTGTCCTCTCCTGTGCGCGGCCCTCTACATCTTTATCGCACACTCCCGCAAATGGTAGAATGCCATGCATAGAAGTACGCCTTGAAGGGGGACACATGAGAGACGCGGAGACCCCGGCGCCCACGCAAGCCATCAGACGCACGTCGCCGCCGAGCCGCCCGAAAGAAGAGACGGCCCGCCTCGGCGATGAGATTTACGAGCGGGACATCCGGCCACAGGTCGAGGCCGAGCACGATGGGGAGTACGTCGCCATAGACGTGTACAGCGGAAGCTGGGCGATCGCCGACGACCTTTTGGCCGCGGCGAAGCGTCTGCGGGCGACGCATCCGGAGGCTTTCGACGTGTGGACAGTGCGGGTTGGGTACCGCGCGACAGGCAGCATTGGGGGCGGGAACCCGCGGAGCACCAGGTGATCGAAGGGATTGTGAACGCCGCCTACGAAGCCGTCATAACTGTCTTCGTGCGCGGCCCGGCGGGGCAGGTGCGTCAAGTGGAGGCTGTCGTGGACACGGGCTTCAACCGCTATCTCATCTTGCCTCCAGCGCTGGTGACGGAGTTGAAACTGCCCTTCGCAACCAGAGTCCGCGTTATCCTGGCCGACGGCAGCGAGGAACCCTTCGACGTTCACGACGTGTCGGTGATATGGGACGGTCAACCCAGGGATGTCTATGCCTACGTAGCCGATGCCACGCCTTTGGTAGGTATGCTTCTCCTCGACGATCATGACCTGAGCATCCAGGTTCGGGCCGGTGGACGCGTCCTCATCCAGGCCGGGGAGTAGCCGGTCTCTACATCTGTCTCCCACACTCCCGCAAATGGTAGAATGCCATGCATAACTGTAGGGGCAGATTTGTAACCTGCCTGCCCGCCGCCCGCCATTAGCCACCGGCCACCGGCCACTCGCCCCTACCGGCTGCGCCGCCGTTCGGCGCGAGTGCCCCGCTGGTACGCGGGGGCCGGCTCGTCGAACGACTCGTCCCGCGGCGTGTACCGCGCCTTGAACGCCAGAATCGGGACCGTTATCGCCAGCACGAGCAGCGCGATGAAGTGCGCCTCCTGCATTCCCAGCGCCCAGACCTTGTCGGTGCGGGCGAACGAGATGGCGAACCGCCCGATGGAATAGAGGGCCAGGTAGACCACGAAGATCATCCCGTCAGGGCGCAGTCTGCCGCGCAGTCTCCAGATGACCAGCAGCGCGAGCATGTTCCATATCATTTCGTATGCGATGACGGGCTGGACCGCGACCCCCACACCCTCCGCGCCGCAGTTCCTGGCGTCGCTGGCCGGGTTCGTCCACACGAACCCCAATATGAAATCGGTGGCGCGCGCGCAGTGCTCGCCGTTCACGATGTCGCCCAGTCTGCCGATAGTCTGAACGAACAGCATCGCCGGGGCGGTCAGGTCGGCTATCACACCGACGGGCTGTTTCGCTATGAGCGCGTAGCCGGCGCCGCCCAGGAAGCCGCCCAGAATGCCACCCCAGAGCCCGATTCCTCCAGCCCAGACGGCGAAAATGTCGGCGGGGTTCTGCTGGTAGAAGTCCCAGTGATCGATGACGTGGACGAGGCGGGCGCCGATAATGCCGCCGATTATGGCGAAAATGGCAATGGAGTAGACGGCATCGGGGTCTATGCCCTTGAGAGGCGCCCACCTTCCGACGAGGAACACGGCGGAGGCCACGGCGACGAAGCTGAAGAAGCCGTGCCAGCTCACCAGGAAGTTGCCGAAGCTCACCAGGTTGGGGCCGATGCCTATATCGATCATGCAGGATCCTTCCGAGGGAGAAATGCCAGTCACATAAATCTAAGTTCGCCGCGTGGCCGTGTCAAGCCGTGTGCGGCGGGCCAAGCCCGTTCTTCCACCTTGCTGTGCTAGAATGAGACCCACACACGAGACAGGTGAGATCAAGCTGATGGCCGTAGAATCGGCGTCGAAGGACATGAGAGACAGGGTCGAAGCGTTTCTCAACTACATGACCGTGGAGCGGGGAGTCTCGCCGAACACGCAGGCCGCCTACCGGAGCGACCTGAAGCAGTTCCTGGACTTTCTCGACGAGGACCGGTTCCGGGGCGCTCCGGTAGGAGACTGGCGACAGGTGGATGAGGCCGCGGTCGCGGCGTACGTGGAGCGGCTGATCGACCTGGAGTACTCGGATACCACGCGCGCGCGGAAGGTCGCCTCGCTCAAGTCGCTGTTTTCGTTCCTGGACGACGAGGGCGCGATCGAGGCCGACCCCACCGAGAACGTGAGCACGCCGCGGGTGGGCAGGTCTCTGCCGGAGACGCTGGCCGTCGAGGACGTGACCCGGCTGCTGGAAGAGGCGTCCGGCAAGGACTCGCCCGAGGCCAGGCGGGACCTGTCGATGCTGGAGTTGCTGTACGCCAGCGGAATGCGGGTGAGCGAGCTGGTGTCGCTGGACACGGACGACGTGGACGTCGACGAGCTGTCGGTGCGGTGCTTCGGCAAGGGCGGAAAGGAGCGCGTGATTCCGATTCACTGGCGGGCCGCCAACTCGGTGGCCGAGTACGTGGAGGAGACGCGGCCCGTGCTGGAGAGCGAGCGTTCCGGTCGGGCACTGTTCCTGAACCGGCGCGGCGACCGGCTCACCCGCCAAGGCTTCTGGCTCATCCTGAAGGGTCACGCGAAGCGCGCGGGCATAACCGCGAAGATTACGCCTCATTCGCTGCGCCACAGCTTCGCCACGCACCTGCTCCAGGGCGGCGCTCCGCTGCGGCACGTGCAGGAGCTGCTGGGCCACGCCAGCATCTCCACGACCCAGGTGTACACGCACCTCACCAGCGAGCACGTCAGGGAGGAGTACGATATGGCGCACCCCCGGGCGAGGTGAACGAGCGCCGGGTCCCTGCCCTACCCCGCTTCAGCTCACTGGAAACGGCGACACACTAGACGATTCAAACAGGAGGACATCCAAATGCCCAGCAGAGGACGCAAGCGAGCCTCCAGGCAGGCCCAGCTCAGCCAGAAGAAGCGCAGGGGCCGCGCCGGCGCCAACACGCGGACTTTCGACGCCGGCCCGACGCAGCCGCGCGAGGCGCCACCGACTGCGCCCGCAGCCAGCAGCGCTCCGGCGGCCGCGGTGGCCGCGCCGACACCCCAGGCCGCGCCGCGCCGCCAGCGAAGGCAGTCGACGCCGAACACGCCAATGGTCTATCGCTACCTGGGGCGCGAGCTGAGACAGATCGGCATACTTGCCGCGGTGATGGTCGTGACGTTGGTGGCGCTCTCGTTCGTGCTGGGCTAGACCGCGAGCGCGGTCTGGCCGGTGTGACGGCGATGCCTAGGGGCAGCAGTTGGTAGTGGAAGCGAAACGGGACGAGTTCGGTGAGCGCCTTCGGGCGCTTCCGACTTCGCCCGGCGTCTACCTGTTCCACGACGGCGACGGCACCGTGCTGTACGTCGGCAAGGCGGCCAGCCTGCGCAACCGCGTAAGCTCGTACTTCGGGAGCACCCCCAGCCTGGTGCCCAAGGTCCGCAACATGATGCGCAGGGTCGAGGACTTCGAGTTCATCGTCACGGAGTCCGAGCAAGAGGCGCTGATCCTGGAGTGCAATCTCATCAAGGAGCGCCAGCCCCAGTACAACGCGCGTCTCAAGGACGATAAGAGCTACCCGTTCATCAAGATCGACATGTCGGAGGACTTTCCGCAGGTGTACGTCACGCGGAAGGTGCCCAACGACGGCTCGCGCTACTTCGGGCCGTTCGCCAGCGCTAGCAGCGTGCGGCGCACGCTCAATCTGCTGAAGAAGCTATTCCCGTACCGCTCGTGCACCAAGACGATCACGGGCGACGACGCGCGCCCGTGCCTCGACTTCTACATCCACCGCTGCGTTGGCCCGTGCATCGGCGCGGTCGACCGGGAGCAGTACGCGGAGATCATCGACCAGGTGGTGCTGTTCCTGGAGGGCAAGACCAACCGCGTCGTCAGGTCGATAAGTCGACGCATGGAGGAGGCCGCCGACGGCCTGGAGTTCGAGCGGGCCGCCGTGCTGCGCGACCAGCTGAGGGCTATCGAGAGGGTCAACGAGGGCCAGAAGGTGCTCAATCTCAACTCGGAGAACCTGGACGTCATAGCGCTTGCCCCGTCCGAGAGCGAGGCGTGGGTCGAGGTGTTCTTCGTCCGGCACGGCAAGCTCATCGGGCGCGACAACTTCATCATGGCGGGCACGCAGGACGGCACGCCCGGCGACATTCTGACGGCGTTCGTCCAGCAGTTCTACGACGCGACCCCCTACGTGCCGCCGCGCATCCTGGTGCAGCACGCGCTCGACGACGCCGAACCTATAGCGGAGTGGCTGCGGCAGAAGCGCGGCAGCCGCGTGCGCGTCTACACGCCGCAGCGCGGCCAGAAGCGCCGGTTGATGGAGATGGTGTCGGAGAACGCCCGCCAGGGGCTGGACCACCTGGAAGTGCGGCGGGCGTCCGACAGCGCGAAGCTGCACGCCGGGCTGTCGGAGCTTCAGGAGGCGCTGAGCCTGCCGGAGCCTCCGCGGCGCATCGAGTGCTACGACATCTCCAACATCCAGGGCACGAACGCGGTGGGCAGCATGGTGGTGTTCGAGGACGGGCGCTCGGCGCCGTCCCAGTACCGGCGGTTCAGGATCAAGACCGTCGAGGGCGTAGACGATTACGCGATGATGCGGGAGATGCTTACGCGGCGGTTCAAGCGTCTCGCCGATGCGCGGAACGCGGCGAACGGCTCCGAGGACGGCGAGAGCGACACCGGCGAGAAGCCCGGCGACGGCGGCTCATGGGGCGTCGCGCCGGACCTGGCGCTGATCGACGGCGGCAAGGGCCACCTGGGAGCGGCGCTGCAGGTGTTCCTGGAACTGGGCATAGACTTCGTGCCGCTCGCGAGCCTAGCCAAGGAGAACGAGGAGCTGTTCGTGCCCCACGTCCAGGAGGGGATCATGCTGCCCCGCGACTCCCAGGGCCTGTACCTGGTGCAGCGCGCCCGGGACGAGGCGCACCGCTTCGCCATCACGTATCACCGGCAGCGGAGGTCGCGAAAGGGCGCCGAGTCCATCATAGACCAAGTGCCCGGAATCGGGCCGAAGCGCCGCCGGATGCTCATCCGGCAGTTCGGCTCCACCAAGGGCATCCGAGAGGCCACGGTGGAGCAGATCGCGGCGGCGCCCGGCATGACGCTGAAGCTCGCCAAGCGGGTCAAGAGCTATCTCTAGGCCCGCCTGGACTCTTCTTTTGGCTAAGCTTAGGTCCCATTCGCCGAGCTACGCCGAATTGCGCACCCCTGTACACAGGCGTTCCCGTTTACTTTACGTTTTGGTTTGCTGGCGATGGCGCCTAGTTTCCCTCGGATCTGTCGGAGTTGCCGCCCGCACTCGCTCCGCTG
Organism: Dehalococcoidia bacterium; assembly: GCA_034421955.1. GTDB lineage: Bacteria > Chloroflexota > Dehalococcoidia > Lucifugimonadales > CATOSD01 > CATOSD01. The sequence continues at coordinate 37,520 of DAOUJZ010000022.1, read as the reverse complement.
GCCATACGTGCGAACGGGCCCAGCAGATTGGTGAACTCCATCGGGAAGATGAACTTGGTGGATGGGCTGCTTCCAAGCTGCTTGAGGGTCTCGAAGTACTGGAGGCTCAGGGTGTTGGCGTCCACGTTCTGGGCCACGCCGTAGATCCTGTCCAGCGCCGTGCTGAAACCCTCCGCGCGCAGAATGGCTGCCTGCTGGTCACCCTCGGCGGACAGTATCTCGGACTGGCGTTCGCCCTCGGCGCGCAGGATGGCGGCCTGTTTCTCGCCCTCAGCGACGGTGACGGCCGCCTGCCGTGTGCCCTCGGCCTCCGTCACGGCGGCGCGGCGGAAGCGTTCGGCGGACATCTGGCGGTTCATCGCGTCCTGGATGTCGCGGGCGGGCTCCACCTCGCGAATCTCCACCTGCGTTACCTTGATGCCCCAGCGCTCGGTGACCTCGTCCAGCTTCTGGCGCAGCTGCTCGTTGATGCGGTCGCGTTGGGACAGCACGTCGTCGAGCGGGATTTCGCCGATGACCGCGCGGAGCGTGGTGGTTGCGATGCCGATGACCGCGCTGCGGTAGTCGACCACCTCGATGATGGCCTTCTCGGCGTCGGCCTCCATGACGCGCATGTAGACCAGGAAGTCGATGTCTATGGGCGCGTTGTCTCTCGTGATGTTCGTCTGGCGAGGGATGTCGATCACCGCCTCGCGCAGGTCGATTCTCTGGGTCGTGTTGAACGGCCAGAACATCACCTTCAGCCCCGGCGGCTTCAGCCCTGAGAACTTGCCGAGCCAGAATACCGCCAGGCGCTCGTACTGCTTTACGATGGTTATGTATGGTATCAACTTGCTCTCCTATTTCATGGACTACTGATCCGCTTTGAATACCCTGAGTGTGAGCCCCTCCACGTCGGAGACTATCACCTCCTCGCCCTGCTGGATGTGCTCGCCGGAGTCGGACTCCGCACTCCACGACTCGCCGCGTGCCCGGACGGTCCCGCGCGGGTCCAGTGGCGTCACGACAACGCCTGTCTCCCCTACCAGGCTCACCTGGCTGGGGTACCCCTCCGCCGCCTTCGCCCGGCGGTTCTCCCTGAGGAACAGCCCCAGCGACACAGCCATGAACGCCGCGATGATTCCGATGATCCACAGGTTGACCCGGAAGCTGGGTTCCGGTATGGGCGGCGCGCCGAAGCCGCCGAACAGCAGAAAAGCGCCCACGATGAAGCTGATGGCCGCGCCTATGCCGAACACGCCCAACCCGGGCGCCGACGCTTCGGCGTAGAACAGTGCCATCGCAAGCAGGATAAGGCCCAACCCGACCCAGTTGACGGGCAGGTTGGCGATGGCGGTGAACGCCAGGGCGAGCGCGACCACGCCGACCACTCCCGGCACGATCAGGCCGGGGCTGATGAGCTCGATGAGTATGCCGATGCCGCCGATAGTGAGCAGAACGAACGCGACGTTGGGGTTGGCCAGAAACCCCAGGAATCGCTCCAGCGGCGTCAGCTGCAACTCGGAGACCACGATTCCGGTCGTGTCCAGCGTGACGTTCGTACCGGCAACCGTGACTTCCATACCGTTCATCTTCTCCAGGAGCTCCGGCAGGTCGGCGGCTACCAGGTCGATGACATTGTCTTCGAGCGCCTCGGATGGAGAGAGCGACAGCGCGTTCAGGACAGTGTTCTCCAGGACCTCCCGGTTACGGTCCCGCTCGTCGGCAATGCTGCGTATGAAGGCGGCGGCATCCTGGGAGGCCTTGGACTTGAGGGTCTCGGACAGTTCCTGACCGCCGCCGCCGACGGGGGACGCCGCGCCGATGTTCGTGCCCGGGGCCATGGCGGCGACGTGGGCGGCGGCCGTGACGAAGGTGCCCGCCGAGGCGGCCTGTGCGCCGGGCGGCGAAACGTAGACGGCGACCGGAACCGGCGACGTGAGCAGGCGCTCTACTATCTCGCGAGTGGAGGAGTACAGGCCGCCCGGTGTGTCGAGTTGAACGATGACCAGTCGCGCACCGTTCTCCCTCGCGTCGGCCAGGCCGCGCGCGAGGTGGCTGGCGGCCAATTCGTCGATGGTTCCGTCTATGGTGATCAGCGTGGCGCGATGACCGGACGCATCCGCCGGCGCCGCCTGGCCGAGAAGGAAACCGCCGAATCCGAGCACGACAAGCGCCAGCGCGGCGAGGCGGCGCGCGGCCAACGCGCGGTCCGGTGCTGCCTGCGCGCGCGGGTTACGCGCGCGTTTGGGAGTGAATGTCCATTGCGCCGACAATTGTTCCAACTTCGGCCCTGCCGCCAGCTAACCAAGACGTTAAGTGGTCATTTCTGGTACTTCTCTAGCGTATCAGAGAATGCCTTCGTGCGTCGGCGTACACAGGGCGAGTTAGTTGACGACCAGCTCCACTCCGTAATCCGAGTAAGGGTCGGGGTCTAGCGTGCAGACCGGCTCTCCTCGCTCGAGCGCGACCGCCGCGACCAGGGCGTGATCTCCGGCCGATGCCCGGCCGTTGGTATCGCGTGCTGCGAGCAGAAGACCGGCGCGCTTTGCGGCTTCGGTGGAGAGCGGAGCCACTTCGATAAATCCGATCAGCGCGGTCAGCGCCATCTCGGTCCGGCGGTCGAGACCGGGGTCCCGCCACAGTTCGAACACCGTCACCGATGAGACGGCGGCTGTCTCTCTGCCGTCCAGCACGAGGTCGATGATCCGGCGCGCGGACCGGTCTCCGCCAAGGTAGGCCCGAAACAGCGAGGCGTCGAGCAGCATATCGGCCATTGTTTTCTCCTCTCCCCTACCCTGCCGGACCGCGGCGCGACGGGTGGACTTAGCCCTCGAGGCTCGCCCTCAACAGCCTCACGGCTTCATCCCTGGTCAGCTCCACGGGAGATCCGATTGGCTGCCTGGCCTGAAGCCGGATGTATTCGTCCTCCCACACGGACGGTTCCGGGGGAAGGGACGTCGACGGCTCGACGTCGTTAAGCGCCAGCTCGAGCGCGTGCTCGACGAACTCGCGGAGCGACACGCGGCGCTCCGCGGCCTTCGCCTTGGAGGCCAGGTAGAGGTCCTCTCTCACGGCGGCGTATAGCTGTCGGGTGGGTTGTTCGCTCTTCTTTCTTGGCATAGTAATATCACCCTATGCGGATAGCGGAAAATCGGCAAGGCGAAAACCGGCGTCTCCGGACTGAAATTGGAGTGGCGAGACCTGATGCCGGCGGGATACGGGGCCGGGTTCGAGGAGCGCGTCCGTCTATCACGGGGCGCAGCGGCCGGCGATATCTGCATATCGCAATGCGAGCGTCGTTCCAAGGGCGTTGCGTACAGCACGTTGGGCTCCCGCCGCGCCGCAGCGACGGACGCACTGCCCGGTTTGGAGGTGGTATAATGGCCCGCGCCATGAAGATCGTAGTCGCCCCACAGGCATTCAAGGGAAGCATCTCGGCACAGGACGCCGGCCAGGCCATGCGCGAGGGCATCCTCCGTGTGTTCGCGGACGCCGAGGTGGAGGTTACGCCGGTCGCGGACGGCGGCGACGGCACTCTGCAAACGCTGGTCGGGCTTACCAATGGCTCAGTGCGCAGCGTGAGCGTCACCGGGCCGCTTGGCGAGCGCATCGAGGCCCAGTGGGGCGCTCTCGGCGACGGCAACACCGCGGTGATAGAGATGGCGCGCACGTCCGGGCTGGCCCTGGTGCCGCGCGACAGGCGCAACCCCCTGCTGACCACGACTTACGGGCTGGGGGAGGCCATAGAACAGGCGCTGGAGGACGGATTTCGCAAGTTCATCATCGGAATCGGAGGCAGCGCCACTAACGACGCCGGCGCGGGCATGGCCCAGGCGTTGGGCGTACGACTGCTGGACGCGGAGGGCCGCGACCTGGCGCACGGCGGAGAGTCGCTGGAGCGCGTGGCGAACATCGACGTTTCGGGGCTTGACGCGCGCGCCCGCGAGTCGACGTTCCTGGTGGCCTGCGACGTGAGCAACCCGCTCACCGGGCCGGAGGGGGCGTCCGCGATATACGGTCCGCAGAAGGGCGCTACGCCTGAGATTGTGAAGCGGCTGGACGCTGCCCTGCACCGCTTCGCCGAGGTGGTGAGGGACGACCTGGGACGCGACATCGAGGACATGCCGGGCGCGGGCGCGGCGGGAGGTCTGGGCGGCGGCTTCGTGGCCTTCCTGGGAGCAGAGCTGAGAGCGGGCGTGAACATAGTCCTCGAACTGGTGGACATGGAAAGGCACCTGGAGCGGACGGACCTCGTCATCACCGGGGAGGGCTGCCTGGACTATCAGACCATCTACAAGAAGGCGCCCATCGGCGTGGCGCAGATGGCAAAGGAGCGCGGCATCCCGGTGGTGTGCGTGTCCGGTTCACTTGGCGAACGCTACGGCCTGGTGCACGACCACGGCATAGACGCCGCCGCGGCAATCACGAACTCGCCGATGAGTCTGGACGAGTCGTCCGCCAACGCGGCCGAGCTGATAGCCTCCGCCACGGAGCAGGCGATGCGCTTCATCGAGGTGGGCAGACGCCTCTCTGCCGGTATCCCTTAAGCCGCCCCGGCTCCCCTACCCCTCTCCCTTCACATCCACCGTATCCACTCAGAATCCCGGAGGTAACATGGGCTGGTCTGTTCACCACCCTGTCGGACTCTTACACTACGCGCCGCAGCACGCCATGCGGGGCTACACGCTGGTGGCCAACGTGGGCGGCGATCACGCGACTCTCATCGACATGGAGGGACGCGTCTGCCACCGCTGGCACTCCGAGCGCGGTTTGCCGCAGGGCTACCTGCTGCCCAACGGCAACCTGCTGTGCCGCATGAAGCCGCCGGAGGACCGTGAGGGCATGGCCGGATTCGGCGGATCGTCCGCCGGACTGTACGAGCTTGACTGGGACGGCAACGAGGTCTGGCTGTACGAGGACGATACCGTCCACCACGACTTTCTGAGGCTGGACAACGGCAACACGCTGACGCTTGTGTGGGTACCGCTTGCCGACGAACTGGCCGCCCAGGTGCGCGGCGGCTACGAGCGCGAGGAGGACGCCGACAAGCCGATGTACGGCGACGTGATTCGGGAGATCGCACCCGACGGTTCCACGGTGCAAGAGTGGCCGATCTGGAGCGCGCTGGACGTGGACAAGGACGAGATATGCCCCCTCGAACGCCGCCAGGAGTGGACCCACACCAACTCGGTCGATCTGACTCCTGACGGCGACTTTCTGATCAGCATGAGGCAGATAGACAGGGTGGCCATCCTGGGCAGGGAGACGGGCGACATTCGCTGGAAGTGGGGAGCGGGCGAGCTATCGCATCAGCACAACGCCACTTTCCTGGACAACGGCCACGTGCTGATGTTCGACAATGGACCGCACCGCCGGGGTCCCAGCGGGTCGCGCGCGGTGGAGGTGAACCCGGTCACGAGCGAAATCGAGTGGGAGTACAAGGGGATGCAGCCGCTGCACCTGTTCAGCTTCCACATCAGCGGCGCGGCGCGGCTGCCCAACGGCAACACGCTGATATGCGAGGGGGCCGCGGGCCGCGTGATCGAGGTGACGCCGAGCAAGGAGCTCGTCTGGGAGTACATCAACCCGTTCTTCGTGCCGGACAGGCGCTTCGGCGGGGTCAACAACATGCTGTACCGCGCGCTTCGCTATGGCCCGGATCATCCCGCGCTGCGAGGGCGCGACCTCGATCCGGGGCGGCACGCCAACGTCAACCGGCTGTACGCGATGATGTAGGGCGGCGGCGGCGGCGCTGGCGCGGGAGAGAGGAGGATTGACGCGCTAAACAATAATGTGTAACGTGTATACACATATCTGATGAAAGATGAGTGCGCCGATGGCCAGAGTCCAACTGATAATCCCTGATGAGGACCGAGAACAGTTCGTCCGCCAGGCGCGCAGGGAGGGCCTGACCTTCAGCGCGTGGCTGCGAGCCGCGGCCCGTGATCGGCTCGAGGCGCGGCAGCGCGCGGAACGCTTCAAGTCGTCGGAGGATCTGTGGAGTTTCTTTCGGCGATGCGACGCTCGGCGAGGTTCCGGTACCGAGCCTGACTGGGAAGAGCATAAGCGCAACATCGAAGCGTCCCGCCTGCACGGGCTCCCCAAGGTATGATATTCGTCGACACCAACGTTTTCATGTACGCGGTCGGCCGACCGCATCCGCTCAAGGCCCGTGCACGTGACTTCTTCGATGATTCCCTCCTGAATCTCACACCCCTCTGCACATCCGCCGAGGTTCTGCAAGAGTTGGTGCACGCCTACCTGCCTGTCGGCAAATACGACGTGTTCGAAGACGCCTTAGACCTTTTGGACAAGGCCGGCGTGGAAGTGTGGCCGCTGGAGGAGGCGGACGTTGTCCTGGCAAGTCGGCTCCATTCAGAGCATCCTACCCTGGCTGCCAGAGACTTGTGCCACCTGGCAAGCTGTCGGCGTCGCGGCGTCCGGCAGATAATGACCTTCGACGAGGCCCTCGGCGCGGTGTCACGAAGACCAGAAGAGAAGGGGTGAAGTCGCTGCCTTCCTACGTGGCGAGGTGCTGCCCTACGCCCCCAACGCCTGGTACGATCCTGCGAAGGTCAAGATCGGCTACGAAATCAGCTTCACCCGCCACTTCTACAAGCCCAAACCCATGTTTCCCCTCGAGGAGATTCGGGCCGACATACTGGCGCCTGAGCGGAAAACAGAGGGCCTGTTGGCGGAGATTGTAGGAATGGATCATCATGAATAGGATTCCAGTCTTTGATGAAGGAAGTGTCGAGTCGTTAGCAAAAGTGCTCGGAGAATCTGGTTCTGGATCAGACATATCTCGAGTGCTGTCCAATCTCGGCTTGGATGACCACTCAGAGGGCTACACCAAGTGGCGTCGGTTGTATCAGCTCTTCCTCAATCTCCAAGAGCACGACAGGTGTGCCAACCGGGTTCTTGCCTTTATACAGTCCTTCTTGACACCCACGCGCTTTGTCGGTAGGAACGATGAATTCGAGGGGCATCGAAGCGCATTGAACACGGTCCTGGCCTTCTCTGGCCTAGAGTACGGTGCTGATGGCAAGTTTCGAAAGCGCCGTGCCGCAGCGACCCTTACAGACGCAGACAGGCGAGTTGGCACAATCCAGGCCAAGTTTCAGGGTCGACGGCTCCATCCCGAAGTGCTCAAGTATTGCAGAGCTGAACTCATGCAAGACAACTATTTTCACGCGGTCTTTGAAGCATCCAAGGGTCTTGCTCAACGAATCCGGGACAAATCCGGTGTGGATGGGGATGGAGCGCATCTTGCGGACAGGGTCTTCTCAGTAAACCACCCAGCGTTAGCATTCAATTCTCTTCGGACGGAAACCCAAAGGACTGAACATAAGGGATTCGCTCTATTGCTGAAGGGTTGCTTCGCGGCGGTTAGGAACCCCCTCGCGCACGAACCCAAAATCATGTGGAACGGTGAGGATGATGCGGCAGACTACTTTAGCTTGATTTCTCTACTTCATAGGAAACTGGATGACTGCGTACCTACTGGAATGGGGGTGTGATAGCTTATGAATCTGAGTTGCACATCCTATCCCGCCTACAAGCCCTCCAGCGTCGAGTGGCTCGGCGACGTGCCGGAGCACTGGGAGGTGCGGCGGCTGAAGACGGTTTGCGAGATGAAGAGCGGGGAAGGCATCACGACAGAGAGAATCGAAGAAAGCGGCGAATTCCCCGTGTACGGCGGGAACGGACTGAGAGGGTACACGTCAAGCTACACTCACGATGGGCAGTTTGCGTTGATTGGTAGACAGGGCGCACTTTGCGGGAACGTGCACATCGCACGTGCGCCCGCGCGCGGCGGCAGATCGAGCTGATGGAGGAGTACCGCACCCGCCTCGTCGCAGACGTGGTGACGGGCAAGCTGGACGTGCGCGAGGCGGCGGATCAGTTGCCTGACGAAGCCGACTGTCAACGTCCCGTAGAAGAAGGCAGCCCGATGGCGAACGGTATGAACCAAGAAATCTACAACGCCGCAGAGGGACAGGCAATCGCGAAGGAGGTGCCCGCATGACGGATTGGAGCAAGTGCCCGGCGGTGGAAAGCGTGCCCGACAGGCTTGGCGGGGCCTGGGTGTTCACCGGGACCAGGCTGCCCATATCGGCTCTGTTCGAGAACCTGGAGGCAGGCGCCACTATCGAAGAGTTCATGGATTGGTTCGCGCCCGTGGACGAATGGAAGGTAAGGGCAGTTCTGCAATTCGTGGCCGACTCCTCGAAGGCGCCCGTACCGGTGAGCAGCCTTGAAGATATTGTTTGATCATGGCACGCCCAGACCCCTCAGGCGACAACTCCACGGACACTCGGCCGATACGGCAGCAGAGATGGGGTGGGACCGGTTGGCCAATGGAGACCTAATCGACAGGGCCGAATGTCAGGGCTACGAGATCCTGATAACCACCGACCAGAGTATGAGGCATCAACAGAATCTCACGGGCAGGCGGCTGGGCGTCATAGTCTTGCTTTCCACCAAGTGGCCGGACGTGCAACTGCGAATAGAGGAGATTCGCGCGGCCATCGATGGGATACGGCCCGGCGAATTGAGAGAAGTCCCCATCGTGCCCGCCCGCCGCTAGACCTGCCTGACAGCCTGGGAGAGGCCCACTACGGAATCGCTATGCTCTACGCGTAGCCGGCTGTACGCGATGATGTAGGGGCGGCCGCTTGACTTCTAACGATATTTTCGTTAGAATGGCCGGCATGAATACTACACACAACACCGCACAGCAGATAATCAACAGGTTCGGAGGCCAGTCCGCGTTGGCGGGCCTACTGGGCAAGCGCCAGAGCACGGTGCAACACTGGGCGAGGACCGGGAGGATACCCTCGCAGTGGCACGAGAGGCTGCTGGAGCTCGCCCGCCGGCAGGGAATCGCCCTCGAGCCCAGGGACTTCGTTTCGGCAGGCACGCCCGCCGTCGAACCGCCGGACGGCCGGCTTGGCGTCCTCCTCGTGGGTCTTGGGGCCGTGTCGTCGACACTCATCGCCGGGGTCGAACACGTCCGGCGCGGTTCCGGCGAACCCGTAGGTTCCATAAGCCAGATGGCGACAATACGACTCGGCAAGCGGCCCGATAGGAGGTTGCCCCTCATAAAGGACTTCGTTCCTCTTGCAGGACTGGACCAGCTCGTATTCGGCGCATGGGACCCGATACCGGACGACGCGTATGATGCCGCGGTCAAGTGCGGCGTCCTGGACCGGCACGAGGAGATAGAGCCGATCGCGGACTTTCTCAGGTCGGTCAAACCGATGGAGGCGGTGTTCGACAACGATTACGTCAAGCGCATCCAGGGCGACAACGTCAAACCATTCGGCAGCAAGCTGGAGGCCGTCGAAGCCATTCGGGAGGACATACGCCGGTTCAAGGAGGAGAACGACTGCGACAGGCTGGTAATGGCGTGGTGCGCTTCTACCGAAATATTCATTGATGAGAGCGAGGTACACCAGGACCTCGAGAGTCTCGTCGGCGCGCTCACCGAGAACGACTCCAGAATCGCACCGTCGATGCTTTACGCCTACGCCGCCCTCCTGGAGGGCGTACCATTTATCAACGGCTCACCCAACCTGTCGGTGGACGTGCCCGCTCTGGAGAAACTGGCCAGAGATGAAGGCGTTCCGGTCTGTGGGAAGGATTTCAAGACGGGCCAGACGCTCGTCAAGACGGTAATCGGGCCCATGCTCAAGGCGAGAATGCTCGGTATGGACGGGTGGTTTTCCACCAACATCCTTGGCAACCGGGACGGCGAGGTCCTCGACGAGCCCGAGAACTTCAAGACCAAGGAGGAGTCGAAACTCGGTGTGCTGGAGTACATCCTGCAGCCGGACTTGTACCCCGAACTCTACTCCGACGCCTATCACAAGGTGCGCATCAACTACTACCCGCCCCGCGGTGACGCCAAAGAGGGCTGGGACAACATCGACCTGTTCGGGTGGCTGCGCCATCCCATGCAGCTCAAGATCAACTTTCTTTGCTCGGACTCCATACTCGCCGCGCCACTGGTGCTGGACCTCATACTCTTCATGGACTTGGCCCAGCGCGCCGGTTTGGCGGGCATACAGGAGTGGCTTTCCTTCTACTTCAAGAGTCCCCAGCACGCGCCTTCCGTCTATCCCGAGCACGACCTGTTCATCCAGCAGACCAAGCTAAAGAATACGCTGCGCTGGCTCATGGGAGAGGACCAGATCACCCACTTGGGCATGGAATACTACCGCGAGCAGTACTCCCCGGTGGGCGCCGAAGCAGACCCGCCAGCCTGATTCGCACTGACCGCCAGCGGCGCGGGCCTATCGTTCCTGCGTTATGCGCCGCCGAACGCGCCTCCAGGGGACTGGTGTCCACACAGAGACCCATGCCTACGCGTACCCACGGCCTACGCGTAGCCGGGCGGCGGCTGGAAGGGCTGGATGTGCGACTGCACCAACGAGGCGAAGCGGATGGGCGTGCGGTCCTCGAGGTAGGGGCCTATGGCCTGGAGGCCGATGGGAAGGCCGCCGGTGGTGAGGCCCAGGGGGAAGGCCGTGGCGGGCTGGCCGCACAGGGTGGCGACGGCGGGATAGACTACCTGTAGTCCGTATGGCACCGCCTGGCCGCTGACGTCGACCGTTCGCATGGGCCAGGGCGCGGTGGTGTGGGGAAAAGCCGGGACTATGGTTATCGGCGCTAGCAGCACGTCCCAGTCACGGAAGAAGTCGCGGTAGGACTGCCGGTAGCGCTCGCGCTCACTGAGCCAGCCGAGCAGGTCCATCGCGCTGGCCTCCATGCCGTTGGCCGAGGCGATGTCGAACTCGTTTCCGGTTGAGCGCATGTTTTCCGCCAGGCGGCGGCGGTGCTCCACGTTGGGCGGACCGGTGAGCAGCGACAGTATCGACAGGTACAGCCTTTGGTGCGCCCTCAGGTCGCCGAACGCCTCCGGCTGAGCGTGACTCACTGTCGCGCCCGCCGCGCGGAGGCTGTCCTCCAGGCGCTGCTGCGCGGCGGCTATCTCGTCGTGGACGGGCAGCCACTCGATGGGCGGCATCACCGCCACGCGGAACGACGAGAGGTCCTCGTGTCGCGATGACGGCACGTCCAGGGACCAGGCCACGTCCTCGCCCACGTCCGGGCCGGACGCTACGTCGAACGCGAGCTCGAGGTCGCGGGCGCTGCGGGCGAGCGGACCCTGCACCGCCATCACGGCGGCCGGATTAGGGAGCGGCGAGCCGGGGAAGTGGCCGCTCTTGGTCAGGGCGGTCTCGCTGGGCTTGTGGCCGTAGATGCCGCAGAATGACGCGGGCACGCGGATGGAGCCGCCGATGTCGCTGCCGAACTCCAGCGGCGTCAGTCCAGCCGCGACGGCCGCCGCACCGCCGCCGGTGCTGCCGCCGGGCGTGCGTCCCAAGTCCCAGGGGTTGTTGGTGCGCCCAAATACCGGGTTGTTCGATTGCCAGTCGGCGGCGCTGGGCGGGACGTTGGTCTTGCCCATGATCACGGCTCCGGCCCCTCGCACTCGGGCGGCGACGCGCGAGTCGGCCGGAGGGACGCGCTCGGAGAAGTCCTCCAGGCCCGCCGTGCCAATTAGCCCGGCGACGTCGATGCAGTCCTTGATGGTGAGGGGCAGCCCCAGCAGCGGCGCGCTCTCGCCCCGCGCCCGCGACTCGTCGGCGGCTTGCGCACGGGCGCGGGCGTTGTCGTAGTCGGGCGTGACGATGGCGTTCAGCGCCGGATTGTGCCGCCCGATGCGCTCCAGGTGGTGGTCCAGCAGCTCGACGGCCGACACCTGTCCGTCGCGCAGGGCGGCGAGCATGGCGGTGGCGTCGTCGAAGGGGGCGAGTGGATTGTCTGTCATGCCGTGGCGTCCGCGGTTTCCTCGAGAGGGAGCGGGAAGTCGCCGGAGAAGAGGTCGCCGTCCTCCGGCCACTCTGACTTGGGCAACTCGTAGAAGACCTCGATCTGGTTGCCGTCGGGGTCGAAGAAGTAGACGCCGATCGAGATGCCGTGGTCGCCGATGCCGCCGATGTTTACGTTCTCGTCCTTCATGTGCTGGTAGAGCTCCTTGAGGGCCTCGAAGGATTCCATCTCCCACGCGAAGTGGAACAGGCCCACGCGGGTGTCCTCCGGGCCGGGCGCGTCCGGCGCGACCGGCACCAGCGCGAGCTCGTGCGACGACGATTCTCCGGCGCTCATGAAGGTCATGCTGCCGGGCCGCTTGTTGGTGACGTGCAGACCGAGCACGTTTGAGTAGAAGCGTTCCGACTCTTCGAGGTCACGGACTCTCAATACGATGTGTCCCAACTGCTTAGGCTTAACCATGACTTCCTCCTGAAACTGATTACTTGTCGGCTTGGGTGTGACCTATCATTCGCTGCTCGGCTTCCAGGTGATGAGGCCGTTCGGCCTGAACTTAGCGCCTTTGACCCTGAAGCCGTCGTCGTCCTCTTCCAGTAGCTCATCCGCGGCGGCGTGGAGCCGCGCCTCCTCCTCGCTGTCCGGGGGCACCCACAAGAAGCCCGCCACCTGGCGGACGGCGTCCTCGCGGCTCTCGAACGGCGAGCGGGCGTCATTCGGCATCATCTCTACGTTGGGATAGATGCCCAGTTGCCACAGTACCTGCATGAGCTCCGGCAGCCCGGGCATGTTCAGCCGCTCCTCGAGGTAGACCGCCCGCCAGAAGTCCGCGAAACGGCTGGGGGGCGAGTCCATGAACGCGAACACCGCGACCTTGCGCTGTGCGTGTGCGTCTAGCTTGCGCATGAAGTGGCCGATCTCCACCACGCCGTAGACGACGTGCGAGCAGATGACCAGGTCGGCAGGCTCAACCTCTGCGTCCTCCCAGTTGGCCTGCACGACCGATAGGTTCGTGATTCCCGCCTCGTCCGCGCCTTCCTGGAGTTGCTCGATCATGGAGGGCGAGGGCTCCACTGCCGTGACGTGCCGGCATTGCAGGGCGAGCGGCAGCGCGAGGCGTCCTCCGCCCGCGCCGACGTCCAGCACGGTGGTGTCGGGGCCGGCCATGTCGAGCACACGCTGCAGCGCGGCGTCCGGCTCGCGCCGGGGGTCGGCGCGGAATGCAGACGCTCGGGTGCGCCAGAAGTCCGCGTCCGGCGGGTTCTTCTCCTGCGCCCTGATCGACTGCGCGTGGTGGCTCCGCACCCTGCTCTTCCAGGCCTGTATGGCGTCCGAGGCGGCCATGGATGTGTCTACTGCGCTTAGGACTTCAGGGCGTCGTAGCAGAGTCTCGCCAGCGAGCCGATGAGATGCGCGGCGGCTGTGTGGCCGGGCCTGCCGTCGTCGAGATCGACAGGCACGTTCTCGGTGTAGGCCGTCAGCACACACAGAGGAGTGTCGCCCTGGAAGATGATGCCGGCGTCGTTGTAGTTGCGCGCGCCGGTGCCGGTCTTGTGGGCCACCCTGGCCTCGCTCGGCAGCATGGACGGCATTCGGGTGTTGAGCTTCTGCCAAAGCAGAATTTCGAGCCCTACCTGGCACAGTTCGGTGGTGCAGCCCAGCTTGGCGGCGGCTTCCTCGTCGTTCGTGCCGTCGAGGATGAGCTCGAGGAGCAGCCCCACGTCGTTGGGCGTGGTGGCGTTGGAGGCGTCCACGGGGTGGTTGCGGTCCAGGTTTCCGGGCGGAATGCCGTGCCTGTGGGTGGTGCCGACCATGCCTATCGACTGGCAGAGAGCGTTGACGTCGTCCAGGCCCACCAGGTCCGCCACGGTGCCGGTGCAGGTGTTGTCGCTGACGATTATCATCATTGCGAGATGGTCGCGCAGCGGCAGCACGAATCCGGGCTGGAGGTGCTGGAAGCAGCCGGAGTTGTTGTCCTGGTACTTCGCCTGGATTGGAATGGGCTGATCTAGCGAGAGCCTACCCTCGTTCACGGCCTTGAGAGCGGCCATCATTATGGCTATCTTGCGGGTGCTTGCGGACGGCACCACCACGTCGCCGTTGCGGTCGGCGATGTGGCCGCTCGACAGGTCTTTGAAGTACCAGCCTACGTGAAACGGCTCCTTCTCGGAGCGCTCGTTGAGCGAATCTACCAGCGTGTCGATGGCGGTCTGTGTAGCCATGGGTCACCTCCCGGAGTGCGGCGCAGCGGGCGCGCCGTAGTAGGGCCAATTATGGCAGCTTGGTGGTCGTTTGTCATTCGACGGTTTGCTTCAGCGGGACCGGGGATTATGACTGGCCGCGGCGGAGGACTTTGCCCGGACGGGCGGAGGTGTGCCTGCCCTGGTCAACTACCGGCACGCCGCTTACCAGCACGTAGGGTATGCCGTCGGGGTGCTGGTGCGGGTCATCCCAGGTGGCGTTGTCGATGACCGTCTCAGGATCGAATACCACGAGGTCCGCCGTCAGTCCCTCCTTGACGAGGCCGCGGTCTTTCATGCCCATGCGCTGGGCCGGGAAGCCGGTCATCTTGTGGATGGCCTGCTCCAGGGTCAGGACGGCGGGCTGCTCACGGACGTAGCGGCCCAGGATGCGCGGGTGGGTGCCGTAGAACCTCGGGTGGGGCAGCGCGTCCTTGTAGGGGCCGTTCGGCGAGACGGCGTTGCCGTCGGAGCCTATCATCGCCAAGTCGTGACCCATGAAGTAGCGGACGTCGCTTTCGACGCGATTGTGGACGAGCGTTGGCACGGAGCCGTTCTCCTCCTCCATCAGCTCGATGACGACCTCGGCGGGTTCGATCTCCCTTTCATCCGCTATCTCCACGATGTTCTTGCCGACGAGGTGGCGGTTGCCCTCCGTGTGTATGTAGGCCACGTACCAGGCATCCCACTGCGGCTCCAGTCCACCAAGCCCCGCGGCGATTTCCGCGCGGGCGCGCCGTCTGAGGTCGGGGTCACGCAGGCGCGCCATGAAGTCCTCGATTGTCCCCGCCTGCACCCAGAGGGGCATGAGCTGGTTGAAGCCGGCGCCTGCAGCGGTGTACGGGTACATGTCGTAGGTAATGTCCAGCCCGCCCTCGCGGGCCTTCACCAGGAGATCGACCATGTTGGGGCCTTCGCCGTACGCCCGCGGGTCTGTAATGGCCAGGTGGGAGAACTGGACCGGGATGCCGGCCCGCTGGCCTATTTCGATGGCCTCCTCGATGGCAGACATGTGCAGGCCGTTGCCGACGCGAGCGTGGGTGGCGTAGAAGGCCCCCTCGTAGTGCCTGATGGACTCGCAGATGGACACTATCTCGTCCGTCGTGGCGTAGGCGGAGGGCGTGACCGACAGGCCGGTGGACAGGGAGAAGGCTCCCATCTCGACGGCCTCAGCGGCGAGACGCTTCATCTCCCGCAGCTCATCGGGAGTGGCAGGGCGGTCCTCGATGGCGCCGGAGGATATCTGAAGCGCGGCGTTGCCGACCTGCGGAGCCAGGTTGATGCTGATGCCGTTCGATTCGAGAGCACCGGCCCAATCGTCGAGCGTATTCCATTCCCAGGTCGCGTCGCCGATGAGGGCCTTGCCGAGCTCGTCCTGAAGGGCCTTCGGGCCGCCCCTTCCGGCAGGGAACGGGGAGTAGCTGCAGTTTCCGGTGACCTCGGTGGTGACTCCCTGGTGGGCCTTGCTGTCGCCGCCGGGGTCGTCGAAGAGGGTGACGTCGGAGTGGGTGTGCATGTCGATGAAGCCCGGAGACACCACGTGGCCCGTAGCGTCGATACGACGCGCCGCCTCCGCGTGGCCGAGCGAGCCTATCGCCTCGATCCGGCCGTTCGATATGCCGACGTCGGCGCGGTATCGGGGTGCGCCGGTTCCGTCCACTATGGCACCGTTCAGTATCAGGATGTCGAATGCCAAGGCTGTCCTCCTCAGATCCGGCCCGCAATTACACCGCCGAGCTCGGTGGTGGAAACGACGTCGCCTCCGTCAGCCGCGATGTCGGGGGTGCGGTAGCCTTCCGCGAGCACGCCGGAGACGGCATCCTCCACGGCGGTCGCCTCTTGCTCCAGTCCGAACGAGTACCGCAACATCAGCGCCATGCTGAGGATGGTGCCGATGGGGTTGGCTACCCCCTGCCCCGCTATGTCGGGCGCGGTGCCGTGTATAGGCTCGTACAGGCTGACCGCGCTGCGCCTGCGGCGGCCGGAAGCGCCCGGCAGACCGGCGAGGCTGGCCGAGGGAAGCATTCCCATCGAACCGGACAGCACGGAGGCCTCGTCGGTGAGAATGTCGCCGAAGGTGTTTTCGGCGACGATTACGTCGAAGTGGGCAGGGTTGCGGATGAGCTGCATGGCGGCGTTGTCGACCAGGACGTGCTCCAACTCCACGTCAGGGTAGTCCGCCGAGACCTCGTCGGCGATCTCGCGCCATAGCCGGGACGACTCGAGCACGTTGGCCTTGTCCACGGAGGTGAGCAGCTTGCGGCGGCCTCGGGCCAGCTCGAACCCGGCGCGGACGATGCGGACTATCTCCGCTTCGGTGTAGCGCAGGGTGTCCACGCCGCGCCTGCCGCGGGAGGTCTGCCAGCGGCGCTTGGGCTTGGCGAAGTAGAGGCCGCCGGTCAGCTCGCGGACGACCACCATGTCCACGCCTTCGAGCAGGTGTGGTTTGATCGGGCTGGAGTTGATCAGCTCGGGGTAGACCCTGACAGGCCGGAGATTGGCGAACAGACCCAGCATCTTGCGGATGGCGAGAATGCCGTCTTCGGGACGGACGGCGGCACTGGGGTCGTCCCACTTGGGGCCACCCACTGCGCCGAAAAGGATGGCGTCGGTGTTCTCGCATAGCTCGGCGGTCTCGTCGGGGAGGGCCGTGCCGTACGCGTCGATGGCATTACCGCCCACGCTGCCGTAGCTGAGGTCGAATGAGTGCCCGAAGCGGCCCTCCACGGCCTTCAGAACCTTGGTCGCCTCGGCGATGACCTCGGGGCCAACGCCGTCGCCGGGAAGCACAGTTGCCGAGTAGTTCATGGGTCTCCTTTACAGATTGCCGGTTAGTCGGAGGGCGCGTGGACGCCCACGATGTTGTCGCCAATCAGCCGCGCGACGCGGTCGCTGTCGTATCCGAGGAGCTCCGTCAGTACGGAATCGGAGTCCTGGCCGATTTCGGAGGCGGGCTTCCAGTGGCGCTTGTCCAGGCTGTTGCCAGGTATCGGGTTGCCCTGGTAGCGTTTTGGGCCGAACTTCGGCTCTTCCAGTTCGACGAAGAAGTCGCGCGCGCCGAGATGGGGGTCCGATAGCACCTGGTGGTTCTTGGCGACGAGGCCCGCCGGCACGCCCGCCGCCTGCAGGCGCTCCATAGCTTCACGGGGATCCTTGTTGCGCATCCAATCCTCGATGGCGGCGTCAATGGCGTCCTCGTGCCGGCGGCGTCCGTCGGCGGTGGCGTACTCGGGCCTGTCCAGGGACTCGGGGTCGCCGATTGCGCGGCGGAGCGCACGCCAGTCGTCGTCGGAGGTGACGGACACCGCGACCCATTCGTCCTCGCCGGACGCGGCGTAGGCGCGGCTTGGCGCGTGGCCGCAGAAGCGGTTGCCCGCCGGACGCGGCTGGCCGCCGTTGACTGAGCGCGCCAGGAAGTACTCCCCGAGGACGCTCACGGGGCTGTCGGACAGCGAGTGGTCGATGAACTGGCCGAGGCCGGTTTCCCGCTTGTGGGTGAGGGCGTTCATGACGGCGGCCGCCATGTTCAGCCCGGAGAGCGGGTCGGCATAGGCCAGGCCCGTGGGCAGCGGCGGCTCGCCGGGGTAGCCGAGCATCGAGACGATGCCGGCCTGCGCCTCGGCCGCGGTGCCGAGGGAGGGATAGTTGGAGTACGGGCCGGTGGCGCCAAAGCCGGACATCGAGCAGAGCACTATGCCCGGATTCACCTTGCTGAGCGGTTCGTAGCCAAGCTTGAGGTTGGGCATGACGCGGGGCCGGAAGTTCTCCACCACGACATCGGTTATGGCCACCAGGTCCAGGAAGATGTCGCGGCCCTCGTCGGTGTCGAGGCGGACGGCGAGGTTGGGCTTGTTGCGGTTGAGCTCCCGGTCTATGAGGCTCAGCCCCTGCTCGGCGGTCCTGGGATCGCTCACCCTGATGACGTGGGCGCCGAAGTCCGCGAATATCCTGCCGCCGAGCGGGCCGGCCCAGACCCTGGTCATGTCGATTACGCGAATGTCGCTCAGAGCGGAGTCGAACATTGGGGCGCTCACGCGAGAACCGCGTCCGTGTGCTCACCCAGGAGCGGCGCGGGGGACAGCTCGGGTGTGCCCAGGGAGGAGTGGAACGGGAACGAGGGGTAGGTGGCCGCCGGAGCGGATGGGTGATCGAGCCGCTGGAACATGCCGCGGTGCCGGTACTGGGGATCGTCGAGCACCTCGCCGAGGTCGAGCACGGGAGCGGTGACAAGGCCCCAGTCGCCGGCCGATTCTGCGAAAAGCGGCGCGCGGGGGCGGTCCTTCGACCAGTCGAGGATGATCTCGTCTATCGCTTCCGCATTGGCGCGGCGCTTCTGGCGGGTTTCGAAGCGGGGGTCCTCCTGCAGGTCCTCCCTGCCCATCATCGTGCAGAGCAGGTCCCACTGCCACTCCATGGCGAGGCCCCAGCAGAGCTGGCCGTCGGCGCAGGGCAGTATGACGTTCGGATAGGTGGCGAACGGGCCCTGACGCTCCCACCTGTGGCCGTTGCGGGTGCGCACGAGGCCCTCGTAGGTGTGCATGACGTAGGTGTACTGGTGGAGAGTGGCGACGGTCTCCAGCATCGTCAGCTCGAGGAACCGGCCGTTGCCGGTGCGACCGCGCTCCCACAGAGCGAACTGGACGGCTGCGTAACCAGTTAGTGCGGTGAGGTAGTCGGCCTGGCGTCCGGGCAGCGTGAGGGGCTCGCGATCCTCCTCGCCGATGAGGTACATGTAGCCGCCGAGGGCAAGCTGGACCATCGGGCTGGAGTTCCAGCGCGCGTACGGGCCGGACAGGCCGAAGGGGGTGACGCAGAGCTCGACGAGGGCGGGGTTGGCTGACGTGAAGGCGTCGGTCGCGAGGTCAAGTTCCTCCCGGAATGGGAGGGTCCAGTCCTCGATGAGGACGTCGGCGGAGGCGGTCAGCGCCGACAGGCGGGCCATGCCTTCGGGTGTGCGCCAGTCGAGCAGCACGCTCTTCTTGCCGGTGTTGTTGTAGAGGAAGAGAGCGCTGGACTCGGGGTCGCTGTCGTCGGTGAGGAACGGGCCCTCGCGGCGGGACCAGTCGCCGGCGGGCGGAAGCTCGACCTTGATGACGTCGGCGCCGAACGCGGCGAGCATCCGTCCGCAGTGCGGACCGGCGACGCCCTCGGCGACTTCCACGACGGTCAGCCCCCGCAGGGGCAGCGCGGTCAACTCGGCTGGTGCTCCTTTCGCTGGCGCGGCTGTAGAGGATTGCGGAGGACGCCGCGAGTGTCAGGGGGAATTTAACCGCAGGGCTGGGGGTGCGTCAACACGGGGGAGGGGCGGGAGCGCTACCCCTGGGGTCGGCAAAGACTGTGAGGGGCCAGCGAGGACGGGCGGCCAACCGCGGTGTAAATGGAAACTCCGAAAAAACTGTCACATTCCGTTTCGTTTGCGTTGATTTGGCTCGCTCCCTAGCTGGTAGGTCCAGCGATTCGGGACGATTGCAGGACATGAGCGGCACGGTTCAGGATATTTCTACGTCCAAGTCCTTCAGGATTTTGTGCAGCGTACCCGTGGACAAGTCTCGCGGTCCCCAATCGGGAATCGTGGTCTTTACTCCTGTTGCAGGGTTGACCCAGATCGTATGACTGCCCTTGCCGTACCTGACAAATTCACAGCCGTGTTGTCTCAGCTTTCGGGCTAGGTCTCGGTACTTCAAACATGAACCCTGAGCGACGCCGACCCATTTGCCTGCATTTCGCTTTCGAAACGCCGCCAATCAACGTCCTGATCCAATGAACCTGGAAGAAAGTCTTTGGCCAAGTCAGCTATGATGTCCAAGACCTCTTCTACACTGTCTCCCCAGGCACGACATCCGGGTAGCGCGGGAATCTCGGCCATGTACTTGTCGGGTTCTGTTGACATTGCTGGTGAGTACACGACGACAATAGCGTAGGTCTGTTGCATGACGTACCCTCCCTGCTAAAGTACCTGCGATTTCATCGGCTTCAAGTTTGTGAAGGCATTCCATACCCTGACACATAGGCTGCCAACTCCGTTACATCTTACCAGAGTCTCCATTCAGTCCCTCCACAGTTACTACTCAGTGTTTTCTTGTGGAAATCGAAAAGGCCGGTGAGATTGGGGTAGAAAGGGTTTCACGGCATGTAGGTGTTGGGTGGCGTGATTTTGTGAAAGATGCCGCAAGCATCAAGTGCAGTGCATTCGACTGCCAGTCAAATGGGAGTCTCACTCAAGAGGTTAGCAGAAGTTCTGCGTTACCAGCACCTGGCCATCTTCACTTACGGCTACACCAATACCAGTTCTATCGTAGGAACCATCGAGGATGTTTTCTCTGTGCCCTTGACTACCCATCCAGCCCTCAACGACGCCAGATGCAATTTCCTCTTGGGTGTTCCAGTCATAGAGTACCGTGCCGTTGATTCGAGTAAGCGACGAATACAACCATGACTGGGAAATGTTCTCCGCTAACCCAAAGGTGTAGTAGGTTCCGTAGTGCTTTATGCAGTCATACCCGGCACTAGAACCCCGGGCCGTAGGGTCTTGACCCTCTGGATTAACGTGCTCAAAGTAGCCCGACGTCGCCATATCCTGGCTGTGACTTCTGGCAATGGAAGCTATCGCCTCTTCACTTTGGAGAGGGCCTAACCCCCTGCTTGTCCTTTCTGAGTTGACCAGATCATGAATCAGCACCTCCAGCTCAGCGAGATCAACTTCCGGCCTGTCAGACTGTGATGCTGCCGACAGATCACCCACTGATCTGAAAAACCTGACTGCAGTGTTAGATGGACTTGGCGTTGCCAAGCGCGTCGGTACAGATGTGTTAGTGGGGACGATTATGGGCTGAGGTGTAGGCCTGGGGGTGGGGGTGCGGGCGGGCGCGGCGGTTGGTGTTGGTGTGAGCGTAGGCAGTGGCGTGTTGGTGGGGACGATGATTGCCATGGGCGCTGGGGTCGGTGTGGGCGGGTCGGTGACGGCGAGCGCTGTTGAAGTGGGCTTGGCGGTTGGAGAGGGCGGCGGGTCAGGCGTGTACGTCGCTCGAGGCGTTGCCATACTCGCCTCGGACGCAGAGTCGTCTTGGTTCTCCATCAGGCTCCACACCAACCCTACCGCAAACAGCGCGGCGACACCGATTGCAATCCAAGTTCCACATCCCCAGCTACTCTTGTGAGCATCACCTCCACCTTCCGAACCACGGAACTGGGATAGTCGTCGCGACGAGCCGGGCGGAGCCGCATTACTCGTGAGCCTACGAGGACCTGCCCTTGTGCAGGCGACGCAAGTACACGCGGGCGGATGTCCGTAGTATGGACGCATTCTGCCTACACCTGGGTTGGGTGTCCATTTACAGCCGAGTGCACGCGGCGATCAAGCCACACTCCCTGACCGCGCTGCGGCGCAGTGCTGGGTCTCCGCGGACGCGGGAACGACGAACTGCCAGATCTCTCTTCCTAGCAAAGGGATGGTTGGTTATCGCGCCACTATGTTCACCAGGCGGCCGGGGACGTACACGAGCCGGGCGATGTCTTTGCCCTCCACGTGCGCCTGTACTCGCGGGCTTGAGAGCGCGATATGCTTTGCCCTGTCCTCCGTGACGTCCGCGGAGACCTCGATCTTGTCGCGCACCCGTCCGTTGACCTGCACCACGAGCGTGACGACCTCGTCGGCGGCCAGGTCGGGGTCCCACTCAGGCCACGACTGCCGGTGGACGCTGTACGTCCTTCCCGTCTGCTCCCACAGTTCCTCGGCGACGTGTGGGGCCATGGGCGCGAGCAGCAACAGCAGCTTCTCGATTGCGTCGCGCCACCTGTCCGAGGAGACCGAGGCCTGCTCCCAACTCCGGTTAAGCGCGTTGGTGAATTCCATCAGGGCCGCTATAGCGGTGTTGAACTTGAACCTCTCCAGGTCTTCGCCGACACGGCGAACGGTCTGGTGGGTGAGCCTGGCGAGATCGCGCTCGGCACCCTCGTCCACGGGATGGGCGTCCAGGCCGTCGGGATCGCGGCGGCTGATTTCCCAGACGCGGTTGATCCAGCGGGACATGCCGTTTATCCCGGCGTCGCTCCACTCGCCGCCCCTGTCCCACGGTCCCAGGAACATCAGGTAGCAGCGCACGGCGTCGGCGCCCACGCTCTCTACGTACTCGTCGGGAGCGATGACGTTGCCGCGCGACTTGCTCATCTTCTGGCTGCCGGCGATGATGTGGCCTTGGTTGAAGAGCCGCATGAAAGGCTCGTCGAAGTCCACCAGGCCGAGGTCCCGCAGCGCCTTGACGAAGAAGCGCGCGTACAGCAGGTGCATCACCGCGTGCTCGGCGCCTCCGGTGTACTGGTCGACCGGATTCCAGGCGCGAACGGCCTCCGGGTCGAAGGCGTCCGCGTCGTGGTTGGGGCTGGCGAACCTGAGGAAGTACCAGGACGAGTCGACGAAGGTGTCCATCGTGTCGCTCTCGCGCCTCGCGGCCTTGTCGCACCGGGGGCAGTCGGCATTGATGAATCCCTCGTGGTACCTGAGCGGGGACTCGCCGGTGGGCCGGAACTGGGCATCCTCGGGCAGCAGCACGGGCAGGTCTTCCTCGGGCACCGGCACCGCGCCGCAGTCGTCGCAGTGGATGATCGGTATGGGCGTGCCCCAATAGCGCTGGCGCGAGATGAGCCAGTCCCGCATCCGGTAGGCGACGGTGCGAGCGCCCCAGCCGCTCTGCTCTACGTGGTCGGCTATGCGCTGCCAGCCTTCCGGGCTGGGCAGGCCGTCGAATTCGCCGGAATTGACCTGGGTTCCATCGTCCAGGTAGGCCTCTTCCAGTGCTTCGCCGGACCAGCCTTCGGGCGCGATGACGACCTTGATTGGCAGGCCGTACTTGGTGGCGAACTCGAAGTCACGCTGGTCGTGGGCGGGCACGCCCATCACGACGCCGGTGCCGTAGGTGAGCAGAACGTAGTCGGCGACGAGGATGGGCACACGCTCGCCGTTGAGCCGGTTGACGCAGTAGGAGCCGGTGAAGACGCCGGTCTTCTCCTTCTCGGTGGACAGGCGCTCCACCTCGCTCTGCCTCCGCGCCTGCTCGACGTAGGCCTCCACCTCGGCCTTATGCTCGGGCGTGGTCAGGCTTTCGACCAGGGGATGCTCGGGGGCGAGCACGACGAACGTGACGCCGAATATGGTGTCGATTCGGGTCGTGAACGTCTTGAGGACGCTCTCGTCCAAGCCGTACTCGGAGATGTCGAACTCGATCTCGACGCCCTCGCTGCGCCCGATCCAGTTCTTCTGCATGGTGACGACCTTCTCGGGCCAGTCGATCTTGGAGTGGTCGAGCAGCTCGTCGGCGTACTTGGTGATGCGGAAGAACCACTGGTTCAGGTCGCGTCGCGACACCGCGGTGCCGCAGCGCTCGCAGTTGCCCTGGTCGACCACCTGCTCGTTGGCGAGCACGGTGTTGCAGGACGGACACCAGTTGGCGGGCGCGAAGGCGCGATAGGCCAGCCCGGACTTGAGGAACTGGAGGAAGAACCACTGGTTCCACTTGTAGTAGTCCGGGTCGCAGGTGACGACCTCGCGGTCCCAGTCGTACACCGGCCCCATCGTGCGCAGTTGGCGGCGCATGTTCTCGATATTGCCCATCGTCCAGGTATAAGGGTGAACGCCGCGGCTGATGGCGGCGTTTTCGGCGGGCAGGCCGAAGGCGTCGAATCCCATGGGGTGGAGCACGTTGTAGCCCTGCATGGCGCGGTAGCGGGCGTGGGCGTCAGAGGGCGACATGGCGTACCAGTGACCGACGTGGAGGTCGCCGGAGGGGTACGGGTACATGGTGAGCTCGTACCACTTGGGACGCGAGTCGTCGTCGCGGACGCCGTAGAGGTCGTCGGCCGCCCAGCGCGCCTGCCACTTGGCCTCAACTTCGGCGTGTGCGTAGCGTATATCTGCCTGACTTGCCGTTGTCATGCTTGGCGCTCCGTATGCTGCTTGAATCGTTGTTTCTCAAACATAGAAAAAGCCCCCATCCACAAGGGACGGGAGCTTGGTTGTCAATGGAAAATCCCGCGGTACCACCCTAGTTGTCCGCCGCGCGGCGGACCACCTCGAGGGGCTGTAACGGGGCCACCGTCCCGCCCTGGGCACGGAGGCTTGAGGCGGGATGCTCCGGGGCGAGTTCGCGGGCGCGGGCTTTGCCGGGCTTCCACCGTCACCGGCTCGCTATGGCGCGCGGGGCCGCTACTACTCCCCATCAAGGCATGTAGAGTATGTGTGCTGTGGCGAAAAACGCTATCACAGGGGGCGGGGCGCGTCAAGTTGGGCAACGCCAGTTAGGATGATCTACAGGCCATCGTTGCCGATAGGCTGTAGCGATGTAACTTCGAGTACAGCCCTCTGCACGTGCATCCCGATTCGGAGTTTGTCAGTCGGCCCAGGTCGCCGCTCACACTCGTCGCCACTACCGTGATAGGAAGGGTCAACAGAGTGGAACGGCAGTGTGGACAACCTTCATTCAACCGGTCCACCCTTGCCCATGAATCTACTTGAATCACTGCCAACAGTGTGCCTACAACGTCAAAACTGGACCGATCCCTTAACGGCGCTTGCCTAGCGATGGGAGTCCACCTCCGACTGTCCATACGCTTGAGCCATCACTATCAGAGCCCCTAGCCAGTTTCTTCACTCTCTCTTTTTCCGCTTCCGTTGAATTCAAATAGTACCTTCCTGTTTCGGAAGCGTGGTAAACAACACCCTGTAGTCTCAAATTCAATAGGGCATTCTTGATGCAGTGCTTCCACTTTGGAATAGTTGTCCCATCGACCAGCACCAGTTCATCCCGATCTTGGCATTTCTTTGGGTACTTCGCCTTAAACTCTAAGCAAATGCGGTCGAAGGTTGATGTCCATAGTAGCTGAGAAGCTAAGTGCTCTTTAATGGTTCTGTGTAAAAGTGGTGGAATCCCCATTAGCCCACCAGCCGTCTGTCGTCCTGTATGTTCTTGAGCAAACGCGGTGCACGGCGGGCGCGTCGTTTGGCGTTGCCGCCCAACTTAGTTGAAAGTTCCAACCCCTCGAATCGTGATGCCCCATCCGCCCGAACCTTGCCGCCGCGTCTAACCGGCATGGCCGCCACGTCCTGCCAACTACTGAACGGCAACTCCATCCTGGCCGCCTCCGCTGGCGTTATGTCCTTTCCGTACTTCTCAAGGCTCAAATGCGGTCGAAAGAAGTTGTAGTCCATCTGCCAGCCGTCTAAGAACCGCTGCCCACTCTCTAGGGATTTCAGCCCACGAAGCACCTTGTCACGCGCCCGTATCGTGCCCTGTAGCCTCTCGCTCATGTTGTTGTTCAGTGTGAGCGAACGAATACCCTTGCTCTTGACGTGCTTGGCATCTGCGCCGAACACGTCCTCAATCCCCTGGTCGTAACTTCTGAGCTTGTCAGTCTTGATGGTGGTGGGAGACCGCCCGGCCGCTTTCTTAGCCTTGTCCATCACGATACGCGCCTGCGCCGATGTTCGGTATGGCGTCAAGTGCGTAGCCAGTAGATAGCGTGTCCGCTCGTCCAACACATTCCATAGCCATGCCTTTTTGCCGCCAATGTTCACCATCATTTCGTCAGCAACCCATGAACTGCCTACGTTGGGCGTCAGGGTGGCGGTGGCGTCGGCTAAAGCCTTGCTATAGTCGTGTACCCAGTTGTAAATAGTCTTCTTGGCCGGTTCGGGAATGTCGAAGGTGGCAGCGACGTTTTCTGCGGTCCGCTTGTAGGATACGCCGTCAAAGTACATATCCACAGCCGCGCCAATCACCTGGGGCGTGTGCTGGCGGCTCTTACGCGCCTCCGTGTGGTAGAAGACCTTAGAGCAAGCCCGACACTTGTAACGCTGCTTGTTGGAGCGTTTGCCGTGCGAGTACAGGTCACTTTGCCCGCAGTGTGGACAGGCTATCTGCTTTATCTTGGCAAAACTAGGCATTAGAAAACCCTTAGACAGAACCTAGTTTACTCGCCACGCTCCATCAGGATGATGTGATGAGCGTGACTATAGTCCCCACCAGTGCGGCTACCACGCTGCCGCCAATCACCCACGTCGTGAGCATAAACTTGTCGATGCGCCTGTTCACTTGGGAAATCTCGGAGCGTACTTCGGCTAGGCCCGAATCAAGGCGCTTGTTGAGTTGGCGCAGGTCCTCGCGTATGTCCTGAAGAACCGAAATGTAGAGTTCGTTGGGCTGATTCATTGCGAGACCTCCCTTCTGTCTCCATCCTGACGCTTGTACAGTCTGCCCGTCAAGTTGACGGCGGCAGAACGCGATTCGGCCAACTATTTGCCCAAATGGGCAACATGGGGGATTCCACCATTTTTACACAGAACCTCTTTAATGAATCGATAGGCGCGAAGATACAATGAGATGTAGGATTGTGTGTTGGCAGTCTTTCTCCTTCTACCCTTTGATTTTCGTGACATGCGGCTGCCTCCAGACAGCATTTCAAGACTAGCGCAGCAATGACTTCCAAATACTCCGAGGCCTGTCAAACACACTGACAACGCTCAAACAGAGCCGCGGCCGCGTCGCGTCGGAGAACATTCAAGGAACTGAGGCCTTTCTATCCTCCTTTTTCCACAATTTGGAGTTGCGATTGGCGGATCGAAGCCTAGCCTGCAAGAGGGCCAACTCACAGACCGGTTCGACGAGAACTCGCCAAAGGTGAAATGCCTTTACTGAATGGGGAGAGTGTAGACAGTTGAGACCACGCCCACATAATCCCCAAGAGTCAGGCTAGGCCCCAAAAACTGGAAATACCTAATCCAGACGATTCTATCTCGGCGCGCTGGTGAGGCCGATGGATGTGATGCCGGCGAGGGCGACCGCCTCGTCCTCCTCCGGGGCGCCACCGCTGCAGCCGACCGCGCCCACGATTTCGCCGTCGCGGTAGACGGGCAGCGCGCCCTGGCCGGGGATCATGCGGCCGTCGAGCATGGCCATGAGACCGCGCTGGACCGGGGACTGGGCGATGTCGGTGAGCTCGCCGCTGGGGCGGAGCCAGGCGACCGAGGCGACGGCCTTGCCCTGGCAGATCAGCACGCTGCGCCAGGGTGCGCCGTCCTGCCGGATCATGGCGATCAGGTCGCCGCGGGGGTCGACGACGGCAACGCACATCTTCACGCCGAGCTCGTCGAGTTTGGCCTTGCAGCCGGCAATGATGTTTTCCGCGTCCGCGAGTGAGAGTCTTGCCACTTTGATGTCTCCTCAGTCGTATTCGTGAATTGAAGGTGTATCTGGTGCGCCCGCAGGCTAGCAGGCAGGGCCTTGGGTGTACGCGTCAGCGACTTTGCGGGGGATCCAGCGGCCGTCGCTGGCGGAGCCGAGAAGGCGGCCGTCTTCGACCATGACTTTACCGCGCAGGAGCGTGGTCACGGGCCAGCCCTCGACGTGCCAGCCCTCCCAGATGCTGTAGTCCTCAAGATGCAGGTCGCTCAACTCCAGTTGCTTGTCGATGGACGGGTCGATGATGGTGATGTCGGCGTCGCTACCGGAGGCGATTGCGCCCTTTCGGGGGTAGAGTCCGAATATCTTGGCCGCGTTTGCGGACGTTATGTCGACGAACCGTTCGAGCGACATGCCCTGCTTGACAACGCCGTCGGTGTAGGCGACGCCCACGCGCGTCTCGATGCCGTTGTGGCCTCCGGTGCAGTCGGCGACGGTCTTGTACTTGGTCTTGACCTCCCAGGTGGTGGACACGAGGTCGGTGGCGACGGTGGAGAGCGTGCCGTCGAGCAGGCCGCCCCAGAGTGCGCGGCGGTCGTTCTCGGACTTGAGCGACGGGTAAGTGTGGTACTTCATGCCGTGGTCTTCGCGGTAGTTGTCGGCGTTGAAGCTGGCGTAGTTGTGCAGGGTCTCGCCGTATATGGCCAAGCCCTTGGCGCGAGCCTCCCGAATCGCATTGACGCCTTCGCGGGCGCTGACGTGGACAAAGTAGACGGGCGAGCCTTTCAACTCGGCGAGCCGGATGGCGCGGCGGAAGGAAACGTCCTCGGAGATGTTGGAGTGGATCAGGTGCATATTCCACCAGTCCCACAGGTCCCTTTCGGGGGCGAGGGAGTAGTTGTAGTGGACCATGTCGTCGTCTTCGGAGTGAATCAGCAGCATGCCACCGTGGGGCGTTATCTGGTCCATGATGGCGGCGAGCCTTCCAAAGTCGGTCTTGTTGTCCTGCATCCCGGGGCCCGGCGGCCGGATGCTGGTGGTGAATATCTTGAAGCTGGCGTAACCGGCCTGGATGAGCTCGGGTATCTGGCCGATGGCGTCGGTGCCGGCGCCGTTGGTGAAGATGGGGTGGTAGGAGTAGTCGGTGAAGGCGTTGCCCTGCCAGCGCTCCGCGGCCTCGCCGAGGGCGTGGTGCAGGTCGTGGCCCGGCACCTGGTTGGCGAAGTCGAGCACGGTTGTTGTGCCGCCGTAGATGGCGGCCTTCGAGACGGGCTCGGCGCCGGAGCGCTCGGGCTGGCGTGGGCCGCCGATGTGGGCGTGTGGCTCGATGCCGCCGGGAACGACTATCTTGCCCGAAGCGTCAATGACGCGCGCGCCCTCGGTGCCGACCACACCGCGTTCGGTCACCGCCGCGATGCGCTCGCCCTCCACAGCCACGTCCCAGTCGCCGACTCCCCCGGGTGTAACCACTGTTCCGCCGGTTATGATCACGTCCACCATTGCGAACCTCCTCTACTGGTCAGTTTCCGAAATCGTGCCACGGTTCGTACACTTGCAAGTGCGTGTCGTATGCTATTCGCACCGGATGGCGCGGATAGCCCGAGTTGGTAATGCCGAGGCAGTGAAGGTCGTTCCCCGATTCGCTCAGCAGGCGCGTCATTCTACGCACCCTCCCTTGCGTGCCTTTCACCTTTAGCAGTCTCTCGGCTGGGTTGCCGTAGGCCAACACGATAAGCTGCGATTCTGACGCCGTTTCCAGGACTATGCTCGTGTTTTGACGGCGTACTCGCCTGGGCTCGGGCAGCGCCTCCCAGAGGTTGGCCGGATGGGTGGCCCGGTAGGGCGACAGGTTAACGGCGTGCATCAAGCCGTAGCCCCAGCGTTTGGCGAATCCACTGCACTTCCTGATGGTGGGATCGTCCTGGGATTCGTCGGCCTTGGACGGGTTCAGCATCAGGAACATGACCGCGCCTTCCCCATCGCAGATTCTTCGCGTGAGGCGATAGCGGTAGCGCCGGTCGGCTGAGAAGACCGCGCCGCCTTCGATCTCTTCCATCGCCCTAGCCCCGCTCCAGGCGTCGGACGACGGCGTCGCCGACCTCCTGGGTGGTGGAACTGCCGCCGAGGTCCGGGGTGATCGTCGCACCTACCTCTACCGTGCGGGTCACGGCGCGCTCAAGGGCCTGCTGAGCGTCGGCGTGTCCCAGGTGGCCGAGCATCATGCCGCCGGACAGGATGGCTGCCATGGGGTTGGCGATGCCCTGCCCGACTATGTCGGGGGCGCTGCCGTGCACCGGCTCGAACATCGACGGGAAGCGGCGCTCGGGGTCGATGTTGCCGCTTGAGGCGAGGCCCATGCTGCCGGTAATGATGGCGCCGATGTCGGTGAGGATGTCGCCGAACAGGTTGCTGGCGACGACCACGTCGAAGGATTCGGGGCGGCGCACGAAGTCCATGCAGGCGGCGTCTATCAGCAGCGACCGGGTCTGGATGTCGGGGTAGCGCTCGGCCACGGCGTCGAAAGCCCTGTCCCAGACGATCATGCCGTAGCCCTGGGCGTTGGACTTGGTGATCGAGGTGACGTGCCGGTTGCGGTCGCGGCGGCGGGCCAGCTCGAATGCGTAGGTTATGACGCGCTCGCAGCCGCGGCGGGTGAAGACGCCGGCCTGGATGCCGACCTCTTCGGGGAAGCCGGCGTACTGGAATCCGCCCACGTCGGCGTACTCGCCTTCGGTGTTCTCCCGGATGACGACCATGTCGATTTCGCCTGGTGACTTGTCACGCAGCGGCGACCGGACGCCGGGGTAGAGCACGCTGGGCCGCTCGCAGACGTACTGGTCGAAGGTGCGGCGAATGGGGAGCAGCAGGCCGTTGAGGGTGACGTGGTCCTGTATATCGGGGTGGCCGACCGCTCCGAGGTAGATGGCGTCCGATTCGGCGAGCCTGTCCAGCGCGTCCGGAGGCATCATCTCGCCGTGCTCGAAGTAGTAGTCGGAGCCCCAGGGGTACTCGACGAAATGCCAGTCTATCTCAAACAGCCTTCCCGCCGCCCGTAGCGCTTTGAGACCTTCTTCGATAACCTCGACGCCTACGCCGTCGCCCCTGATTACAGCGATGTTGTAGCTGGCCACGGTTGCCCTCCCGGTTGGATGGGGCAAGTGTAGCGGTATGGGGCGGCGAATGCCACCTGAGACGGCGGCAAGATACTGAGATGTCACCCCACCCTAACCTTCCCCGTGCGAGGGGGAAGGGACTAGGGCTCACCTCACACTCGCGACCCAGCGGGCCGCTGCGCGGGGCGAGCGCAGGCGCACCACGCGCAGGTGGGCGTATTCGGGCTTGGCGAGCTCCAGGGGAAGCGTCCGCCGCCGTCGCCAGTGAGATTGGACCGCCCACAGAAACAGTGAGTTCCTGGTGAACAGGTGGCTGAGAAGGTTCTCCTTGTTGCCGTTCCAGAGCGTTTCACGGGTTATGCCGCGCCGAAACGTTCGCAGCGCAAGTCGCCAGAACACAAGGCCGAACGGCAGGTCCAGCCACACTATCGCCGTCGCACGCGGCCAAACGGTGTTGCGAGTCACGCTGTAGTTGCCGTCCGCGATCCAGCGGTCGCCGCGCAGAGCGTCATCTATCAGGCGGATGAACTCGTCGTCCGGGGTCTCGGTCCAGTTGGGGCCATGGCGGTAGGCGTCCAATTCCACGTGGGGCGCTCTCAGGGCATCGGAAAGCTCGCGTGCGAGGGTGGTCTTGCCGGAGCCGGTGGTGCCGATCACGACGACGCGGCGGAGGTGAGCGGGTAACGTCACAGCGAACCCGATGGGTGAGCTAAGCCATGTTCATAACGGAAATCAGCCGGCTGTTGACCGGATCGATTCCCAGCCCGAATATCTCCAGGCTTACCGCGCCCAAAAGTGCCGGCTCGCTATCTTTGCAGAATGCGACCGGCGTCACGATAGATTCTCCGGCCAGACGCATCCTGGTGTAGCCCAGTGGCCTTTCCAGTTCGCTGCCGTCGGCTATCGTGAAGGGCCTGCTGGTTTCGGGAACGACACCCAGCCGATTCAGCAAGGATTCCGGCAGGGTCGTGTGCGTAGCGCCCGAATCCACCAGGACGCGGACGGTCTCGAACCGCTCGCCTTGCGGGTCGCCAATTTGTACCTCGACGTAGAAGATTCCCATAACCAGTCTCCCCTGAGAACATTATAGCGCAAAGGCCCACGTTGGCGGCGGAAGTGGTCCATCAGCCCTCCACCTTGGAGAAGGCGCGCTCCGCCAGCATCCGCACGTCGTCGGGCGGCGGCTCGGCGGGCGAGTCGCCGTGCTGAAGCGGGCCGCCGTCCGCGAGTTGCTCGCGGGAGACCCACACCCAGCCGGGGTTGAGCGGCCCAGGAGGCCCCACCAGCCGGCAGAAGTAGATCATGTCGATGTGGTGGTGGAAGCCGTCGACCGGGTCGTGGATGTCCTCGACCATGATGGTGAACGGCGGCTCGACCTGATGCGGATAGTCCAGGGCCAACGACTGCGCGAGTCTGACGACCTCGGCCTCTATCCCGGTCTCCTCCCGCACCTCGCGGAGAACCGCCTGTACGGGGTCCTCGTTCGGCTCCACGTGGCCGCCGGGCGGCAGCCACGCGCCGACCTTGGGGTGCCAGTGCAGCAGCACGCGGCCGGCGTGCACCACGAATCCGGTCGCGGTGAAGTGGCGCGTCTGCTCCGTCAAGACTAGCCTTGTTCCGGTGTGGGCGGGCTGTCCGGCGGCTGGCGCTGGGACTGGTAGCGCCTGGCGCGGCGCACCAGGTACCAGATGACCGCGGCTGCAATCAGCCATACGGGGCTGAAAATGACCAGCCAGATGAGCAGTGTGGACAGTCCCTGCAGAAGCTCGGTCAGTGCGCGCGTCGCGTCCTTGCCGTCCTCGCCGGGGGTCCACCCGCCCACCGTCCAGCCGAGCGCCTGCTCGACGTACACGCTGGTCTGCGACCCGGCCTCGATGTCTCCGGCCTCGCTAGACGCGGTTACGGTCAGCGTAACGTCGTAGGGCCTCGGCCTGTGGTTGTCGTAGACGTGCGTGGCGGACGCGCTGGTCTGGCCGTCGCTCAGCTCGCCTGTCACGGGCGACGATCCGTCGCCAAAGTCCCAGCTGTAGGCGACGTCCGTCAACCCGGCGGGCCGCGTAAAGGAGCCGCTGACCTCGAACTCTTCGCCCTCGGTGACGCTGAACGATTCGCCCGCGAACACCTCTATGTTGGGAACTCTGGTCACGGCGACGATCAGCGTGTCGGAGCCTTCGGCCACGCCCGCGTCGCCCGTGCCGGTCAGCTCCACGGTGGCGATGTACGGCGAGTCGCGCTCGTTCTCGTACACGTGCGTGACGGTGGCGGTCACCTTCGAGTCGCCGCCCACTGTAGGCGCGACCCTGTGGCCGGTCACCACGCCCGTGCCGTCGCCAAAGTCCCAGGTGAAGGTGAAGTCCTCGATGTCGTCGGGCGGGGTGAAGGTGGCCCTGAACCTGGCGATCTCTCCCACGCTTACGGTCTGGTCGACTCCGCCGTCGACTCGCATGTCGAAGGGGGCGAGGCGGAGATAGACGTTAAGGAGCGAGAAGGCGGAGGTCTGTTCCAGGTAGGCGACGCGACCCTGGATCACCTCCATCTCTTCCTGCACCCACACAAGCTCGCGCTGGACGTTGAGAGCGTCCTCCACCTTCTCGGCCCGGTCGAACAGCGCCAGCAGCGCGTTCTCCGTGGCCTCGAGGTTGCGCAGGCGGGACTTGAGGTCGACGTACTCGTCGGTCACGTCCTGGCTGTGGGCGATCTCGTAATCGACCTCGGTAGCCAGTCGGCGAAGCCTGTCGATCGCGTCATCCAGCGAGCCGGCCGGCACCCGCACGTACACGCTGCCCTGGTGCTTGACGGTGTGGTCGGACCCCACCAGCCAGCCGCCCATATCCCGCGCGATGTCGGTCGCGGCCTCGATGGCCGCCGTCACGTCCTCCACCACGATGCCCATGTCCACGGTGCGTACGATGATGCGCTGCTGGGCCACCAGCGACGCCACGGGCCGCTCGCTCAACTCGCCGATGGCGGCGGCCTGTGGTTGGGCGGCCGCGGCCGGCACCGGCATGGCCGCGGCCACAGGCGCAGGCGTGGGCGCAGCCGCGGCCAGGGCCGGGACGCTCTCTTCGGACGAGTCTCTCGCCGCGATCGCCATTTCTTGCTGGACCATTCCCGGCGAGCCGGGGTTGCCGGGCATTCCGGGCGCGCCGCTATGCATGCTCATACTGGGCGAGTCCTCGAAGAACTCGGCCTCTTCGTCACTCCCACCGCACGCGGCGAGCACGACGGCAAGGGCGGCCATCGCCAGCAGCACAAAGACGAGTCTGTAGCCGAACATTCGCGGGTCTCCTTCCAACCAACCAATCGCCACGAGCCGCACCGCGGCGAGCGGCCTGTCCTCGCATTATACCACTCCGCTCCAGGGCCACCGCCCCTGCCGCGCGGACCTCTCACCAGATGATACGCGCCAGCCGGCCAATAGGTTCCAGGCGGCGAGGGGTATTGACTCTGTTAGAACGTGCGTACTACTATCGATCCAGACCCCCGTCGCGCCCACGACGGCAAGCGAACTGAACAGGAAAGGAGACGGCATGAACGAACAGACGCGCACAGCGACCGCGGCCATCATCGGCAGCGCCGCCGTGGACGCAAACCGCTACCGCGTGACCATCGCGGCGAACGAGGAGGCGCGACAGCCTCCCACGCTCGACTTCGACGGACTCTCGCTGGACAACTACATGCTCAACCCGGTGGTGATGTGGGCGCACGACGTGTCGGGACGCTCGCCCTCCGGCGGGCTGCCCATCGGCAGGACGCTGGAGCTGGCCAAGACGGACGCGGGCCGGCTGGTGGCGGAGTTCGAGTTTCTGAGCGACGACCCATTCGCGCGGCGCGTGAAGAACGCCTGGGACAAGGGCTTCCTGCGCGCGGCCTCCATAAGCTGGCTGCCCATCGAGACCGCGCCGGCGCGGGACGGCGGCTACCGCGACACCCGCTCCGACCTGCTGGAGTGGTCCATCGTGCCGGTCCCGTCGGACCCGGACGCGCTGCGGGAGAGCCACGCGAGGCTGCTGAAAGAGTTTCTGGGAGACGCCCACATTCCACTTCAAGACAAGCAAAACACGCACACGGAAAGGAGAGCAAGAATGGCGACAACAGACATGGAAGCGATCAGGAAGGACCTGGCGGAGATCAACGGATTCGTGCGGGAGCGCATCGGCCCGGTGTCCTCGGACGTGGGGCTGCTGCGGGAGGAGGTGGACCGGCTGGGCCGGGAGGTCGCCGACGTCCAGCAGCGCGACCGGACCCGGCGGCGCGACGCGCTCGCGAGACTGGTCGAGCGGACCCCCGGCCACCACGTCCAGGAAGGCCCCTACGCGGGCATGGACATTCTGGACCTGGCGCTGGTGAGCAGGTTCGCCCGCTCCCAGCGGCGCGAGAGCTTCGGCCCGGCGTGGGTCGAGCGCGCCGAGGAGGCCAGGCGCGCGCTGGTGCGCGGCATCACCGCCGCGGACGTGCAGGCGTCGCACCAGGAGGCCGCGCGCAGGCTGGAGTCGTGGTTCACCGTGGACTCCAAGCCGACGGGCCAGTACGAGGGCTTCGGGCGCGGGTTGCTCCAGTCGATGACGCGCGCCGCGATGGACAGCACCACGGCGGGCTACGGCGACGAGCTGGTGGCCACGCTGGAGGCGCGGGAGCTGTGGCTGGACGTCAACCTCCAGACGCTTGTCGCGCCGCTGGTGCCGACGTTCCCGATGCCCTCCAACCCGTTCGACGTGCCGACGCAGCTCGGCGACGTGAGCTTCTACCCGGGCACAGAGAACGTAGCGGCGGCGGACACCAGGCTGGGCACGGGCAAGACCACCCTCACCGCGCACGAGCTGGTGGGCCAGGTGCCGTACAGCTTCACCCTGGAGGAGGACGGCGTCATCGCCATGCTGCCTGAGATCAGGGCGGGGCTGGTGCGCAACGTCGCGGAGACGCTCGACGACATCATCCTCAACGCCGACGCCACCGCGCAGGACAGCATCAACGCCAACGGCGCGACCATCACCGCCGCCAGCGCGGGCAAGGCGCAGTGGCTCATCGGCTACGACGGCATCCTGCACCTGCCGCTCGTCGACAACCCGGGCCAGGCCAACAATCACGACGCCGCCGTGTCCGACGACATGTTCAACGAGCTGCGCGCCAAGCTGGGCAAGTACGGCGTGCGGCCCTCGCAGCTCGCCTGGGTGATGGACGTGAACACCTACATACGCGCCCAGGGCATCTCGCAGTTCAGGACCATGGACAAGCTTGGGCCAAACGCCACGGTGCTCACCGGCATGCTGGGCGCTATCGAGGGAATTCCCGTCATCGTCTCGGAGCAGATGCGGCTGGCGGACGTCGACGGCAAGGTCGCCGATGCCGGCAACGACACCGACACGGGCCGCGTGCTGCTGTTCAACCGGACGCAGTGGGCGCAGGGCTTCCGAAGGCAGCTCAACATCGACGTGGACAGGGACCTGCAGAAGCGGCAGACCGTGGTGACAGTGAGCTTCCGCCACGCGCTTACCGAGCGCAGCGGCTCCCGCTCCACCGCCACCCACACCGCGATGCAGTACAACATCACCGGCGTCGCGTAGCCACACAAGATCCCTTCCCCCTCGCAGGGGGAAGGTCAGAGCCTGCCCCGTACTCGATACGGGGATGGGGGTGAAAGAAATGCCAAACAGCTACGTCTCCCTCGACGCCCTGAAGGGCGCGGGCGTGCTGAACATAACCGGCGACGAGCACGACAAGCGGCTCCTCGCCGTGGCGGAAACGGCCAGCCGCGCCGTGGACCGGTACTGCAACCGCTCGTTCTACGTGCTGAGCGCCGCGAAGCGATTCGACGGCACCGGCGGGCCGCGCCTGCTGGTGCCCGACCTGATCTGCGTGAACCGCGACGGCCTGCGAACCGACGAGGACGGCAACGGCCGTCCCGACACCGTATGGCCGACGAGCGACTTCCGGCTGCTGCCCGCCAACGCCGACCCCGACAGCGGCGGCAATCCGGCGTCGCGCCCCTACACCGCCATCGAGGCCGCGGGCCATCGCGTCCGCTTTCCCGCCGGCCGCGGCAGCGTGCGGGTCAGCGGCAAGTGGGGCTGGTGGCGGCGCCTGCGGCCGGCGGACCGCCTGGAGTCGGCCGTCACCGGGGCCGGCGAGACCACGCTCGAGCTGGCCGACGGCTCGGACGCGCTGGCGGGCCAGACGCTCCTAATCGGCTCCGAACAGATGTACGTGGAGGCGCGGCAGTCCAACACGCTGACGGTGCGGCGCGGCGTGAACGGCACGGCCAGGATGGGCCACGGCGCCGGCGCGCAGGTTTCCGTGTTCGAGTACCCGCTGCCGGTGTCCGAGGCGGCGCTGACGCTGGCGTCGATACTGTGGCGCCGGGGCGGCACCGCTTACGACGCGCCGGACCCGGCCAGAGGCGGTTCGCCGGCGGGCATGGACCCGCTCGCGGCGCTGATGCTGGCGCCGTTCCGCAAGCCCGCGGTCGGGGTCGGCGTCTGATGGACGGCGACGTCCTGGCCGCCCGCGACGGGCTGGTCGAGCTGCTGGCCGCCGTGCCGGGCCTCAGCGTCGTCGACCACCCGGCGGACGTGGCCCCGCAGGTCCCGGCGGCGCTGGTCGCATACGAGGGACGCGACACGGTGGAGACGCTCGGGGCGAGCGTGTCGGCGGGGCGATTCCGGGTGACACTGCTCGTCACGTCCGCCGACCGCGGCCAGGCTTACGACACGCTGTACAGACTGGCGTCCGCCTCGGCGTCCTCCGGCATCGAGGCCACGGTCGCGGCCGATCCCAATTGGGGCGGCAGCGTCGACCACGGCCGTCTCGAGTCGGTCGGCAACGTCGGCGAAAGGCGGATTGGCAGCGCGCGCTACGTCGCGGCCGACTTCCACTTCCGCTACCTCAAGCGCGCGCCGGTCGATTGACGCCCGCTCCGGCGGGTTGCTATAATCGGCGCACGGTGCGGCGCGCCAGTGCCGTGCCCCGCGCGGTGGGGATATAGCTCAACAGGGAGAGCGCGGCGTTCGCAATGCCGAGGTTGGGGGTTCGATTCCCCCTATCTCCACCACTCCCCTCCCCCTCGCAGGGTGTATAGACCGGAGAGATGGGTAACAGTTGTTCGGAGACATAGGTAACACATTTCAGTTGTCGAGGTCTATGGTAGCGATGGGCTGGGTGGAGAAGTAGACGGTCCAGGC
>DAOUJZ010000021.1:0-9231 GCA_034421955.1 Dehalococcoidia bacterium | reverse complement strand
CAGCCTGCCCCGACCCATCGGACGGAACCGTACCCGGCACGTCCAAGAGAAAGAGTTGCTCTCCGCTGCCAGTCGATGCCGCGGGCAGCCATTTCTGTTCATGAGGACTCTCTATGGTGTAGTGGTCTTTGAAATAATCACCGTAGTACTCGGCGTTGAGGACAGTGCCGAGCAAATAGCGATCCCTCTGCCGAAAGCCGTACCACAAGAAGATGATCGCTTCCCTTCTGTCCCAGCGCATGTCACGTTCCGCGAGAAGTACGGCGGCGGACTCCGCGGCCCGCTCTGCGGTCTCGTGGTCAACTAGTTCATGTACCACAGCCACGAGCTCACCGCCCCCGCTCCCTTTCAGATACTCAAGAACCTCGAACCTGTGCTTCAGCACGGCAACATGCCTTAGGACGCCATCGTCGTAGATATACTGAAGTTCCGCCCCCGAGGAGACCGACCGCAGCCGCACCCTGGCTATCACGTCAGCCCCCGCGACCCGCTCCTCCAGCGAGGCTGGACCGAGGTAAAATAACATGGAGCCTAACTGTCCAACTTCCGCGGGCGGCACCGTTCTCGCGGCCGGACCCGTACCGGAGGAGGAGCCACCGCAGGAGACTGTCAAGGCCAGCGCGAACGCCAAGAGGAAAGTGGCGCCTGCGAGCGCACAGCAGCGTTTGATGTTTAAGCGGAATCGGTGCAGCATAGAGAGACTCCGTGATTGTATCAGCGTGCTGATGGCTGCATCGGATGCGGCGTGTGGTTGCGATAGACCTCACGCAGATAGTCAAGGTCCTTGTCGGGGATAGACGTGTGCGCATCTTCTTCTCGCCGGTGCAGACCCATCAGATAGCCGCGATACCGCCTCTGGTCAAACCTATACAGGTCATGTAGTCCCGAGGCGTGGCCAAGTTCGTGCATAAAGACTTGCGGGAGATACGCGTACAGGGCGTTCATGCCTTTTACAGTCTCATGATGCATGCCAGGATCACTTGTCCAAACCAAACGGAGAGGGTTCTTAAGCCCCCTGTATAAGAGAGGTACCGAAGCCGGTTCCTCAATAACTATTTCCAGGTTATTCATGTGGCCATCTGCATCGGCGGCGGCCCCGTCCGGGAACCTGACACAGGCCGAGAGGTCTCCACAACCCGACACGGAGGAGACGTTTATGATGACCGTCCTTCCATCGTCAAGCCGGTCCTTCCCACACTTCCCGCTCTCGCAAAATAACACCTGCGGCGACGACGACGCCACTTCTGAGTTCCATGCCTCTATGGCATGATCCAAGGCTTTGGGGATGACAATTCGAGGGTCGGGGAGCGGTGGGCCACCTGAAGTGGGCGCTGGCGCGGGGGTGCCGATCACGTACTGCACGGTGTGGTCCGCCTGATGCCCGATGAAAGGAAGGGGCAGCCGTGTCTTGAGGGTGTCCGACCACTTGGAGGCCTGCCCTCCTCTCAGGCTTCTCACCCTGTGCTCGTAGCTCTTATCGAACTCCAGACCTCCGATCAGGACGTTCAGGTCGGTAATGCTGACGTTTCCGTCAGAGGACCCGTTGAGCGTGAATCCATCGAATGGCAGCGTTTCCCAGGCATCGGGCACAATCGAAAACCTCGGCTTCTTTTGCTGCACTTCATATGTGACGCCAGCGTCAGGGACAGGGTTCCAGTAGAGGGCTAGTTTTGCATCGTTCCACTCAAGGTCTAGCTTGCCGGTGCTGCGAGGTCTGCTTGCGAGTCCAGTTGGCTTCTCCGGCCCCTCATCCTTCACTGTCGTCTCAGCCTCATTGGACGGTTCCGAAATGCCCTGGACACTATTGGCCCTGACTCTGTGCTTGAAGGTTGCACCAACCGCAAGTGGGCCGATGACGGCCTGCATCTTGCCGTCGGACAGAATGGTTATGGTCGCGGATACTCCGTCGTGGGGCAGCGCATGCCAGTCGTTGTCAAAGGGGATAATGTCAGGGAAGTGCTGCTCGACTATGTATGTCGCACTGGGATTTGAGACGACATCCCACGTGAGAGTGAGTTTTCCGTATTCGCCATCCTTGTATTCCCCAATCAAGTTCTGGGGCGGTGGCCGGATGTTCACGGTGAAGGGATCCGACAGCGACGAGCCGTGATTGTTGACGGCCTTCACCTTGAAGGAGTAGATGTGCTCGACGTCTGGATCAAGCCCCAACACCACGGCAGTTGTTTCTTCAAAGTCGATGCTGACCTCGGACGGCGAACTGAGCTCCGTATAGGTGCCGTCTTTCAGTTGAAGGACCCTGTAGCCATTTGTATTGCTGGTGCTGTTCCAGTCCAAAACGACCCAGCCGCGCTGCGATCCGGGTAAGCCCTGGTTGATCTTGGGCTTCGATGGTAAGGGTGGTGGCGGCTTCACCGTCACCGTGAAGCTGTTTGTAGCTGTCAGTCTGCCGCCGTCGGCGGCCGTGACCGTGACAGACGCTGAGCCTGCGGACAACGCGCCGAGTGTTAGCGTGTTTCCGTCTATGCCGGCGTTGACGACGCTGTCGTCCGACGAGCGAGCGGTGTATCTGAGGGCGTCGCCGTCAGGGTCGCCGAATCTCTTGGACAGGTCGATAGTAGTGGTGGCGCCGGCGGTCATCGTTCTGTCACCGATTATCGACTTTACAAACGGCGGCTCGTTGACATTAGTGACGGTGACGGTCACGTCCAGGTTATCACTGGAACTGCCGTCGCTGGCCGTCACGGTGATCAGATACTCGTTGTCTTGGTCGCGGTCGTGGGGGTTCTCGTAGTTCGGCGTGCTCCTGAAGGTGAGAACGCCGGTCGAGGAGATGCGGAAGTCGCCGGCATCGGTGCCGCTCAGCGACCAGCTTATGGATCCGCCGCCGGGGTCCGAGGCTGTGTATGCACCCACCGCGAACGTGCGTCCCTCGGCGTAGCTCACCGAATACGGTCCAGAGTCGATGGTTGGATCGCGGTTCGTCACCGTAACCGTGACGTTCCTGTCGTCCGTGCCGCCCCTGCCGTCGCTGGCTCTCACCGTGATTAGGTACTTGTTGTTGCCGTTGGAGTCGGCCGGGTTCTCGTAGTCGGGCGTGTTCCTGAAGGTGAGAACGCCGGTCGAGGAGATGCGGAAGTCGTCTCTGTCAGCCCCGAAGAGCGACCAGCTTATCGAGTCGCCATCGGGGTCTGAAGCCGCGTAGGTCGCCGCACTGTAAGTGCGATTCTCCGGGTAAGTCACGGAGCCAGGGCCGCTCGTAATGCGCGGTCTCTCGTTGACGTCGGTTACGGTGACGGTAACGTCGTGGTTGTCCGTACCGCCCCTTCCGTCGCTGGCCTTGACTGTGACCTCGTACACATTGTTCCGGCCACGGTCGCGGGGACTCTCGTAGTTGGGCGAGCTGTTGAAGGTGAGTACGCCGCTGCTGGAGATACCGAGGTCGTCGGCATCGATGCCGCTCAACGACCAGCTTATGGTGTCCCCGTCGTCGTCTGAGGCAGTGTACGCCGCCACTCTGTCTGTGCGGTTTTCCCGGTAGAACACTGAAGCGGGGCCGCTGATGACCGGATCAGAGTTGGGCGGTGGCACGTCGTCAATCGTGAGCGTCGCGGTACGGGTCGAACCCGCTGATACATGAGACGGCAGGGTCCCGAAGCCGAGGTTCACCGTCTCGTCGTCGTCGCTATCGGTGTCCTCACTGGCGCTGATGGTGAACGATTCCGACGTGTCATGAGGCTTGAAGGTCAGCTCGCCCCTGGTCAGGCCGCTCACACTGTAGTCGTCGCTTTGGGCCGTCCCATTCGTTACGGTTACGGGTATCCTGAGCCTGTGGCCGGTCGGATGGCTGAGACGGACGGTGATATCCCTGTCCTCCCCCTCCTTCACGGAGTATGACCGCGAGCTGAAGCTCACGGTCGGGTCCGCGACGTTGAGGAAGTGATCGTGCAAACCGGTCGCGGCGATGGCGGAGCCGCCGACCTCTTCCACCCACGCCCAGAGGTATGTACCCGGCGCCGCGCAGCCGTAGGCGTCGTAATCGCTGTCGGCGATAGTCGAGAGCCGGATGGTCTCGGTCTCTTTGAAGTCTGAGCAACCCCGGTCGAACGCCACGCTGATGCCGTTGAGCGCGACTGTGTTCAGTTCGTAAGTCTTGGCGCTGCTGAGTCCCTCGGCTCTGACCGTGAACCGGTCTTTCGAACCGCCCGGCTTCAACTCGGTCGAAGTGACGCCGCTGAGGGCCACCGAGAGCGGCGCCTGTCCGACCACTCCTCGAGGGGTGATGGTTACGCTCACATCCTCGATTACGTGGCCCGTGTCGGACGCGACCAGCCGCACGTAGCCGTCGCCGACCGAGCAGGCCTCCAGGGTGACCCAGGTGGGCGCGGCGGCGGGCTGGGTGACTCCGGGCGTGGCGCCGTCGCACTCATTCCCTTCCGGCGTGAAGTGTTCGCTGTAGTGGATTTCCACTTCCGTACCGAACGGGGCCACGCATTCCGACGGCGTAGTGGTATGAGTACCTGCGTGGACCACTTTGAATGAATCATAGGCTAGAGTACCACGTGTGTGACCTCAAGGTGAAGACCGTGTGGGCGTCAGGGTGAAATCAGCATGGCCTCTGATGATCTGGCTTCGAAAACTGGTCCGGCGCAGCGTCCCTGCTAGCGAGGGCGCGACCGCGCGGTCGCCAGTTGCCTCAGAAGCAGGACGAGGCCGCCGACGACGAGGACGCTGAGGTAGGTGATCGAGCGGTCCACGAGGGCTATGGACACGGCGTCGTGGCGGGCGAGGCTCAGCGCGAGCAGGCCTGTGACGCCGGGCTCGACTACGCCCATGCCGCCCGGCGTCGGCACCGTGCTCAGGAGCGCGTGGGCCAGCGCGACGATCGCCAGCATGGGCAGTCCGACCTCCGCGCCGAGGGCCTGCACGACGAAGCCGAGCCGCGCGATTTCCATGAGCCAGCCCAGCAGGCCCAGCGCGAACAGCGTGGGCAGTTGCTTGAAGCTGCCGAACGCGCCGCTGCGGAAGCTGAGGAAGGCCGA
Organism: Dehalococcoidia bacterium; assembly: GCA_034421955.1. GTDB lineage: Bacteria > Chloroflexota > Dehalococcoidia > Lucifugimonadales > CATOSD01 > CATOSD01. Next base: position 4,231 of record DAOUJZ010000021.1, on the reverse strand, counting down.
CTCCAGCCTGCCGGGCAGGAGCCGCGCCAGCCGCGCGCCGAACGCCTTCATGGCGAGGACCAGCGCGGCGAGCGCGACGGTCATCAGCGCGGCGATGGCGGCGGCCCTGAACACCAGGCTCCTCGCGTCCGGGGCGTCGGCGGTCAGGGCGAGGGCCAGCACGCTCACGGCGACGATCGCGGCCACCGTGGCCATGTCCATCACGCGCTCGGCCAGCACCGTGCCGAGGCTCCACGAGAAGCCGGTCCGGGACTCCCGCGAGAACAGGTAGGCGCGGTAGGCGTCGCCAAGCCTGAGCCAGGCGATGGAGTTGACGAACCAGCCGGCCACGATGAGCGTGGCGCACCGGAGCGCCGAGGGCAGCCGCGTGTCCGGCCCGTCCTCCAGTCCGGCGTTCTTTGCGAGAAGCCGCCAGCGCAGGCCCCGGAAGGCGAAGCTGACGTAGTACAGCGCCAGGGCGAGCGCGTACAGGCGCGGGTCCATGGAGCGGAGGTTCTCCAGGGTCGCGCCCCAGTCGAGGTCGAAGCGTGTGGCCAGGAAGGCGACGAAGGCGACGGCCACCGCGAAGGACAGCAGCGTTGGCAGGGAGAGGACTCGCCGCCGCAGCGAGATGGCGGGCGCGGAGTCCTGGGGAGGCCCGGTCTCGCCTCTTCCGCGCTCCGGTTCGCTCACAGCGGGCGCTTGCCCGGAATGCCGGGTCGACGGGGGTAGCGGTCCGGCGTGGGGGCCACCTTGTCCAGGACGACCAGGGCGCGGGGGCGGTCCAGGCCGGGCACGTCGACGCTCCTGACCTCGCGGAGGGCGCCGCCGAGCGTGCGGACGGCGGTCTCGGCGGCGGCGGACTCGGCGTCGGCGTCCGCTCCCTTGGACGCGACGACCACGCCGCCGACCCGGCAGAGCGGCAGGGTGAGCTCGGCGAGGGTGTTGAGCCTGGCGACGCCGCGGGCGGTCACGACGTCGAACGCCTCGCGCGTCTCCGGGTCGCGGCCCAGCGTCTCGGCGCGGCAGGCCAGCACCTCGATTCCGTCCAGGCCAAGCGACTCCTCCAGCCCGCGCAGGAAGTCGGCCTTCTTGCGGGTGGCCTCCACGAGGGTGACGCGGAGGAACGGGACGGCTATCCGAAGCGCGATGCCCGGCAGGCCCGCGCCGCTGCCGACGTCGGCGAGGCGGCCCGACCGCAGCAGCGCGGGCGGGATGGCGGCCAGCACGCTGAGCGAGTCGAGGTAGTGTACAGACTGCGCTCGCTGCCAGTCGGCTACGGAGGTGAGGTTGACGCGGCGGTTCCCGCGCTCCAGCTCCCGGTGGTAGCGCCGGAAGGTGTCGAGCTGCGCCGGCGTGAGCGGGACGCCGAGCCGCTCGGCTCCCTCGCGCAGCGCCGTCGCGTCCTTCGTCTTGTCCGGCGCTTCAGCCGGCGTTTCGTGCGGCGTTTCGTGCGGCAGGGGCGCGGCGGCGCGCCGGTCGTGTTCGATCATTCGGTGCGGATGAGCCGGCGGCGCTCAGCCCTGGCGCGCGTACTCGGTCGCCAGCATGCCCATCACCACCGAGTCGAACCGCGAACCCTCGTGCGGGCGGCTCTTTCGCAGCGTTCCCTCGTGCACGAACCCGAGGTGGCGGAACAGCGTGAGGGCGGCGGCGTTGTACTCCGGAATATCCGCCCAGACGCGGTACAGGCCGTAGTCGTCGAACGCCTTCTCCAGCGCGGCGCGCATGGCAGTGGTGCCGAAGCCGTGATGCCACATGTCCTTGCGTCCGATGAGTATCGATATCTGCCCGTCGCCCAGCGATTCCTCGATGGCCAGGTGAATCTCGCCGATGTGCTCGTCGTTCTCGCTGTAGATGGACAGGATGCGATGCTCGGGGTCGTCGAAGATTCGCTGCCACTCCTCATCGGAGACGTCCAGCACCTCGTTCGGATGGTATCCAAGGTGGGCCGGGTCGCCGTAGGAGTAGCGTCCGAACCAGCTCTCGGCCACTTCGTCGTCGTCCAGCCAGGAGCGTATGCGGGAGACGTCCTCCCTGGTCACGTCTCTCAGCGTAACGTGATGTTGTTCCATTGGTTACCTCCTGGGTGTAGAGCCGCTACACCCGCGTCCCCTATCCTACCCTGTCCTACCCGGCGGCCGCTCCGGCGCCGATTCTACCGGGCAGCCTCAGCATTACGGCCAGCACGATCGTTCCGACCAGCACCAGGGCGCCGCCGTACACGAACGTCGCCTCGACGCCGTAGTTGTCCCATATCAGGCCGGCTATGACGGGCGAGAGCGTGCCGATGAAGCTCGCGCCGTAGATGAGCGATACGATTGTCGACTGGACCGCGCCCTCCGCGGCCTCGATGGCCGCCGCGATGAATATGGCGTGCAGCGCGTACAGCACCGTTCCCATCACCATGATCGTAACGACGAGCCAGCTTATCTCCCAGAAGAACGGCTCGGGGTCGGCGAATCCGAGCACCATGGCCAGCAGGCTCATAATGAGCATCGACGGCACCAGCACCGGCTTGTAGCCGAACCTGTCGGCCAGGTAGCCCATGACCGGCTGGGCCACGATGCCCACGACCTGGGCGAGAGAGAGGTAGATGGCCACCTTGCTGGGGGAGAAACCCAAGCCTCCCTGCTCCACACTTTCTCGGAGATACACCGGCAGGAAGATCATCACGGAGCTCTGGCCCACGCTGCGAAGCGCCGTTACGATCACCAGGACGTAGAGCGCCTTTCGCTTGAGGAGCGACAGCAGCGAGGAGAAGTACTCCCGCACCGAGGTGGTTGCCTGCATCTCGCCGCCGGGCACGTTTCGCATGAACAGCCAGATGGCCACGGCGCAGACCAGCGCGGGGAAGAGGCTCCACACCAGCACGTTATCCCAGCTCAGGGCCAGCCAGCCGAGGAGCACGACGCCAGCCAGCAGCGGACCTGCCACCTCGCCCACGCTGCCGCCGGTGCCGTGCAGCGAGATGGCGAAGCCGCGGCGGTCGGGGAAGCGGCGGGACAGGGCGCCGATGGCGGGCGGGTGGTATAGCGACGGGCCGACGCCGACCAGCAGCATGATGGCGAGGACGGCGATGAAGATGAGGTTTTCGGGGACCACGCTGTCCGCCATGCCCAGCAGGAAGTAGGACACTCCCATCATCAGCATCGATATGCCGAGCATGAGCGAGGCGCGGTCGGCGAACCTGTCTCCCAGGAAGCCGGCGACCACCGTGGTGACCCAACTGGTCGCCTGGCGGGAGAAGGCCAGGGTGCCGAGCTGGGTGCCGCTAAGGCCGAGCCCTATCTTGATTTCGGGGAAGAGTATGGACTGCAGCGCTGAGTTGTAAACGTGCTTGACGGCGTGGCCCACGACGACCGTTGCCGCCAACTGGTTGCGCCCGCGCCTGAGCTCGGGCGAGACCTGTACGGCTTCTGTTGACAAGTCGGCTCCCTCGATTCCGGTTGGATGCACGCGCAATTATAGCACGTAGGCGAGCCGGGCTTGGGGGGGCCGTTTCTTGTTCGATTCTGTTGCATTCTGTTGAGTTCGTAGCTGAGCGTGTCGTTGGTCCTGCTCGATTCTGTAGTGCCGGCGTGGGCGATTCAGGACATAAGCGTCGCGCCGCGCGGCAGAAGAGGACAGGGGACGGACGGGGCCGACTGGCCGTGTCTTCTCTGCCGCAGGGCGCCCACTACCTGTCACCCCCATCCTAACCTTCCCCCGTCGAGGGGGAAGGGACACTGGGAAGGCCCTGGACCTCCCCCCAGCGAGGGGGAAGGGACATTGGGAAGGCCCGGGTCGGTCCCGCGGGCGGGATTGAAGCCCGTCCCTACCGTGTGCGATGATAGCACGGATGTACGGGTATTTCAAGAGCGCGCATGACATCAAAATTATGGTTACCGAAGTGGAGAATGTACCTCAAAATTACGGTTACCCAAGAGTTGGAGGTAACCGTGAATCAAAAGAGCGTTCAAGAGTACCTGGAGCGGCAGATGGATAGGTACCTGAAGGCGGGTAAGAAAGAGAAGGGTAAGATACTCGACGAGGTGGAAGCCGTGACCGGCTATCACAGGAAGTCGGCGATACGAGCCCTGTCGGGTCGGAGGCGCGAAGGTAAGGGAGGGCGCGTGGGCAGACCGGTCGAGTACGGCCCGGAGGTGGCCGCGGCGGTCCGGGTGGTACACGAGGCGGCAGGCGGGATAGGGGCCAGGCGGCTGCACCCGTTCGTGGGGGAGCTGGCGTCGCGGCTGGCCGAGTTCGGCGA
>DAOUJZ010000020.1:0-20421 GCA_034421955.1 Dehalococcoidia bacterium | reverse complement strand
GACTCAGAGATCGAGAAGCTGCAAGGCCTGGCGTGGAGGCGTGGAGACCCCCTAAACTGGAACACCGCTGGTAACCGTAATTTTGAGGTCGCACCTCTCGTTCGGTAACCATTGATTTTGAGGTCGTACGTACCGTTGGCGAGATTGCGGTAATTCGGCGAATTCGTGGGGAGAAATGGCGCACGAATGAGAACTGGTGGGACGTGGGTGAGAACGGGTGGGGCAAGGATGGGAATGGATGGCGCGGGAAAGTGACGGTTTTTTCGGGGGTGGGTGGGGGAGGGAACGCGTTCGGGGTGTGCGCTGGGGCGTCTGGGAGGGGGCGTCGGTTACGAATGCGCGGTACTGACGTTGAGGCGATTCCTGTGTCTGCTGGCGTCTCTAGAGTCGTGCGATACGGCCTTATGCTGTACCCCGCATTTTGCTTTTCTCCCCTCCAACTGAAGCTCGCAATCCACGTTATGTGGTAAGCTCCAATAAAGACAGATTGGAAGAGGAAGCCCCATGTCTCTCGTCATCGCAGTGAACTGTCCCGAAGGTATAGTGCTTGCAGCAGATAGCCGAGCAACGCTCCCATCATCACCTGGGTGGCCTGAACACCTTGACAATGCTCAGAAGGTCTTTAGTTTGGGTAAGGATCACAATTGGGTTGGTGGGCTGATTTTCGGTAGCAGCACAATAGGTGGCAGACCTGTTCAAAGTTGGTTGACCGAAATTGAAATGAAACCGCCTCCAGCACCTTTTACAGTCAATCAATATGCAATGATACTGAGCGAAGTGTTCTACAAGCATTGGGAGAACGCTGGTTCGGACCCGGAAGAGGCGACTAGTTTCTTGGTGGCAGGCTACGACCCTGACGCTCCGTATGGCTCGATATTCGGATTCTCAATTCCTGACGATCCAGACCCAATACGCCGCTTAGCCCAATTTGGTATGTCTTGGGGAGGTCAGTCAAATGTCATTCGTCGCATCATGTTTGGCTACGACCCCATGTTGATTGCCATTGTAAGCAAACACGTTGGGCTGACCACCAGACCTCAACGCGATGCACTGCGAGAAGACCTCAGACAACTTCATCGAGGTGCGCCATTCTCTTTGTTTTCCCTACAGGATTGTATAGACTTTGCCACATCTCTAATCAGTATGACGGCCATCGCACAACAAATGGGCATCACAACGGACCAAGGAGTTGGTGGCCCAATAGATGTGGCCGTGATAACCAGGATGGGAGGGTTCGAATGGATGAGAAGAAAGAAGCCGGTCGTCCGCTGAGCGACGATCTCGACACGGGGACAATCGACTTCCCCACGATAAAGGAGGCGCTGGAGCACCAGAAGAACCTCCCACCTTCGGACCCGCTTGACACTGGGGACATCCCCTTCGACATACCTCACAACCCCATCAACAAGGATGTGGTCACTTCCAAGGCGTAACCACTACTCTGATCTAACTGTCCCTTCAAAGAGAGGCCCCGTCGGACAATCGGCGGGGCCTCTTAGGTTTCTACCAGAAGGCGGGATGCAGTTTTGCACGATATTGGAGCTGGCCGTCAAGAAACAGTAAAGGCGGATGCCGATAGGCGTCCGCGCCCGGCGAACCACCAGGTGGACGCGTGGGTGTCCAGTAGAAGGCGCACGCGTTACGCACTTCCCTCCCACAACGCCAACTATTCCTCGGGAAGGGGGTCAAAGAAGTTGTCGGGTACGGTGAAGAGGCCATCTATGGATCCAGGCTGCCGCTCGCCCTGTTTTCGGACTGGCGTGAGCCGCGCGACGGGCTTGCCGTTGCGCGCGATTACGATGTCCTCGCCCGCCTCGGCACGTTTCAGCAGGCGGGACAGGTTGGTCTTCGCTTCGTGGACGTTCACGATTACCATCGCCGACCCCTCGTAAGTGAAGTTAGCTAACAGTATAGCCCATTTGCACGCCCGTCAGACCAAGACACGGCTATGAAACTGTTCAGAGGTGGTGATGCTAAGAGTTCCTTCCTCTGGCCTCAACTGTGCTACAATTGCGACTGTTATCAATGGGCCACTGATAAGAGCCACTTCGTGCTCTTCCCGCTTTAGACGGGATAGGTGGCCCGATTCTTTTGCTTCAGTAGTAATACATGCTTCCCGTGCTGAAAGCGTCAAATTCAGAACGTATCTTGTCGCGGATGAGGTCGTAAGACCTTTGGTCGCCACTCTCCCACTTGCGCTGGATAGCCCAACTGCAATAGTCCGCTATCTGGGCTCGTAACGGCAAACGCTGAGTCCTTAGCGTGACGTGGGAGACGGGTAGGGGGCGCGGGTCACCACAGGCGTTGCACGCCGTATCGGTCGAACACGGACTCGTTGGATATGAGAACAAGGTCGGCGACAGCGCCTGCGCGATGAGCATACGGTCGAAGGGGTCACGCAGGGAGCCGGGAAGCGCCCCGGCGCGGCTGCCGTCGCTCACGGTTACGGGAAGCTCCCCAAAGTGTTGACGGGCGATGCTCCCGGCAAGGTCGCCGGCGATAGGTTCGGCCTCCGGGAATCTGCCGAGACGGTGTTTCGTGGTGATTTCCCAAGCAGAGGCCGCACTGACGAACACTTCGTTCGTGTTGTCGGCTATGGCACTTCTGGCGGGTGGCGTCAACCTTCGGTCATTGATTACCCACCAGAGAAATGCGTGGGTATCCAGCAGGAGGCGCACGGGTTACCCGCTTCCCTCCCACAAGGCGAGCTCTTCCTCCGGAAGGGGATCGAAGAAGCTGTCGGGCACGGTAAAGTAGCCTTCCATTGAGCCCGGCTGGCGCTCGCCCTGTTTTCGGACCGGCGTGAGCCGCGCGACGGGCTTGCCGTTGCGCGCGATTACGACCTCCTCGCCCGCCTCGGCGCGTTTCAGCAGGCGGGACAGGTTCGTCTTCGCTTCGTGGATGTTCACGATTACCATCGCCGACTCCTCGTAAGTGAACTTAGCTAATAGTATAGCCCATACAAACGTCCGTATTGTAATCGGTAATAGATACACGGAGTCGGATTCCTCGGCTGCGCTCGGAATGACATCACGGGGGGCGGAATGGCGTCAGCGGGCCGGGATGACACCACGGCGGGGGTTATGGGCGCACGTCCCGATTTGGTACACTTTCCGGCATGCGATTGCGGCTTCCCCCTATGCGGGTTCGCCCCACCGGTCCACGCGGCGTCATTGGCGCTCTGCGCGGCGTCTTCTACGGCTGGTACCTCGTAGGCGTCGCCAGCATGATGCTCACCCTCATGTCGCTCACCGTCTTCCAGAGCACCGGCACGTACTTCGTCGCGCTCAACCGCGAGTTCGGCTGGAGCCGCACCATTCTCTCCGGCGGCTTCGCCTTCTCGCGCATTCAGAGCGCGGCCATCGGCCCGATAGAGGGTTACCTCATCGACCGGTTCGGCAACCGCACCATGTTCGTGATCGGCTTCACCATGATGGGCGGGGGATTTCTGTTGCTATCCCAGCTGCGGGAGGGCGTCGTGCTGCTGGATGCGCTCCCTTTCTCCGCCGTGGTCCAGTACTACCTCGCCATGGGCGTCATCACCATCGGCTCCAGTCTGGGTGGCTGGCTCACCATGATGTCCATGGTCAACAACTGGTTCTCCCGCCAGCGCTCTTTCGCCATGGCGACGGCGATGTCGGGGATTCACTTCGGCGGATTCCTGGTTCCCGCGCTGGCCTTCTTCATCGACAACGCGGGCTTTCGCCCGTCCATGATGTTCGTTGGCGTGCTGGTCGTCGCCATCGTCGTGCCCGTGGCGATGATCATGCGCAACAACCCCGAGGACTACGGTATGACTCCGGACGGCGACCCGCCCCGACGGACTGCGACAGACGGGCAGGAGGTCGAGACAGGATCATCGCCCGATTCGCAGCCGGAGGATGAGCCGGAGTACACGGCGTGGCAGGCGCTCAAGACGCCGGCCTTCTGGGTGTTAACCATCACGCACATGTCGTCCACGCTCTCGTTGGTTGCTTTGTCGGTGCATCTCTCTCCCAAACTCACGGACGCCGGCATGTCGCTCACCGGCGCGGGCGTCGTGATTTTTGCCTACACGCTCATCGCCCTGCCGATGCAGTTTCTCTCCGGCTACGTCGCCGACCGAATGTCCAAGCCACCGCTGATATGCCTGTTCCTGCTCACGCAGGCGGTTGCGCTGGTGGTGATCGCGTACGCCGAAAATGTCTTCATGGCCTACCTGTTCGCGTTGCTGTGGGGCATTGCCTTTGGAGGGCGCGGCCCGCTGCTCACGTCGATACGCGGCGACTACTTCGGACGCAAGGCGTTCGCCACGATAATGGGCATATCGCAGCTTCCCACCAGCATCATCATGGTGATCACGCCGCTGTACGCCGGCTACGTGTTCGACGTGACCGGCTCTTACTTCATCCCCTTCATCTCGTTCGCTTTCTGCGCGCTCGCGGGGGCCGTGCTGATAATGTTCGCCCGCAGGCCAGACGCCGGTGCGCACGAGCCGTATCCCATAGTGCAGTTGCTGGGTATGCTGAGGATGGGGTCCGGGCGACGGAGGTAGGTGAGCGTGTCGAGGAACCGGGAGAAATGAAGACGCTGGGCAGGGAGCTTGTCGAGCCGTTCGGCAGGTTCTGGGAGCTGTACGGCGAGGAGACCGGCATCGCCTCGGAGCTGGTGGAGGAAGGGCACAGCGCAGTGTTCGGCTCCCTCGGCGCGGACCTGACCGCGCCCGCCGTGCCGGAGTGGACCAAGCTGCCGGACGACGACCTGGCCTACCACGCGGCGCACGAGCTTACGCACCTTCTGCTGCGCCGGCGCGGCTTCCCGTACACGGCCCGGGGGCGCGGCTACGGTCCGCTGTCGCCGGAGGCGCGCATCGGCGGAGACATCGAGGAGATGGTGATACACCCGGCGGTGGACGCGCTGCTGCTGCCGCTGGGTTTCACCAAGCGCGCTATCCAGGAGCGCATGTTGAGGGGCGCGATGAACGGCGTGCGGCACAGCCCGCCGCCCGCGAGCGGCACGCCGTGGTACTACACCTGGGCCATAAGGTACTGCGAGCTGAACATGGACCTGCCGCCCGAGGACTGGAGGCCGCTGTCCAGGCTCTACGAGGCGCGCAGCCCCGCCGTGTGCGAGCTTGGGCGGGACCTTCTGGGCATCATGCATTCGGTGGGATGGGGTACTCGCGAGCAGGCGCTGTGCGCGATGGTCGAAGTCCGGGACATGCTCGGGCTCAGCGTCGGCGACCGCGTTCTGGTAATCGATCCGACCACGGGCCAGGGGCGCTAAGCGCGCCTTGAAGTTTTATGCTAGAATGTTCTCGCACAATCGATTGCGAGGAGGGCCGCCATGCCGAATCCAGGCGAGCAAAACTTCACCTGGCTCAATTCCACCAGGGTGATATTTGGCAACGGCAGGCTCGGCGACCTCAAGACGGTGGTCGACAGCGTGGCGGGGAGCGAGTCGCGCGTGTTCCTGGTGACCGGACGCCACAGCCTGCGCGCCCGCGGTGTTCTTCAACGGATCATAGGCGACATCGGGCTATCCCGCATTACGCTCTTCGACGAGACGCCGCCATTTCCGTCGCCCGAGGCGGTTGACGACGCTCTCGGCAGGTGCCGCGAGGCCGGGGCCGACGTGGTGGTGGCCGTGGGCGGCGGCAGCGCTATGGACCTCGCCAAGATCGTCGCCATCCTCACGCCCCACGAGGGTCCCGCGATGGACTACATCGATCGCAAGCGCTCCATACGCGGGCGGGGTTTGCCCTTCATCGCGGCTCCCACCACGTCGGGCAGCAGCAGCGAGGTGACATCCGGCGCCGCGGTCTGGGACATGGAGGGCAAGCGCTCCCTCGGACTCAGCAGTCCGCTCATGTTCCCCACCGTGGCCGTGGTCGATCCCCAGCTCACCATGAGCATGTCCAAGAGGCTGGCCGCGGCGTCCGGCATGGACGCCTTTACCAGCGCGTTCGAGTCCTACTGGTCGCTGGAGTCCGAGCCGATTTCCGACGCAATCTGCCTGAGAGTGATCGCCGACTACGCCGTAAACCTGGAGCGCTCCTGCCTGCAGGGCGACCTGGATTCGCGCACCGCGTGCTCGCTCGCGGCCACGATGTCGGGCATCGCCTACTCCAACAGCCACCCGAACGTGTGCCACGCAGTGGGCAGCCCGCTGACGCTGTACTGGGGCGCCGAGCACGGCCAGGCCGTTGGCGTTACGCTCTCGTCGTTCCTGAGGTGGAACGCGCCCGCGATAGAGCACAAGCTCCCGGCGCTGTTCGGCGCGCTTGGCGTGGAAGACCTGGACGCGGCGACGGCCCGAATCGACCAGATTATGAGCCGCTGCGGCCTGAAGACGAAGATATCCGCGCTCGGCGTCAGTCCCGACGACATGGACACACTGCTGGACAACATTCGCTGGGAGCGGACGACCGTACTGCCGCGGCCCCTCGAGCGTGAGGACGCCCGCGGTCTGCTGGAGCAGCTATTCGCATGATGTTCCAGGCCCCCCGCGGCACCTCGGACATCCTGCCGGACGATCAACCCTACTGGCGCTTCTTCCAGGATAGGGCGCAGCAGGTGGCGCACAGCTTCGGATACCGGCGCATAGACACGCCCATGTTCGAGGACGCGCGCCTGTTCGTGCGCGGCATCGGCGAGGTCACCGACATCGTGGAGAAGGAGACCTACACCTTCGAGGACAGGGGCGGCGACACGCTGACCCTCCGGCCCGAAGGCACCGCTCCGGTGTGCAGGGCGTACCTGGAGCACGGGATGCACAACCTGCCCCAGCCGGTGCGCCTGTTCTACCTCTGCCCGGTGTTCCGGTACGAGCGCCCGCAGTCCGGCAGGTATCGGCAGCACCACCAGTTCGGCATCGAGGCCTACGGCGACGGCGACGCCTCCATCGACGCCGAGATAATCGAGCTGGGCTGGCGGTTCCTGGAGTCCCTGGGGCTTCGCGACCTCTCCCTGAGCGTAAACTCCATCGGCGACCCGGCGTGCCGGCCCCAGTACGTGCAAATGCTGCGCGAGCACTACGCGCCGCACGCGGACAGGCTGTGCGACGACTGCCGCCGCAGGCTGGAGCGCAACCCCCTCAGGCTGCTGGACTGCAAGCAGGACGGCTGTCAGCCGGTGATAGACGAAGCGCCGCACAGCGCGGACCACCTTTGCGACGACTGCCACAATCACTGGCGCGACCTGCTCGACTACCTGCGCCAGGTGGGCATCGAGGGCGAGGTGGACCACCGCCTGGTGCGCGGCTTCGACTACTACACGCGCACGGTGTTCGAGGTGACGCCGCCGATCGAGGGACGCATGAACACCCTGTTCGGCGGCGGGCGCTACGACGGCCTGATCGAGGAGATTGGCGGCAGGCCCACCCCCGGCGTGGGTTACGGCATGGGCATCGAGCGGGTGATCGAGAACCTCAAGCGCCAGGGAATCCGCATACCGCGGGAGGAGGACACGCAGGTGGTGGTGGCGCACATAGGCGACGCCGCCAAATTAGAGGCGGTACGAATCGCATCCGAACTCCGGCGGGACGGAGTCGCCGCCACCGTCGGCCCGGCCGGTCGGGGGCTGCGCAGCCAGATGAGGTACGCGAACTCCACCGGCGCCACCCACGCGATCATAATTGGCGACGACGAGCTGGCCCAGGGCGTGGTGCAGCTTCGCGACCTGGCGAGGAGCGAACAGCGCACCATAGACGCGGCCAACGGCCTGGTCGAGGCGCTGGCCGGCAGGGACGCGCCGACGGCGGACGACGCCAGGCAGGGCAGCCCGGCATGAGAGACACGCTCGCGGCTTTAGAGGCCCGGTACGAGGAGATCGACCGCCTGCTCGCCGACCCGGCGATTTCGACGGACTACACGCGCATTCAGAGCCTGGCGAAAGAGCAGGCGTCCATACGGAACCTGGTCACGCTCTCGCGCGAGCACCGCAGCCTGGCCGAGGAGTTGGCGGGCGTTCGCGAGCTGCTGCGCGACGACCCCGACCCCGAACTGGCCGAGCTCGCCCGCGAGGAGCTGGCGGAGCTGGAGGGCCGCATGGCGAGCACGGAGCTCGAGCTCCAGATGGCGCTTCTGCCTACCGACCCGAACGACGAGAAGAACGTGATGATGGAGATTCGCGCGGGCACCGGCGGCGAGGAGGCCGGGCTGTTCGCGGCGGAGCTGTATCGCATGTACTCGCGCTACGCGCAGAGAAACGGCTGGCGCATCGAGGTGATGGATGCCAACGAGACCGGCCTGGGCGCCATCAAGGAGATCGTGTTCCTGGTGCGCGGTGACAGCGCCTTCAGTCGCCTGAAGCATGAGAGCGGTACCCACCGCGTGCAGCGCATCCCCGTGACCGAGTCGGGGGGGCGCCTCCACACGTCCGCGGCCACCGTAGCGGTGCTGCCGGAGGCGGAGGAAATCGACGTGGACGTCCGCCCCGAGGACCTGGACATCGACATCTTCCACGCCAGCGGGCATGGCGGCCAGAACGTGCAGAAAGTGGCGACCGCGGTGCGCATAACCCACCGGCCTACGGGCATAGTGGCCACGTGCCAGGACGAGCGCTCCCAGTTCAAGAACAAGGAAAAGGCCATGTCGGTGTTGAGGTCCCGGCTGTTCGCGCGGGAGCAGCAGCGCCAGCAGCAGGAGGTCAGCGCGTCCCGCCGCTCTCAGGTCGGGTCGGGCGACCGCTCGGAGCGCGTTCGCACCTACAACTACCCGCAGAACCGGGTCACCGACCACCGCGTGGCGCTCACCACCTACAACCTGGAGTCCGTGCTGGAGGGCAGTATCGACGAGTTCGTTCGAGCGCTGTCCGAGCGGGAGCAGGCCCAGAAGTTGGAGCAGGTGAGCCTCTGACGGCTGGCGAGCTTCACGCTCGGATCACTCGCGCCCTCGAGGCAAAAGGCATCCCCGACGCCCGCCTGGAGGCGGAGGTGCTGGTCCGGCACGCTCTCGGCGTGGACCGCGCCCGTTACTTCGCCTCGCTCGCGGACGCCGTGCCCCCCGAAGCCCGGCGAACGGCGATGGCGTTCGTGCGTCGCCGCGAGGAGGGCGAGCCGCTCGCGTACATCACCGGACACAGGGAGTTCTACGGGCTGGAGTTCCGCGTGGACCGGCGAGCGCTGATTCCGCGCCAGGAGACGGAGACGCTCGTCGACTGCGTTATCGAGCACTGCGCCGCCCTAGGAGGCGACGGGGCCGTGAGCGTCGCCGACGTGGGCACCGGCAGCGGCGCGATTGCGGTCGCGGTGGCCGTTTGCGTGCCGAATGCGACGGTGACGGCCATCGACGTCGATGCGGGCGCGCTCGAGGTGGCGGACGCGAACCGTCGGCGTCACGGGGTGGAGGGCCGGGTCAGGCTGGCGCTGGGCGACCTGCTGGCGCCGCTGTCCGCGCCCGTGGACGTGATCGTTTCCAATCCGCCCTACATCCGCAGCGGTGACATGGCGGTTCTACCGCGCGAGGTGAGAAGTGAGCCGGCGGGCGCGCTCGACGGGGGCGCGGACGGGCTGAGGGTGGTGCGAAGGTTGCTGGCGGACGCGCCGGCTCGTCTTAACGCGGGAGGCGCGCTGTTCGTGGAGATAGCCCCGGAGCAGCTAGGCGAGGTGCGGCGTCTTGCGCGGCGCATCTTCCCCGGAGCGCGGGTGACGCACCGGGAGGACGGGCTGGGGCTGGCGCGGGTGGTGTGCGTGGGGGTGCCTGGCCGGTGACCGGTGATCAGTGGTTAGAGGCCATCGGGCAGGTTTTAAACCTGCCCCTACAGTTGAGGGGATTAGGGGCGGTCCTCGCCCAAGTCCCGAAGACGCTGCCGCAGCCTGCGTACCTCTTCCGTTGCCTGGTCGGCGCGTCGCGCTTCCTGGTCGGCGCGACGCGTTGCCTGTTCGGCGCGTTCAGTCGCTTCGTGGTAGGTGGGAAGGTAGCGGTCCGCCTTCGGGTCGTAGAAGCGCAGTTGGCCTTCCTCCCAGCACAAGTAAAGCCCCAGCACGTCGCTGTAGCCACGCCCTGTTTCCTGAGAAGACCACTCGATCTCGATGGGCTGGTAGCGCCCATCCTCCAATCGGTCTCCCGCCAGCGGGGCGTCGTGGTACTCCCCGCCGGTTCCGTCGAACCTCCAGTACTCCGGGATATCGAGGCGTTCGTAGTCCCGCCGTTTTTCGGTGTAGTCGCGTCTTCCCGTAGTCGGCGACGCGACCTCGAGCACGAAGTCCGGCGGCTTGCCCACAAGATTGATAGCGTACCCGTTGCGGTCGATGAGGTTGGGAACGTCCACGTCGAAGGCTATAATCAGGTCCGGTATTCTCACTCCGGCCCGCGTCTGTTCCACATTCATCGCGACGGGAACCTCTCCCAGAACGAGTGTTGTCTCCGAGCCGCCAAAGTGGAAGTCCAGGGCCGCAAGAATGGCCGGCCGGCCTAAGTGGATGGGGTTTTGCATGTCGTCTCGCGGCGGGAAGTCGGGGAACCGCTCTATGGCATCGGAGGCGGCCCTGGATAGGTATGTCTTGCTGGTCATGTCGTCACCCTCACCCTAGCCCTCTCCCATCGAGGGGGAAGGGACTTCTTCACCCCCATCCTAGCCTTCCCCCGTCAAGGGGGAAGGGACCAGGGTGTATCGCTACTCGAAGCCGAGTTGGAGGTGCTTGCCCTCGGTCTTGATGGAGGGGGCGACCATGACCTCGGCGTTGTGGTGCATGTCGCGGATGGTCTCCGCGCCGATCATGCCCATGCAGACCTCGAGCGCGCCGATGAGGTTCTGGGTGCCGTCGGTCCTGGACGTGGGGCCGTAGAAGAGCTGCTGTAGCGTTCCCTTTACGCCCACGTTTACGCGGGTGCCCCTGGGGAGCGCGGGGTGGGGGTTGGCCATGCCCCAGTTGTGGCCCGCGCCGGGGGCCTCCTCGGCCTGGGCGAGCGGGGTGCCAAGCATGACCGCGTCGGCGCCGCAGGCGAGCGCCTTGCACAGGTCGCCGCCGGTTCGGATTCCACCGTCCGTGATGATCGGGACGTACCTGCCCGTGCGGTTGAAGTACTCTTCCCTGGCCGCGGCGCAGTCGAGCGTGGCGGTGACCTGGGGGACTCCGACGCCCGTGACTTCGCGGGTGGTGCACGCCGCGCCGGGGCCTACGCCCACGAGCACGCCGTGGATGCCGGTCTCCATGAGCTCGAGCGTGACGTCGTGGGAGACGCAGTTGCCCACCAGCACGGGCACGTTCACCATCTCCAGCAGCTCGGGGAACCTAAGGCCCCGGGCGCTGCGGGATATGTGGCGCGCGGTGGTGACGGTGCTCTGCACGACTATCACGTCCGCGCCCGCCTCGGCGGCCAGGGGGACCAGCCGCTTGGCGCTGGCGGGGGTAACAGAAACGGCGCACTTGGCGCCGTTGTTCTTCGTCTCTTCCACTCGCTCCCCAATCAGCTCGTCCTTGATGGGGGCGGAGTATACCTTTTGCAGTCGAGCGGTGACCTCGTCCTGCGAGGTCTTCACAATCTCGGCGATCACCCCGTCGGGGTCATCGTATCGAGTCTGCACCCCCTCCAGGTTCATCACCGCCAGGCCGCCCTGGTCCTGCATCCTGGCCGCGAAGCTGGGCGAGGAGACGGCGTCCATTGCGGAGCCGAGCACCGGGATGGGGAGTGTGATGCCGTCTACAGAAAACTCGGTGTTCGTGAGTTCGGGGTTTAGAGTTACGCTACCTGGGGCTATCGCTACTTCGTCGAAACCGTACGCACGCTTGAGCTCTTTCAATTCGGCGCCCCCTCTTCGATAAGCACGGCTTAAATTTTGCGGAATATAGCAAAGGAGGGCCGCGAGTGCAAGGCAGACTGAGGGGTCAACAGGGTCGTTCCGGGACGGCACCCCCATCCTAGCCTTCCCCCGTCGAGGGGGAAGGGACTACCACACCCCCATCCCGCCTGGATTCCGGCTCGGGGGCCGGAATGACGGTGGAGGCGAGGGGGAAGGTTAGGAGGGGCCGTTGCCCCAGCTTACGGGGGCGAGGTTCATCTCCTCGCGCACCTCGTTGATGGTGAGGATGCCGCTGCCGACGTACTTGCGCCGCCGCTCGGCGCGGTCGTTCTCGGACTCCCTGAGCGCGTCGATTTCGGAGAGGTCGAACTCGGCCAGCAGGGACGGGTCGCCGAAGTTGGGCAGCAACCACTGCTGGAGCGCCTCCTGATAGAAGGTGAGCTGCGGCAGGATGGTGTCTTCCCAGAAGACTCTCCGCGCCGTGCGGAAGTTGGAGAAGGTGATGCGCTCAGTGTCGCCCAGCATGGCCTTGGGCACGCCGAACACGCGGCAGACGTCCTCCAGGCTCCAGCGCAGGCTCTGGATGTACTCCATGTCCTTGGGGCTGAAGCCCAGGTTGGTGGCCCTCATGCCGCTGCCCAGCAGCGCCGGACGCCGCACGCGGTCGACGCCCTGGTAGCGCGCCTCCCAGCGCTCGTAGAACTCCTTCAGTTCGTAGTCAGTGGGCGTGTCCATCGTCTCGATTATCATGCCGGGCGTGCTGTCGTTGCTCAGGTTGTTGCGGTTGGCCCGCAGCGCCTCTATGCCCATGTCGGCGGAAAGTCGCAGCGGCGCCATGGGCGAGAGGCCGGCGAGCTCGTCCAGGGGATTGAAGTAGCGTATCCAGACCACGTCCTCGGCGACGTAGGGCACGAGCGTGTGGCCAGCCCTGACGTAGACGAATCCCTTGACGTAGGCCTGCTCGTCGGGGACCACGCGCATCCTGTCCGAGCGCAGCGGCCATATCTCGACCACCTCGCCGTCCCTGCGCTCCAGTCCCCAGAAGGCGGCGCCCCACAGACCCAGCGAGGTCTCGGTGGCGCGCCACAGATCGCCGCGCGTCCAGAACGGGTTGGGCCTGTCGAGCAGCCGCTGCGCGGGGTGGTCCGGGCCGACCGGCACAGCCGCCCGCTCTCCGGCGCGCGCCACCCCGCCGCGCCGGTGGATCTTGAGCGGCGCGCGGACGATGGCGTCCTGGCGCACCCGTATGGCGGAGTAGACCAGCGCCGAGCGCGGGTAGTACTCGCCGTAGGTCGCGGGCGCCCAGGAGGGCGGCAGTCCCAGGCCCTGCTCCCACACTTCCGCCTGGGGGCGGGCCGTGTGGACCGCGCGCTCGCGGCGGTTGAGTCGGGGTAGTGCGTTGGCGAGGGTTTCGATGAGTTTCATGGGTTGTACCTCCTGTTTTCTTTCGGTTTGCTGTCGGGGGTCACCCCCATCCCCCCTGGATTCCGGCTCGGGGGCCGGAATGACGGTGGAGACGAGGGGGAAGGGACTTTCGGTGGTTACGTCCAGATTTGGACGCCGCCGCCCTCGGCGGCGAACGTCATGGCCAGGGCGTCCGCCTCGTCTGGTGATTTCGCCATGTCCTTTTTGCTTTGCAGGCGTATTCTGCCCTTCTCGTCGACGTCCCAGCCGCGGCTCGATACCTGCTCTATCAGCGCCTGGTCGTCGTCGGTGTCCAGCGTCTCGGCCAGATAGCACTCACGCATCCGCCACCACACCTCGGCGTTGAGGTTGGCGAACCTCGCGGTGTTACGCGGGGCCGCTCCGCCGTTGAATCTGACGAGGCGGGTGTTGCCGAGGCCGATCTCGCGCAGCCTGTCGACCACGCCCGAGCCTATGCCCGGCTCGTCCACGACCAGCGCCATGACC
Organism: Dehalococcoidia bacterium; assembly: GCA_034421955.1. GTDB lineage: Bacteria > Chloroflexota > Dehalococcoidia > Lucifugimonadales > CATOSD01 > CATOSD01. The sequence goes on along the minus strand of DAOUJZ010000020.1, from coordinate 6,787 downwards.
GGGTGCGTAACGCAGTAGTCCTTTAGGTAGTTGGCCGTGGCCATCGTGTCGTGGCCCCTTCTGCGGTGCGCGATGCGGGCGTGCTGCCCCTGACGAGTCATCACCACGGTGTTGTCCCTGCCGAAGCGGGCGACGTCGCAGGCGACGACCAGCGGGCCTTCCGGCGGGGTGTCGCGCTTGCCGGCGGCGCGCGCGGCCCACAGCGGCACCACGTAGTCCTCCAGGTTGTCGGGGAAGCGGCCCAGCACGCCGCCGACGTACAGGGGGTCGTTCTCTCCCCACTCGGCCTTGCGGTCTTCTATGTCCTGGGCGGTCACCAGGCCCTCTATGGTCACGCCGTCCCCGGTGAGGTTGGGCGTGTCGAACGCGCTTATCTGCACGGTCGCGTACAGGTGGTCCTGGGAGTGGTGGGAGTCGAAGAACGGCCCAGACGTAACGAACGGATTGCCGGTCATCAGCATCCGCGCGGGATTCAGCCGGCGCAGCGCGTTCATGTCCTCGGCGCGCACGGCGTGGGCCTCGGTTACGACGACGAGCAGGTTGGGGGAGTGGAAGCCCTGCAGGTTGAAGGGCGAGTTGGACGCGAAGCCGAGGGCGAAGCTCTGGTCGTCCACCTCGTACCGCGACGTGCGGAACATCCTGCCGCCCAGCCTGTCCGCCGCGCCGGCGTGGGCGAAGCGCATCTCGTTCCACACGATGTCGTCGACCTGCCGGGTGGTCGGCCCGGTGACGATGGCCTTGGCGGGCTCGCGCGAGTGCATCCACCACAGCACGCAGCGGGCGGCGGCCCAGTCCTTGCCCGAGGCGTTGCAGCCCACCACGGACGAGCGGCGGGAGGCGGCGACGGCGCGCAGCATCTGTTCCTGCTTGTGGTAGGGCGTTTCGCACAGCACGCGGCGCACGAACGCGACGGGGTCGTCGGCGAATCGCGGGTACACGATGCCGCCCGCCGGGGGCGACTTCGGTTCGGACCGGTCCGAGTTCAGCAGAAGAATGATGGGAGTTGCTCCTTCAGGGTCGAGTTGAAGCGTCTTCGAGGCGGCGGGCGGACAAAAGAGAAGGGGACGCGCCCGTCGCCGGGTCCGTCCCCTGGATGCGAATGATAGAACGTATGAGCGGCGGTTGTCAATGCCGCGCATGAGATCAGAATTGTGGTTCCGCCCGCCTGGGCACCCTCACCTTCACCCTGGCCCTCTCCCATCAAGGGAGAGGGGACTTGGGGTGCCGGGCAGGTTTGAAACCTGCCCCTACAGGGCTGTTGAGGGGGAACAGGGCTGTGGAGGGGGAAGGGACTTTGGAAGGGCGGGGCTAGGTTCGCAGGACGACCGTGATGATTACGCCAACCAGGGCGACCGAGATGGTGACGCTCGCGCCCAGAAGGCCCAGCATTAGCCGGTCCATGCGCGCGTTGAGGGCGCGCATCTCGGTGCGCACGTCGCGTATCTCGGTGCGCATCTCGGCGCGCACGGCTGCGAACTCGGTTTGCATGTCGGTTCGCAGGGCGCCTATCTCGGTGCGCAGGGCGTCGTTCCCGGCCTGCATCTCGGCGCGCACGGCTGCGAACTCGGTTTGCATGTCGGTGCGCAGGGCGCCTATCTCGGCGCGCAGGGCGTCGTTCCCGGCCTGCATCTCGGTGCGCAGGGCGCCTATCTCGGCCTGCATCTCGGCCCGCAGGGCGTCGTTCCCGGCCTGCATCTCGGCGCGCACGGCTGCGAACTCGGTTTGCATGTCGGTTCGCAGGGCGCCTATCTCGGCGCGCAGGGCGTCGTTCCCGGCCTGCATCTCGGCGCGCACGGCTGCGAACTCGGTCTGCATGTCGGTGCGCAGCGTGTCGACTTCGGTGCGCACGTCGCGTATCTCGGCACGCACGTCGCGCGTTTCGGCCCGCACGTCGGCCAGGCCTTCGCGGAGGTCGTCTCTGAGTCCGGCGATGGTGGCGGCGTGCTCGCCGGTGGTGGCTTCCAGCGCGCCCAGGCGGCTTTCGGTGGTCATCCAGCGTCTCTCTCGCCGGTATTGTCTACCATGCGGGGTGGCGCGTCAACAGTGGTGGTTGGGGTGGTTGGGGCGGCTCTGGGCATGGGCTTTAGATTCCTCGGCTACGCTCGGAATGACGGGTGGGGGACTCGGAATGGCGGGTAGGGCGCGTTGTCACCCCCATCCCCGCATCAAGTGCGGGGCAGGCTCTGGCCTACCCCCTGCGAGGGGGAAGGGACTTGCGGCGCCGGGCAGGTTTGAAACCTGCCCCTACAGGGCTGTGGAGGGGGAAGGGACTGGAGGGCGAGGGGGAAGGGACTTGTGGCGCCTGTGGCAGGTGGTGAACGGGGAAATACACCCATATTACACGATAAATTCACTTGCATTTGGGTTGATTCGTGCTATAATCCGCGCCGGGACGGGCAGAGCCGCCTCGCGGGGACGCCCGCCCGATGGGTCGCCGCTCGCCACGCCATGCCCGCGCGTGGGGCGGCTCCGGCCAATTATGATACATGGTATCCGTCGCGCTCGCGCCCGGCATGGCGCGACCGCCGCGGTCCACAGGCGGATGGGTTCTCTTTTTTGGAGGTCAGTGAGATATGGTATCTAGAGTTGCAGCGCTGATTCGCGGCCTTATCCCGTCGATCGAGGGAGAGGCGAAAGACGCCATGGCCCAACCCATGCGCTCTATGCTCCGTCTGCGACCTCTCCGTTGGTTCCTGCGCCTGGCGCCGCTGCTGGTGATAGCGCCGGCGGCGCTGCTGCTGAACGACGGCGGCGCGGTTGAGGCACAAGATGGGCTGCCGCCCATCGCTGAGGTGAGAGACATTTCTGTTCGCTTCGGGACCGACCTTACTAGCGTGCCTGGCCTTTACGTCCTTGTTCGTAATCTCTCTACCATTCCAATGCGGAACGTGCAGGTCAGGCTGACGACCGACCCGCCGGAAGCGCTGTCAGGACTGTCGATCGGGGACCTGGTCACGGATCCGAGCTACGACCGAGCGGCGGGCATTCTGACATATTCCGAGTTAGAGGTTTCTGACCCAAGATTGAATCGTGAAACTGAGACTCAGCTCTATTTTCCCTCAAGTGGATACACCCAAAGTGGATTCCGCGCCAGAAATGTCAAGGTTCGTGCGGAAGTCATAGGCTCAGTGCCTGCCGAAGAAGCGACGAAACTCCACAACAACCAGGCGGAGGTCTGGGTCAATTTTACGAACGGAAGTAGGAACCATGTTTCTTCCAATACGGCTATTTCCGTGGACGTAGACAACAGGACTCCATCGCAAGGGGAGAACCCTGTTTTCGAAGTGACCGCCACAGAATTAGTCCAAGGCAGTACATTTTTTTTGGACCTTGATGTGGTGGTGAAGGTCGCGCTTACGGATGGACTGGCCTTCGCCGCGGGCCAGAGCGCGTCGACGAGCACCTCCTTCTCCCGGACCTCCGCGACCACCGGCCTCTGGCGGCTCGGCTCCGGGGACAGGGTAACCGGCACGCTGCGCGTACCGGCGCGGTTGACCACCGACGCCGGCGCCGCGCCGCCGCTGAACCGCCGGTGCCTGTCCGCCCAGATCGTGGGCAGCCGCCCCCCCGCGGCCACTACAAATCCTGACGATGGGAAGGTGCATACCGTGTGCCTTGGAGCAAGACCGCCTGTCGTTCTGTCCGATGGCCCTTCCTGGACAATAAGAAGGTGGTATTGCGATTCCCCTCGGGTCGTCTATCCGTGTAGGGAAGGCGATGAGGTCCGGGAAGATGGGGGAATACTGGTACTGCAGACGGGCGAGGGCTCAGAATTCACCTTTTACAGGTCGGACGACGTGATACTCCTGGTGGACCCGAACGATCACGTGCTGGACCCGAACGATCATCTGCCGTTGGCCAACGGAAGTGCGTCTATCGACCCAACCTGGTTGTGGTCAACCGGACAGGCCCTGGCGGTGCCGCACGGTAATGATTATAGCGTGCCGGGTGTGAAATTGACCCGTCAAGCGGGGTCGAAACAATATACTAAGAGCCGCAAGTTCACCATTAGCGACGTTTCCCCCAGGGAGAGGCCGGGCACCATAGCGATAGTCGATCGGTGGATCAGTAGCGGTAAGGTGAAACTCTACGAAGCGTTGAACCCCGACAAACCTGGTAAGTTGACTGATTCACTACCTGATAGTTGGACTCAGATTGACTACCCTAATCTCGTCGTATTCAGCCAACCGGGCGTGTATAAGGTCATCCTGGGGAGGGAGGTGACTCGCAAATCTGACAACGAAGTGCTCTCGAGCTCCGGCACCTTGACGTTTGTCGTGGGCGTGCTGGCGGACCTGCAGGTGCATGACGCGGGGCTGCACGGCACGCTTCCGCGGGGCCAGCGGGCCTACACGCTGCGCGCCGAGAACAACCTGGACGGGACCGCCGAACTGGTCGAGGTGGCGCTGACCGACGTGCCCCGGGGGGCGAAGGCGGAGGTCAGCGGCGACGGCGGCAGCTACAACCCTGGCACCTGCGACGCGAACGGCCTCTGCGAGGGCATCTGGAAGATCGGCGACCTGGAGGGCCGGGACGAGCGGTACCTCAGCGGCCGCAGCGACGGGCCGACGCTGACCCTGCTGGTCGAGGGCAACCCCAAGCCCATCACCGCGACCATCAGCAGCACGAAGACCCAGACGGTGACCGCCGGGGGCCAACGCCATACCTACGGGGTAACGGACCTGGTCGACGCCAACAGCAAGGACGTGAGCGTCGCCGCCGGCACGGGCCGGGGGGAGCCCGACCCGGAGGAGCCCAGGTTCCTGCGGGTCGACCGGCTGGGCGCGACGGCGCTGCTGCGCTGGGAAGCAATCGAGGAGGTGAGCCGGTGGCCGGTGGCCTACTACCAGGTGGAGCGGGACAGCCGGGTGCTGGACGTCGAGGTCCGGGTGGTGGACTTGGAGGGCAAGGACCCCCTGTACCTGGACCTGCGGGAGCGGGGCGGGAACGCTGTGTACCGGGTGCGGGCGGTGAGCGACCAGGGCATCCTTGGCCCGTGGTCGAGGCCCGTGCCGGACGGGGGGCTCGGCCGGCGCGCCGGCGCGCCGGCCGTGGAAAGCGTGAGGGTCGCCTCCGCCCCCGGCGTGGGCGACTCGTACCAGCCGGGGGAGACCATCGCCCTGGAGGTCGTCTTCAGCGAGGCGGTGCAGGTGGAGGGAACCCCGGAGCTGGCGCTGGAGATCGGCGACACCACGCGGCAGCTGCCCATGTCCGCCCACAGCGACGACACGCTGACCTTCAGCTACGTCGTGGCCGCCGGCGACAAGGACGAGGACGGGGTGAGCGTGCCGGAGGACGGGCTGACGCTGCCATCGGGGGCCTTCATCACCAACTTCAGCGCCCGGGTCGACGCGGTGCTGAAGTTCGATGGGCTCGACGACGGGGCCGGCCACAAGGTCAACGCGCCCGGCGGGAAGCCGGAGCCGCCGCCGCCGCCCTACTACGTCGACGTGCCGGAGGCGCCCAGCGCGCTGAGCGCGACGGCCGGCAACGGGTACGTGACGCTGCAGTGGGCGCCATACTGCTGCGACGAGAGGAACATCTTCTACCAGTACTGGCTGGGTAAAGATTCCACATGGCGGACTATCCCGAACAGCCACCGGGGCACGGCGCAGCACATCGTGCAAGACTACACGACCAACGGCCAGACCAACCGTCTGATCAACGGCACGACCTACCACTTCCGGGTGCGGGCGGTGTACCGGGATGAGGACGGGGACACGCATCCGGGGCGGCCGTCGCGCATGGTGGCGGCGACGCCGCACGCGCCGACGACGACGAAGAACAACCCGCCGGTGTTCGCGCCCGACGATAAGAGCTACAGCGTGGTGGAGCGCGCGCCCCGTGGCACCGAGGTGGCCAGGGTGCGGGCCACCGACGCGGACAGTGGCGACCGGCTGAGCTACACGCTGAGCGGGGAGCACGCCGACAGGTTCAGCATAGACGGCGAGGGCGTGATCAGGGTGGCCGAGATGGAGCTGGGGCTCACGTGGGAGCCCGGGGGAGTGTCGTTCACGCTGGGCGTGGAGGTAAGCGACACGCGGGGCGGCCGGGACAGCCGGTCCGTGGGCGTGGAGGTGACGGCGTCTGAGCAGCGCCAGGCGGTGCTGCGGGACGCGGACCCCGGCACGCTCAGCGTGGCCTGCAACACGGCTGCGGGAACCACCGTCGCGACGATAAACGCCGCCAGTGGTGCGGGCGACTCGCTGTGGTACATCCTGGTGGATGGCGCGGACAAGTTCCAGTTCGCGGGCGGGGGCATGGGTCCTCCGGGCACGATCTGGAGCGACGACCACGCCAAGTTGGTCAGCGACGGCAGCGGTGTGGTGCTGGAGGTGGGCAGGACGCTGTCCGGCGAAGACTGCGGAACGTCGATCTGGGTGGTCGTCGAAATCGAGGAGGATGGCAACCCGGGGAATAACGAGACGGTGTCGTTCGAGGTGCGGGTGGGCCGCGCCGGCGACTAGCTGAGGGTGGGCAGGCACTCTAGATTCCTCGGCTACGCTCGGAATGACAGGGGTGGGCGAGGGGGAAGGGACTTGCGCCCGCGTCGTCACCCCCATCCTGACCTTCCCCCGTCAAGGGGGAAGGGACATAGGGGGGGTCCGCGTCGTCACCCTCACCCTAGCCCTCTCCCTCAAGGGAGAGGGGACAATTGCTGGGTCCGCGTTTAGCTCACGCGTACCCACTTTGGGACCAGTATAGAAAAAGGTCGGACTCTTAGGCGAAGATAAGGGTGAAGCAACCCGCCGAAGGAGTCCGACCGATTGAGATGGTACAACGAGAT
>DAOUJZ010000019.1:0-3082 GCA_034421955.1 Dehalococcoidia bacterium | reverse complement strand
CGAATAACCGGCGCGCTGATGCTGGCGTACTCGGCGGTGTACACCGCGCACTTCACCTTCGACACCCTCTACGACGCCGGCCCCATCTGGACCGTCTTCAACATCATCTCCGCCGTGGCCATACTCATCGCGCTGGCGGCCAATTTCGCCCACGTGCGGGCGCAGGCAGGGTCCGGGCCGGACATCGTGCAGCGGCTCGGCGCACACGCCCTCTTCTACGCCAACGCCGCGCTGGCCATCTGGTTCTTCCGCAACTGGGTGCATCTGCTTGCCCTGGAGGAGGGCGAATCGGTCAGTGTCCACTCTGATGTCGTCTGGATGATGATCGCCGTTCTGATACCGCTCGTTCTGGCCACCACGGGCTGGCGGCTCTGGCGCGAGTCGGACTGAACATGGCTTCCGGGGAAGAGTGAGGCGCCGGGTAACTGTTCAAGTGATGGAACCTTTTCCGGCGACTGCAGGTATACTCCAATAGACCCCCGGAACCGGGAAACAACTGAGGCGGGGGCCGATGGAGGTGGCAGATGGACAAGAGCATCGCCGGCGTGAGCAGACCGAGGCGGCCGCCGCGGACAGCCGCAATCGCCGTGATCCTGTGCGTGGCAGCCGCTGCCCTGCTTGCGGCATGCGGCGACGAACCACAACCGGCCTCGCCGACAACACCCGCGGCTACACCAACCACCGTACCGACTAACAGCCCGGTACCCGCAGCCACGCTTGCGCCGCCCACTCCCGTACCGACCAACAGCCCGGTGCCCGCAGCCACGCTTGCTCCGTCCGTCCAAACCTCACCGGATGAGATCCGCTCGGTGAAAGAGCGAGCCATGCCGTCGGCAGGGAACGCCGACCTGGCGGGCCTGGTGGATGGCAACAGCGCCTTCGCCTTCGACCTGTACCACGCGCTGAGGGGGCAGGACGGGAACCTGTTCTACTCGCCCCACAGCATATCGCTGGCCCTCGCCATGACCTACGCAGGGTCAGAGGGCCGGACGGCAAGCCAGATGGCGGACACGCTCAGCTTCTCGCTGCCCCAGGACCGGCTTCACCCGGCGTTCAACGCCCTGGACCAGGAGCTTGCCACCCGCGGCACGGACGTTCAGAGCCGTGACGGCGAGGGGTTCAGGCTGAACATCGTCAACGCCGTCTGGGGCCAGCAGGGGCACCCGTTCCGGGAGGCGTTCCTGGACGTGCTGGCGGAGAGCTACGGAGCGGGCGTGAGGTCGGCGGACTTCATCGCCGCGCCGGACGCTTCCAGAATTGCGATCAACGATTGGGTTGCCGAGAGCACGGAGGACAGGATCAGGGACCTGATACCGCCCGACGTCATAAGCTCGCTGACCCGGATGGTGCTGACCAACGCCATCTACTTCAACGCTTCCTGGACCTACCCCTTCAACGAGGCGAGCACCCGTCAGCACCCCTTCCACCTTCTGGACGACACCGCCATCGACGTTCCGATGATGCGGACGTCGGAGGACTTCGGCTACGCTGCGGGTGACGGATACCAGGCGGTGGAGCTGCCGTACGTCGGACATGAGATGTCCATGACGGTCATAGTCCCGGACAGCGGTCGGTTCCGTGAGTTCGAGGAGTCCCTGGACGCGGCCCTTGTGGAGCGCATCATCGCAGACCTCCGGTTCCGCCGCGTTACGCTCGACCTGCCGAGGTTCGAGTTCAAGTCCAAGTTCCGGCTGGGCGAAACCCTCAAGGCTATGGGCATGTCCGACGCTTTCGACAGCGCCTCCTCCGACTTCTCCGGCATGGACGGTCGCTCGTGTATCGCGGGAGACCCCGAATGCCTCTATGTCCGCGAGGTGGTGCACAAGGCATTCGTGTCGGTGGACGAGACCGGCACAGAGGCGGCGGCAGCCACCGCGGTGATGATGCAAATCGAGTCCGCGCCGCCGGACCCGGTCAGCGTCACGGTGGACAGGCCCTTCATCTTCCTGATCCGGGACATGGCGACTGAGGCCGTCCTGTTCGTGGGGAGGGTCGAGAAGATATAGAGCGGCCGTTGAATTCTCAGGCAGTCTTCAAAGTTTCCCAAAGATTTGCCGGTAAGGTGATAGCTACAGCAGGGCTGTGGGGCTCGGCAAATCAGGGACAGGAGGCATGACATGATGAGGAAGTGGATACCTATAGGGATGTTAGCGGGGCTGCTGGCCGCGGCCATAACCGGCGGCGCCGTCCTGGCGTCGGACGGGGATGAGGCGGGGAAGGCCGGCCCTGACGCCGAGGAAGTGGTGGTGGTGAAGGACGGGGACGTCTCCACCCTGAGCATCGAGAACACGGACGTGGACTCGGGCGAGCCGGATGACCTGGCGATCAGGGTGGCAGAGATTCTGGGCACGGACGCACAGGCGACGCACGACGCCATGGTCCAGGCGGATGCCGCGGTGACGCCCAATGCAGGCCCGTCCGGAGAGAGCGACGACGGCAAGCAGGACGCGGACGCCATGTCTGTGGAAGCCGAGGGGCTGTCGTTCGCGGAGTACGGCGAGAGAGTCGGCGCGATTCTAGGCGTGGATGGCGAGGAGGTCGCCCGGGCCATCGCCCAGGCTTATGAGGAGCTGTACGGGATCGAGCGGGACATCCACGATACCGGAAGCGGACGGGACAAGGAAGGCAAGTACGACTCCGACAAGAACCCCACCCAACCCGCCGCTGACTAGACCCTGCGGCTCGTGACGAAGGCCGGGGCGGGACTGAGTCCCGCCCCGGCTTATTGCATGCGGGCGGACACAAGGCCCGCCCCTACGGGGACATCCTCTTGCCCGCTCAAATGGTTCGATACGCTCACCATGAGCGGGCCTAATCTCGTCCGCTCACACTGAGCTTGTCGAAGTGCGTGAGCGGGGGAAACAGGCGCGAGGCCGACAGGCCTTGGCGCGCCACCAAAAGGCTCCGAACTCTCCGTGGAACTGGTGCCTCGCCAGGAGCACAGGCTCCTCAGCCACACGTGCGACGCTGGTGCCGCCTTGGCCACCCAGCTACGAGTCCTGGGCAGTAGCAGACTGCTGTGAACCTGGCAGGCCCAGCCACAATTCGAAACCGGTTCTGTCTACCGTCAGGCGTGGTGGGC
>DAOUJZ010000018.1:0-2103 GCA_034421955.1 Dehalococcoidia bacterium | reverse complement strand
GGTCGTCTTCACGTGCACCACCGAGTCGCCGATGCGGACCCGCTCCACCGTGTCGCCGCCGACCGTCACGGTCTTCTCGTACGCGCCCGCGTAGTACTTGCGCGACGTCTTCGTCGTCGTCGTGGCGCCGGAGGTGACCGCCCACTCGCTCTTCTTGAAGTAGCGCGCCCCGTCCGGGCCGTAGCGGAAGCTGTCCCGCGCGGTCGGCGTGGCGTCGGTCTCGCTTTCGCCCACCGTCACCTTCTCCGCCAGTCCGCGCGCGTTCCAGCCGATGAACGTGTCGTCCACGCCGTCGCACGGGTCGACGTCGTCGCTGTCGTCCGGGTCCTTGCAGGCGTAGCGCTCGATATGCCCGCTCGTGTCGTGCGGGAACTCGCGCGCCACGTTGCCGATCGTCGCCCCCTTCAATCGGTTGTTCCCCAGGTCCGGGTCGTAGTCGTTGCCCGTCACGTCGCCGGTCTTGATCGTGAGGTTGCCGTGCCGGTCGTAGTCGAACGCCAGCGTCCGGCTCGGCGTCGACGAGCCCGGGAAATCGGTCCTCGCCTCCTTCAGCCGGTTCAGATGGTCGTAGGCGAACTTCTCGCGCCTGACCCCGCTCCCCGCGCGGGCCGTGCGTTCGCTCGAGCGAGCCGTCGCTGCGCCAAGCGTAGGTCGCCCACAACGCGGCTGCGCTGCCCGGCTGGAGCGAACTAGGGGATCAACTGGCGAGAGCCGAGAGGCCGGCCGGAGCGATACAGCTCACGGCCTTGCACAAGCAAAGCTCCGTCGTTTGCGGGCAGCAGGGGTGGCCGAGGTTTCGGCGACAGACGCATCACTCGGGTCTGGACCAGAGAAAACGTTGCCAAAGTCTGCTCCCACACTCAAGGGGGGAGCGCGCCATCGGAACCAGTCTTTGCGTGTGTCCGATTTCGTCTTCCGGAATTGGTCTGCGGTATGGGAGGGAGCCTGTTCAGAACGTCGGCGGCACCGCCGTGTTAGCCGGATACGTCCGGGTCCGGATGCGGGTCCGTTCCGAAGTCCGCCACTAGCCGGACTTCGGCGGAAGGGCAAAACGGCCCCCCGGTCCACCCTCCTCATGGTAGAGCTCGTAGACCAGCTTCCAGCCGTCCTCCCCCTTCGTATCGTCCAGGATCCCCCGCGCGACGACCTCCGAAAGTCGGATCGGCTCAAGTCCCTTATAAGACACTATCCCCCCGAGAACCGGCAGGTTGTAGTTGTAGTCGTTCTTTGGCTTCAGTACCGTGCGCCAGCTTGCGTCGGGGAACGCCTGCAGGAAGTACTGGGCCAACAGCAAACCCATGTCCACGGCGAGCGACCAGCCGGCCTCCGCCAACTCCCGCTCGCCGGCCGCCTTGTGGACGACCTCCCGATCCTCTCCCCCGGCCCGAAGCGTCACCATGACGGGACGATCAAGGATCTTCGAGAAGGGTTCCCGCTTGAGGAGCGGCGCCGCCTTCGCGCCCAACCTCATCAGGTGGTCCGATGGCGAATCCCCGCGCGGTTCTCCAAGGAGCCGAACGAGCTGATCGACGCGTCCGTCCATGACCCCGAGAAGCCATTCCCTGTACTCCCCGGCCTCCTTGGCGTCCCAATTCCATCTGCCTTTCAAACCAAGGTGCTCCGGCAGGAGGAACAACGGGTACTTGCGCATGAACTTCATCCCTGGTCTCCGTTCAAGCCAGACACCTGAATAGCGACAACATGTCCATTGTGCAATCCGCCTCCCGTATTGCTAGGGGTATTCTACGATCGTGAACCCGGCCTTCTCCAGTTCCCGGCGCAAAGGCCCCGTCGGTCCGACGCCGGTCTTTCCCCGATAGAAGTGCCACTCATAGCCCTTTAATTCGCCCTTTCGCACCAGTTCCGCATCCTTGGCGATTTGACGCCCGATTCGCTTCGTCAGGGCGACTCTTCCCACCTTGGCTTCCCTGCCGATACCGTTCAGTACATTGTCGACGACACGAGGGCCCATCGAAGTAGGCAGGCGCACCTGCGGCCTGCCGCCTGTTCGATTGAGCGCCGCCTCGCCGATCTTCCCCAACCTCACCGACTCGGCGATGCCGCCGGAACGCCCGGTTAGCAATCGACCCCAAGCCTTGGGAT
>DAOUJZ010000017.1:0-2939 GCA_034421955.1 Dehalococcoidia bacterium | reverse complement strand
CCCTGCCGGCAGAGCTGGCCGAACAGCGCCGTCTCCCCCGGGCTCCACTCACCGTAGTGCTCGACGCTGCGGCCGATGTAGCGGTCGTTGACGTTGTAGAGCACGTAGCCGTGTCTTGCCTCGACCAGGTGGTTGAAGCCGGGGCCGTCGATGAGCTTCCTCATCCCCGGGGGTCCTGCGAGAGCACGGACTGCCGAACCCAGATTTCGTCGAAGCCCAATAGAGCGACCTGCCGGTAGCCGGCCGGGTCCATGACGTCCTCATACGATTCGCGGCCAGGGCGGCTGTTCTCGATCGACAGTGCGGTGATGTCGAATTCATCGAAGTCCAGGGACCGGAGGACAGCTCGCTCGGCCCCTTCCACATCGATCGACAAGTAGTCGATCTTCTTGAGCTCGTGGGCGCGGAGCAGCGTGTCCAGGCGCGTCGAGGGCACGGTGACTGCGATCTCCGAGTGCCTCTCGTCGCGACGTATCCTCTGCAACGTCTCGGCGTGGTAGTGGTCGATTAATCCGCCCATCTGGGTCAGGCCTGACGTCACCTCGAGGAACTCGGCGGTTCCGTCCCGGTCCGAGACGGCAGCGTGAATGACCCTGGCGCTCCGCGTCTCGCCGATCCGCCTCACGAGCTGGGGCGACGCCTCGACAACGAGGCCGGCCCATCCCAGCACCTTCTCGAAGAAGACGCAGTTGCTCCCCATCCAGCCGTCGTAGCCGCCGACCTCGACGAACGTGCCGTCGCGCTTGTTTCTGAAGATGTGCTCGGCGAGGTAGCGGTCCTGACCCGCCTGCGAGAAGTACCGCGAGTGCAGGCCCAACTGCTTCTCCACCTGCCACAGTTGCATCCGGAGGTTCCCTTGCCGGTGAGCAGGCAGGTTCTGCTGCCGCAGGCAGAGCTGGTACACCGCACGCCCTTCTTCCAGGGCGCTCCGAATGTCTCCGTTCACGCTCCTGACGACCTCGTCCAGGCGTCGGCCGTGGTATTTTCGCGGGTCGAAGCCAGACATTGGAGTCGCGGGCAGTTGCCAGCGTGTTCAGCCGGCCAGCGCGCTACGGCGAGCGGGCGGACCGTCGCGCTGCTGGTCGCGCATGCCGGCCGGCCCGCTCGCTCGCGCCACACGCCCCTCCAGCTCGCAGCGCACCTCGCGGAAGACGCCGGCCCAGTCGTTGGGCTTCGGCTGCCGGAACAGGCGCATCGTTGGGTACCAGGGCGTGTCGGCGCGGTCGAGCATCCAGCGCCAGTCGTGGGCGAACGCCAGCAGCGTCCACACCGGCCGGCCGAGCGCGCCGGCCAAGTGAGCCATCACCGTGTCAACGGTGATCACGAGGTCCACCTCCGCAAGCGCGTCCGCAGTCGCCTCGAATGGGATCAGATCGTCGCCCGCCTCGCGGATCAGCCCCCGCCAGCCTGACTCGCGCAGCTCCTGCGCGCGCGGCCCCACCTGAAAGCTGATGAACTCGGCACCGGGCAGCTCGACGAGCGGAGCAAAATCGTCGAGGTGGCATGAGCGCGTGAGGTCCCGGTCATTGGTCGGCGAGCCAGCCCAGACGATGCCCACCCGGAACTGGCGCGACCGAGGCAGCAGAGGTTCCGAACTCGCGCGGGGCGGCAGATAGGGACAGTCCGCCGGGATGGAGTCGAGGTCGGTCCCCAGGACGCCGGGCACGTCCATCAGCGAGCAAGACCAGGCAGTCGGAGGGCAAGGCTCGTCATCGGGAACGACGCGGGCGACGTAGGGGAGCCGCCGCAAGAGGCCGACCAGCGCAGGCGGACAGGAGAGGACGACCTCGGCCCCGCGCTGAGCAACCAGCGGCGCGTAGCGCGCGAACTGGATCACGTCACCCAACCCCTGCTCGCGGTAAAGGACGATTGATTGCCCGTCGAGGTCCTGTCCCTCCCAGGAGCGATCCGTGGCGCCCGGCGGCAAGCGCCGCGACCGAAGGCTGCGACGGTAGGCGTAGTCCGGCCACGCGGCGGCGTAGCGTCCTGCCAGGAAGTTCGCGCGGGCGCGTGCAAGTCGTGCACCGCTGTGCTCGGGCTCGATGGCCAGGGCCACGTCGCCACACTTCAGGCCGGCATCGAGACGGCCCTGATCCACCAGGGCATGCCCGAGGGCCGCCAGCACGTCCGCGCTCTGCGGCGTGGCAGCCCGCAGCTGCTGCTCGTTCTCCGCGTGTCGTCCCAAGACCGGCAGCACACGGGCTAGGTCCAACCGATAGGCGATCGAGTTAGGCTCAAGAGCGACGGCCCGCCCATGGGCTGCGGCGGAGGCTTCCGGCTGCCGCAGCTTGAAGAATGCCCATCCCAGCCCGTTGTAGAGCCCCGCACTGTCGGGAACCCTCCGAAGTGCTGCCTGATAACAGTCGATGGATTGGCCGTGGTGCTCCAGAACGCTCTTCTCGTCGCCCGCGTCGTTCAAGGCGTTGCCCAAGTTGCGATTGAGGCCGACGTGCTGTGGGCAGAAGCGCAGTCCCCGACGCAACGCCTCTAGGCCGTCGTCTTTGCGACCCAGTGCCCGAAGTGCGACACCCAGATTGCACCAGCAGTCGCACGCTTTCGGATACTGCTTCAGGATGGCCCGGTAGGCGGCCACGGCCGCGTCGAGCCTGCCGGCTACGTGGAGGCGAAGCGCATGGCGCGTGGCGAGCGCCTGAGCAGCGTGGTGTTGGCCGGCGCCCATCCCAGCAGAGGTGCCCAGGGTTACCTCTCTGAATTCTTCACTGATACGAGATGATCGGCGGAGAATCTACACGCTCTCGCGAACGAGGTACCTCCCAAGGCCGTGCGGCACTTCCGAAAGGCACCGCGCGGGGCGCCTGCCCAAGGTGGGTGCGGCTCTTTCTCATAGATAGCTATTTCACTCATTCATAAAGGCTTATGCCCGCGAGTGAAGCGCCTTCGGTGCGTTTCGCGCGGGTACAGCATTACCCACCCCCCTC
>DAOUJZ010000016.1:0-63711 GCA_034421955.1 Dehalococcoidia bacterium | reverse complement strand
TGGTCATAGTTGCGCCGGCGGAATCGGTAAGGTTGAGTGCGTCGACCCATCCGCGCAGCAGCTCGGCGCGCTCGAGCAAGGGGCGCAGATCGGTGCCCTTGGGAGGGTTCAGTTCCGCCGTGACGACAAACTTCCCGGTCTGTAGGGCCTCAGAAAATGGTTGCACCTTGACACACCTCTTCCCTTTCGGCACACCCTGCGCTTCACGCGACGTCGAATGTGGTCTCGCCCTTGTCGAGCACGGTCTTGACGTCGTTGGCGAAGTCCGAAAGCTCGGACTCCGTGGGCACGCCGGTCTCGCCCAGCTTCTGCTTGAACTGGTCGTAAAGCCAGTCCTCTTCGCGCCCACGCGGGATCTCGAAGAAGTCGCGGCTGAACTGGGGCAGCCGGCCGGGACCGAAATGGCCCTTGCCGGCGATCGAGTAGCCCTCCAGGTTCTCGGTGCCCTTGCCGAGGACCTCTCCGGTGTCGACGTAGTGCTCCATCACCGGCTTCATGCCGTAGCGCTGGACCGGACACACGATCATGCACACCGCGCATCCGTGGTACGTGACCATCACCGGGCGGCAGCGTTCGTAGATGACCTTGTTCTTGCGGACCCCGCGCCACCACACCTTGTCCCGAGTGAGAGCGCGTCCCGGGCAGCGGCTGACGCAGACCTGGCACTTCTGGCAGAATTGCTCTATGCCGTAGTCCTGCGGCTGGTCGTACTGCACAGGCGCATCGGTGGTAACGAGCATGAGGCGGGAGCGCGAGCCGAAGTGGGGCGAGAGCAGTTGGCCGTTCGCGCCTAGTTGGCCCAGTCCGGCTGCTACGAACAGCGGAATGTACGGCCCGCTGCAGTCGCTGCCGTCGTGCACCTGGGCGCGGTAGCCCCTGGACCTGATGTAGGCCGCCAGCTCCAGGCAGGACTCCTGCTGCGCCTCGTAGGTCTCGAATCGGGCGCGGTCGGCGTCCATGCCGGGGCCGCTCTGGGTCTGC
This sequence comes from Dehalococcoidia bacterium, assembly GCA_034421955.1. GTDB lineage: Bacteria > Chloroflexota > Dehalococcoidia > Lucifugimonadales > CATOSD01 > CATOSD01. The sequence continues at coordinate 62,730 of DAOUJZ010000016.1, read as the reverse complement.
ACGTAGTCCTGTTCGTACGCGAGGCAGATTGCGTGGTCGAACCTGGCCCAGCGCTTCTTGGCGGCGTAGGTGTAGTGGCGGTCGTGGGCGGTGAATCCCACTTCGCCGAACCCCAGTTCGCGAGCGAGACGCCTGATGTCCTCCGTGAGGTCCTCACCGGGCGTTGACGCGCCTGTGGGCTCCACATCCGCCGAGTAAAGCGCCGCTTCGTGCATCGGTTTCATCCGGACGTCCTGCACCTCGCGATACTCGGTCATGTCCTGGGGTTGCGCCACCAGCGCCCACTGCCGGTCCGCGGAATGGTCTATGGCCTGGGTTTCGAGCGGATACTCCCTGCTGTAGAAGGCAACGTCCGCCGGCTCCTGCGTGATGCCGGGAACGCCGGCCAAGTCCTCCGCGACGGGAATCTCGACGTTGGGATCCCCGATTCTTCTGCCGGGCCTTACGATCTTATGGCTAAGCTGCTTCGTCATCTCAGTCCTCCTCCGGTGCGCCACGTCTGGTCGTCAGGCCCTCATCTTATCACCGGCAGGGTCGTACAGCGGCTCTTTCGCGACTGTGGCAGGCAGCCGCTCGCCAAAGTAGACCACGTCGACGCTGGTGCCCGGCGCGGCGTGAGACACGGGCAGGTAGCCGTACACTATGCCTTTGCCAATCGTGTGCCCATAGTTCGCGCTCGTCACGTAGCCCAGCACCGTGTCTCCGTCCATGATAGGCTCCTTGCCCACGACCACCGCGTCCGGGTCGTCCAGGGTAATGCAGCACAGCCGGCGCTCCACGCCGCGCTTGCGAATCTGGCGCAGCGCGTCGCGGCCAATGAAGTCGCCCTTGCGCATCCGCACGGCGAAGCCGATGCCCGCCTCGTAGGGGTTGTACTCGGTGTGGATGTCGTTGCCCCACAGCCGGTACCCTTTCTCCAGGCGCAGCGAGTCGAACGCGCCGCCGCCGCCGGCAACCAGGCCGAGCGGACGGCCGGCGTCCCACAGGGTGTCCCACAGCCGGAGTCCCATCTCGGTGGGAGCGTACAGCTCCCAGCCGAGCTCGCCGACGTAGGATATGCGGAGCGCGAGCACGGGCACCTCGCCGACAGTGATGTGCCTGGCCCGGAGGTAGGGAAACGCCTCGTTGCCCAGGTCGTCGGCGCAGACGCGGGCGAGCATGTCGCGCGCCCTCGGCCCCCACAGCCCGAGAGTGCAGAGCGAAGACGACAGGTCCGTAAGCGTGACGGAGCCGTCCGCGGGCAGGTGGGAGCGAATCCAGTCCAGGTCGTGCAGGCCCATCGGGCCGCCGGTGACGACCAGAAATCGGTCCTCGGCCAGGCGCGTAACGGTGAGGTCGCACTTGATGCCGCCGCTGTGCGTGAGCATGGAGGTGTAGGTGACCGCGCCGATGGGCCGGTCCATCTGGTTGGCGGCCAGGCGCTGTAAGGCTCCGAGCGCGCCCGGCCCGGATAGCTCGAACTTTGCGAACGGAGTCAGGTCGTAAAGCGCGCCGCGCTGCCGCGTGGCGGCGTGCTCGGCGGCGACGGCGGGAGACCACTCGCGCGCGCCCCAGCCGTCACGGTCGACGCCGTGCGGGCTGAGCGAGTCCAGCAGGGCATCGTTAGCGGCGTGCCACTGTGGCCGCTCCCACCCCGCGGCCTCGAAGAAAACAGCGCCAAGCTCCTTGTGGCGGGCATAAAACGGGGTTACGCGCACGTTTCGGGGACTGGAGGGCTGCTGCCGGGGATGGATGATGTCGTACACCTCGCGGTACTGCTGCGACGCCCGCGCCCGCACGTAGGGCCGCGCCTGAGCGTGCGGGTGGAAGCGCAGCACGTGCGCCTCGCGCAGGTCCTCGGACGGCTCCCCGTCTGCTATCCACTCCGCGACCGCCTTGCCCACGCCGCCCGCGTGCGTGATCCACACCGCCTGGGCCGACCAGAATCCGGGCAACTCGGGCGACTCGCCCAGCACCGGGAAGCCGTCCTGCGTGAACGAGAACATTCCGTTGAACTTGCGCGTCAGGCCGGCGCCTTCGAGCGCGGGAATGACCTCGCCGGCCACGGAGCGCGCGTGGGCGAAGTGGCGGGGCGTGAACGGCATGTCGGCGGGAGGCGACGCGGGATCGGTGAAGTCGGGCACGTCCTCCGGCTCGACCGGCAGCGGCTCGTGCCGGTATGAGCCTATGCCCAGGGCGTCTCGCTCCTGGCGGAAGTACATCGCCTCGTCCTGGTGGCGCAAGATGGGCAGCGTGATCTCCTCCCGCGCGCCGGAGAGCTCGGCCAGCGGCTCGCTGACGGCGTAGATGTGCTGCATGGGCGAGAGCGGTATCGGCACGCCGGCGAGCGCTCCGACGCGTGGCCCCCAGATACCGGCGCAGGAGACGACCAGGTCCGTGTTGATCATGCCGGCGTCCGTGCGGACTGCGGAGACGCGGCCGCGGTGGGTGTCCAGGCCGGTGACCCGCACGCCGCCGAAGAATGCCGCGCCTCGCTCCTGGGCCTCGCGGGCCATCGCCTCGGCAGGCCGGGTGGCCTTCGTGTGAACGTCGGACGGAACGTAGATGGCGCCGAGTATGCGCTTTGAGAGCAGCGGAAACAGCTCGCGGACTTCCGATGGGCCGAGCAGGTGCGCCTCGACGCCGGAGGCCATACCGAGGCCAACCTTGCGCTTGAGGTCTTCTAGCCTCTCGGGGGTCCAGGCGACCTCCAGGCTGCCGACGGCTTTGGCGCATGGCTCGCCGTCAAGCTCCAGGCCCGACCACAGGTCGACGGTGTAGCGGGCGAAGGACATCATCATCCTGGACGGGTTGACCTGGAAGACGAGGCCGGGCGCGTGGGAGGTGGAGCCGCCGGTCTCGAAGAGGGGTCCCTGGTCGACGATGACGAGGTCTCGCCAGCCCAGCCGGGTGAGGTGGAACGCGACGCTGCAACCAACGATTCCCGCGCCAACAATAACCGCGCGAGCATGGCTCGGAACTGCAACGTCAGGCATTGTCTCGATGCCCCTTGGCCTTGTTCGACGTACCGGCCCGTTTGAAGTTGTGGGATGCTACCACAAGCAGTTGGGAAAGGGAATAGGTTTGACCCCCTTTGCAGACAGCATTCCCGTGTGAAGTAGAGAGACGTACCGCCGTGAGGCAATTCATCCTGCCTGAATCGGCTTGACGCCAATCGGCTGCCTATGGCACGTTTATACTGGCGGCCCGTGCGATCTGCTAGCCGTTACTTAGCCCATTACTACCGTGTATCACGACCGAAAGGCTCATCAATGCGCTCATTCGTCACCACGATGTTTGTCGTCGCTCTCACTCTTGCGGCGTTTGCCTGTCAGGGCCCTGCGGGCCCGCAAGGTCCCACCGGCGACCCCGGACCTCCGGGTGACGCGGCGGACCCCGAGATGGTGGACGAAACGATGGTCGCCTCCCTGGTGGAGCGGATGCTGGGCGAGTCGCAGGCAGGGATGGTCGCGGGGGCCGCGCCCGGCAGGGCCAACCCGGCAGAATACACCCAGTTCCTGGTGAGGAACGCCATTGGCAGGTACGAATCGGACGGAATCGACGCCACGCTCGCCCACTACAACACAAAGGAGAGCATCGACGGCCAGTGGTACGTGTTCATCTTCGATGCGAACGACATCCTAATCGCCCACGCCGCTAACCCCGACCTCGTCGGCATGCATGCGTCCGACATCCTGGGACCAAACGGTTACCCGGCCGGCGCTGCCGTGGTCGCGTCCGCGGACGAAGACGGTGAGTGGTTCGGCTATGACTTCCCCAACCCCGACACGGGCGGCGTCCAGACCAAGCACTCCTGGATGGTGGTCCACGACGGCTTCACCTTCGGCACGGGCTGGTACGAGCGCGGGCCGGGTAAGGCCGACGCGCCGGCGTACACCAAGGCCTTCGTGCGTCAGGCGATTAATCTTTACGACGCCGTAGGCCTGGACGACACCCTCGCCTATTACAACACCGCCGATAGCGTCGACGGCCAGTGGTACGTGTTCATCTTCGATGCGAACGACATCCTCATCGCCCACGCCGCGAACCCCAGCCTCGTCGGCATGCATGCGTCCGACATCCTGGGGCCCAACGGATACCCGGCTGGCGCCGCCGTGGTCGCGTCCGCCGACGAAGACGGCGCGTGGTTCAGCTATGACTTCCCCAACCCCGACACGGGTGGCATCGAGACCAAGCACTCCTGGATGGTGATCCACGACGGCTTCACCTTTGGCACGGGCTGGTACGAGCGCGGCCCGGCCAAGTCCGACGCGCCCGCGTACACCAAGGCCTTCGTGCGGCAGGCCATCAACCTCTACGACGCCGTAGGCCTGGACGACACCATCGCCTACTACAACACCGCCGATAGCGTCGACGGCCAGTGGTACGTGTTCATCGCTGACGAGGACAAGACCATGGTCGCCCACGCCGCGAACACCGACCTCGTCGGAATGCACGCGTCCGACATCCTGGGACCAAACGGATACCCGTCAGGCGCCGCGGTGGCCGCCGTGGCGGACGAGGACGGCGAATGGTTCGCCTACACCTTCCCCAACCCCGACACGGGCGGCGTCGAGACCAAGCACTCGTGGATGGTGGTTCACGACGGCCTCACCTTTGGCTCCGGATGGTACGAACGTGGCCCGGCCAAGTCCGACGCGCCCGCGTACACACAGGCGTTCGTGCGGCAGGCCATCAACCTCTACGACGCCGTGGGCCTGGACGACACCATCGCCTACTACAACACCAGAGAGAGCATCGACGGCCAGTGGTACGTATTCATAATCGACGAGGACGGCTACACGATTGCCCATCACAATCCGGACTTCAGGAACCGGGACCCGAGCCTCCGCGTGGACGGCACCGGACGCTTCTACGGCGACGACCTGCTGGGCGCCACCGAATCGGGCCGCTGGGTCGATTACGTGCTGCTCAACCCCGAGACGGGCGACGAGCGGCAGAAGCACACCTGGGCGGTGCGGCACGACGGCCTGCTGTTCGCGTCGGGCTGGTACGAGTAGCTCTGTGAAGTGGCGTTTTGTTTATGGCCCCTCTAGAACGTGACGCCGGGCCGCGACCCGTTGAAAGGCTCAGCGGTGACGTCGTCTGCTTCGGTTTCCTTACACACTGCCTGCTCCTCACTGTGGACAACCTGCCTCCTCCAAACGGCGGGTCGCTGGTAAGGCACACCGTCGAGACGGTGGGCGATGATGCCGCGATCGTGGCGAGCATCCTGACCAACTGGGGCATGCCGGCCCGGCTGTTCTCCTCCCCGTTCGGGGACGACTACTACGGGCGGAGAGTTCGCGAGCACCTGGAGGGCTGGGGAGTGGACGCACGGCGGCGCCTCGTCGAGGGATACGAGACGCCGCTCGAGGTGGCCATCCTGGATGCCGATGGAGGCCGCACCTACTTCCAGCGGCGGGAGCCATCCGCGCTGGCCGCGCTGAAACCGCCAACCGCCGCCGAGCTGTCGGGTGCCGGGCTGCTGTACGTCGACTGGTACGACGGCCCAAGCGTCGCGGCCGCGGCTGCGGCAGCCTCCTCCCTCGGCGTGCCCGTCTTCCTGAACCTGGAGTCCCAGTACCAGGAGGAGAATTGCCCTTCGGAGGCCCTTCGATTTGCAGACATTTGCCAGGTGTCCATGGACGAGCCGGATGCTCGCGGCAGTCCGCTCGACGTAGCGCGCTCCCTGATAGAGCGGGGCGTGGGCACCGTGCTGGTGACGATGGGCGAACGAGGCAGCGTCGTCGCGCGGGAAAGCCTGGCCTATCACGTAGAGCCACCTGAGGTAACAATCGTCGACTGCTTTGGGGCCGGCGCGGCATTTTCGGCGGGCGCCATTCACGGACTGCGCGATGGCTGGCCCCTTGAGAGAGTCGCTCGCTTCGCCACCGCCTACGCGGGGATGAAGTGTGGGGAGCCGGGAATGTCGACGCTTTCCATAGGGGAGATCGAGCGCAAGGCTGCGACGTTGGAGACCGACGAGCTGTCCGCCTGAGCCGGCGATGGCGCGACCGGAGGTGTCGCATGGCAACCATAAACTCGGTACTGGGGCCGCTGGACACGGCGCGCCTGGGGTTCACGCTTCCGCACGAGCACCTGGTGGACTCGTCGGCGGGCATCCGCGTCACTTACCCCGAGCTGGAGCAGCGCGACAAGGTGCTGGACATGGCGCTGGAGTCGTTCGGCGAGGCCAGGGCGGGCGGCGTCGACACCGTAGTCGAGGTTTCCCCGCTGGACCTGGGCCGCGACGTCGTCCTGATGCGAGAGGTCTCGGAGCGGACCGGCGTCCAGTTCATCTGCTGCACCGGCTGCTGGCTGGACATTCCCAGGAGCTTCTGGGGCCGGGACAAGGACTTCATCGCGGACCTGTGGGTGCGTGAGATAGAGCAGGGCATCGACGGCACGGACATCAAGGCGGGGATCATCAAGGTGGCCACCAGCGACCCCATAACTGAAAATGAGGAGCTGATGCTGCGGGCCTCCGCCCGGACGCACCTGCGCACCGGCGTACCGATCTCGACCCACACGCCCACACAGTCGCGGATTGGCCTGGAACAGGTGCGCATCCTGACTGAGGAGGGCGTGGAGCCCCACCGGATATACGTGGGCCACCTCAGCAACACGCTCGACCCCGACTACCACCACGAGCTCGCGCGCCTCGGCGTCTGGCTGGGCTGGGACATAAACAGTCCCTTTGGCAGCGCCGATCTTCCCCCGTGGCAGCAGCGGACCGACTACCTGAAAGAACGTCTGGACGAGGGACTGGCCCCCAACATGATGATGTCGCACGACTGGAACATCGTGCTCTCGCGCATCAGCTCGTCTGGGACGCCCGGCAGACAGCAGAACCCCGACGGATACCTCTGGCTCAGCCGCGCCGTCATCCCCAGGCTGATGGACTTGGGGATTCCCGTGGTCGTAATCGACCGAATGATGGTCGACAATCCGCGCATGTACTTCGAAGGCGCCCGCCCCGAGTAACGCAGCGCCCCTGTCATTCCGAGCGGAGCGCAGCCGAGGAATCTAAAGCGGTTGCCGTTGCCACGCCGCCGCGGCGGTCGAGGGACTCGTCGCTACGCTAGATTCTCGATGGCCACCGGCTCCACAGCCTCGGCCAGCTCGAAGCCGAACACCCTCGAATAGAAGTACAGTTCCGCGTCCAGCGCCCGCCTGATGTTCGCGGCCATCCGGAAGCCGTGCTGCTCACCCTCGAACGCCACGTAAGCCACCGGCAGCCCCTTCCGCCGTAGCGCGTCGAGCATCATCTCGGCCTGGTTAGGCGGCACCACCTTGTCCTCCAGACCCTGGAACAGGATGATGGGACACGACAGCCGCTCGGTGTGGTGGATGGGCGAGCGCTCGACGTACAGGTCCTCTCTCTCGGGATATGGGCCTATCATCGTGTCCAGGTAGCGGGACTCGAACTTGTGCGTATCCTGCGCCAGCGCCTCCAGGTCGCTGATCCCGTAGTAGCTCGCGCCCGCGCTGAACACGTCGCGGAAGGTGAGCGCCGACAGCGTGGTGTATCCACCCGCGCTGCCTCCCTTGATGGTCATCCTGTCCGCGTCCACGTCGCCACGCTCCGCCAGGAAGCGCGCCCCGTTCGCGCAGTCGTCCACGTCCACGATGCCCCACCGGCCATTGAGCCGTCGCCTGTACGCCGTGCCGTACCCGGTGCTGCCGCCGTAGTTGACGTCCAGCAGCGCGAACCCGCGGCTCGTCCAGTACTGCACGTCCAGCCGCAGCGTCGTGGATGTCGCTCCCGTCGGCCCCCCGTGGCTGATCACGATCAACGGCGGCCTCTCCCCCGCGGGCGGGTCGTAGTCGCGGTTCTGTGGCGGGTAGAAGAAGGCGTGGGCGGTCAGCCCGTCCGCGGTGGGAAACTCGATGGCCTCGGGGCTGGAGATGTAGCCACTGTCGACCGAAACGTCGCTGGAGCTGCGCAGCGTCTCGGTGCGGCCCGTCGAAAGCTCGTGCAGCATCAGCGACTCGGGCATCGAAGGCGAACCTGCCGCGAACACGGCAAGGCCGGACGACACGCGCAGCCCGGACCTGCCTATATCGGTGAACGGCGTTGGCACTCTCTCAAGCGTGCCGGTCTCGGTGTCCAGGTCGCCGACGTGCCACGTGCCGCCCTCATTGTACGCGCAGATTATTCGCCCGGCGGAGGCGAACCCATAGGTGGACATTCCAAGTCCCCACTGGGGAACGCCGAACTCCGCCTCCATGTCACACACCGCCTCCACCTGTCCGGCGCGCCAGCGGTACAGGTTCCACCAGCCAGACCTGTCCGACACGAAGTAGAGCGCGCCGTCCGGCGACCACTCCGGCTGAAAGATGGATTCGTCCGCGCCGCCCGCCACCAGCACGCGTTCTCCCAGCGCGCCCAACTCGTCCAGGTTCGCCGCCCATAGCTCGGTGCCGTCCCAGGGCATGTTGGGGTGATTCCAGGTCAGCCACGCGAGGCGCGTTCCGTCGCCGCTGACGCGCGGGGAGGAGTAGAAGCTGTTGCCCGACACCAGCACGCGCGCCGCTCCGCTCCCCAGGTCGATGCTCACCAGAGTATTGACCGGCTCGCGCCAGGGCGAGGTGTGGTCCTCGCGTACGCACACCATGCGGTTGCGGGCCGCGTCGACGGCACCGTCTGCGTAGCGCATGTCCATCGCGGACGTAACTGGCGACGGCGGCTCGCCCGGCCTCTGCCGGTAGAGGCGCTGGTCGGCGTAGTTCGAGAAGTAGACCACGCCATCCGCGACGGTGAAGTCGCCCCCGCCGTACTCGTGAACTGTGGTGCGCGCGTTGAAGTCGGGAGGCGTCAGCTCGCTCGTGTTGCCATCGGGCGTCCGCCGCATGATAACGTTGCGGCCGCCCTCGGACGCCCGCCGCTCGATCCAGTACACGTCCCCGCCGTCTATCGCGGTCTGCCCGATTCCGGTCGTTCCGGAAGCTATGAGCTCGGACGTGATGGGCGACTTCCACGAGCCGTAGGGCGCTACTCTCGAATCGGCCAAGACAGGCCTCCTTTATCTGACAGTCTCCGGGTCGATCAGACCAGCAGGGCCTCTTCCAAGCCGCGAACCAGCGCGGCATCTCCGCCGTGCCACTCCAGGTAGCCCCGCATGCCGCCGTATCGCTGTCTGACCGTATCCAGCACGTGCTCCATAGTCTCTGGGCGGGCGTCGTAGATGTAGGGCGGGAGATGTTCGTACCGAGTCTCCTGGGCCTTGTTGTCGTTCTCCCACCAGTGGTCCAGCAGCCTGGGCATATAGCGCGCGGTGAGAGCGTAGTCCCGCACGATGTCCTCGTCATCCACGCCTAGGACCCCCAGCAGCACCGCGACCACCAGGCCGGTGCGGTCCTTGCCGGCGGAGCAGTGCACCACCGCCGGCAGCGCCCCCGGCTCAGCGATTCTCCTGAGGGACTCCACGATCCCCTCGCCGTACTGAGGCTGCTCCAGCCGGCGCAGATAGTCCAGCGGCACGGCCATCGCCCGCGACGCGTCGCCGCTGTCCTCCGGCATATCTCCGTCGTCGATAAGCGGAATGTTGTGGTAGCGTGTCGGCGGTCTCGCGAGCGGCCCGTCGTCGGTCCGCGCGGCCACACCAGGCTGCCGCAGGTCGATCACCGTCCTCACGCCGAGCTCGCCTCGCGCACGCGCGGCGTCCGCCTCGGTCATCGTGTGGACCTCGCTGCTGCGGTACAGCTTGCGCCAGGCGACGGCGTCCCCGCGTCGCGTGGTGTAACCGCCCAGGTCGCGGAAGTTGAAGCAGCGCTCGAACGCGATGTGGCGCTGTTCGAACTCGTCAGCCACGGGCCAACTCTTCCCGCAGGTGATCTTCCCGCTCCTTGAGTTCGGGAGCGAACGCCTCGCCCAACACCATAACTCGCATGGTTCGAACCTCTCTTGAGTGTATACCCGGTGGCATGTCGGTTGTCACAGGAAATTGTACATGAAGACGGGCGTGAGCTCAGTCCGTCCTCTCCGGGAGACCGGGCACTTCATCCTCTCCGACCACCACCTGAATCGAAGATCCCTCGAAGTCGTCCCCGATCGGCTCGAACCTGCCCCCGATGCACCGGGCGAGAAACGCCTCGGCCACGGCCATGAAAGACAGGTTGTTCTCGGGACGGGCGAAGCCGTGGCCCTCGTCGGGATAAAGCACGTAGGCCACCGGAATGCCACGCTCCCGCATTGCGTCGACTATCTGGTCGGACTCGGCCTGCTTGACGCGAGGGTCGTTGGCGCCCTGGGCTATCAACAGCGGGCGGACGATGTCCCCTACGCGGGAGAGCGGCGACCGCTCCGCGAGAAAGCGTCTGCCCTCCTCGGTCGAGTTGTCGCCGACTCGCGCGCGGAACATGTTGAGCATGGGCGTCCAGTAGGGCGGCACCGTTTCCAGCAGCGTGTTCAGATTGGAAGGGCCAACGATGTCCACGCCGCAGGCGAACACCTCCGGCGTGAAGGTCAGCCCAACGAGCGTAGCGTACCCTCCGTAGCTGCCGCCCATGATCGCAACTCGGTCCCAATCGGCGATTCCCTCTCCCACCGCCCAGTCGACGACGTCGAGCAGGTCGTCGTGCATCGCTCCCGCCCACTCCTCGTTGCCGGCGTTGACGAACTTCTTTCCCAGACCGGTGGAGCCGCGGAAGTTCACACTGATGACCGCGTAACCGCGGTTGGCCAGAAGCTGATGGAAGGGATCGTAACCCCATGTGTCTCGCGCCCACGGCCCTCCGTGGACGAACAACACCGCCGGCAGCGGCTCGGTAGGCTTGGCTCCTGCCCCGTTCGCGGAGCCTACGGGCAGCGTGTAGTAGACGACAAGGTCGAGATCGTCTCTGGACTTTACGACCGCGGTATGCATGCGGGCCAGGGGGGCGCCTTCAAGGGCCGGCCGGTTCGAGAACAGGTAGACCATATTCCCGGAGTCCCGCTCGTACAGGTAGTATGTTTCCGGGCCGGCGTCCTTTGCATACTGAACGACCCACTTGCGGTCATCGAGCGAGCGGGAGACCACGTCGAAATCTCCACTCTCTTGCGCGGCGATACGCTTCAGGTCGCCGGCTATCGAGTCGTCGAGCACCCTCCAGGTAACCCGGTCGTACTCGAACGAGACCGCCTGCGGCCTGCGCGTAACAGGGTGCGGCATAATGTCCGACACATCGGCCCTGCGATCGCTTGCCAGCTCGGTCGTCTCGCCGGTTTCGGTGTCGAAAGCGGTCAGTGCCGACGTGTCACGTCCCCGGCTGTCGAGCATGTACAGAGTCCGGCCCGTTGGCTCGAAGTAGAGGCCCGAAGTGGTCATATCGTCCTCAGGCCCGATTGCCATCGTGGACTCCCACTCGCCGGAGTCGCTCAGCGCGAGCAAATCGGATCCTCCATCGGAAGTGGATACCCGGGCCAGCCTCGGCTTGAAGTCATGGTCGGCCAGGATCGCCGCAGCACCGAGGTCATTCTCGACAACGAGATGCGAGTCTCCGGTAAGGATGTTGACGCGGTAGATGTCGTGGTATCGAGCATCCCTGCGGTTGATGGCGAGCAGAATCTCGTCCTGGAACCGCGGCGAAAGGCTACTCGGGAAAGCGCTGACACCCTCGTAAGGAGTCAGGTCCCTTGCCTCTCCCGTGTCGACGTTGACGGTATACACGTGCCAGTTCTCGTCACCCGCCCGGTCCTGGACGTACAAGAGATGTGCTGGATTATAGGTCCAGAGGTACATCCGTATTCCCCTGTCCGTATCACGGGTAACGGGGCGGGCCTCGTCTATGGAATCGGTCGGCGCAACCCACACGTTCAACACGCCGTCCACGGGCGCCAGATAGGAAACGTGCGCTCCGTCATGGCTCAGTTGTACGAAGGTACGCTCGGGATTTCCGAACAGGGTTCTTCTCGTAATCAGTTCCGGCTGTTTGCTCACTTTGTCCTCCTACACTCGACTGTAGCCATTGTAACTGAGTGACCGCACATTGGTGTATCAGTCCAAGCCTCGATGCTGTATCATGGCCCTCGAGCGCAGCCCTATAGCGCGCTGCTCATTGTGGACGTCGGACCGATACCGCCTGCGGTTTCGGATTGGCCAGAAGAGGCAAGGAGGGATGAGCATGGCGACAGAACAGATAACGGGTCAGAAGCCCTACGTGATGCAGAACGTGGGCGACGCCTCGGAGGCGTTGCAGACGCCCGGCATGGTGCGCCAGCCGGCGATTCTGCCGGGCAAGGGCGACACCACCAGGATCTGGATGGGCAAAGTGACCGCGGCGCCCAATGAGAAAGGCCCACCCCACACCCACCTGGAAGCCGAGACGGCGGTGTACGTGATGCAGGGCCACGTGCGCGTGCTGTTCGGCGAGAACTTCGGGGAGTCGGTCGAGGCCGGGCCAGGTGACTTCCTCTTCGTGCCGGCTCACACTGCGCACATCGAGGAGAACCCCTACGACGAGGAGATGGTGGCCATCCTCTGCCGCGCGCCCGACAACCTGGTGCAGAACCTGTAGGGGCTGGTCGACCGTGGGCCGAATGAATGGAATGGTTGCCATCGTCACCGGCGCCAGCCGGGGGCTGGGGCGCGCCATCGCCAAAGAGTACGCCAGCGAGGGCGCGAGCGTGGTCATCTGCGCACGCGCCCAGTCGCCGACCGGCCTGGCCGGCACGCTCGAAGAGACCGCCGCGGACATCCACAGCGCGGGCGGCGACGTGCTGGCCGTGGACTGCGACGTGACCGACGAGTCCCAGGTCGACGCGATGGTTCGTCAGGCGTTGGACCGTTACGGCAAGATCGACGTGCTCTTCAATAACGCCGGCGTCATGGTGCTGGGCGAATCGATCCTCGAAATCGACCCGGGGCGCTGGGAGCAGGTGATGCGCGTAAACGCCAACGGCCCCTACCTCTGCTCCCGCGCCGTGCTGGCGTCGATGATCGAGCGGCGGCGCGGCAGCATCATCAACGTCGGCTCCAGGATGGCCAACGATCCCGGACTGGGCGGCGGCGTCCTCTACAGCGCCAGCAAGGCTGCGCTCCACATGTTCAGCCTCTGCCTTGCCGACGAGGTGCGGGAGTACAACATCGCGGTCAACATACTGAGTCCCGGCTCGCTGCGCAGCGAGGGCTCCGCGGCCATCCCGTGGACGCAGCGCGACTGGCACGAGAGGGTCGAGCCCAGCGCTGTCGGCCCGTCCGCCGTGTACCTGGCGCTGCAGGACGCCAGCACATTCACGGGCCAGTTGGTGCTACGCGCCGAGTTCGGCGCCACCTGGGGGCCCGGCGTCGACAACTGATCTTCCTTGCGGTGTTTACTCATCGACAGATCGCGCGGCGGGCAGGTAGTCGGCGCCGATGAAGTCTGCGAAGCGGTCGGGCAGGAACCCGGCCATGTCCGATACGACCCGTGTCGCACCGCGGCAGACGTAGTCCGCGATGATGCGGCCCGTTGCCGGCCCCAGGTGTATGCCCTTCGTGGCGTGGCCCGTGGCCAGTAACACGTTGTCGATGCCTGGAACGGGTCCGATGATGGGCCTGCCGTCCGGGCTGAGCGGGCGCGACCCGGCGAGTTGCTGCACCAACTCCGCGCGCTCCAGGTCCGGCAAGACGTCCACGGCTCGCTGGAGCAGCTCCAGCCGCGCGGACTCGGTGGGCCGGCGGTCGAACTCCTCGCCCAGGAACAGCTCCCTCCGGTCGTAGTCGCGGCCGCCCGTGCTGCCCACGCTGGTGTAGCCGTCCATCCGGCTGATCATGTGGCCGCGCTTGGGCGAGCTGATTAGCACCGGAAGCGGCTCGCCGGGATAGCTGAGCAACAGCCGCTCTCCCTTCATGGGCCGGACGGGGACCGGGAAGCCCAGCCAGGGAGTGAACGCCCGGCTCCAGGTGCCCGCGGCCACGACCACGGCGCCGCAACGTATGTCCTCTGATGCGGTCTTGACGCCTGCGACAGCGGAGCCGCGCCTGATGAGGCCGGTCACCTCGCGGTACACGATGTCGGCGCCAAGAAGCTCCGTTCCGCGAGCCAGCGCCAGGTTGAGCCGGTAGCTGTCGAGCTGCGCCGACTCTTCCTCGTACACCGCGCCAACGATGGAGGGGCTGAGGCGCGGCTCAATGGCATGGACCTCCTGGGCGTCGATCCAGCGCATCGCCACGTGGGGCCGCTGCCACTCCATGAAACCCTTGGTCAGGTCGGCCTCGTCATCGTCCAGCGCCAACCGGAGGGAAGGGCGGCGCTGGTAGAGCAGACCCATGCCCGTCGCGTCTTCCAACTCGGGCACAAGTCCCTTGAACTCGTCGAACGAAGCGCGGGCAAGCTCGAACGAAGCGCCCGGAGAGAACTCCGCGCCCAGCAGGCCCAGCGAGCCGGTGGCGTGCGCGGAGGCCCCGCTGCCGATGGCCTCCCGCTCCAGCACGGTCACGCTGGCGCCTTCCCTGGCCAGGTAGTACGCGACCGAGCAGCCGACAACGCCAGCGCCTATCACGACCACGTCCGGGCTACTGTTCATGTGCCTGCCTTCCTACCGCGGCATGTTGCGCTCGATCCAGCGTCGCTCCTCTTCCTCGTCGTCAAAGTAGAAGAACCGATGGAACAGCCTGGGCTGCTCCCGCACACGCCGCAGATCCTTGCGCAGGGCGAGGCTACCGGAGCCGTCCGCCCTCAGCGTGTCCGGGTCGATTGCGACGCCGTACTCCGTGCGCGCCGACTCCAGCGACACGAAGCCGCCGCGCACGTCCCTCTCTACGAGGCGAATCTCGCGTTCGAGCGGATCGCCCCAGCCGCCTCCTCCGGCGGTGTGGATTCGCACCAGGTCGCCGGCCTGCCAGGGGTTGTCGTCCGAGAAGGGCGGAACCTCCCGCTCGTTTTCGCATCCCGGGTTGAGCACGACCCTGGACGTGCCGCCCGCCTTGCCGCCGGCGACGCCCCACGCAGGGAAGCGGTTGTTCTCCACGCGCAGGCCGAAGGTGCCCTCAGGCGCGAGCAGCCGCACGTCCCGGATGATGCCGCAGCCGCCGCGGTACTTGCCCGGCCCGCCGGAATCGGGGTTGATGGCGTAGCGCTCCATCCTCAGCGGGTACTCCACGTCCATGAACTCGGCGGGGTAATTCTCGTTGTGGCGGGCGTACACGGCGTCGATGCCGTCCGCTCCCGTGCGCGCTCCGTGCCCCACGGCGATGCCGTCGCTGCACAGCAGCCACTCGCCCGTCTCGGGGTCGATCATCCGCCAGTAGGCGATCACGTACACCGCCATCGCGGCCATGGCGTCGCCGCCGCTGGCCTTGGCCACCACGGCGCGGACGGCGTTCTTCAGCTTGGTGAAGGTGTGGGCGCGGCAGCCGAGCGCCGCGGGCCACTGCGGTTGCAAGATGCTGCCGGGGCGCAGCCTCACCTCGTCCACCGCCGCTAGCAGCCCCTGGTTCATCGTCAGCGACGGGTCGTACTGGTGGAAGTGCTGGCCGAAGTAGGTGCCGATGGTGCCGTCGCTCGCCATGAAGTTGATCGAGCCGGGCGCCTGGTCGTCGCTGCCGGTCGCGTCCAGAGTGATGCGGTCGCCCTTCCGGCTCAGCTCCAGGTGGAAGGAGTGCCACTCCGCTCCGACGCCGTCGGTGTCCATGTAGTCGCTGGTCGAGAAGCTACCCTGCAGGATCGTTTCGAGTGTCTTGCGGCGGACGAACTCGGACGTCTCCCGCTGATCCTGCCCGATGGCCGCCAGCGTCGTTGCCTTGCCGAACCGGGCGAAAATCTCCAGCACGCGCTCCTCCGCCCGCTGCGCCGCCGACATCAGCGCGCGGGTGTCGCCCTCCAGCAGGTCAGGGTAGCGGGAGTTGCGCAGGATGATGCGGTAGGCCTCGTCGTTCAGCTTGCCGCGCTCGATGATCTTGATGGGCGGCACCAGTGTTCCGTCATGGAAGATTTCGGTGTTGGCCGGACCGATGCTGCCGGGGCGGGAGCCGCCCAGGTCCCAGAAGTGGGCGAAGGAGTGGCAGTATGCCACAAGCTCGCCCTCGAAAAAGACCGGCGAGATGAACACCATGTCAGGCGTGTGGCTGATGCTGCCCCGCGAGATGTACGGGTCGTTGTACCAGTACACGTCACCGGCGCGCATCGTCTCCGGGTCGTAGAACTCCCACACGCAGCCGAGAATGTCGCTGCCCATCGTCTCGCCGTAGATCTCCTGCCCCCGGCTGTCCAGGAAGCTGACCGTGTAGTCCTTCTTCTCGCGTATGAATGCGGACATGGCCGTCCGCTCGATTATCAACTCGCACTCCAGCCGCGCAGAACGGAGCGAGCCGCGGATAAGCTGGAGCGTAATCGGATCTACGACGGTGCTCATTGACTGATTCGTTGCCATACTGCGTTCTCTCTCCTGTCACCCCCGACGCATGATGCAGTTGCCGTAGTCGTCGATCCTGCCCCGCCAGCCTGGGTCGATGACGACGGTGGAATCGACATTCTCGAGAATCGCCGGGCCGTCGATGGTGGAACCCGGCGCCAGCCTGGCGCGGTCGAATATGTCGCACGGGACGAAGCCGCCCGCGTCCTCGAAGTACACGTCGCGCTTGCCCGTAAGCGCCTCACCGGGTGCGCGGAGATCGCCGGAAAGCCGCGCCATCCTGACCGAGTCCAGGTGTCCGAACGCGGTTACGCGAAGCGTCACAATCTCCACCGGCTGCTCCAGCGAGAACCCGAACAGCCGCCGGTGCTCCGCGTGGAAGCGCCGGATCGTGGCGTCCAGCGCGGCCGCGTCCACGGCCCGGCCCGCGAAATCCACCGTCACCTCGAATCCCTGGTGTGCGTACCGCAGGTCCGCCGACCGCGTCAGCTCCCGCCGATCCGCGGGAACGGACTCGACGTCGAGCCAGCGAACGGCCTCGCCCTCCAGGCCACGATACACCCGCTCCATCGCCGCGGCATCGTAGTTGGGCGCCTTCTGCACCGAGGTCCTGGCGTAGTCGTTCTTGAAGTCGGCCACCAGCAGCCCGTAGGCCGATGCGACACCCGGGCTCGGCGGCGCGATAACCGTGTCCATGTCCAGCAGCCGCGCCACGCCGATGGAGTGCATCGGCCCCGCGCCGCCGAACGCCACCAGCGCGAAGTCGCGCGGGTCGTGGCCCCGCTCCACGCTCACGTTCCGGATAGCGCCCATCATGTTGTAGTTGACGATCTGCAGTATCCCGTGCGCCGCCCGGTACAGGTCCAGACCCAGCGGAGTGGCGATCTTCTCCCGTATGGCAGACCTGGCGGCTTCCACGTCCAGCGTTAGCGCGCCCCCCGCGATGCTGTCGTCGATGCGGCCCAGCACCAGGTTGGCGTCCGTCACCGTCGGCTCGGTCCCGCCCAGCCCGTAGCACACCGGGCCGGGCGCGGCTCCGGCGCTGCGAGGCCCCACGCTCAGGTTGCCCGCCGCCGTCAGCCATGCGATGCTGCCGCCGCCCGCACCGATGGTGGCGATGTCCAGCATCGGAAGCTGTACCGGCCAGTCGCCCAGCTTCCCGTTCAGCGTGACGGTGGGAGTGCGCCGGCTGACCAGCGACACGTCGGTGCTGGTGCCGCCCATGTCGAACGAGATGCAGTCCTCGACGCCGGTGCTCCGGGCCACGTCGATGGCCGACATCACGCCCGCCGCCGGGCCGGACAGCGCGGTGTAGACCGGCTGCCGGATGGCTGTGTCCGCTCCGATCACCCCGCCGTTGGACTTCATGATGAGCAGCGGCGCCTCGACTCCCAGCGCCCGCAGGTCGCTGTCCAGGTTCTCGATGTACCCGCTGACGCGCGGCATGACGTAGGCGTTGAGCACGGTGGTGATCGTGCGCTCGTACTCGCGGAACACCGGCAGCACCTCGGAAGACAGCGACAGGTGCGCGTTCGGCAGGCCCTCCAGCACAAGCTCCCGCGCGCGGCGCTCGTGGGCCGGGTTCGCGTAGGAGTGGTTCAGCGAGACCGCGACCGACTCGATGCCCTCCGACCGGAAGCGCTCCGTCGCCGAGTGCACGGCGTCCTCGTCGAGGTCCGACAGCGCCGAGCCGTCGAACGCGGTGCGTCCCGGCACTTCCAGCACGCGCTCGGGCGGCACCGGGCGCTCCGGCTTCACCCAGACGTGCGGATTGGCCATCCGGTCCATGCTGTGCCGCCCGATCTCCAGCACGTACTTGAACCCCTCGGACACCAGCACCCCGACCGGCGTGCCCTTGCCCTCCAGGATGGCGTTCGTGGCTATGGTTGTGCCGTGGAAGATGCGCCGCACCTGGGAGTGGGCCACGCCGTTCTCGGCGAGTATGCGCGTAACGCCGGTGATGAACCCGCGCGACGGGTCGTCGGGCGTGGAAGGGGTCTTGTGCAGCCGGAACTCGCCGCTGGCCAGGTTCAGCAGGACGACGTCGGTGAACGTACCGCCCACGTCGACCGCGAGAGCGTAGTCATCCATCCGCTTTGGCCCAGCGTGCCAGCGCCTTGTCCGGGTCAGCTATCTCCTCCACCGAGGTGTAGTAGAAGTCCCGCCAGCCCTCCGCCGGCAGCCCGGTGAACAGCATCAGGTTGAGCGGGTACTCCTCGCTGTCCGTCGCGCGGCGATGGTCGTCGCGAAACAGGAACGTCGGCTTCCCCAGCGCGATCGCCATGCCCAACTCCACCATCACCCCCTCGTCGGGGGGCACGCCGTTGACCACCGCGAACGTGGCGTCCGATTCCCTCACGTCGCGGTAGTCCCGCTGGCCGATCTCGTAAGCCCAGCCAGCTTTCGTGAAGTCGACCTGGTTGTTGCGCGCGAACGGCTCCCACACCTCCAGGCCCAGCCCCTCCAGCGCCGCCACAATCGGCGGCAGCAGCAGCGCCTTCTGCTGCGCCGAAAACCCGTATGGGTTCGCCAGGTAGATGGTCTTCTTCATCTCTTGGTCTACCACTCATGCCAGGTTGTACAGGCGGTTCAGCGGCACCTCGCTCACCGGGCTGGAGCTGACCACTGCTCCGTCCACGCTTATCCGCCTGCTGTCGAGGTCCACCTCTATGCTCGGATTGAGGCTATTCCTCACCATGCTCCGCTTGGTCACGGTCCGCACGTCCTTCACAGGCAGCAGCTTGCGCCGGGTCCCCAGCCGCTTGCGAAGGCGCGTCTCCAGCGACGCGCGTGACACGAAGAAGGCGCTGAGCGACGCCGCGGAGTTGCCGAGCGCGCCGAACGCCGGGCCGTAGATGACCGGCTCGCTCTGCCTGATGGTCGCGTTGCCGTCGCCGGAAGGCGACCAGACGAACGTTCCGCCCTTTATCACTATCTCCGGCTTGACGCCGAAGAATGCGGGACGCCACAGCACCACGTCGGCCATCTTGCCCGGCTCCAGCGAGCCCACGTAGGACGACACGCCGTGTGTGATGGCGGAGTTGATGGTGTACTTTGCAAGGTACTGTAGGATGCGCTCGTTGTCGTGCTCCGGGTGCGTCGCGCCCCGCTCGCCCTTCATCTTGTGGGCGAGCTGCCACGTGCGCGTTATCACCTCGCCAATGCGCCCCATCCCCTGCGAGTCCGAATTGATGATGGGCACCGCGCCCAAGTCGTGCAGCACGTCCTCCGCCGCCATCGTCTCGCGCCGCAGCCGCTCGTCCAACGCCGCGGCCTCCGGCGGCGCCGCCACGTTGACGTTGTGCACCTGCGCCGTCATGCTGTGGTGCTCTTCGTACGTGCTGACCGTGTACGGAATCGTCGGCGTGGTGGAGGACGTGATGATGTTGTTCACGCCCGCCAGCCTGATGAGGTCGGGCGCGTGGCCGCCGCCCGCGCCCTCGACGTGGTATGCGTGGACCGCCCGCCCGCCTATCGCCTCGATGGTGTCGGCCACCTGCATCGCCTCGTGCAGCCCGTCGGTGTGCAGCGCCACAGACACGTCGTACTCGTCCGCGACCCGCAGGCACGTGTCTATGACGTCAGGGTACGCCCCCTCGTCCTCGTGGATCTTGAAGCCCGCGGCCCCCGCCTCGATGCTCTCCACCATCGGCGACGGATGGCTCGCGCTGCCCCTCGCCTGGAGCGCCAGGTTGACCGGGATGTTCTCGAACGAGCGCAGCCAGCTATGAATCGTGGCGCGGCCGGTGGTGTTCAGTCCCGCGCCGATGAGCGTCGTCAGCCCGGCGGCCAGCGCCACGTCCATCAGCTTCGGGTTGTCTCCCATATGCACGTGGCTGTCGACGCCGCCGGGCGTGGCGATGACGCCGTCCCCGCGGTAGGCGACCGTGTTAGGGCCGATTACGAGGTCAACGCCGTCCATGATGTCGGGATTGCCGGCGCGGCCCACGCCGGTAATGACGCCGTCCTTGATGCCGATGCTGCCCTTGAATATGCCCAGCACCGGGTCCATCACTATGGCGTTCAGAATGATGCTGTCGAGCTCGCTGTCCCTGGCGGGCCGGTGCGAGTACATCATCCCCGTCCTGAGATTCTTGGCCCATCCCCCCATGATCTCGTTGCCGTAGTCCGTGTAGTCCCTCTCGATCATGGCAAACAGGTCCGTATCGCCGAGGCGCACGCGGTCGCCGGCGGTCGGGCCATACATGGCCCCGTATCTCTCCCTGTCCATCTCGAACGGCATAGTCATTCACCTGCGCCCAGAAATCCACGAGCGCGCGCCCGGGCCAGCGCATCACCGACCTGCGACTCCGACAGCCCGCCGTTCACGAAGCCCTGGTATCCGTGAACCCGCCGCCCGCCGCCGATGTCCACGAGCCGCACCTCCACCACCTGCCCCGGCTCCCAGCGCACGCCGCCGCCCGACGGAACGTCGAGCCGCCTGCCGTACGCGGCGCGCCTATCGAACCGCAACCGCTTGTTCACCTCGAAGAAGTGGTAGTGCGAGGTCACGTACACCGGATATGGCGACGTGTTCTCCACGGACAGCGCCACGGCGTCCCGCCCGACGTTACAGGCGATGCTCCCTCCCGCGTATACGACCTCCCCTGGTGTCACTATGACCTTCTCCTTGAGTCCCTTCCCCCTCCCCCTGTCATTCCGAGCGCAGCCGAGGAATCTAGTGTCCCTTCCCCCTCGCAGGGGGAAGAGCCTGCCCTGAGCCTGCCGAATGGGTTAGGATGGGGGTGAAGCCCCGGTTCACCGTATCGGCTTCCGCACGAAAACGAGCTTCGTCCCGTCTTGGAAGCTCGCCTCCACCCGGATGGGATCCACCAGCTCCGGCACCCCCTCCATCACGTCGTCGCGGCCGAGAACCTTCGCCGCCATCTCCACGGTGTCCTGGTAGCTGTTCCCGTCCCTGGCGTACTCCATCACCTCGTCGCAGATGAGCGCCGTCGCCTCCGGGTGATTCAGCTTCAGCCCCCTCGCCCTGCGGCGGCGCGCAAGCTCGGCTGCGCTGAAGATGGTCAGCCTGTCCAGCTCTCGTGGTGTAAGTCTCATTGCGCCCTCGCTGCTCTCGTGCGAATCCGCGTCCCTATTGCTGCCGCCCATTGTAACAGCAAAACGGGCAGACGCCGCATGGCGATGGTGTAGTATAACGACACGGCCTCCAGTCCCCACAAGTGTCGGAGTCAGACCGCTGCGCCAGAACGACCACATACTTTACGAGCCGGATGAGCACAGTCCGCCCCTCCTGACGCTCGGCGCCGCGGTCCAGGGCGTCGTCCTGATGGTGTCGAACACGATCACGATTTCGACAGTCTACGTGCTGGCGTTCGACGCCGACGAGAGCTACCAGTCCTGGGCCGTGTTCACCGCGTTGCTGATCGGCGGCCTCGTCACGGCCCTACAGGCGACCCGCCTCGGGCGGCTCGGAGCCGGCCACATTCTCATGATGGGCCCGGGGGTCCCTTTCCTGGCGGTCTGCGTTCTCGCCGTGGAGGAAGGCGGGCTCGCCGTCATGTCGAGCCTGGTTGTGGCCTCTTCCCTGGCCCAGTTCGCCGTGTCCGCCTGGCTTGCGAGGCTTCGCAGGGTAATCACGCCCGTAGTCTCCGGCGTCGCCTTCATGCTGATCGCCCTTTCCGCCATGCCCATAGCCATGACCAGGCTGGACGACGTGCCATCGGGCGCGCCGTCGCTGGCCGGTCCGGCGGTTGCCGCGGTTACTCTCGGCGCGGCCGCGTTCCTTATGCTCAGGGGAACCGGCTACTACAGGTTCTTTGCCATGCCGCTGGCGATACTGGCGGGCTGCGCCGCCGCCGCCCTGTTGGGCCTGTTCGACGTCCAGCGACTGGCGGACACACACCTGCTCGACCTCCCGGACTCATCGGCGTGGCCCGGCTTGAGCACCGCGCTGGACGGGGACTTCTGGGCGCTCCTGGTCGTGTTCGTCATCGTCAGCACAGTAGCCGCCGTGAAAGCGAGCAGCGAGGGTTCGGCGATTCAGCAGGCCTCATGGCGCAAGCCGCGGGCCATCGACTTCCGCGCCGTGCAGGGCTCACTGAACGTCGGCGGAGTGGCCACGCTGCTGTCCGGTCTCGCCGGCACGATTCCCGTCTTCATCTACCTGCCCTCCAGCATCTCCCTCGTCACCTTCACCGGCGCGGCCGCTCGGCGCGTCGGTTACGCGATGGGCGCCATAGTGATCGGACTGGCCCTGCTGCCGATGATGGTCGCGCTTCTCCTCACGATTCCGCGTCCGATAACGGCGTCGCTGCTGATGATCGTGATGGGCCTGCTCTTCGTAGAGGGGGTCCGCAACGTGCTTCAGGACGGACTGAGTCCGCAAAAGGCGCTCACCGTCGGGTTGTCGCTCTCGATCGGCGTCGGACTCCAGGGTTATGATCCCATCGGGGCAGCCCTGGGAGACCCCTGGGGCGTGGCGTTCGGAAACAGCGTGGTCGTCGGCGTGCTGGTCGCGCTGCTGATGTCAGTCGTCGTCGGAATGACCGCGTCCAGGCGCCGGCGCATGGAGGCGGAGCTGGATATGTCGGCCCTGCCCGGCATAGACTCGTTCCTGCGCGGCGTCGGCAATGATATGAGGTGGGACGATCCTTCGGTGGACAAGCTGTGCGCCGCCGGCGAGGAGACCCTTGCAAGCATGCTCCAATTGCGTGATGATTACGACGAGGCCGCCTCACCGCGCCTGGTAGTCATCGCCAGCCCGGGGGTGGGCACGGTCGAACTGGAGTTCCTGGCAGTGTTCGCGGAGGAGAACATCGAAGACAGGATTGCCTTTATGACCGAAGAGGCCGAGACGCCCGAAGTGGGCGACATCTCGTTCCGCCTCCTGCGCCACTACGCGTCCTCGGTGCGCCACCGCAAGTACCACGGCATCGAAATCGTTACGGTCCAAGTCGAAGGCTAGAGCCTGCCCCGTACTCGATACGGGGATGGAGGTAATTACATGGCAGGATACGTAATCATCGACGTAGAGATAACCGACCAGTCCCTCTTCGCGCAGTACGCGGAGCGAATCGTCGACGTCGTCGAGGCCCAGGGCGGCAGGTACCTGGTGCGCGGCGGCGCAGCGGAGGGCATAACCGGCGGCTGGACGCCCGGACGCGTCGTCGTGATGGAGTTCGACAGCCTCGATGCCGCTCGCGGTTTCATCGACTCAGACGGCTACAAGGAGCTCGAAGACATCCGCGTGGCAGGCTGCAACACCAGCATGATAATCGTCGAGGGCGTCTAGCGCCCCCCAAACTGTCCCTTCCCCCTCGCAGGGGGAAGGTTAGAGCCTGCCCCGTACTCGATACGGGGATGGGGGTGCCGCCGACGCCCCGCGCCGGTCCGCCACCACACGCCCCTCCTTCACCACCAGCCGCAGGTCCGCCACGTTCTCCACGTCCTCCAGCGGATTGCCGCCCACCGCTATCAGGTCCGCCAGCTTGCCCACCTCGACTGTGCCCAAGTCCGCCCCCACGCCGCACAGCTCCGCCGCGTTCCTGGTGGCCGCCAGCAGCGTCTGCCACGCCGTCGCGCCCGACTTCACCCACAGCCCCATCTCCAGCAGCGCCGAGTCGCGCAGCGGATACAGGTCCGACCCCAGCGCCATCTTCACGCCGGCGTCCAGCGCCCGCCGGAACCACCGCCGGTGCTCGTCCACCGCCGCCTCGGCCCGCGCCACCAGGTCCGGCGCCAGGTTCTTCTGCTCCACCCAGCGCCTCTCGCGCTCGGACGTCGCCTGCGACGGCGTCAGGTGCGTGATGCCCAGCGTCGGCACGTACCACGCGCCACTCTCCAGGAACAGCCCAAGACACTCCTCGTCCATGATGTAGCCGTGCTCGATGGTGTGCGCGCCGTGCGTCAGCGCCGCCTTCACCGCGTCCGGGTTCGTGGCGTGGGCCATCACGTCGTACCCGCGCTGGCGGCACAGCGCGAACGCCGCGGCCAGCTCCTCGTCCAGCAGGAACGAGTGGACGTGCTGGTCCCAGAACGGTCCCATCACCCCGCCGGACAGGTTCAGCTTGATGTGATTCACGCCGTTCTTGATCTGCTCCCGCACCGCGTTGACGAACCCGTAGGGGCCGTCGCACTCCCGCGCGTGCCCGGACGTGAGGAAGTGGCCGCCCGTCGTGGTCAGGAAGATTCCGCTGGCGAACACGCGCGGCCCGTCCAGTCCGCCCGACGCGAACGTGTCCCGCCACGCCACGTCCATGAAGTGCGCCGACCCGCCGCACCGCACTCCGACCACCCCGGCCTCTGTCATTCCGCTCATCAGGTTCTCGCCGAACCGTGCCGTCTGCTGCGCCACCGTGACGTTCGGATCGCTCACGTAGTCCGGGTGAATGTGCACGTCCCACAACCCCGGCAGCAGGTACGCCCCCTCCAGGTCGATCACCCGCGACCCATCGCCGCCCGCCGCTCGTCCGCCGCTCGTGATCTCCGCGATCCGCCCATCCTCCACCACCACGCTCGCCCCCGCAACCGGCTCCGGCCCAACGCAGTCGATCACCGTAGCGTTAGTCAGCACAAGGCGCATGTCTGCCTCCAGAGTCGTTACCATTCAGAGTCGATGTGGAAGAGCTCTCCACGCGAGGCGTCAGTCCCCTCTCCCAAGACTGGGAGAGGGCTAGGGTGAGGGTTGACAGCGCACGCCCCATCAAGTGGGCGGCTTTGCCCACACCCCCCGCATCCTCAACATCTCCACACTTTCAGCCTGCACACAATCTCGGTCCGACACCGGCCAGTGTATCAGCTTGGGCCTAGACGGCGAAGTGACACAGGCGTGCAAGAGTGAGAAGACGTACAATACGACCCAACTGACTTTTCCGCACTGCCGCGAAATGTATGTGGGAGGCATCAGTGAAGTACGCCCACATCGTGATTGTCATTCTATCGGTGCTATCAATCGCCGCCTGCGGCGAAGGACCGGGAGTTCCCGGCTGGCTGACCAACACCGGGCCCGGCACTAGTTGCGAAGAGTATGGTTCGGTGATAGGCGGAATGCATGCCACCGGAGGTTATCGGATCCCCGAAGTACTGGAACTACGAGCCTTGCAAAGGGACACTGTTGCTAGGGCCACGCTGATAAAGGACGAGGTCAAGGTCGTTGACGCCGAGATCGCATCCAGATTGGAGAACTCCATCGACGTAGACACTAACGCAGGCTGGTCCTACTACAATGATTACAAGTACACATTGCTCCATGAGTTAGAACTACGAGTGCATGAATACCTGAAGGGACAGGGTCCTGATCGCATCACTGCCCTCGTAGCTGGTCAGAGGGTCTCTAACTCCGAGGAGGAAATCGAGTGCGCGAAGAGCATTTACGAAGAAGAACTCAGCTTCGAGAAGATTGAGTCAATCTTCTTCCTGGAAGCTACTGACGACCCTGACAGATACTACCTTGGACTTGCTGACTCGATCACCGGCAAGAACCCTTTCTCATGGAGCCCACTTATGCCCGGCACAGACGGAGAGTTCTATCTTCAAGAGAGGCGCGAATGGGTCGGTCTGGACGAGATTAGAAGGCGTGTCTCTGACGCTATGCAAGAATACAATAGGTTTGAAGATGCAGGCTGGCAACAATGCGTGATTGGCAAGTACTTTGCCAAGGAGTGGCTAGAGGGGCAGTATAGGGGTGTGGGGATAACGCTGGAGTACCTCCCCAAGCAGGTGTTTAGATTTGGCAGAGAGAATGTACCTGTCGCCGCCGGCACCACGCTATGGGAATTCCCGGACACGTATCGGTCAGGCCTCATTCCGCGGCTGGAGGGAGAGAGCGCCGAGCTCTTCGAAATTACATTTCATCAGGATTACGAATTTGGATTCAATAGATATGGCCATTTCTTCAAATGGGACGGGACAAATGTCATCGGCCTCAACGCCGTTTACTCGGCGAAGTGGACTGCGACAGCAGAGGGCACAACAGCGCAGCGAACTTCAACGCAGCCGGGGTACACGCTTACTGCGGAAAAGGACCTTCCTCAGGGTCTCTACAGGTTCTTTATCAACTGGCGAGACCCGGATGCCCGGGACTGTGGACAGGACCCGGACCTCACCGAGTACCTAGTCGTTGTAACGGAGCCGGGAGGCCCTTCCGAACCGCCTCCCGCCCCAGCTATAGATTTGAGGCTGATGGACGAGTACAACAGCATCGAAGTTGTATGGGAAAACTTGCCTGGAGTCTCCAGATATGTGCTGAACAGCCAGCGCCGCGGCGTTCCTTACGATTACTTTAGGCCTCTAGTTGAGGTCCAGGCCCCAGACGAAGATGCTACTGTCGTAACTTGGTCAATCGACGTGTCCATACTGCTGTGCGATATGCAGTACGACTACATTGTACAGGCGCGCGGCGACGGCAAAACATACATCGACGATTGGGGGCCACCGTCTTCATGGGCAGGTCTCGCAGTCACTCCAGATAACATGCCTTGTAAGCCGAACAAGCGCCGAATCGACCTCGGTTCAGGCAGATTGAGGTAAAGCCGCTGACCCTCACCGGTGACGCAGCCCTATTCTGGTGTAGATGCTTCGGGCCATGCCTAAATGCAGTATCACTCACCCTTCCGCGCCACTATCACCACCAGCCCCCTCTCGCCCTCATCCCCGCCGCCCCCCATCGCCGCGTGAAATGCGATCTCCCCAAACCCGCACTCCGCCAGCAGCCCCCGGTACTCTGCGTCCGTATACGCCTGCATACTCGACGCGTACCGCGTGACGCCCCCCGTCGCCGCATCCACCACGAAGTAGCGCTCAGTCGCCGCCGCCTGCCCAGGATGCCAGAAACTCTCCCGCAGGCACAGGTACGGCTCGTCCGAAAACACGCCGCTGTCCGCCGAGTACCAGTGAGCGCCCCTCCCTCCCATCTCGCGCACCGCGTCGAAAGTGTGCGGCTCCAGAAGCAGCACGCCTCCGGGCGACAGAGCGGCGTGGGCCTTTTCGAGAATCACCCTGGCATCGCCCGGCCTGAAGACGTTGAACTCCCCGAATATGAGCATAACCAGCCCGTACCCGACGCCGTAGTCCGCTGTCCTCATGTCTTCGAGCACGTAGGAGCAACGCAGCCCGTGCTCTTCGGCCTGCGCTGTGGCAAACGCGGTCGAGGCGGGAGATATGTCGATACCGACGCACTCGTGCCCCAGCCCGGCGAGCCGGCTCGTGTACAGGCCGGGCCCGCAGCCAAGATCGAGCACCCTCGCCGGCTCACCGATCAGCAGCTCCCGGTGAATCCAGGCAACGTGCCCGTCGATCCTGTCGAAGCGACGACTGGCCGCGTCATGGCGCTGGGTCAGATGCTCCGCCAGCATCCTCCTGCTGAACTCCGGGTCGTCCCACGGAATCTTCTCCCCCTCCACCCACGGCTCAGCGACAGGCCGCCGCCCCACGACGCCCATCAGGTTCATATCCACTCGGTTGCTCACCCCCCGCCAGCCTCAACCACCCAAAATCCCTGTCCCAAAGCATCCCACTCGCGTAACCCGAACGCCACTCACTTGCCCTTCACCTGCATAATCACTGCCACCCGAATGCGCAAATCGTGTCGCAGAAATTCCCACTCTCAGGCCCACTCCCACGACTTATGTCAAGCAGCCCCGCCTTGCGCCACCAAATCGGCAGGTAACTGTCCAGAGGCGGTGATTGGCCAAAAGTCCCTTCCCCCTTGACGGGGGAAGAGCCTGCCCTGAGCGTAGCCGAACGGGTTAGGATGGGGGTGACGACTAGGGCACAACTCCTGTACTTGCTAAAGCCAATGCACGTTTCCCTGACCCTTCTTGATTCTACAGCACGTCTGTGCTATTTTCTACCTACAGGCCCAGTGCGCACCGGTTGTGGAACGTCTGGTAGGGGCGGGTTTGAAACCCGCCCGCCCCCAGCCGAACGGAGCCTGCCCTGAGCTTCCCGAACGGGTCGCGTCCTGCCACATCTGGCGCACTGCGCGTGACGAACCTTAACAACTTGGTCCGCAAATGGTGACAAGAACATCGGCCCGCCCAGCTACGAAATGTGCGGAACGTAGCAGAATTGGGCAGATTTTTCGTAAGGCCCCGCCCATCGGCCAGTCCGACGCCGGCGCGGGCCACCCAGGCGCTACCCCTTGTCCAGCCCGTGGATGCCCCGGTAGTCGCTCGGCGCGGGCGGCTGCCAGCCCTCCAGCAGTCCGGCGTCCGGCTGGTAGACCTCGACCCCCAGCGGGTGGCACGTCTCGATGGGGTCTCTGGCGTCCTCCTCGCCCCACACCTGCACCGACAGGTCCCCGTGCGGGCAGGTGGAGATCGCGCACAGCAGGTCAATCTCGGCGAAGAACTCGAAGTAGTCGCCCCGCCTGCCCGGAGATGGCTTCACGAAGTATCGGTCGTCCCTGGTCAGACCGGTCACCTGGAAGATGTTGAGCACGTCGTGAACGTCGCTCTCGTCCATGTGGTACGGCGCCACCGCCCGCACCAGGTTGGAGTGGCAGCAGTAGTCGAAGTCCTCGCCGTTGAGCATCTTGTGGACGTAGGGGTCGCAGCGCGTGCCCAGCAGGTCGTGGCACCCCGCGCCGTCCTCGTCCAGGCCGTAGTCGATGGAGTCGCCCGTGACGGTCAGCATGGGCCGCAGGTAGGGCAGGCAGGACCACAGCCGGTCGAACCTGGAGACGTGGGCGCTATGGAGCTGCTTGGTGCGCGCCGCCCAGAACCGCTCCCTGGGGTTGTTCAGATTCCAGGCGTTGAAGTCCGCGACCTGCGCGCCCTCCACCACGACGATGCGGCATATCTGGCCCGCCAGCACCGGCCACGCCCTGCCGGAGCGTATCGGCACCACGAAGCTGTCGACGAGACTGCGGCTGCCGGTCTCGCTGCCCAGCCGTCCGTAGAAGTCGCGATCCACGTCTATGGGACTGCCGGGCTTGGGTATGTAGATGACTCTGGGTTCTGGCATCGCACTTCCTCCGGGTGGATTAACCTGTGTCAGATTGCTAGGCAAACCCGCATTCGTCATTCCCGTGAAAACGGGAATCCAGGGGGGCTGGGTGTTCGATTTCAGAGCCACCTAGTATCTTGACACGGTCTCCGAGTGAATCAGTCTCTTTCGCTCGCGCCGCAGCCGTTGTAAGGTTATCACAGTATGCACAGCTCACAGCACCGTCTCCGGGAGGCAAAGCATGAAGTACGACTACATCGTCATCGGCGCCGGCTCGGCGGGCGCGATTCTCGCCACGCGACTCTCCGAAGACCCCAACACCTCGGTGCTCCTCCTGGAGGCGGGCCCCGACTACCCCGACGTCGACAGCCTGCCGGAGGAGGTGAAGCACGGCTACCTGTCCACCAAGAGCATCTGGGACAGCGACCACAACTGGCAGTTCAAGGCCAGGGCCACCGATGCCGCCCCGACCATCGACGTGCCCCGGGGCAGGGTGACCGGCGGCTCCAGCGCCATCAACGGCCAGATTTTCATCCGAGGCATCCCCGAGGACTACGACAACTGGGCCAAGTGGGGCAACGACGAGTGGAGCTTCCGGAAGCTAGTGCCCTACTTCAACATGGTGGAGACGGACACCACCTACCAGGACGACCCCGGCGACTTCCACGGCGCGAGCGGGCCTATCATCTGCCACCGTTTCCCCCGGGAGGAGTGGCGGCAGGGCAACGTGGCCTGGTTCGACGCCTGGCGCGATTACGGCCTGCCGTACTGCGAGGACCACAACCTGCCGGGCACGACCGGTGTGGGGCCGACTACCCTGAACAACCCCAACGGCATCCGCTGGTCGACCGCCATCGGCTACCTGGGAATGTCCCGCCACCGGCTGAACCTGACCATCCGGGGCGACGTGACGGTGAAGCGGATTCTCTTCGACACATCCGGCGAACGCCCCCGCGCAACCGGCATCGAAGCCGCCTCCGCAGACGAGTCATTCGTGGTCGAGGCGGAACAGGTCATCCTGAGCGCGGGCGCCATTAGTTCGCCCCACGTGCTCATGCTCTCCGGCGTCGGCCCCGGCGACCACCTGGCCGAGCACGGCATCGAGACCCTGGTCGACGCGCCGGGCGTCGGCCAGAATCTGGCCGACCATCCGCTCATCAGCATACTCTGGGCCACCAAGCCCGAGGTGGACCTGCAGCGGCACGTGCCCAATGCCCAGATTCTGGCGAGGTACACCGCCGAAGGCTCGCCGCTGGTGAACGACATGATCGTCTACATGTCATCCGGCATGGCCCATCGCCCCAACATGGGCGGCTGGGGCGGCGAGCTGGTCGGTCTGGGCGCGAACCTGGGCCTGAACCTCGCGTTCGCCAAGGGCGAGGTCCGGCTCAACTCCGCCGACTACAGGGACCACCCCTACCTGGACTACAACCTGCTGGACAACGCCGAAGACCGGCGCAGGTTCCGCGACGGCGTCCGACTCGTGGTCAGCATGGAGGACCACCCGTCCATGGCGGCCCTCATAGCCAACAGGGTGTACCCGGAGGACTCCGACCTGCAGTCCGACGATGCCCTGGACAGGTGGATACTGAGCAAGATCGGCACCGGCCACCACGTCTCCTGCACCGCCAAGATGGGCCCCCGCTCCGACCCCATGGCCGTGGTGGACCAGTACGGCAGGCTCTACGGCGCCGACAATCTGCGCGTCGCGGACGCCTCCATCATGCCGGAGTGCGTCCGCGCCAACATCAACCTCACCGTCCTCATGCTCGCCGAGCGCGTCGCCGACTTCATCAAGCAGGGCAAGTAACGTCTCTGTTCAGAGTTTAAGGGGAATAGCTGTCCACGCATGGCATAAGTCCCCTCTCCCAAGACTGGGAGAGGGTTAGGGTGAGGGTTGAGAGCGCAAGCCCTCCAATTTGTCCCTTCCCCCTCGATGGGGGAAGGTTAGGATGGGGGTGAAGACGCCTTGTCAGACAGGCTGACGAACCCCTGCTCCGCCAGCCCCCGGAACAGCGTGAGCACATGCCGGGGTTCCAGGTCGAAGTCGAACTCGGCCCCAACGGCCTCCGCGATCTCGTTCACGGTCCGCCGTCCATCGGAGTAATTCCATATCTCGTCGCCGATGATCCGCAGCGAGTCGTACCGCATACTCGGGTCGCGGTCGTGCATCTCCTCGGCCATCCGCACCAGGTCCCAGTAGCCGGTGCCGGAGATGCCGGGGGCGTCGCGCTCCATGAGCCGCTGGGGAACCGCCTCGCCGGCCGGGAAGCCGTCGGGGGCCTTGGCGCCGCCGGTCAGCCAACTGAGGGTCTTCTCCAGGCGGTCGGCAATTTCCCTCTGGACCTGCTGGCTCGTGAAATCCAGTTCCGGGTGTAGCCTCCGCTCTTCCTCGGTTGCCAGCGCCAGCGCGGACTCCACGGCCTGCTGGTCCCGCCGGGCCAGGACGGCGAGTCGCCTGCGCGCCCGCGCCTCCCCTGCGCCGCCCACTGCCTCCAGCGCGACGCGGCCCAGCCGGAACTGGCTGCGGTTGCCCACCTCCCGCATGATAGTCCGGGCCCCCGCCGGGCCGGCGTACGCGAGCTCCAGCGCCGCCAGCGCCGTTGTGATGCCGCACCTGCGGAAGACCATCGGATCAAGGTTGTCCGCCGTCAGGTGGTCGGTGTGGAAGTACAGGTCAGGCCAGGACATTAGCAGCGGTGACGGCACGCCGAAGGCGGGGTAGTAGTGGTTGTCGCTCCAGGGAGTGTAGGGCAGGTCCGTGAAATTGACGAACGGAATCCGGTCGCCCTCACTGAACACCCACCGCGTCTCCTTCGGCGTGGACTCCATGAGCCCCACGTAGAAGTCGTTGACGAAGGTTGGCAGCGAGTCCGGCGAGTGGTAGAAGAGCAGGGCGGACTTGGATTTCCGCTGGTCGTGCCCCACGCTGTCCAGCGCAATCGAGACGATGGTCCGCTCGATATCGTCCCTGTGGTTGTGGACGTAGTGCTTGGTGCCGTGTCCCTCCACGTTGACGAGGAACCGGATCGTGCGCCTGGGACGCGGGATGCGCCCGCTCGAGATGAGCTGCGATATCACGCGCCCCATCTCGGCCATGAGAGCCGGTCCGGAGGCGCAGTTGGCCCCGGGCTTGGTGCCCGCCGTGGAGTGCGCCACGAACTGGACGATCTGCCCGCCCTCGTCAGTGCCGGCGATGTCCGCGAACAGGTTCTGCGCCTCGCCCTCGAACGTCCTGGCCTGCACATCGGCCCAGATGATGGCTGTGCCTTGACGCGCCAGCGAAGCCAGGTGCTCAGCAGCGTGGTAGTTGACCACCAGCGCCCAGGCGCTCGGCCGGTTGGAGGGCATTCGCAGAAGCTGCACCGGGTCGGGCAGGGACTCGCGAGTGCGGAACGGCTCCGTCTGGTACAGCAGGTAGTCCGTAATGATGCCGGCGGCGCCGTGCTCCATCGCAAGCCTGGCGGCATGGCCGAATCCGCTTGGGCGCGTCGTGCCCCGAATCAGCACCGCCTTGCCGAGCACGTCCCGGCCCTCGTAGTCCTCCGGGCGCTCGCCCGTGCCGACGTCCACCAGCTCCAGGGTCGCTCCGCCTTCCGGTGTGGACGGCGTCCACCAGGGCAGGCAAGACGGCGAGTCCTCGTAAGACACCAGCAACCTGCCCGTCGGAGAGCCGACCCGCAGCTCTGCGCCGAGCGGCTCCCACGCCAGCGGCATGGTGACGTTCATGAACTTCGTCTGCCCGTCCAGCGGATACCTCTCCACCCACACCCTGTCCAGGCCGTTCGCCCGGAAAAGGTCCGCCACGAAGTCAGTCGCCCTGTGGTAACCGGACGCCCCCGGAGAGCGGTAGAACCGGGTCATGTGAGCCGCGGACTCGAGCGCCCTGTCGCCGGACAGCTCCCGCTCCAGCATCCGTACAAGCTCTTGTCGATTCATGGCGACGCTCCTTCTGAGTCGCGACCGGGAGTTGGGCCGCGCGGCCTGCTCGCGCTGATTGTACCACCTGGCTTGACCCGCGTTGCGACGCGCACTCGCCGCCTCCGGCGTCCGGCGACGGCACTTGCGGCCCGCGCCGCCTGTCCTTATCCTTCCAAGTAGGACTTGCAGACAAGAAACATCAGAAATGGGGCCAAGCTTGACCAACCAAGAGGCAGTACTCGAAACAACCGTACCCCCCCAACCCTGGGAGACTCCCGGTCTCCTTCCCGATTCCCATTCGTCCGACGGCTACGCGCCCGAGCCGGCGCTGACCGCGGTCATCGACGTAGGCTCCGGCTCCGCCCGGGCCGTGGTTATGCAACTGAACACCGGCGGCGTGCAGATGCTGGCCCAGCAGCGCCTCGCCCTCAACCTGATGAGCCACGTGGACCGGAACGGCACGCTCGACTCCACAGGCGTAGACAGCACTCTCGACGCCATCGAGGACTTCGTGCAGGTGTGCCGTGGGTACGGCGTCACCACCATCCACGCCGTCGGAACCGAGGCCCTGCGGAGATCGCGGAACGCCTCCGAGATCACCGGGGCCGCCCGCCGCAGATACGGCGTGGACCTGCGCATAATCAGCGGCTACGAGGAGGCGGGCTACTGCTTCATCGGAGCCGCACAGGGCCTGCCGGTCACTCGGGGCCTACTGGCCGACCTCGGCGGTGGCAGCACCGAACTCGTGGGGTTCTCCGGACGGACCATGGATACCCGCAACTCGCTGCCGCTCGGCAGCCTGCGGCTCGCCAACCGCTTCCGGCTTACGGACAAACCCTCCCCCGAAGACATGCACGCGGCATACGAATACGTCCGCAAGTACCTGGACGAGACCGGAATTCCCCGCCTGGAGCAAGAAGATGTTCTGGTGGGCACCGGCGGGTCGATGCGGCTGTTGTCCAAGCTCGACAGGCGGAAGCAGATCTATCCGCTTCACACCATTCACGGCTACTGCATCGGCGCGAGGAGTCTGTCCAGGATGGTACACAGGCTCGCTTCCCGCAGCATGGAGGAACGTTCCAGAATCCCGGGCATGAACCCGGAGCGCACTCACTCCATCGTGGGCGGCGCCGTGGTCGCTCATGCGCTGCTGGAGCACACGGCGGCCCGGCACATAATGGTGTCCGGCCATGGGCTGCGGGAGGGTCTGGCGCGGCAGCAGGAGCCGGTCCTCGAGGACGGCCGGGTATCTCTGATGCCTCTGGCCGCCGTGCGCCGGAACACGCTGAACGACGTGATGGGCCGGTTCGCTCCCCGATTCACCCGCCGAGGAGCGCGCCGCTCCGTCCTGGCCGACAGCATCGCCCGCACCGTGTGGGGCGAGCGGCACGGGACACTCGCGTCGTCCCTCGGATGCGCGGCGCTACTCCTGGACGTGGGCAGCGCCGTGGACTTCTACAACCGGCATAACCGGGCCGCCTCCTTCCTGACCCGAACGGACATGCCGGGCTTCACCCACCGCGAATCCGCACAGATGGCGGGCATCCTGAGGATGGCCGAAGGGAGAAAGTTACCCAAGCGTTACCGCAAGACCCACATTCTGACCGAAGAAGACCTGGGGCACATGGGCCAGGCGGCCCTGATGCTGGTCCTGGCCGACGAGCTCGAGCGCAGGCTTCCTCCACACGCCGGCGTCGAATCTGTTAATATGGCGGCGGGCGGCGGTGGCCTTACGATTCATACACCGAATTGGTCGAATTCATCCGCCCCCGGCCTCCAGGGGCGCTGGAGGAAAGAGTTCGACCGCGAAGTCCAGATTTGCCGAGGTGAGCCATGAATATCAACGGAAACTCGAGCTTCCCAATGGGCCCCCGATACGGCAGCCACCCCTACGACAACGAGTACCCCGGCCGCCTCATCATCGTGGAGGGCATCGACGGCTCCGGCAAGAGCACCCAGCTCGACCTGCTGGGCAAGTGGCTGTCGAGCCGCAACTACGTCACGGTGTTCACCGAGTGGAACTCCTCGCCCATAGTCAAGCGCAGCACCAAGCGGGGCAAGGCAGAGCGGCTGCTTACGCCTATGTCCTTCAGCCTCATCCACGCCGCCGACTTCGCCAACCGCGTCTTCACGCAGATACTGCCCGCGATCAAGGAGGGCACCATCGTCCTCGCCGACCGCTACGTCTACACCGCCTTCGCCCGCGACAGCGCCCGCGGCGTCGACCGCGACTGGCTGCGGCGCGTCTACTCCTTCGCCATCCGCCCCTCACTGGCCCTCTACTTTAAGGTCCCCCTGGACGAGTCCATCCGCCGCATAGTAGGGCGGGACGAGCTCGGCTTCTACGAATCCGGCCAGGACGTCAACCCCACCTCCAAGCGCGAGAAGGCCTTCCGAAAGTTCCAGGGCGCGATACTCGAGGAGTACGACCGGCTCACCAGCGAGTTCGAACTGGTGACCATCGACGCCACCCAGCCCATTCACGAGCAGCAGCAGATGGTACGCAAACTGGTGGAGCCCCTGCTGCCCGGCGTCATGCGGATGCCCGACCACAGCGTCACCGACGCCCTCGTCAGCACCGGCCTCACCGGGCGCTACCTCCAACCCTCCGGATCCCGACGAACGCCGGAGCTCGTCAACGCCGACGCCGGATAGGCCCCCGGAACACGTGCACCAGACCCAACCGCGAGGCGGAACCATGAACACGCCCAGATTCTACGGACACACCCCACTCGACCTGGGGCAGTCGGAGATGCCCGGTCACCTCATCGTCATCGAGGGCACCGACGGCGTTGGCCGCTCTACCCAGATAGCCCTCCTCAAGGAGTGGCTGGAGACGGAAGGCCACGCCGTCATGGACACCGGCTTCCGCCGCTCCGAGCTCACCGGCAGCGGCATCGACAGGGCCATGAGGGGCCACACACTGGATCTCCTCACCCTGAACCTGTTCTACGCCACGGACCTTTGGGACCGGATGGAGAAGGGCATAGTGCCCGCCCTGGAGGCGGGAATGGTGGTGCTGGCCGACCGCTACATCTACTCCATCATGGCCCGCGCGCGCGTCCGCGGCGTCCCGGCTCGCTGGCTGGACGACATGCTGGAGTTCGCCATCATCCCCCAGCAGGTGTTCTACCTCGATATCGACGTGGACCACCTTCTGCCCCGCGTGCTGGCCTACCGCGAACTGGACCACTGGGAGTCGGGAGAGGACTTCCTTCCCAAGGCCGACCGGCACGACAGCTTTGTCGAGTACCAGGGCGCACTTCTGGATGAGTTCCGCAACCTGGCTCTCCAGTACGATTTCGAGACGGTAGACGCCCGCAAGAGCGTGCGTGAGGTCTTCGAAACGCTGCGATTGGGAATCAGGGACGCGATAGAAGCCGTCGCCTGACCTGACCCCCCTGGCTTCACCAACTCTGTAGGCATGCCCGTTGTGCCTCGAAGGCATTTCGGCTTGCCTGGGACGACGAAATGATCTCAGAAGAAAGAGGTCTACATAAGCTCTTTGCGTCTCAAGCGTCCAGGAGCCCGAACGCCGCGGCGATAGTGTTCCCCGACGGCCAGACTTCTTATGCCGAGCTGGACCGGGAGACGGACGCGCTCGCGGCCTATCTTCGACTGTGCGACGTTGCCACCGATGACCCGGTGGCCATATTCATGGAGACCTGCCGCGAGTACATCGTAGCCACCATCGCGACCCTCAAGGCCGGCGGGGCCTTCATGCCGATGGCCCTCGACTCACCCGACACCTTGCTCCGGTCCATACTGTCTGAGTCGCAACCGAAGGTCGTGCTCACCACGGCCAGGCACCTGCGCAGGCTGGATCGCCTTACGCAGACGCGGACGATGGCGCTGGACGGAGACCGATCCTGGGTCAGCCTCGACGCCGGAGAGCGTTTCGCACGCGTCGCCGATGAGGACCTGGCCTTTCTCCCGTACACCTCCGGCACGACCGGCGACCCGAAGGGGGTGATGCAGACCAGCGGCTCCGTGATTTCTTCCTACTTCGCCAGGTACCAGTTCAGCTCTTACAGCGTCGGAGACAGGGTTGCTTGCAACATCTTCTTTCCCTGGGAGTTCCTGCGCCCGCTGCTGAAAGGCGGGACCGTGTACGTCGTGCCCGATGATGTTGTGTTCGTCCCCCGGGCTCTCACAAGGTTTATCTCGGAGCATCAGATAACCGAGATTCTGTTCACTCCGTCACTGCTCCAGGGAGTCCTGAACTCTTCAGACCGCGACCGGCTGCGGGAGCAGCTTTCGTCCCTGCGCGTCGTCTGGTTGAATGGGGAGGTGGTGCCGGTCAGCCTGCTGAAGCTGGCACTGGAGGTTCTGCCCGGCTCAGCCCGAATCTTCAACACCTACAGCATCAGCGAGACCCACGACGTCTGCACAGTTGACCTGACCGACCTGTGCGTGGATGGGATGGACACCTGCCCCGTAGGGTTCTCCATGGACGGCGTGAAGGTTATGGTACGTCCACCGGGAGAGTCCGCCCTGATTTCAGGTGGTGTCGGGGAGTTGATGATTGGGGGCCAGGGCCTGGCCCGCGGCTACCTGGGGAGACCCGACCTGGATGCCGTGAGTTTCGTCTACTGGGAAGGGGAGCGCTACTACGCCACGGGCGACCTGGCCGAGGTAGGCCCGGATGCCGTGGTCACCATCATTGGCCGTACCGATTCGATGGTCAAAATCAGGGGCTACAGCGTTTACCTGGGCGCCATCGAGGAGACTTTGCGCAGGCACTGTGACGTTGCCGACGCGGCCGTGGTGGCCGAACCCGTGGACGAGACCAGCAAGCGGCTGGTTGCCTACGTCGCCCGCGGGCCGCGTGCGACCTGGAAGGTGGACACGAGGAGCGCGACCAGCAGGGAACTGCGCGCCCTGCTGGAGCGGTATCTGCCGGTTTACTCGGTGCCCACCCATTTCATGGAGTTGGAGTCACTTCCGATAAATCAGCAGACAGGGAAACTGGAACGCAAGGCCCTGCCTTCGTTGCAGAGGGGAGGGCCGATCCTCGAGAATCGGACGGCGCTGGCGAACCGCGCTACTGCCGCGGGGCGGCGCAACGTCCTGCGGGTTCTGTGGGCCGAGGCCCTGGAGGTCGACGGCGACAGCCTGGAGGATGACTGGAACTTCTTCGATCTTGGCGGCCACTCCCTGACGGGCCTGAGCCTCACCCTGGGCATAGAGCAGACGTTTGGCATCGAGCTCAGCGGCGCCGAGGTCTACGAGTACCCCACCGTTGGGGAGTTGGCGCAATTCCTGGAACATCGAGGGCAGAACATGACAACCAAAGAAATGCTGGCTGACGACTCAGCCCTGGACGCGGACATCTCACCAGTGGGGAACGCACCGAAAACCCGACTGAGCGAGGCGTCTTCGGTCCTTTTTACAGGGTCAACCGGGTTCCTGGGGGCCTTCCTCCTGGACGAGTTGCTGCGCAACACCGGGCAGGACACGCGTTTCTACTGCCTGGTGCGCGACCGGACGGACGGACGGGGAGAGTCCTCCAACCGGGTCCTGGAGACGCTGAAGTACTACGGGCTGGCCGGCCAGTCCTCAGCTGACCGGATCATCCCCGTCCCCGGGGACCTTACCCTTCCCCGGATGGGATTGGACGACGACCGCTACCGGGAGCTGGCGGATAAGATCGACCTCATATTTCACTGCGCCGCCTCCGTCAACTACGTCTACCCATACTCCGTGGCGAAGCCCCACACCGTCGGCGGCACCCTGGAAGTGCTCAAGTTCGCGTGCAGCGGCACCCCAAAGCCGATGCAGTACATTTCATCGAACGGGGTCTTCCCGGGAGGAGACGACACTCCCTACCTGGAAAACAACGAGATCGACGACTTCCTCGAACGAATGGAGGGAGGCTACAACCAGGCCAAATGGGTCGCCGAGCGCCTGGTATGGTCCGCCGTATCCCGCGGACTGCCTGTCTGCCTCTACCGGCCGGGCAACATCGGCCACCACAGCGGCACGGGCACACTCAATCCCAACGACTTCCTGTCGCTGATAATCAAGGCCTGCGCGCGCCTGGGCAGCGCGCCCAGCGCGCCGGACTGGTTCTTCGAAATGACCCCCGTCGACTTCCTTGTCTCCGCGGTAGCGAGCATTTCCGACGATCCGAAACACTTTGGCAGGGTCTACAACGTCGTCCAACAGCAGCCGGTCCCCGCCGGGCAGGTCTTCGCCCGCATGGAGAGCCGCGGATACGTGACCGGCAGCGTAGACCTGGCGGAATGGAAGGCAAGACTGGAAGCAAAGGCAGACCAGGAAGACGACATCGAATTGAAACTCCTGGTCCGCTCCCTCGATTCGGTAGAGGGGTATCTGGCCGATACGAGCTCCTACGACATAAGCAAGTTCACCGAGACTCTTTCGCAAATCGGCCTGACAATGCCGGTCGTTGATGCCGACTATGTGACCATGTTCCTCGAACGGTAGTCGATCGCAAGTCCTGCAACTGCGATCAGGCTCTGCAGGCATTTCCTGCTTGACAAAACGAACGCACGTTCTATAATGGTCTCCGCGCAAATCACACCGCGCCGGAGACGCCATGACCATCGCGTGCATTCTGATAACCCACCTCAGGGCCAAGGCCGAGATGAAGCGGCAGCCCGACCTGACCGCCAAGCCCGCGGTCATCGTCGAGCGCCGCTACTCCGGGTCCGGCCCGGTGGTGGTGGACCGCTTCCCCAAGGCGCCGCCCGCCGCCGTGGGCCTGTCGCTGGAAAAGGCCGCGTCGCTCAACGCCAACATCATAGCCCTGGAGGCGGACGAACCCCACTACCGGCAGGTGTTCAACCGCGTCGTCTCGGCCATGCAGGGCGTGAGCGACCGCGTCGAGAGGGGCGATCTCGGCACAGCCTACGCGCGCACGGACGGCCTGGAGCGGCTGTACCGCGGCGAGGCAGGCGTGGCGTGCGCTCTCCTCAAGGCGGCGCCCGAGCACCTGGGCGCGCGAGTGGGCGTTGCCGAGAGCAAGTTCCCCGCGTTCGTCGCCGCCCTGTCCAGCCCTTCGCTCGGTGCGGCAAGAGTCCCCGACGACGCCGCGGGCTTCCTCGCGCCCTTCTCCGTGGACCTGCTCCCCGTGTCGCCCGACGCCCGCGCCAGAATGCACCGCTTCGGGCTTCACACCATGGGAGACGTGGCAGCCATGAGCGAGGCGGCGGTCGTCGACCAGTTCGGCTCGGAGGGCCGCCGCATGTGGATGCTCTGCAACGGGACCGACGACAGCCCGCTCACGCCGCTGCCCTACGAAGAGTCCATCGTCGAGCACATCTCCATGCCTTTCTCGTCCACGTCCACGGAGATGCTTCTCACCGCGCTCGACGCCCTTCTCAAGCGCGCCTACTCCAGGCCCGACCTGAGGGGCAGGAACGTGGGCGCGGCGTCCATCCGGTGCGCCGTGTTCGGCGCGCCGCCCTGGGAAAAGACCATCAACTTCAAGCGCCCGCCCTCCTCCTGGGAGGACGCGTCGTTCGCCGTGCGCAGCCTGCTGGAAACGGACCGCCCCAACGTTCCCATCGAGGATGTCACCCTCACGCTGTCAAGGTTCAGCAGCGAAACGGGCGCGCAGTTCGGCATGCTGGAGCATGCCCTGAGCCTGCCGAACGAGTACGCGCGGCAGGACCGGAACAGGCGACTCGTC
The DNA here is from genome assembly GCA_034421955.1 of Dehalococcoidia bacterium. Lineage (GTDB taxonomy): Bacteria > Chloroflexota > Dehalococcoidia > Lucifugimonadales > CATOSD01 > CATOSD01. The sequence goes on along the minus strand of DAOUJZ010000016.1, from coordinate 21,946 downwards.
GAGGTGGACAGGCGGTTGCGCGGACGTTCCAACGGCGACCATTCGCTGTACAGGGTGGTGGAGGTCGCGCCCTGGCATCCGGCGCCTGAGATGCGCGCCCTGCAGGTGCCGGTGGAGACCTCGGCCGGAGACCTGATGAAGCCCCTGTATCCGCCGACGCCGGTGTCCGTTCGCGAGGGCCACCGGCGCCAGCCCACCGCCGTCCTGCTCAAGCGCGGCCAAATGCACAACTGGACCAGGGTGGTCCGCATAGCCGATGTGTGGAGCTTCGACCTGTGGTGGCTTCCCCAGCCCGTGACGCGCGTGTACTACCGCGTCGACTCGGCCGACGGCGAGCGGCTCACCATCTTCCGCGACAGGCGCGACGACCTGTGGTACCGGCAGCGGGCCTGAGAGCGTGGGACGCGCCGTGACACCCTCGACACCCTCATACGTCGAGCTCCACACTAAGAGCTTCTACTCGTTCGGGCTGGGAGCGTCGCACGTGCACGAGCTCCTGGCCCGCGCGAAGGAGTGCGGCTACCCCGCCCTGGCGCTTACGGACACCAACCTCTGCGGCGCGCTGGAGTTCGCGCGACTCGCCAAAAGCCTGGGCGTGCGCCCCATCACGGGCGGTGAGCTGAGGTTGCTCGATGGCTCGCGCCTGGTACTTCTCGCCTGTACCCGCCAGGGATACTCCAACATCTCTACGCTGTTCACCCTCGCCAACGCCGTGGACCGCCGCGAGCCACGACTGGACCCCAAGCACCTGCCCGACCACACCGACGGCGTAATCGCGCTGACCGGCGGACGCGCCGGGCCCCTCTCCGCGCCCGGCGTGCGGCCCGGCCAGGCGCGCCAGCTCTTGCGCCGCTTCATGGACTGGTACGGCGAAGACTCAGTCTACGTGGAGTTGCAACAGGGCTTCCTGGACGGCGACACGGCGCGCAACCGCGAGCTGGCTGCACTGGCCGACGACGCGGGGGCACAGGTGGTGGCCACCAACGACGTCCTTTATCACGTCCCGGAGCGCTACAGGCTCCAGAACGCGCTGGTCGCGGCCTCCCTCAACATCACCATAGACGAGGCGCTGCCCCACCTGCACCCCAACCACCACCTGTACCTGAAAATGCCCGCCCAGATGGAGCGCCTCTTCAGGCGCCGCCCCGACGCGCTTGCCAACACCGTGCGCATAGCGGAGCGGTGCGGCTTCGACCTGAGCACGGACCTGGGCTACCAACTGCCTTCCCCCGACGTGCCCCAGGGCTACACGCCTGCCTCCTTTCTTCGCCAGCTGTGCTACGAGGCGGCCGCCCGGCGCTACGGCTCCGTCTCCCCGCAGGTCGACGAGCGGCTGCGCACCGAACTGGAACTGATACGCAAACACGGTCTGGCGGGCTTTCTGCTGCTGTACAGGGAGATAGCCATGGTCGCGCAGCAGATCATGCGGGAGCGCGGACTGGCCGACCCGGAGACGCCCCTGGAGGAGAGGCCGCCCGGAAGGGGGCGCGGATCGTCCGTCGCGCTGCTGGTGGGATACCTCATAGGCATCAGCCACGTGGACCCGCTGCGGTGGAACCTCACGCTGGAGCGTTTCATATCCGACGACATGACGACGCTGCCGGACATAGACCTGGACTTTCCCAGGGCGCTGAGGGATGAGCTGATAGAGAGGGTGCACCACCGCTTCGGCCCCGAGTTCGCCGTGCTCGCGGGCGCGATTGGCACCTACAGGCTCAAGGGCATTGTGCGGGACCTGGGCAAGGCGCTGGGGCTTCCCCTGGAGCAGGTCTCGCTGCTCTCCAAGCAGCTTCACTCCCACGACGCCGCCGACCTGCGCGCCGAGATGTTGGAGATGCCCGACTTCCGGGACCGCGTCGACGCGCCCGGCTGGCGGGACCTGCTCGACCTCGCCCCACACCTCATGCGCGCCCCCAAGACGCTGGGACAGCACGTTGGAGGCATGGTATTGAGCAAGTCCCCCATCTCGGAGATGACGCCCATCCGGGCGGGCGCCACGGAAGGCCGCTACATCATGGACTGGAACAAGGACAGCGTGGCCGACGCCAATTTCGCCAAGATAGACATTCTGTCGCTGCCGGTGCTGGACCAGATCGAGGAGACCCTCTCCCTCGTGGAGCGGCGCGAGGGCCGGCGTCCCGACCTCGGCCGGATAGACCCCGAAGACCCGAACGTTTACGACATGATCAACGAGGGCAGGGGAAAGGGCGTGTTTTTACTCCAGTCGCCGGCGCAACTCAAGATGGCACAGCGCCTCAGGTCGCGCAGCCTGCTCGACCTCGCCTACCAGGTGGCGCTCATCAGGCCGGGTGTCGGAGAGCAAGGCAGCGCGGTGTCCCAGTTCGTCGAGCGCTACAGGCACGGCGCCCGGTGGGAGTACGACCATCCGCTGGAGACGCGCGCCCTCGAGCGCGGCTACGGCGTCATAGTGTGGCAGGAGCAGGTCGTGCAACTCATCATGGACGTCGCGGGTATGAACACCGCCGAAGCCGACGAGATCCGGCGCGCCTTCGCGAGGCCCAACAACGAGCGTCTGATCGAGATGCAGTGGGAGCGCTTCCGCGAAGGCGCGCGCTCTAACGGCGTGGACGAAGAGACGGCCCACAAAATCTTCTCCAAGATCAACGGACACTACATGTTCCCCGAGTCGCACTCCCACGCCTTCGCCGTCACCGCGTACCAGGCCGCGTGGCTCAAGCGTCACCACCCGCTGGAGTTCTTCGTCGCCCTCATCAACAACCAGCCCATGGGCTTCTATCCGCTGGAGACGCTCAAGCAGGACGCGCGCCGATTCGGCGTCCCGTTCGCCAACCCGTGCGTGAACGCGAGCGGCGTGGAGTGCGTCCCCCGCCGCGGCGCGGTGCTCCTGGGGCTGGGCATGGTGCGCGACGTGGGCGAGGCGTCCGCGCGGCTCATCGTGCGCGAAAGGGAGCTGCGCGGCCCCTATTCGGGCGCCGGCGACCTCGTGCGCCGGACGGGACTCAAGCCCCAGGCCCTCACGTCCCTCGTCATGGCCGGCGCGTTCGACGGCGCGACGCCCAACCGCAGGGAGGCGCTCTGGGACGCCGGCCTGTACACGCGGCCCAGACGCGGCGGACAGGCCGCGCTGCCCGTGTCCATGGACGAGAGCCTGCCCAGGCTCGACGACTTCACGGACGAGGAGAAGATGGCCGGCGAGTACGCCACCATGGGCATCTACCCCAAAGGCCACCTGATGGAGTTCGTGCGGCCCCGGCTGGACGCCGGCGTGCTGCCCACCACCGCCGTCGAACGGCTGGAAGATGGCGCGCGGGTGAGGGTCGCGGGCTGGCCGGTGGCGCGGCAGCACCCAAAGGGAAAGGACGGCACCGTGTTCGTGACTATAGAGGACGAGACGGGGGACGTTCAAGTGATCGTCTGGCCCGGGGTGTTCGCCCGCCGCCGCAGGGGGCTCAAAAGCCGCGTCATCCTGGTCGACGGCGAGGTGTCGCGCTGGGACGGCACCACGAACGTCATAGCGTCAGACGTCCGGGCCATACCCTCGGCGGTACGCATGCCCCAGTCCCACGACTGGCACTAGGGCCCCGGGCGCGATACGCGCGGAGCGGCTAACGCTCGGCGTAGACCTCCTGGGCGACGCGGACGGCGTTGGCGGCGGTGGGCCAGCCCGCGTAGAAGGCCATGTGGACTATGACCTCGGCTATCTCCTCTTTCGTGACGCCGTTGTCCAGCGCGCGGCCTATGTGGCCCCGGAGCTGGTCGGTGCGGTACAGCGCCGTGAGGACGGCGACGGTGATGAGGCTGCGGTCGCGCTTGGATAGGGCCTCGCGCTCCCAGACGTCGCCGAATACGACGTCGGAGGTGAGCTCGGCGAGCTTGGGGGCTATTTCTGCCATGATTTCGCGAGAGGTGGTCATGTGGGGTCTCCTGTGGGGACTTAGGTGTCGAAGCCGGTCTCGGCGGCCCAGGCCTGGACGCCGCGGCGGAAGGCCAGGGCGCCCATGGGGGCAATGACGGCCTGGAGCGACTCCAGGATCTCCTGGGGTGTTGCGCCTTCCTGTAGGGCGAGGCGGACGTGTAGCTGGATCTGCTCGACGTCGGCGCGCAGCGCGGCCTCCACGACTATCTGCAACAGCTCCTTCGTCTTGCGGTCGAGCGTGCGCTGGCCGGTGTAGGTGGCTTCGATGAACTCGCCATACTTCTTGGCCCACTCCAGGTCGGCCTCGGCCAGGATGCGGTGCATCTCCAGGGTGTACCCGCGGCTCTGCTGCATTCGGGCCAGGTATTCGTTCGCGTCTTCAGTGGTCATGATCTCCCTCCAATACGGCCGGCGGGGCCGCGCTACAGCACCACGACGGAGCGGAGCACCTCGCCGCGCTCCATCTTGTGGAAGGCTTCCTCGACGTCGCCCAGTCCTATGGTCTCCGAGACGAACCCGTCCAGGTCCAGCCGGCCCTGCAGGTACAGGTCGATGTACAGCGGGAAGTCGCGGGTTGGCAGGCAGTCGCCGTACCAGGACGACTTGAGCGAGCCGCCTCTGCCGAACACCTCCAGCAGCGGCAGCTCGATGGTCATGTCCGGGCTGGGCACTCCCACCAGCACGACCGTGCCCGCGAGGTCGCGCGCGAAGAACGCCTGCTCGTAGGTGGCCGGGTTGCCCACGGCCTCGATCGCCACGTTCACGCCGTTGCCGTCCGTGATCTCGCGAATCGCCTCCACGGCGTCGGTCTCGGTCGAGTTGACGGTATGCGTCGCGCCGAAGCCCTTTGCCCACTCCAGCTTGCGGTCGTCGATGTCCACCGCGATTATGGTGTGGGCGCCCGCCAGCCGCGAGCCGGCGATAGCCGCGTCACCCACGCCCCCGCAGCCTATGACCGCCACCGAGTCGCCGCGCGACACGCCGCCGGTGTTGATGGCCGCGCCCAGGCCCGCCATGATGCCGCAGCCCAGCAGGCCCGCCGCCTCGGGCCGCGCGCGCGAGTCCACCTTCACGGCCTGGCCGGCGTCCACCAGCGTAAGCTCGGCGAAAGCGCCTATGCCCAGCGCGGGCGAGACCGGCGAGCCGTCGGCGAGCGTCATCTGCCGGCGGGCGTTGCGGCTGTCGAAGCAGTACCAGGGCCTGCCGCGCAGGCAGGACCGGCACCCGCTGCAGGGCGAACGCCACGCCAGGATCACCGAGTCGCCAGCGGACAGGTGGCCGACTCCGTCGCCGACCTCTTCCACGACGCCCGCCGCCTCGTGGCCCAGGAAGAAGGGGAACTCGTCGTTGATCGCGCCCTCGCGGTAGTGCAGGTCGGTGTGGCACACGCCGCACGCCTTCACGCGCACGAGCGCCTCGCCCGGGCCGGGGTCCGGCACCAGGATCGTCTCCAGCGTCACCTCGGCGCCCCTGTCGCGGGCGACGACTCCCTGTACTTCGTTGACCATGCGTCACCTCCGTTCGCGGTTCGATGAGCGTGTCCGGCGCGCTACTCGTTCCCGTCGCCTACCGCCGGCCTGCGGGCGGCCCGCGCGCCTTCCGTGCCGGATGCCTCGGCCCGCTGGGCGGACGAGTCCCCGTCCTGGCGTCGGCGCGCGCCACCGATGATGTACCCCAGCGGGTTGCCGTTGCGCCTGCCGGCCCGCGCCATCTCGCGGCGGCGGGCAGGCTGCGGCGGAGCCGGCTTGCGTGCCAGCAGGAACAGCATGCCCCCGATGAAGTTGAACCCCGCGATTATCATGAACGCCAGCGTGTAGTCGCCGTACCTGTCGTACAGGATGCCCGGGAACACCGGCGCGGCCAGCAGCAGCACGTTCATCGGCACCTGCGATATGCCCATGATCGTGCCGAACGAGCGCCGCCCGAAGTACTCGCCGCGTATCGACGTGGTGAGCGGGCTGCGTCCGCCGAAGCCGATGCCGAACAGCACCGCGAACCCGAACGCCATCCACACCTCCGTCGCGAAGGTCAGCACCAGCAGCGACAACGCCTGGACAATGCTGAAGATGAACAGTCCCACGTTCTTGGGAATCGAGTCGCCGATGTAGCCGCCGATGATCTGGAAGATCATGGACGAGACGGTGTAGGTGGACACCACCCAGGCGGCCTGCGGCAGCGTGAGCCCCTGGTCGGTGAGCATGGGCGCCAGGTGGGCCATGATGGCGATGATCGCCATCGAGGTGAAGCCGTGCCCGATCGCGATCAGCCAGAACGTGCGCGTGCGAAGCGCCTGCGACGCCGTGAACTCGGTCGTGGGCGACAGCCGCGTCGCGCGGCCCGGGCTCTCGCGCCGCCGCTCGGCCTCATCGGCGCGCTCGCCGTCCGGCATCAGGCCGTAGTCCTCGGGGCGGTTGCGGATTATCCGCGAGATGGGGAACGCGAGGCAGATGGCCGTCAGCCCGATTATCACCGCCGTCAGGCTCCAGCCCAGGTTGTCGTCCTGGGGGTCCACCGCCCAGGCGATCACCGGAATCAGCCACAGCGCGCCGAACTTCGCCACCGACGCCGACCACCCCATCGCCTTGGAGCGGTTCCGGTTGAACCAGTTGTTGAGCATCGCGTTCAGCGGCAGCCAGCCCCCGATGCCCTGGCCCAGCGCCATGATCAGGAACGCGGCGTAGAACATCCACAGGTGGCGCACCTGGGACATGAACAGGAACCCGCCGCCCATGATCGTGAGACCGATCAGCACCATCCGCCGCGTGCCCATCCGGTCCACCAACCACCCCTCGATCGGCCCGAGGATGCCCCCCTCGATGCGCGTGAACGCGAACGCGAGCGAAAGCTGCGTGCGGTTCCAGCCGAACGCGCTCTCCATCGCCACGAACCACATCCCCATCGAGTGGAACAGCGGCACGCTGGTGATGATGTTCGTGATTCCCGTGGCCGGTACGAGCCACCAGCCGTAATATGTGCCGCGGATGCGCTGGACGACTATGCTGAACAGACTTAGCAAAGCTCTGTCGGGTCCCTTCCGCGCCTGGACACGAGATAGGCGGTGGTCGCACGCCAAACGCACGCCAGTATACCACAGCCGCGAACGGCGCCCCGCTCCCGCGAGTCTGGCCCGCTTCGCCGCACATGGCGTATACTTGATACCATCGGAGCGTCATCACGTTCGTGGAGGTACGGTCGAAGTTATGATTATGGTTCGGCGAGTGTACATGCCCAGGCCCGGCGAGGGCGGCAAGCTGCTCAGGATCGTCAGGCAGATCAACGCGGAGACGGTGAACGCCGGCTTCCCCCCGCTGGCCGTCTACACCCAGGCGCACGGCCCGCACGGGATGGTCGTCACCGAGCAGCAGTGGGAGTCGCTGGCGGCCTACGAGGAGTCCCGCGACCGCGTCCGCCAGACGCCGGCGATAACCGGCACGTTCAGCGAAGCGTACCCGCTGCTGGCCGAGACGCACCTCACGGAGATCTACCGGCAGGTGGAGTAGGGGAAACCTGAAAGGACATCGCAATGGCGACTGAACTACACATCGAGATCAAGGAACTGGTGAAGGAACGGTATTCCGAAGTGGCGAAAGGCGCCAGCGACTGCTGCGAAGGCTCGTGCTGCGGAGAGGCGGAGACGAACCTCTACACCCTGCAGGAGGTCGAGGGCCTCCCCACCGAGGCCGTCATGGCCTCCGCCGGCTGCGGCAACCCCACCGCCATCGGCGCGCTCAACCCCGGCGAAACGGTCGTGGACTTCGGCAGCGGCGGCGGCATCGACTGCTTCCTCGCCGCCAGGGCCGTCGGCCCGCGGGGTGCCGTCATCGGCGTCGACATGACACCGGACATGGTCGCCCTCGCGCGCGAGAACGCGATCAAGCTGGGCGCCGCGAACGTCCGGTTCCACCTGTCGGAGATGGAGAACACCCCCATCGACGCCGCCAGCGTGGACGTCATCATCTCCAACTGCGTCATCAACCTCTCCCCGGACAAGGACGCCGTGTTCCGCGAGGCCTTCCGCATCCTCAAGCCCGGCGGCCGCGTCTACATATCCGACCTGCTGCTCGTCGACGACCTGCCCGACGAGGCGAAGGCCGACATGAGCAACTGGGTGTCCTGCATCGGCGGCGCCGAGCCGGTGGACGTGTACCTCGGCAGAATGCGCGCCGCCGGCTTCGTGCGCGCCGAGATCACCGCGGACACCCCCTGGCAGGGCGGCGAGCAGTGGTCCTCCTACGCCCACAGCATGAACATACTCGCCCACAAACCGGACTAACAGAAACGGGAGAAGCGCCCCGTCCGGGCGCTCCTCCCTTCCTTACACTCCGGTTGCCGCCGCCAGCCTACACGTGCACCTCGGTCCGGTTGCTCCCCTGCGGCGCGTAGCTCGTGCCCGCCGCCTGGCCCCGGTTGTCCACGCGCAGCGAATCGATCCCCCGGCGCACCTGGCCCAGAACGTCCGCCAGGTGCGACTCCAGGTTGAACAGCACCTCGCGCGCGTACTGGTCCGCCCCCTCTCGCCGCATGGCCGCCGCGATGTCGGACTCGCCCATGAACCGCTGCGCCCGCCGCTGGGCGTCGTCGATGATCTGGTTCGCCTCCTGGCGCGCCTTCTCCTTCACCTGCTCCGCCTGCTCGTGCGACTCCCTCAGCACCTCGGACTCGCTCACCCTGGCGTTGAACTCGTTCTCCGCCTCCGTCGTGAGCGACGACGCCTGCTGCTCCGCCGCGCCCTTGATCCGCTGCGCCTCCAGGTAGGCCTGGCTGATGATGCTGTCCTTCTGCTTCAGAATCTCGTCCGATTCCTGGATGTTGGCCGGAACCGAACGCCCCGCCTGCTCCGCCATCGCGATGAGCTGTTCGAGCTGGTCGATCTCCACCATCACCTTGCGCCGGAAGCCGGGCATCCGCGTGCCCGTGGCCGCCATTTGCCTCAATTCGTTGGTTACTGCGTTGATGTTGCTGATGATGCTCCTCCTTTTGCTATCGCTATTCCTTCGCCTATCGCGCTCGTTATGTTATGAGCTTGGCCTCCAGCGCCTCCGCCACGTGCGGCGGCACCAGGTTGTCCACGTTGGCCCCCAGCGAGACAACCTCTTTGATCCGGCTGGAAAACACGAACTGGTAGTCCAGTGAGCTCATCATGCACACCACGTCTATCTCGGGGTCCAGATTGCGCCACATCAACGCCATCTCGAACTCCAGCTCGAAATCGAATCCCGCCCGGAGACCCCTCAGAATGAACTGCGCCCCCTGGCGATGCGCCACCTTCGGCGCCAACCCCGTGAACGGCACAACGTCCACGTTCGGCAAGTGACTCACGCTGCGCCGGAACAGCTCCACGCGCTCCTCCGTGCTGAACAGCAGCCTCTTCGTAGGAGGCGAGTCGTACACGCAGATGACCAGCTCGTCGAACAACTGCGACGCCCTTGTGGCGATGTCGACGTGGCCGTTGTGGGCCGGATCGAAACTGCCCGGGTATATCGCCTTAGCCACCGTTTTCACCTACCTTGTAAAACGTTAACGACGTGTCCCCGTACCGCCGGCTATCCACGCGCCTCAGGCTCCCGTAACCCGCCTCCAGCGCCTGGCCGCTCCGGTGCTCCGCCACCACCACGCCGCCCTCCGCCACCAGCCCCCGCTCGGCAAGCCGCGTCAGCATCGCCTGCCACGGCGCCGCCCGGTACGGCGGGTCCGCCATCACAAGCCCGTACTCTCCGCGCATCCCCCCCAGCACACGGTCCACCCGGCCGCACAGCACCCGGCCCCGGTCCTCCAGACCCAGCTCGCCCAGGTTGTCGGCCAGCTGGCGGCACCGCCTGCCGTCCGACTCCACGAAGTCCGCCCAGGCCGCCCCCCGGCTCAGCGCCTCCATGCCAAGAGCGCCGGTCCCCGCGTAAAGGTCGAGCACTCGCACCCCCTCGATGGCCGACCGACCCAGAATCGAAAACAGCGCGCCCCGAACCCTCTCGGACGTCGGCCGCAGCCCTCGCTCGCGATCCGTGCGAATCAGTCTGCCCCTGTGCGTTCCTCCCGAAATTCTAACGCTCATTGGGCCGTAGGGGCCCTCCACGTACTTCCTGTCACGCCGCTTCGCCCCGGCCCGGCCGCGATAGCGAGCGAAATGCGTGAGCCATGGTCGACAGGCGAGTGGCCGGGCGGGACTCTGCGACGCAAACAAAAGATTAACAACGCCCAATTTCAATCTTAAAGCAAGTTTTGGACATATTTTTGACGAGTTATATCCCGCGCACAGCCACCGCAAAAGAAAGAGGCCGCCCACAAGGACGGCCTCATCCCCCAATTCGTCATTCCCGCGAAAGCGGGAATCCAGGATGGGGGTGACGCCCCCTCGCCTCAGCTACTGCGACGGTGGATCCCCCACCCGCACCTCGAACGACAGCGTGGCGTTGTTGCCCGGGTTGCCCTGCTCCTCGACCTCCACGATCACGATGATCGTCGTACCGCAGACGCCGGCCAGGTTCTTGACCTGCAGCGCCGCCCCGCCCGTGCCCGTCACCAGCACCGCGTGGTCGTCGCTCCATATCGAGTCCGCAGGACCCATGCCACCGCCCGCGAACTGGAACTTGTCCGCGCCATCCACCAGGATGTACCACAGCGAGTCGCCCGCACCACTGGCGGCGTTTATCGTGGCGACGGCCTTTCCCGCCGCCGTGTTGCACGCCACGCTCAGCGTGCCGGGGTCCGCGTCCTTCAGCACCGCCTGGCGGTCCGCAGACGCCGTCACCTCCACGCCCACGAACCGGCTGTCCCGGCCGCCCCGCGTGTCGCTTACCTCCACACCCAGCGTGAACGACACTCCGCCGGGCGCCCACGTGAGGCCCAGCTCCTCCTCGGCCACCGTGATCACGCCCTCGCCGCCGACGTTGGCGATGCTGAACCTGTCGGCGTGCTCCCCGCTCAGCGTGTACGTCAGCCGGTCGCCACTGTCCGCGTCGGTGGCCCGCACCCTGGCAACCTCGGTGCCCCGGGGCGCGTGCTCCACCACGCTGTAGCTCTTATCGTCGGCCTCGAACACCGGCGGGTTGTTCTTCGTCGTCGTCGGCGCGTGCGGCGTCGCCGCCACCATGCGCGAGGGCCGCCCCGGATGCTCGTCGCCGGCGTCATCCCGGTACACCGCCCGCACCCGGAAGTGGTACGTATCGCCGTTGGTCAGGCCGCTCACGGTGTGCTCGCTGGTGTCCCGGCCGCTGCCAGCGATGTCCTGCCAGGTGGGGAAATCGCCCCGCCAGAACTGGTAGTAGAGCGCCTTCTGGTCGCAGCAGTAGAGGCCCCACTCCAGCGTCACCTGCCCGTCGCCGGGGGTGGCGGTCAGCCCGCTGGGCGCCCCGGGCACGTCGACGTAGAAGGGCGGCGCCGGCTCCGGAGCGGCGGGCGTGCTGACCTTGTGGCCGGCCTGGTTGCCGAACCCCAGGAATTGCAACACCGCGTCGGTACGGCCGCTGAGGTTGGTGATGGACGCCCCATCGGGCAGCGTCAGGCCGTCCCGCGGGACGCTCACCCCGTCGGTGTCCGTGTCCCCGGCGGCCACGATGTAGCTGAACGTCAGCTTGGCGCCGCTGTAGGCGGACATGGGAACCTGCCGGGTGACTTCGCCGATCTCCAGGGCCAGCGTGGGGGTCCCCTGCACCCGCACGTCCTCGCTGAACGTGATCTCCAGGTCGATGGTCTCCCCCAGCACGTAGGCGTCGCCCGCGCCGGGGGTGGAGGCGACCCCCGCGCCGATGACGTGGCGCGGTATCGTTCCGGCCGCGGCGGCGTTGTTGGGATCAAGTTCGATTTCGTTGTTGTCGGGGTTGTAGTCGTAGTACTCGGTGCTGTGCTGGGTGTAGCCGCCGGGAACCGCGCCACTGTCGCACGACAGGTCGTCGCCGGGAGTGCCGCCGGTCTTGATACGCACGCAGTAGTCCTGGTGGTTGGCCAGGCCGCCCCGGATTGGTTTGGTCACGCTGCCGGCCACCGTGGCGAAGACTTGCAGCGTCGCCGCCTCCGGCTGCTCCAGCGCCCGGCGGTGCTCCTTGTGTTTCAGCTCGCCGATACGCCACACGCCGTTGCGGTAGGTTCCCTGGCTGGGCACGGCCTGGACCACGGTCACGCCCTCGGGCAGGTCCAGGGACAGCCGAGCGTCGGGCGCGTGGTCCGGGCCGTGGTTCAGCGCGGATACGGTGAAGACCACCTGCCCGTCATCCACCGCGTCCCATTGCCCGCCGGCCTCCAGGTCGCTGACGGGGCCGACGTGGAAGATGGAGCGGCTCTTGCCGGTGTACGTGACGTCGTCGTCCGTGGTGGTAGTTCCACCATTGTGGAGCGCCGCGGCGGTGAAATCCACTACGTAGGTGCCCAACGTGCTGAACTCGGCAAAATACCATACCACGACCGTTAGTGGCCTAGTGAGTGGCCATGGGGCTCTAGTGTGCGTAGGATTAGGCTCATAGTAAGGGTTTCCGCTAGATACGAAGCGTATCTTCATCCGTCCCGGCGCATTTCCTCCATCGAGGCCGCTCACACCTACGGTGTGAATGACATTTGTCCAATCGGAAACTTCGTCGTTAAATGCCAATCTCTGGTAGCCGATTTTGACACCTGGCACCAAATGATCGCCTAAACGGTCTCTCGCCGTGTGCCAGGAAGACACTCCGTCTCTGGTAAGGCTGTGTCTAGTGCTATCAATTATGCGCCCTAGGGGGTCAGCCACCTGTACAAACACGCTCACGTCGTCCTGCGTAGAGCGAAATATCTGCTGGCTCCCCCGGAGTTGGGTGGTACCTTCCACCGCATTTTCCACCGTGTCACCGGTTCCGCATGGGTACGTATCTGAGCCGACACAAGGATACGTGGAGAACACTTTAAGCTCGCCGCTGGTGAACAACCTGCGTTGATTGGGTGGCTCTCCCAGACAGATCTTGACCCGGTTGTTTCGTTGCCAACTGTTGTCTCCGGACACAACCGACGTGATGCTGCCAAGCCTTACGTAAGGGATATACACTTCCGGCGTTATCGCGGACAGCTCGGCGGTCATGCATTGCTCTTCCGGGACCGCGTCTCTCTTGAGCCTGACGGTCAGCGTCATCCTCGCGTCAGTAGTGTAGACACCCGGGAAACTCCAGACGCCGTTCGACGGCGAGTATACGCTTCCGATCCCCCTTATTATTGAATGGCTCACGTATTCCAGTCCATCGGTCAGTTGTATCGTCGCCCGCTGGCCCAAAGGTCTATATCCGTCTCCTGTCAGACGACTGTCATATTCATAATCCCTTTCAAACGTAAACGTTACGGCGTCTCCCGGCTCAGGTAATATATTGTCCACTGTGGCTGAAATGTTGTAATCATGCCATATGGGACCTGTATCCAAAAGACCTGACAGATCCCACCATAGTTCGTCACGGCTGTTTTTCCTATGAAAGGGCGACTCAGGCGGCGCTGAATGCGTCATTTCCGCCACCTGGTGGAATACTGTACGTACGCGACTTCCGCCACCAGCTACTCGCACACTCCTAAGTTCACTATCATTACGCTGCTCATAGACAACTCTGAATGATTCTCCCGCATCGAGCTTGGGGATGGTCCAGATACCGGTCTCCCGGTCAAACCGGCCAACCGGGACCTTTAACAAGGGAATGAAATCTGGGTGTAGTTGAGCGTATTGTTTTTCGACGTTCGTCCATACCCTGGTTTCGCTCGTATCCACCCTCACGTCGAAGGCGGGAACGTTACCCAGGTTGGTGACGATGAGGACCGGAAACCATCCGCGGGGTTCTTTTCCTTCAAGGGAAACCTTCAGGTCAACGAATGGCTCGTCGGGCTCCTGCGCCTCAACCGTCCGAAGCGGCTGCACCCAAGTGCCGGTCCCCACGACAAGAGCAACGACCAGCGACAGAGCGATTTTCGCCAGCGCTTCCCCTCGGCGCCTGAGACGCGGGGGGGGGGGGTATGCTATCTTTTCAACACCTCGCCCGCCCGACGGGAAAATGCCGCGTATCAGCCCCGCAACTATCGATACCATATCTCACTGACCTCCAAAAAAGAGAGCCCATCCGCCTCTGGTGGGCCGCGGCGGTCACGCCATGCCGGGCGCGGGCGCGACGGATACCGCGTATCACAGTTGGCCGGGGCCGCCCCATGCGCGGGCATGGCGTGGCGAGCGGCGGGCCATCGGGCGGGCGTCCCCGCGAGGCGGCTCTGCCCATCCCGGCGGCGATTATAGCACGAATCAACCCAAAAGCAAGTGAATTTATCGTGTAATATGGGTGTATTTCCCCGTTCACCCCCCTGTCACACGCGCCACAAGCCCCTTCCCCCTCGACGGGGGCGCGGCGCCTCTTGTCCCTTCCCCCTCCACAGCCCTGTAGGGGCAGGTTTCAAACCTGCCCGGCGCCGCAAGCCCCTTCCCCCTCACCCCCCAACTCGTCATTCCCGCGAAAGAACGTCACCCCCGTGAAAACGGGGGCGGGAATCCAGGGGATGGGGGTGACGCCGCCAAAGCAAAAGACAGAGGCCGCCCGGATGGACGGCCTCGACCCTACCGCCGAAGAGATAGGGGTGGTGTATCTACACTACCACGCCGCGCGGCCGCCGTAAAGTCCTCGGCCCCGCATGAGGTCACCAGCCCGCCGGCTTGGTGATAACGCCGACCTCGTCCCTCAACGCGTCGGGAAGCAGGCTTCGTCTCAGGTGGCTCTTCCACAGGCGCTTCACGTAGGTGGCGGCGTCGGCCAGCTCCCTGGGGCTGGCGTTCCCGGCGTCGGGGTTGACCAGCGTCACCCGAAGCCCCAGGTCGTCCCGCACGTACCTCATCGCCCCGGCGAAGTCCGCGTCGTTGGACACGACGACCGCCTGCTCGTACTCCCCGGTGAACCCGTCAACCAGCAACCGGGTGGCGAGGTTCACGTCCGACCCCTTCTCCTCCGAGTCCCTCACCACAACGTGCGTCGGCAGACCCGGCACCGGCTCCGCCAGCGGCCGGCGCTTGACCCCGGACCGGAAGACTCCATAGTAGGCGAAGAAGCCCGGAAGTGTCGCCAGCGCTCTCAGGTACACCGACTGCCGCCGGCGTTGGGCGGGATTCCCGGGGCGCGGGTCGAGCCGGGCCGTGAAGTAGCAGACCCTGTTGATCTCGTCCTGCGGGAAGAGCGTCTCCGCCAGCTTGCGCAGGTCGAGCCACCGGAACGGCGTGTCCTTGAGGGCGCGGTAGTAGAGATTGAAGCCGTCTATGTACAGGTTGGTGATCAATCTCTACTCCCTAACAAAGACAGAGACCGCCCTGTTGGGCGGTCTCGACCCTACCGGCGAAGAGATAGGGGGGGTGTATGTACCCTACCACGCCGCGGCCCCACCGTCAACCACAACCCTGTAGGAGAAGAGCCTGACCTGAACCTAGCCGAACGCGTCAAGATGGGGGTGAGGCCCTCCGCAGCGCCCCTCCTCTGTCATTCCGAGCGTAGCCGAGGAATCTAAAGCGGTCACTTTCAGCCTCCCCCCTGGATGCGCCAAGCCCCAGCACCCCCAAAAAACCGTCACTTTCCCGCGCCATCCCTTCCCATCCGTGCTCCACCCATTCTCACCCACGTCCCACCGGTCCCCCATTCGTGCGCAATTTCCTCCCACCAATCCGACCCCGACCCGCATTTTCGCCACCCCCATTGCAAAACACGCACATCCGTGCTATCATGCCACACGGCAGGGGCGACTGCCAATAGTCCCTTCCCCCTCACCCCCCAACTCGTCATTCCCGCGAAAGCGGGAATCCAGGGGATGGGGGTGAGTGTTTTACTTTGCCTATGCGCCGGGTTAGAATACTCCGGCCTGGGGTCTGGCCGAGACGGTGCGCGCTGTTCGGAGGGTTCGCGACACGCCATGCTGGAAGACAATGAACTGATGAGCGTCCGCCTGGCGAAGCTGGGCAGGCTGAGAGACAGGGGCATCGACCCCTACCCCCACAGGTTCAACCGGACGCACACGGGCGCGGACGCCACGGCCCTCTTCGAAGCCGAGGAGGCCGACGCCGGCGGCGAGGCGCGCTCCGGACCGGTTTCCGTCGCCGGCCGCATCGTCGCGCTCAGGGGCATGGGCCGGGCCACCTTCGTGGACCTGCTCGACGGCACCGGCCGCATACAGGTCATGCTGCGCCGCAACGTGCTGGAGGAGGACTACTCCATCCTCCAGGACCTGGACCTGGGAGACTGGATCGGCGTCAGCGGCCAGCTGTTCCGCACCCGCGCCGGCGAAGTCACCGTCCAGGCGGGCGCCCTCCGCGTGCTGTGCAAGTCGCTGCGCCCCCTGCCCGAGAAGTGGCACGGCCTCGTGGACGTGGAGGCCCGCTACCGCCAACGCTACCTGGACCTGATCGCCAACGAGGAGGCGCGCCACACCGCCACGCTCCGGCCCCGCATCGTGTCCGCCATACGCCGCTATATGGACGCCCGCGGCTTCCTCGAGGTCGAGACGCCCGTGCTGGTCCCCGTCGCCGCCGGCGCCATGGCCCACCCCTTCACCACCCACCACAACGCCCTCAACCGCGACTTCTTCCTGCGCATCGCCACCGAGCTCTACCTCAAGCGGCTCATCGTCGGCGGCCTGGAGAGCGTGTACGAGATCGGCAAGGTGTTCCGCAACGAGGGCGTGGACCAGGACCACAGCCCGGAGTTCACCATGATGGAGAGCTACGAGTCGTTCGCCGACTACAACGACGTGATGGCCATGGTGGAGGAGCTGGTCTCCGGCGTCGCCACCCAGGTCACCGGCAGCCCCGTCGTCGAGTTCGGCGGCAAGACCATCGACTTCACGCCGCCCTGGCCCCGGCTCGACTTCCGCGAGCAGGTCATCAAGTACAGCGGCATCGACTTCCTCGACTACCCCGACACCGGGGACCTCAAGGACGCTATGCGGGACGCCGGCGTGGACGTCTCCCAGCAGGTGAGCAGGGGCGGCCTGCTCGACAAGCTCATATCCGCCAAGGTCGAGCAGCACCTCGTCCAGCCCACGTTCCTGATCGACTACCCCATCGAGATGTCGCCGCTCTCCAAGAAGAAGGCGGACAACCCCATGCTGGTGGAGCGCTTCGAGGGCTACGCCGCCGGCATGGAGTTCTGCAACGCCTTCACCGAGCTCAACGACCCCGTGGACCAGCGCCAACGCTTCGAGGAGCAGGAAGAGGTGCGCGAGGAGTTCGAGGGCGAAGAAACCGACAGGCTGGACGAGGACTTCCTCGTCGCCATCGAGCACGGCATGCCGCCCACCGGCGGGCTGGGTCTGGGAATCGACCGCTTGACGATGCTCCTGTCCGGGCGCCAGAACCTGCGCGAAGTGGTGCTGTTCCCGCAGCTCCGCACCCGGTAGGGGCGGGTTTGAAACCCGCCCTTGAGGGCTAAAGGAGACCCGCACCGTGGCCAGGACGGTTGATGTCGCGATTGTCGGCGGTGGCGTGATCGGCGCCGCCATCGCCCTGTACCTGTCGATGCGCGGCTTCGCCTGCGTCCTGTTCGAGCAGCGCGAGCTCGGCTGGGGCGCGTCCGGCGCCACGGCGGGCGTGGTTGGCCCGCTGTGGCACGTGCCCCACACCCACGAGGCCGCGATGGCGCTCGGCCTCGCCAGCCTCCGCGAGTTCCCGCGCCTGACCGAGGCCCTGACCGATACCGGCATCTCGACCGGCTTCCGCCAGTCCGGCATCCTCAACGTCGCCCGCACCGACTCCGACGAGCGGACGCTGAGAGACGGCCTCGCCTGGCAGGGCGAGCTCGGGCTGGACGTGCGCTGGGTGGACGCGGACGAGGTGCTGGAGCTGGAGCGGCACGTCGCGCCGGGCGCGCTCGGCGGCGTCTACTCGCCCCGGGAGGGCTTCGTGCACGGCCGCTCGTTCGTCCGCGCCATGGCCAACGCGGCGTCGAGCGTGTTCGGCGCGCGCCTCGCCGAGGGCGTGGAGGTCGGCGGCCTGCTCACTGAGGGCGACCGCGTCGTGGGCGTGGAGTCGAGCGAGGGCCGCCTGTACGCCGGCCACGTCGTGCTCGCGGCGGGACCCTGGAGCGGACTGGCGGGCCGCTGGCTGCCGGAGCCGCTGCCGGTGCGGCCCGCGAAAGGCCAGCGGCTGCTCCTTCGGAAGCCAGGCTTCATGCCCACCATGCCGGTGCGCGACTACGGGCGCTATGTTATGCCGCAGCCGGACGGCAGCATACTTGTGGCAGCCACACGCCACGAGGGCGAGTTCGACACCCGCGTCACCGCGGACGCCGTCGCGGAGCTGCTGGCGGACGCCGCGCGCGCCTTCCCGCTGCTGCGCGACGCCGAGTTCGCCGGCGCGATGGCGGGCGTGCGTCCCGCCTCCCCCGACGGCCTCCCCATCATCGGCCCCGTCCCCGGCCGGGACGGTCTGATAATCGCGTCCGGTCACGACGCGGCGGGCGTGATGCTCGCGCCGGGCACGGCCCAGCTCGTGACCGAGTACCTCGCCACCGGCGACCCCGCCCCCCTAGAGCCGTTCGGCCTGGCCAGGCTCGGGAGCGAGTAAGCCTTCAGTACTGTCCCTTCCCCCTCGCAGGGGGAAGGCTAGGATGGGGGTGACGAGGACTACACGCGCACCAGGCCCACGGTGATCTCCTCGCCGTCCACGCTGAGCGCGGCCGTGTGCGCGTCCCCCGGCGCGTCCGCGTCGACGAGCTCGTCGCTGAGCGTCTCGCGGCGCACGTAGTCGCCGTGAGCGGCCAGCACCTCGCGCAGCGTGTCGCCGCAGCGGTAGTAGGCGACGATGTGGTCGGCGATGTCGAACTCTGCCTCGCGGCGGAGGTTCTGCACCTGGTGGACAAGCTCGCGTGCCATGCCCTCCAGCGCCAGCTCGCGGCTCACGACGGTGGTCACGGCAAGCGTATAGCCGCCCTCCGAGGCGACGGAATAGCCCTCACGCTGGGCGGAGTTCACCAGGATCTCCTCCGGCAGCACGTCGTAGCCCTCGACGTCCACCGTCTCGCCCGCCAGCACCCTGGACCGGACGGCGCGGGCGTCGGCGCTCCTGAGGCCCTCGACGATGTACCGCATCTCCATGCCGTACTTGGGCCCCAGCAGCGGCATGTTGGCCTGCACGCTGAATTCCATCACCTCGGACTCGTCGGCGATGGTCGACACGCTCTTGACGTTGAGCTCGTCGCGCACCTGCGCGACTACCTGGTCCAACCGAGCTGTCTCTTCCGGCGAGCGCAGCACCACCAGCGCGCTCTCCAGCGGCTGGCGCACCTTCAGGCCGGCCTTGCTGCGTGCCGCCCGGCCCAGGCTCGACAGCCGCATGGCGAGCCGGGTGGCCTCGGCAAGCTCCTCGTCCACCAGGCCCTCGTCGCAAACCGGGTAGCTCTCCAGGTGCACGCTCTCGCGGCCCCCGGCGCCGTTCGCCGCCAGGTTGCGGTACATCGACTCGGACACGAACGGCACGACGGGCGCCAGCAGCCTGGCGAGCGTGACCAGGCACTCGTACAGCGTCGAGTGGGCGGCCAGCTTGTCCTCATCGGCGTCGGACTTCCAGAACCGCCGGCGGCTCCGCCGGACGTACCAGTTGGACAGGTACTCGACGAAGCGCTCGGCGGACCGGCTCGCCCGCTCCGGCTCGAAATTCTCAAGCGCGACGGTCATCTCCCTCACCAGTATGTTTAGCTCGGATATGATCCACCGGTCGAGCTCGGGGCGTCTGCCCACCTCCGGCGCCGGCGTCGACGGGTCGAACTCGTCGATGTTGGCGTAGGTCACGAAGAAGGAGTAGACGTTCCACAGCGGAATCAGAAATCGGCGGCGCACCTCGTCCGCGGACCGGAACCCGAAATTGACGTTCAGCGCCGGATTCTGCCGGGTGTACAGCCAGCGCATCGAATCCACGCCCATCTGCTCTGCGGCGTCCTCGAACCAGATGGCGTTGCCTTTGCTCTTGTGCATCTCCTCGCCGTTCTCGTCCCGCATCAGCGCGTAGCTGAACACCGTCTTGCACGGCTCTGAGTTCTCCAGAGCGGTGCTCATGGTGAGCAGAGAGTAGAACCAGTTGCGGAACTGGCCCGGGAAGCTCTCCGATATCCAATCGGCGGGGAACCAGTCCCGCCAGTAGTCCTGGTCCTGCCGGTAGCGCAGCGTGGAGAACGACACGATGCCGGCGTCCAGCCAGGGGTTGCCCACGTCCGCGATGCGGGAGACGGGAACACCGCACTTGGAGCAGTCGATCTTCACGGCGTCGATCCACGGGCGGTGCGGCGAGTGGCCGCTGAACTCGTCCCAGCCCTCGACCGCGCGCTGTTTCAGCTCCTCCTCGCTGCCGATGACGTCGAAGTGGCCGCAGCGGCACTTGAATATTGGCAATGCCAGGCCCCAGTAACGTTTCTTGGAGATCATCCAGTCGTCCATGTTGCGCAGCCAGTCCAGCTCGCGTTCCAGTCCGAAGGCCGGAATCCAGCGAATGTTGCGGGTGACGTCGGCTATCTGGTGCCGCAGCTCGTCCATGGATATGAACCACTCATCGACCAGTCGGAACACCAACTCGGAGTCGCACCGCCAGCAAACCGGATAGCGGTGGGAGTACTGGTCGAGCCGGAAGAACACGCCCTTTTCCCGCAGGCTGACGTAGATGGGCTTGTTCACGTCGTAGACGCTAACGCCCGTGAGCCAGTCGAACCCCTCTACGAAGTCGCCGAACTCGTCCAGCGGCGCGATGGTGGCCAACCCCAGCGCCTTGCCCAGCGCGAAGTCCTCCTTGCCCGCTCCGGGGGCGATGTGGACGATGCCGGTGCCCTCCGTCTCGCTGACCTCATCCCATGCGATGACGCGGTGTTCCACGCCGCGCTGGGCGGTCAACTCGTCGAACGGTCCGCGGTAGGCGCGGCCTACCAGGTCGCTGCCCGGCATCTCGGCCAGCGTCTCCGCCTCGCCGCGCAGCAGCGGCAGCAACGCCTTGACGAGGTACACGGTGTCCTCGCCGGCGCGGGCCTTGACGTAGGTCTTCTCCGGGTGGACGGCGGCGGCCACGTTGGACGTGAGCGTCCAGGGCGTGGTCGTCCACACTAACAGCGAGGCGTCCTCATCGAGGAGAGGGAATTTGACGTACAGGCCCGGATGGACTATCTCCTTGTAGCCCTCGGTCACTATCTCGTGCTCCGACAGACCGGTGCCGCAGCGGGGACACCACGGCATCACGTCGCGGCCCTCGTACAGCCAGCCGCGCTCGTGGCATCTCTTCAGGAACTGCCAGATGGTGTAGTTATTCTCATCGGCCATCGTGTGGTACGAGTCGTCCCAGTCCATCCAGTAGGCGAGGCGCTGGGACTGCGACGAGATGACGTCGGAGAAGCGGCGAACGCGCTCCTTGCACAGGTCCACGAACCTGTCGATGCCGTAGGCCTCGATGTCGCGCTTGGACTTGAAGCCGAGCTCCTTCTCGACCTCGACCTCGATCCACAGGCCCTGGCCGTCGAACCCGTTCTGGAAGCGCTGCCTGTAGCCCTGCATATTGCGGAACCGCAGGAACAGGTCCTTGTAGGTGCGGCCCCAGGCGTGATGTACGCCCATGGGGTTGTTGGCCGTGATGGGGCCGTCAATGAACGAGTACCGCTTGTCCGCGCCGGAGTTTCGTTCGCGGTACTTGCGGGGTATGTCGTTGTCGTCCCACCACCGCAGAAGCTCTCGCTCCAATTTTGGAAAATCCACCCTGGCGTCGACCTGCTTGAACATGTTGAAGACCCCTTTTGGACTTGGCGCCGTCGCCGCGGCGCGCGTGGGAGCAACAAAAAAGCCCCCGCCCCATAGGGACGAGAGCTGTGCGCTTCCCGCGGTACCACCCTGGTGTTCCCCGCCGGCATTTTCACCCGGCGTGGCGCTCGGTTCGCCCGGAGGCGCGTTCGCGAGTCCGGGCCGCCCAGTTAACGTTGGGCGAGTCCGTCGACGCCTACCGCCGCGCCCGGAGGGCGTCGGACTCGGGCCGAGGCTCGGGAGTGATATTCGGCGCCGCGCTCCGCGTCCGCTCTCACCGCGGCCCCGCTCACGTGGGGCCTGTTCGGACTCGCTGTGCGCCCGCTT